>NZ_AZSJ01000003.1:765000-1478744 GCF_000516555.1 Afipia sp. P52-10 | reverse complement strand
GACGGCCGCAAGCATCTCGTGCTCGACAGTTCGATCGCGGTCGGCTGTCCGGTTCGGATTCTGCAGGGCGCGCAGGATGCGGACGTGCCATGGCAGCATGCGTTTGCGTTGACCTCGCAGCTGCCGAGCGACGACGTGGTGCTGAGTCTGATCCAGGATGGCGATCATCGCCTGTCGCGGCCGCAGGATATCGCCCGGCTGATCGCGGCGGTCGAGGAGTTCTGAAGCCCGATCCGATCGGAGCCAATCGGTCGGGGTGTCCTCACAGAACCTGCCTCGCGTGTGGTTCGGATTGTCCTGCCCAAGATCGGATGGACGATCGTTCACGATCAGTCGTTGAAAGTTGATCGTTCGGACGCTGGTCGCGGGCGCACCGAATGCCGACTTGATCGTTGTGGGCTGCGCCGGGTGCGATTGTGATCGCGATCGCATCCGGCGTGGCATGTCAACGATAAGGAAACCATCGATGAAAACCCTCGCTCTTGCGACGGCTTTTGCCGCCGTTCTTGCCGGTCCTGCTCTCGCCAAATCCGCCGACGTGCAGCACCTCCGTCACCATCATGTGAATGCGACGATGACGGACCCGATCGGCGTCTATGCGAATCCGGCGACGGAAGTCGGACGCGATCCCGATCCGGCCATTCGCGTTGAGCTGCTGAACGAATATTACGATATGAACGCCGGCGGCTGAGGTCGCCTGTTTGCCGGTTGAGTGATCAAGCTGATTGATGAAGAAGCCCGCCGAGGTGACCCGGCGGGCTTCTTCATGCGCGTTGATGGACTCCGGCGAGCCTTGGGTTACTTCGCCATCGCCGGCGTTTTGGCGGCGGACGTGGATTGCGTGGTCGTCATCCGCTGTGCCAGCGCCGTGACGCTCGCATTGCCGATCGCGCCCTTCTCGTCGTGGATGCGGCATTCGGCGATCGCAACGCCATCCGTCGCGCCGTGATCGATCACCTCGTAGCCGATCCACTCGGTCACTGGCATCCGATGCATGTAGACGGTGACGTCGCTGTTGATGTAGCGCAATCCCTGATCGCCGGCATTGGCGAACGGGCTTGCGAAGTCGGCCGAAAGCGCGACGCGCGTGAATGGCGACAGCGGCACGCCGCCGACCACTTCGCGAATGTCGCTCATCCAGAGTTTGCGCGGGCCCAAGGTGCCCATCGCCCCTTCGATCGGCCGCACGCTCCACATGCCGTTCATGCCGGTGCGCGGGTCGGTCGGCGGTGGAATGTCCTTCGGCAGCGGAGCCTGCCATGGCGGCGGCGTCCACACCTGGCCCGGCGGATTTTCGGTCTTCAGCAGCAACTGCGAGGTCGCCCGCGCCATGCTGATGCCGTTGGAGAAGAACTCCGCGTCGATCACCTTGATGCGCTTGCCGTCACGCACGACCCGCGTCTGGACCTCGACCGGCGAGAAGTCCGGCAGTCGGTACATATCGACCGTGAGCCGTGTCGGCATATAGGCGGCGCTGCCGTGGCGGCGTTCGATCTCCTGACCGAGCAGCCCGATAACGATGCGCCCGTGCATCGATTTCGGGTCCCAGGGGCTGCGGCCGGCGGAGGTGGGGATGAAGCGGTCACCGTCTGCGGTGAAGAAGGGTTCGTTGCTCATGGCCGCGGACCTTGCTGGAAGGTCCGCGAAAAATCCAGCGCCGGCAGCGTCAATTCGCCGGCCGGCGCCATGCGCGGAGCGCGGCCCCCTATGACGAAGCTTCTTGCGGCAGGGTCCACTCCTCGCGCACGCTCGCATCCGTCTCGCGGTCGAGATGGACCAAGGCCAATGCTGCAAACGCCTCGTGCGACAGCAGCCGCGACAGGGCCCAGGCCGCGGCGCCGCGCACCAGGGGGCTTTCATCGTCCGCCAGCCGGCGCGCGTCCGCAGCGAGTCGGACATCGCCGGAGTTGCCGATCGCGATCAGCACGTTGCGGATGAAGCGGTTGCGGCCGACACGTTTGACCGGCGATTTCGTGAACAGCGCGCGGAATTGCGCATCATCGAGCCGGGCGAGCTCGGCAAGCGGCGGCGCGCGCAGCGCTTCGCGGGCGGCGAGCTTCGCCTCGCGTCCCTGCGCGGCGAACTTATTCCAGGGGCAAACGGCCAGGCAGTCGTCGCAGCCGTAGATGTGGTTGCCTATCGCTTCACGGAATTCGCGGGCGATCGGGCCTTTGTGCTCGATCGTGAGATAGGAAATGCAGCGCCGGGCGTCGAGCCGGTAGGGCGAGGGGAATGCGGCGGTCGGGCAGGCATCGAGGCAGGCGCGGCACGATCCGCAATGGTCGCGATCCTTCGTGTCGCGCGGCAGCGCGAGGGTGGTGAAGATCGAGCCGAGGAACAGCCATGAGCCGAATGCGCGCGAGACCAGGTTGGTGTGCTTGCCCTGCCAGCCGAGTCCGGCGGCCTGCGCCAGCGGCTTTTCCATCACAGCGGCGGTGTCGATGAACACCTTCACGTCGCCGCCGGCTTTGCTGACGATCCAGCGCGCCAGTGCCTTCAGCCGGCTTTTGATGACGTCATGATAGTCGTCGCCGCGCGCATAGGTCGAGATCGCGCCGCGGTCGCGCTGCTGCAGGATCTGCAGCGGGTCCTCGTCCGGACCGTAGTTGACGCCGAGCATGATGACGGAGCGCACGTCGCTCCAGAGCGTGCGCGGATCGGCGCGCCGTTCGGGGGCGTTGGCGAGCCACGCCATCTCACCATGGGCGCCTTCGCGCAGGAAATCCTGCAGACGCGGCAAGGCTTCGGGAATGGCGTCGGGCGCGACGATGCCGATGGCATCGAAGCCATGGGTGCGTGCTTCGCGCGCGATCGCGTCGCGGAGGGAGTCCGGTTGAAGCGGAGACCGATCGGAACGCCCGTCGTCAGCGTCCCGGCATGTGCTCGCGTTCAGAAGTCGAGATCCACGTAGGTCGGCGATGCCGGCACGCCCGCCAGCCACTCCGCCAGCAGCGGGCGGAACGAGGGGCGCGACTTGATGCGCGCGTACCACGCCTTTGCGGTCTCGTCTTCGCTCCATGGCACATCGCCCAGATAGTCGATCGCTGACAGGTGCGCGGCGGCGGCGAGGTCGGCGTAGGTGAGCCGCTCGCCGGCGAGGAAGTTGCGGGTTCCCACCAGCCAGCCGATGTACTGCAGATGATAGCGGATATTGGTCTTGGCGGCGCGGATCAATTCCATGTTCGGCGGGCCGCCGCCGTCGCTGGCGCTCATGAAACGCTTGTAGATCCGCTCGGTGACCAGGGGGTTGGAAACCTCCTCGTAGAACTTCTCGTTGAACCAGTTCATCAGCCGCCGCACCTCGATGCGGTCGTTGATGTCCTGCATCATCAGGCGGCCATCGCCCATCTCATGGCCGAGCGTCTCGTCCAGGAACTCGACGATGACCGACGCGCCGGGGATCGCCGGTGCGCCATCGGTCACCAGGACAGGCGTGGTTCCCGCCGGGTTCAAGGTCAGGAATTCCTGTCGCCGCAGCCAGACCCGCTCCTCCACCAGTTGAATCTCGACACCGTGTTCGGCGGTGGCGAGGCGGATGAAACGTGAGTGGGGGCAGAAGGAGTGATGAAACAGGGTGAGCATGAGCACCTGATAGAGCCGCGAAGCAGAGATTCCGATGCGTGACGGTTCGGAATTCCTTCGCTTGGCCGCGAATCTCCGAGGAAACGTCCGAACCTGACCACACAAAGGTAAAGATTGTGACCGCCTGGTGTCCTTGATCGAAATTGACGATCGGTCGGCGCGATCCGCGAAGGAACGAGCGTCAGAGTCGTGACGTCGGCGTCGGGCCAACCTACCGATTGGTGCGCCCGTGGCAACCCGCGGCGGCCAGTTTTTCCCGTTGCGGCAGGGGTGCGAATAGGTCACAACGGCGCGCCCCCCTCCTCGTACAGTTCCGGACCCGCGATTCCATGACGTTCGATCTCATCAAGGCATTCGTTCTGGGCGTGGTGGAGGGGCTGACCGAATTCATTCCGGTTTCATCCACCGGGCACCTGCTGCTGATCGAGCGGTTCTTCGGCTTCGACGACGATGCATTCGGCAAGACCTTCGTCGTGCTGATCCAGCTCGGCGCGATCCTTGCGATCCTGTCGGTCTACTTTCTGCGTCTGTGGCGCATCGCGGTCGGCATGTTCTCCGATCCCGCCGCGCGCCGTTTCGTGATCGGCGTGCTGATCGCATTCCTGCCCGCCGCGGTCATCGGCGCCGCGGCCGGCAGCTTCATCAAAGGCACGCTGTTCAATCCGTGGGTGGTCTGCTTCACGCTGATCGTCGGCGGTGCCATCCTGCTGTGGGTCGATCAGCTCGAGCTGAAGCCGCGGTTCCATGATGCCACCGCCTTCCCGTTGTCGATGTATCTCGGCATCGGTATCGCCCAGTGTCTTGCGATGATCCCTGGCGTCTCGCGCTCGGGCGCGACGATCGTCGCGTCGATGCTGTTCGGCTCGGACAAGCGATCGGCTGCGGAGTTCTCGTTCTTTCTCGCCATGCCGACGATGGCCGGCGCGTTCGCCTACGACCTGTACAAGAACTATGCGCTGATGACCTCGGACAACCTGATCGTGGTCACGGTCGGATTCGTCACCGCCTTCTTAGCGGCGCTGATCGTGGTGCGCAGCCTGCTCGACTACGTATCGAGCAAGGGCTTCACCCTGTTCGCCTGGTGGCGGGTGATCGTCGGTACGCTGGGGCTGATCGGGCTCGCGCTCGGCTACTGATCCGATCGCAGCGGATCAGGGATGGGACGCGCTCGCCGCCGTCCTGCTCAGGTCGCGTTGGTGCGGAACTGGCCGGTGCGGCGGAAGCGCCAGAGGTAGGACGGCGCAATGTGCGACAGCGCGTCCGGCGTGATGCCGAGGCCCTGCAGCGTCAGTCCGGCATCCTTGGCGGTTTGCGACACGACGTTGTCGCTGCGCAGCAGCTCGACCTGGTCCGGCGTCAGCTTGAGCGGGCCTGGGGCGAACTGCAGGAACGCGGCCTTCAGCTTCGCCAGCCCGAACGGCACCGGCACCAGCAGGCGTCGGCGCTCGATGATCGTGAGTACGAGTTCCTGCACCTCGCGCATCGTCAGCACGTCCGGGCCGCCGAGTTCATAGGTGGCACCGCTCTGGGCCTTGCCTTCGACAGCATCTGCAAGCGCCTGGGCGACATTACCGACGAACACCGGCTGCAGCTTGGTCTCGCCGCCGATTAGCGGCAGCAGGGGAAGCGCCCGCGCCAGCGCGGCGAAGCGGTTGACGAACTGATCTTCGGGGCCGAACACCACGGACGGGCGGAAAACGGTGGCCGAGGGGACCGCGCTGAACGCGGCCTTCTCGCCGGCAGCCTTGGTTCGCGCATAGCCCGATTCGGAGGTCTCGTCGGCGCCGATCGCCGAGACGTGGACGAGCCGCGCACCCTCGGCGGCTGCGGCCTGCGCGACCACGGCTGCGCCTTCCGCCTGCACGGCGTCGAAGGTCTGGGCCCCGCTTTCCGCCAGGACGCCGACCAGGTTGACCACGATCTTGGCGTCGCGGGTGGCGGCGGCCACGGAGTCCGGATAGCGCAGGTTGGCCTGGACCGGCATGATCTGGCCGACCCGGCCGAGCGGCTGCAGATGGCCTGCGAGGTCCGGCCGGCGCACGCCGACGCGGATCCGGAAATCCCGTTTCGCCAGCGCGCGAATCAGATGCCGCCCGATGAAGCCCGATCCGCCAAAGACCGTGACGAGGGTGTCGATATTGGACGGCATTCTCTCAAAGCTCCCAGTCCAAGCGCCGCGTCGCCGCGGGCCGTTTCTGACTGCCCCGCGATACGCCAAAGGGGGATTTCTGTACAGCGGATTTCGCCGCCCCGGGTGGCCGTTGCCGGCAGTTTGGCGCTCCCGGCGGTTGACAAAGCGAAAGGCGAACCTCTATGTGTCGCCCCGTTGCCCAGGTGGCGGAATTGGTAGACGCGCTGGTTTCAGGTACCAGTGGTGCAAGCCGTGAAGGTTCGAGTCCTTTCCTGGGCACCATCATCCTCAAATCCTTGAGTATGCTGGCTGCTTTCTCGTTATCGTGCCGCAAGGACTGGCGCGGACGCCATGCGTGCGGTTCGGATGCCGTCGAGCCCGGAGGTTTTGCGCGCAAAGCATTCGGACTCGCGCAGGCCTGAGCGCGCCGACGGGTTTTCCCGCCGCAGGACAGCCTCTCGCCTCGTTAAGGATTGGGGGTTAGGTTCGAAACCGATTCGGCCCTGAAGCTTTGAGGATATCGCGGCCCATGACCATTCGCCTGCACCGTGGCGATCTTCCCGATCTCGCGCGCTACACGGATTCGGTGGCGATCGATACCGAGACCATGGGGCTGAACCCGCATCGCGACCGGCTCTGCGTGGTGCAGCTGTCGAACGGCGATGGTTCCGCCGATGTGGTGCAGATTCCTGCAGGCCCCGTCAACGCGCCCAATCTCAAGGCGTTGCTCGGCAATCCGGCGGTCACCAAGATCTTTCACTTCGCGCGGTTCGACCTCGCTGTCCTCTACCATACGCTTGGAGTGATGCCGCAGCCGGTCTACTGCACCAAGATCGCCTCGCGCCTGACGCGCACCTACACCGATCGCCATGGGCTGAAGGATCTCGTGTCCGAGTTGCTCAACGTCAACCTGTCGAAGCAACAGCAGTCGAGCGACTGGGGCGCCGAGACGCTGAGCGAGGCGCAGATCGCCTATGCGGCATCCGACGTGCTGCATCTGCATGCGCTGCGCGCGCAGCTCGACGCGATGCTGGTCCGGGCCGGCCGGACCGAGCTCGCGGCCGCCTGCTTCTCGTTCCTGCCGACGCGGGCGAAGCTCGATCTTGCCGGGTGGAGCGAAGAGGATATCTTCGCCCATTCTTAAGCGGGATGGTCCGGCAGCGATGATTGAGCGCGGTCCACCGCCCTGTTTCGGACACAGTGAATTGGTCCCTAACGAACTACTGGTAAGGGTGCTAAATCTATCGCCCGCAGACGTGGGGTGCGGCAGCGGGATTGGGGCTACGACAGCCCGATTTCGGCTTATAATGATGCTTTATCCTCCTTTCTCGGAGTAACCGGTGCATTCGGTTCAGGATCCGGTCTATCTGGCGGAGCTGGAAGGGCGCTTTGCGGCCGCCGCTAGGCATTCCCGGTTCGTTCGGTTCCTGCGCAAAGCCGTTCCGGCCGCGATCGCCGTCTCGCTGTGTGTGATCGTCGGCATCTCCGTGTTCAACCCGTTCCGCATGCTGGCCAACCTGCCGATCGACGTCGGCAACATCGTCGTCTCCGGCACCAAGATCACGATGCAGGCGCCGCAGATGGCTGGCTTCACGCCGGATCGCCGGCCGTACGAAGTGACTGCGCGAACCGCCGTGCAGGACGTCACCAATCCGAACAACGTCGAACTTGAAACGCTGAAGGCGAAGATCGAAATGGAGGACAAGTCGATCGTATTGATGGACGCGCGCCGCGGCTTCCTCAAGAACCGCGAGCAGCTGCTCGATCTCTATGACGACGTCTTCTTGAAGTCCGCCACCTATGAGGCCCGGCTGACGGAAGCGACGGTGGACATGGGAAAGGGGACTGTGGTGTCGGACAAGCCGGTGGCGGTGAAGATGCTGGAAGGCACGCTCGATGCGCAGCGTCTTGAGATCACCGGCCGCGGCGAGGTGATGACGTTCTATGGCGGCGTGACGATGCATCTGAAGCCGCTCGACAATTCTGCCGGCCAGCAACCCGCGACGAAACGGTAAGCTGAGCCCATGATTCGCCGCACTGCCTTGGCTTCGTTGCGACTGTCGGCTGCCTGTGCGCTCGGCATGGCCGTGGTGCTGGCAGGACTTGTGCTGATAGGACTTGCGCTGGCAGGACTTGCGCCGGCGCACGCCCAGGGTGGGCAACAGGCCAGCGCATCGAAGAGCAGCACATCGACGAGCAGCATCACCGGGCCGCCGAACGCGGTCCAGGGCTTCTCGCAGAATCGCGACAAGCCGATCCAGATCGACGCGGCGCGGCTCGAAGTGCGCGACAAGAGCAAGATCGCGACCTTCTTCGGCGACGCCAAGGGCGACGTGAAGGTGGTGCAAGGCGACACGACGATGCGCTCGAAGACGCTCGAGGTCTATTACGAGCAGGACAACGCGTCGTCGCCGGGCGGCAAGTCGGCAAAGGCGGCGACCCCCGGTCCCGGCGGCAGCTCGCAGATCAAGAAGCTGATCGCGATCGGCAGCGTCATCGTCACGCAGAAGGATCAGACGGTCACCGGCGCCAAGGGCGAGTTCGACATGAAGACCAACACCATCGTCATGACCGGCACCAAGGGTGGCGAGGGTGTGATCATGACTCAGGGCGACAACGTGCTGCGCGGCGAGCGGCTGGTGGTCGATATGACGACCGGCGTTTCGCGGGTCGAGGGTGGCCGGGTGCAGGGCCTGTTCAAGTCGAACTCGCAGCCCTCGGGCGGCAGCGGTTCCGCGCCCCCCGGCGCCGGAAGAGCCCCTGGACTCAATGGCTTAATGGGGGGCGGGTCGCGCTGAGCGCGGCCGGACGCAACGATTTGCAACTTCGCAACGCGGTTGTGCTAGAGCTTGGCGCGGAGACGGGTCCGGCTTTTCAAGAGATCGCGCTCGAGCAGGGTGGGACGACAGGTCGCTCAAAGGCGGCCTGCGACGGGTGATCGGCGGCACAGCACTGCGGCGACATCGCTGCACGGTGTGCCGGTGAGTGGACAAGCGAACGGACCGTTCAGCGCGAGCATGGCAGGTTTTTTTGACATCTTCCGCCGGGGCAAGGCGCAGCAGAAGCGCAAGGGGTTCGCGCGCGAGCAGATCGACATGGCCTCGCTCGGCGGCGGCATCGGCAACCTGCTGAAAATGCCGTCGCGCGACCAGCCGGTGCCACCCGGCGCACCGGGGCCTGCGCCCCATCCTGGCGCGCCTCATCCCAATCCGCGAGCGGCCACGGCACGGACCCCGGGCGCTCGGCCGCCAGTGCCATCACCGGTGGCGCGGCCGTCGACGGTCAAGCCGTTGCGGCTTCCTTCGCACGGCAATGCATCGCGGCCGGGTTTTCTCGCCGCGCATGGCGTGGAGAAGAGTTTCGGCACGCGCAAGGTCGTGCGCGGCGTCAGCATCTATGTGCGCCGGGGCGAAGCGGTCGGACTGCTGGGACCGAACGGCGCCGGCAAGACCACCGTGTTCTACATGATCACCGGGCTGATCAAGGCGGATGCTGGCCGCATCGAGCTCGACGGTCACGACGTCACCAAGCTGCCGATGTATCAGCGTGCGCGGCTCGGCATCGGCTACCTGCCACAGGAAGCGTCGATCTTTCGCGGCCTCACCGTCGAGCAGAACATTCGGGCGGTGCTCGAAGTGGTCGAGCCTGACAGGAAGAAGCGCGAGTACGAACTCGATTCGCTGCTCGACGAATTCAACGTCACCCGCCTGCGCAAGTCGCCGTCGATCGCGCTGTCGGGCGGCGAGCGGCGGCGCGTCGAAATCGCGCGGGCGCTGGCGACACGGCCGAACTACATGCTGCTCGACGAGCCGTTCGCAGGCATTGACCCGATCGCGGTCGGCGACATTCAGGAGTTGGTGCGCCACCTGACCAACCGCGGCATCGGCGTGCTGATCACCGACCACAACGTGCGCGAGACACTGGGGCTGACCGACCGCGCCTATATCGTCTATGCCGGCGAGGTTCTGACCGAAGGCCATCCGGACGATATCGTCAACGACCAGGACGTCCGCCGTCTTTACCTTGGCGAAGAATTCCGCCTATAGTTTGTGCAGCGCAACAAATCAGGCCTGTACAACGGCCCTGAAAGTGGTAAGCAAGAATCGGACCAAAGACGGTCCAAGCAGAGTTCTTGCCCCGTGGTTCCTGCCCGATGGCGCTGACACAACGTCTTGAGTTTCGGCAGACGCAGTCGCTGGTGATGACGCCGCAGCTGATGCAGGCGATCAAGCTGCTGCAGCTGTCCAATCTCGATCTGGCGGTCTTCGTCGAGGAAGAGCTGGAGCGCAACCCGCTGTTGGAGCGCGCCAACGAGGACGGGGCGCCGGCGGAGCGGGCCGAGGCCGGCGGCAGCGACGAGGGAACTTTCGACGACGGCGGCTCGGATTCGTTTGGCGAGGCCACCGACGGCGGCAGTGATTTCGAGCCCGCGGCCGAACAGTGGATGGAGCGCGATCTCGGCAGCCGCGCCGAGATGGAGCAGACCTTCGACAGCGGCCTCGAGAACGTTTTTCCCGAGGAGCCGTCGGAAGCTGCCGCGCGCGCCGCGCAGGATGCGCCGCCGGCGTCGCATGCGGAGTGGGGCGGCGGCGCGTCTGCAGACGGCGATTACAATCTCGAATCCTTCGTCACCGCTGAAACGACCTTGGGCGATCATCTCGCCGAGCAGCTCGCATTGGCGATCGGCGATCCCGTCAAGCGCCTGATCGGACAGTATCTGATCGATCTGGTGGATGAAGCCGGGTACCTGCCTGCCGATCTGATGCAGGTGGCCGAACAGCTCGGTGCGCCGCTTGCAGACGTGGAGAGCGTGCTCGCTACCGTGCAGACGTTCGATCCGCCGGGCATCTGCGCGCGCAGTCTCAGCGAATGTCTTGCGCTGCAGCTGATTGAGCGCGATCGCTACGATCCTGCGATGCGTGCGCTGGTGGAGAATCTCGATCTCCTTGCGCGGCGCGACCTGACAGCACTCAAGAAAATCTGCGGCATCGATGATGAAGATCTTGCCGAGATGATCGCCGAGATTCGTCAGCTCGATCCGAAGCCGGGACTGAAGTTCGGCTCGACGCGTGTGCAGACCGTGGTGCCGGACGTGTTCGTGCGGCCGGGGCCGGACGGCGGCTGGCTGGTGGAGCTCAACAGCGATACCTTGCCGAAGGTGCTCGTCAATCAGAGCTACTACAGCGAGCTCGCGGGCAATCTCCGCAAGGGCGAGGACAAGAGCTATTTCGCCGATTGCTTACAGAACGCGACATGGCTGGTGCGTGCGCTCGATCAGCGCGCGCGGACGATCCTGAAGGTCGCCACCGAGATCGTGCGCCAGCAGGACGGCTTCTTCCAGCATGGCGTGACGCATCTGCGGCCGCTCAACCTGAAGGTCGTTGCGGACGCCATTCAAATGCACGAGTCGACCGTGTCGCGCGTGACCGCCAACAAATACATGGCGACGACGCGCGGCATCGTCGAGCTGAAGTATTTCTTCACGGCGTCGATCGCCTCAGCCGACGGCGGCGATGCGCACTCGGCCGAAGCCGTGCGGCACCGCATCAGACAGATGATCGATGCGGAGAGTCCGAACGAGATTCTCTCCGACGACGCCATCGTCGAAATGCTGAGAGCGGCAGGTATCGACATTGCCCGCCGAACGGTGGCAAAGTATCGCGAAGCCATGCGTATACCGTCGTCCGTCCAGCGGCGCCGCGACAAAAAGTATATGCAAGGGAACGAAGCAACGGCTCCCACCGTTGCCGCTGTCTAGAGCGTTGCGCCGAAGCGCGCGCGCTCGCAACAAAGATAGTGAGGTCATGATCCCGATGTGACCAGCTCCGAGTGTGACCAGCTCCAAGTGCGGCATTCCCTCCGTCCATTCGACAATCACCAAAGGTTGAGGAGCGACATGACAATCCGGGTGTCGGGCAAAGGCATCAGCGTCGGCGAGGCTTTGCGTGAACGGGTCAGCAGCCGTACCGACGAGGTTCTTGGCAAATACTTCGACGGCAACTTCTCCGGACATGTGACGATCGGCAAGGATAGGTCAGGCTTTCGGACCGATTGTCTTTTCCACCTCGATTCCGGAATGACGCTGGAGGCCGAGGCGACCGCAGCGGACGCCTATGCGAGCGCAGACCTCGCGCTGCTGCAGATCGAGAAGCGGCTGCGGCGCTACAAGAGCCGGCTGAAGGATCGCTCCGCGCGCAAGACGGCGGCGGCCAATGCGGCGCTCGCCACCCTCAATGTGCCGAGCTATGTGATCGAGGCGCCCGCGTTCGGCGAGGATGAGGACATCGATGCCTTCAATCCCGTGATCATCGCCGAAGCGACGACCTCGCTGAAGCGACTGTCGGTCAGCGAAGCGGTGATGGAGCTCGATCTCAGCGGAACGTCGGCGATGGTCTTTCTGCACGGCAACAGCGGCCGGGTGAATCTGATCTACCGGCGGTCGGACGGAAATATCGGCTGGGTCGATCCGCCAACGATATCAGGGTAACGCGATCGCTTGAGCCGGCGCGCGGGTCATGCGACATCGACGCCGGTGACGGAACGAAGCCGTTGGTTCTAGTATATTTTCGGCCGGGAACCGATGCCGGAGGATGGGTGGATGAAGACTGAATCTTCTCAACTGTTGCGCCAGTTTCGGCATTGACGCCATGCGGGCAGGTCCCTATGGTCCGGCGCCTTTGAGGCTTGGGGGCCTCGTCCGGTTCGGGCCTGGTGGCCGCCGGTCCCGCTCCCCATATCGCAACCCAACAGGTTCAACCCTTCATTATTCTCGGAACGCTTCATGACGATTACGGATCTCGTCGCGCCCGAGGCGATCATTCCTGCGTTGAAGGTCAACAGCAAGAAGCAGGCGCTGCAGGAACTTGCCGCGCGTGCGGCAGCATTGACCGGACAGAACGAGCGCACGATCTTCGAGGTGCTGCTGCAGCGGGAAAAGCTCGGGACGACGGCCGTCGGCTATGGTGTCGCCATTCCGCACGGCAAGCTGCCGAAGCTCGATAGGATGTTTGGATTGTTTGCGCGGCTGGAGCGTCCGATTGATTTCGACGCAATGGATGGTCAGCAGGTCGATCTAATGCTGTTGCTGCTCGCGCCGGAAGGTGCGGGTGCGGACCACCTGAAAGCGCTGGCGCGGGGTGCGCGATTGCTGCGCGACCAGGACATTGCCAACAAGCTGCGGGCATCGCGCGACGCCGAGTCGCTGTACGCTGTCCTGGCGCTTCCGCCCGCAACGGCGGCGTGAGGCCACCGCGCGGGCGGGTAAACCGTCAGTGAACGCTTACCGTCTGGAGCTCGTTGCTCCACGCGTTCGCAATCGCCGCCTCGAGGCTATCCGTCAGCATGATCGGCGTGCCGTTCGCAGCGTGCAGCGCGAACAGTTTCTGGCCCGGCGACAGTTCGGGGGCGGTCGGAAACAGTCCGGGAACGTCCTCCGAACGGATTTGCTTCACATAGGCGATATGGCCTTCGCCCAAATGAGCCAGCGCTTCCTTGGTGATGGCAGGCGCGGTATTCAGAACAGTGGTGTCTTCGGTCATGGTCCTCGACTCCTACAGTCACAAGCGGTCGAGTCCGCTAGGTTGCATTATTCGTGTTCATTGATGGCTATCGTCTTAACGACCCGTTCAGGCTCCGGCCTGGCGAGATCGATGGACAACAAGCCGTTTCGCAAATCCGCTCCTAATACCTCCATCCCCTCCGCCAGCACGAACGTCCGCTGGAAGTGGCGTGCGGCGATGCCGCGATGGATGTATTGACGGGTCTTGTCGTCCTGCTGCCGGCCGCGAATGACGAGCTGATTTTCCTCAGTCGTCACGTCAAGCTGATCGCGGGTGAATCCGGCGACCGCCAGCGTGATCCGCAGGCGTTCCGGCTGCCCGTTGGTACGGGCAAGACGCTCGATATTGTATGGCGGATAGCCATCGGCGCCTTTGACGACGCGATCGAGCACGCGCTCGATTTCGTCGAAGCCCAGCAGGAAGGGGCTGGATAGCGAAGGAACACGAGTCATCCCAAAGTCCTCTCGAAGCGACTTTGACGGGGCCCGGTATGGCACCCCTGTCTTCCGGCGAGTCAGTCGCCGGACGACGAGAATCATATGGGGAGAGGGAAAGCGCTTTCAAGCACCTTTTGGTGACAAGGAACCTGCTGGGGAGACTGGTGAAATTTGCCGTTTCGGAAGCGCGATCCGATGGCCGATTCGAGGCCGGCTCCGCCAAGATAGCGTGATTCCAGCCCGCCCTCAGAGATCGATCCGCCGGCGGCCATCCGCGGTGAAGACATGCAGCTTCGCGCGCCCTGCGGTGGCGGTCACCGTCGCCCCGAGCGGCGGCGCCGTCTCGCCGGGAACCCGCACCAGGATCTCGCCGGCGTCCACATGCTGTCCATAAATGAAGGTTTCGGCGCCGATCCGTTCGACCGCCTCCACCGTGAGGTCAAGGGCAAGGCCGCCTGCGGCCGGGCCGCCGTCGAAGGACAGGTCCTCCGGACGTACGCCGACGATGCCTGCCTCCGCGGGCAGTGATGTCGCGGCGGCGATGCCTGGCGCGCGGGCGAGCGGGATCAGGTTCATCGGCGGTGCGCCGATGAAGGAGGCGACGAAGGTGGTCTCCGGCCGCCGATAGATTTCGATCGGCTTGCCCGCCTGCTCGATCAGACCGCCGTTCATCACCACCAGGATGTCGGCCAGCGTCATCGCTTCGAGCTGATCATGGGTGACGTAGATCGCGGTGGTGTTGAGCCGCCGTTGCAGTTTGCGAATCTCGACGCGCATGGCGATGCGCAGCTTGGCATCGAGATTCGACAGCGGCTCGTCGAACAGGAACACCTTCGGCTGGCGGACGATGGCGCGACCCATCGCCACCCGCTGGCGCTGGCCGCCGGAGAGTTGCCGCGGCTTGCGATCGAGGAACGGGCCGATCTCGAGAATCTGTGCGGCGGCGTTGACCCGCGTCCTGATCTCGGCTTCGGCCATGCCGCGGTTGCGGAGCCCGTACGCCATGTTGTTGTAGACAGTCATGTGCGGGTAGAGCGCGTAATTCTGGAACACCATGGCGATGTCGCGCTTGGCCGGCTCGATCGCATTGACGATGGTGCCGCCGATATCGATCGTGCCGGCAGTGGTTGTCTCGAGCCCCGCGATCATCCGCAGCAGTGTCGATTTTCCGCAGCCCGACGGGCCGACCAGCACGCAGAACTGGCCATCGCCCACATGCAGGGTGATGCCTTTGATCGCATCGACCGGACCCGCATAGGTCTTCCGGACATCTGTCAGCGTGACATGCGCCATTCCGTTTGCGTCCTACTTTTCCGTTTCCACCAGGCCGCGCACGAACAGCCGCTGCATGATAACGACCACCGCCACCGGCGGCAGCATCGCCAGCACGGCCGTCGCCATCGCGAGCTGCCATTCGGCGAGCGCGTCGGTCGTGGTCAGCATCTTCTTGATGCCGGTGACGATGGTTTGCATCGAGTCCTGGGTCGTGATCAGCAGAGGCCAGAGATACTGATTCCAGCCGTAGATGAACTGGATCACGAATAATGCCGCGATCGTCGTCGTCGACAGCGGCAGCAGCGTATCCTTGAAGAAGCGGAACGGACCCGCGCCGTCGATCCGCGAGGCTTCCAGCAGTTCGTCCGGCACGGTCATGAAGAACTGCCGGAACAGCAGCGTGCCGGTGGCGGAGGCGATCAGCGGCAGGATCAGGCCGGTGTAGGTGTCGAGCAGGTGCAGGTCGGCGACCACCTTGTAGGTCGGATAGATGCGTACCTCGACCGGCAGCATCAGCGTGACGAAGATGATCCAGAACGCGGTCTTGCGGAAGGGAAAGCGGAAATAGACGACCGCGTAAGCAGACAGGATCGAGATCACGATTTTGCCGAGCGCGATGCCCATCGCCGAGACGAATGAATTGAACAGCATCGAGGCGACGGGCTCGCGGATCTGGCGCGCCGCGCCCTGCACGACGATGCGATAATAATTCTCGCTGAGATGTCCGCCGGGCAGCAGCGGCATGTTGCCATTGGCGACCGTGGCCGCGTCGTGGCTCGAGGCGATGAAGGCGAGATAGACCGGGAAGGCGACGATCAGCACGCCGATCGTCAGGATCAGGTAGGCGATGAAGTCGCTGAAGGGGCGGCGCTCGACCATCAGTACTGTACCTTGCGCTCGATGTAGCGGAACTGGATCGCGGTCAGCGCGATGACGATGACCATCAGGATCACCGATTGCGCTGCCGAGCCGCCGAGATCGCCGCCGAGCCGCCCGTCCGCATAGACCTTATAGACCAGGGTGGTGGTCGCGCCCGCCGGGCCGCCCCCGGTCACCGCATCGATGATGCCGAAGGTATCGAAGAACACGTAGACGACATTGACCACCAGCAGGAAGAAGGTGGTCGGCGACAGCAACGGGAATATGATGGTCCAGAAGCGGCGCATCGGGCCTGCACCGTCGATCGCGCTCGCTTCGATCACGCTCTTCGGGATCGATTGCAGGCCAGCGAGGAAGAACAGGAAATTGTAGGAAATCTGCTTCCACACCGCGGCCATCACCACCAGCGCCAGCGCGTGGTTGCCGTTCAGCATCGGATTCCAGTCGAAGCCCATCAGCCGCAGCGGCCGTGCCAGCGTGCCGAGCGAGGGATGGAACATGAAGATCCACAGCACGCCGGCGATCGCGGGCGCCACCGCATAGGGCCAGATCAGCAAGGTCTTGTAGGCGGGTGCCGCCTTCAGGTTCTTGTCCGCCTGGGTCGCGAACAACAGCGCGATGCTGAGCGAAAGCGCCGCCACCAGCGACGAGAAGACGACGGTCGTCACCATCGCCTTGTAGTATTCGGGCTGCGCAAACAGCGCCGCATAATTCTCGAAGCCGACGAATTCCGACGAGAGGCCGAACGCATCCTCGCGCAGGAACGACTGCCACATCGCCTGGCTCGCGGGCCAATAGAAGAAGATGAAGGTGATGGCGAGTTGCGGCGCCAGCAGCAGATAGGGCAGCAGCCTGCCATTGAAGGTGACGCTCTTGTCCATTCAGGCGTCTTGGTTCATGGCCGTGCTTTTGGCGAAAGCGAATGCGTTTGCCGCTGCGGTTCTCGTCTCCCCGCTCGCGGAGAGGAGCTGGCAGCGAAGGATCGATATCCGCGAAGGCCGCGTGGGCGGCGGTCGAACTCCCGTCCGTGCCTCACTCGAACACGTCGCTGGCGTGTTGGCTCCGACCTCTCCCGGCGTGTGGGGAGAGGTCGCGTCGCGTGTCGTGACGCTGAATGATCGAATGGTGCGGAGCAAGCTTACCTCGCGACGGTCCGTTCGAACTGGCGCAGGATCTGATTGCCGCGGGCCACTGCCGCGTCCAGCGCATCCTTCGCCGTCTTGGTGCCGTTCAGCGCGGCTTCGATTTCTTCCGCCCAGACGTCGCGCATCTGCACCATGTTGCCGAAGCGCAGGCCGCGCGAATTCTCGGTCGGCTCCTTGTTGGTGAGCTCCTTCAGCGGCGTCTCCAGGATCGGGTTCTTCTCGTAGAAGCCGTCCGCCTTGGTCTTGGCATAGGCCGCCTTGGTGATCGGCAGGTAGCCGGATTCCTGATGCAGCTTGGCCTGGCGGTTGGTGTCGGACAGGAAGGCGAAGAACTTGGCGACGCCTTTGTATTCCTCCGGCTTCTTGCCGCCCATCACCCACAGCGAGGCGCCGCCGATGATCGAATTCTGCGGTGCGCCGGTGACGTCGGGATAGTAGGGCATCGGCGCCGAGACGAAATCGAATTTCGCCGAGTTCCTGGCGGTGGCGTAGAAGCCCGAGGAGGTCAGGAAGATCGGACACTCGCCGGAGGAGAAGCGGCCTTCGCTGGCGCTGTTGCGGCCGGAATAGTCGTAGGTCTTGTCCTTCTGCAGCTCCACCAGCGTCTGCAGGTGCTTCACATGCAGCGGCGAGTTGAACTTCAGTTCGGTGTCGAAGCCGTCGAGGCCGTTCGCCTTGGTGCCGATCGGCACGTTATGCCAGGCGGAGAACTGCTCGATATGCGCCCAGGTCGCCCAGGCATTGGAGAAGCCGCAGGTGGTATAGCCGGCCGCCTTGAGCTTCTTCGCCGCGTCGAACACCTCGGGCCAGGTCTTCGGAATCTCGGCGATGTTGGCTTTCTTCAGCGCGTCCTTGTTCACCCACATCACCATTGACGACGAGTTGAACGGGAACGACAGCATCTCGCCCTTGGCGGTGGAATAGTAGCCGGTGACTGCCGGCAGGTAGGCTTGCGGATCAAACGGCTCGTTCGCATCCTTCATGAGCTGGTACACCGGCTTGATGGCGCCCTTGGCGCTCATCATCGTCGCCGTGCCGACCTCGAACACCTGAATGATATGCGGTGCGTTGCCGGCGCGGAAGGCTGCGATGCCGGCATTCATCGTGTCGGGATACTGGCCCTTGTAGGTGGGGACGACCTTGTAGTCGCTCTGCGATGTGTTGAACTCGTCGGCGAGGCGGTTGACGATATCGTTGTTGCCGCCGGTCATCGCGTGCCACCACTGGATTTCCACCTGGGCGGATGCGGGTGTCGTCAGGGCTGCAGCGAAGGCGAAGGCCGCCATCAGGCGGATCGGTCGTATCATGAACACCTCCCGGCTCGTCATCGGTTGACCAGGGCGCGGCTTATACGCGCGCGATGACGGTTTGATATCGGCAATGGTAAAGCGCCGATGCCGGGAGTGGGAAGCCCCCAAGAGGCCGACACGAGGCAGACATTGGGCTGATACAGCCCCCGCCATGCTGGACCGGCTCAGCGAGGCCGGGCGAAGCATCCTGTCGGGGACGCTGCGGAGCATCCCCGACGGGTTTGGACGGCGGGTCGCGAAGACGAGCCTTCGGAAAGATGAGAGCCGTGGGAATCGTCTTGGACGATCGGCTTGCACGATCGCCTTGCACGATCGCCTTGGGAGGCCGTGCCGGTTTAGGTGTTCGGACCAGGCTTGGCGGCACTGACCACGCCGGATGCGAGCAACTCGTCGATGTCCGCTGGCTTGAAGCCGGCTTCGGTCAGGATCTCGCTGGCGTGTTGGCTGAAGCCTGGCGGGGCGTGGCGCAGGCTGGCCTTGGTCCGCTCGAAACGGATCGGCGAGGCGACACCCTTGTACCAATCCTTCTGCAGCACGAGGCCGCGATGTTTCGCCTGCGCGCCATCGAGCGCCTTGTCGATCGACTGGATCGGTCCGGCCGGCAGGCCCGCCGCCAGCAAGCGATCGCACAGCGGCTCGCGGTCGAAGTGCTTGAACACGTCTTCGAGTTCGGCCCGCAAGGTGGCGCGGTTTTGAATCCGGGCGCCATTGGTGGCGAAGCGCGGGTCGGTGCCGAGTTCGGGCTTGCCGACCTCCTGGCACAGCTTGCGGAAGGTGCCGTCATTGCCGATGCCGATGAAGATCAGGCCGTCGCGCGTCTGCAGCGATTCGTACGGTGCAAGGCTCGGATGCGGGTTGCCCTGCGGCACCGGTGTCTTGCCGGTGAAGAAGTAGTTGGAAGCATGCGGATGCATCACCGCAAGGCCGGTCTCGTACAACGTCGTTTCCAGGAACTGGCCTTTGCCCGACCGCTGACGCTCGTTCAGCGCCATCAGGATGCCGACCGCGGCATAGAGGCCGGTGGTCAGATCCACCACCGGAATGCCGATCCGGGTCGGGCCGCCTTCCGGCGAACCGTTGGCGGCGATCATGCCGGCCATCGCCTGGACGATGGCATCGTAGCCGGGATTGCCGCCGCGCGGACCATCGGCGCCGAAGCCGGAGATGCGGCAGTGGATCAGCCGCGGGAATGTCTCGCGCAGGAAGGCATTGCCGATGCCCCACTTGTCGAGCGTGCCGGGCTTGAAGTTCTCGATCAGAACGTCGGCGTCCTTCAGGAGCGTCATCAGCACCTCGCGGCCCTTCGGCTTGGTCAGGTCGAGGCCGATCGAGCGCTTGTTGCGGTTGGCGCCGTTGAAGTAGGCCGAGCCTGCATCAGGCGTGACGGGTGCCCATTCGCGGGTTTCGTCGCCTGCGGGCGGTTCGAGCTTGATGATCTCCGCGCCGTGGTCGCCGAGGATTTGCGTGCAGTACGGGCCGCCGAGAACGCGCGTGAGATCGATCACGCGCAGACCGGCCAAGGCGCCAAGGGCTGATTGCGTCATCATGAAGCCTGTCGATGTCTGAGTGGGAGTGGATCAAGCGCGACTGGGAAAGGCGGCTGCCGATCTCTGCCGTCGAATGCTTGGGTGTCGCAAGCCGGGCGATCGCGGCCCGGCTCGTTGGAAGCGGAATGATATGGAGTGGCGCTATCGGAACGAAAGCTGACGAAACGAAAGCTGACAGTTATGCCGGGCTGGTGTCTGGCAAGCTTATGTCTGGCAAGCTGGTGTCTGGCGGGCTGGTGGAGCCAAGGGGAGTCGAACCCCTGACCTCGTGAATGCCATTCACGCGCTCTCCCAACTGAGCTATGGCCCCGTCCAGATGCCGCCGCTCGCGCGGCGCGCCTCTCAAGAACACACTTCGTCGGAGTTCTCAAGAGCCGTTATCAATTCTCTTCATCATCGGACACGTCGCCGATGATGTCGGTCACATCGTCCTCGCCCTCTTCTTCCTCGGCGATGAAGGTCGAATCATCGTCCTCGTCGTCAAGGGTGTCATCCACCTCGATATCGTCTTCGCTCTCCGGCACTTCTTTCATCTTGCCGGTGTTCTCCGCATCGGCCTCTTCCAGCGAGACGGTCTCGAGCTCGGCGGCCTCGGGCGCGGTGTCCTCAGCCGAGGCATTCGCGGCAGCGCCGCGGCCGCGCGCGGCCGCCGGAGCGAGGATCGGCACGACTTCCCCGGTATAGGGCGAGATGACCGGGTTCTTATTCAGGTCGTAAAACTTCTTGCCCGTCGTTGGACAAATACGTTTGGTTCCGAGTTCGGACTTGGCCACGTGCAGAATCCTGGGAATTTCTGAAAAAGCGGTGTCTCACTTGGCTAGTTGAAGGGCCGCTGTCAATAGCGCGTTTGCATGGCCTGACATCTGTTGGTGACTTCGCCCATGCGTGGATGCTAGTGGCTCGATTCCAACATTTGCATCCCAGCGCGGCAAAGCTGTCTGCAAATGCTGGAATCCGAAGAACCGTTAGTAGATATAATGGTTTAGTGGGGCTTTGGATTTGTCATTCGCATGGTGCGCTTGCGGCTGAGTGGGGTGCGAATGTCAAATCCGCTCCACGACGACGCACCCGACGTGTATTTTGGCCCGAGTTGGCGCCGATAGCGGCCTGGAGACTGGCTTCCCTTGACACATTCCGATCGAAAAACGCCGCTTGAGGCCCGCAGGAGCGCTGCCCTGTCCGGACGGGTCCGGGTTCCGGGAGACAAATCGATTTCCCACCGGTCCCTCATTCTGGGAGCCCTGGCCGTGGGCGAAACCCGGATTTCCGGGCTTCTCGAGGGGGAAGACGTTCTCAATACCGCCGCCGCGATGCGTGCGCTGGGCGCTCGGGTCGAGCGGCAAGGGGAGGGCGCGTGGACGGTGCATGGGGTCGGCGTCGCCGGCTTCGTTTCTCCGGCCAAGCCGCTCGATTTCGGCAATTCCGGCACCGGCTGCCGGCTGGCGATGGGGGCGGTGGCCGGCTCGCCCGTCACCGCGGTTTTCGATGGCGATGCCAGCCTGCGCTCGCGGCCGATGCGGCGGATTCTCGATCCGCTCGAGCAGATGGGGGCGCGCAGCAGCGACGGCGCTGATGGCGGCCGTCTGCCGCTGACCCTGCACGGCGCGCGCGACCCGGTTCCGATCGTCTATCGGACGCCGGTGGCTTCCGCGCAGATCAAGTCGGCGGTGCTGCTGGCTGGGCTGTCCGCGCCGGGCGTGACGACCGTGATCGAGAAGGAATGGAGCCGCGACCATACCGAGCTGATGCTCCGTCATTTCGGCGCGGAGGTGTCGTCCGAGCCGGAAGGCCCACATGGCCGCAAGATTTCGCTGAAAGGCCAGCCGGAACTGAAAGGCGCGGCGGTTGTGGTCCCCGCCGATCCGTCCTCGGCCGCATTTCCGATGGTTGCGGCATTGGTGGTGCCCGACTCCGAGATCGTGCTGACGGACGTGATGACCAATCCGCTGCGGACCGGCCTGATCAAGACGCTGCGCGAGATGGGCGGTCAGATCGACGAGCTGAACACCCGTCGTGATGCCGGGGAGCCGATGGCCGAGTTCCGGGTGCGCGCCTCGCGGCTGCGCGGCGTCGAAGTACCGGCGGAGCGGGCGCCGTCGATGATCGATGAATATCTGGTGCTGGCGGTGGCGGCGAGCTTCGCCGAAGGCACCACGATCATGCGCGGCCTGCAGGAGCTGCGGGTCAAGGAGTCGGACCGGCTGGCGGCGACCGCCGACATGCTGCGGGTCAACGGCGTGAAGGTCGAGATCGACGGCGACGACATGATCGTCGAGGGCCGGGGCCATGTGCCTGGTGGCGGGCTGGTCGCCACCCATATGGATCACCGAATCGCCATGTCGGCGTTGATGATGGGGCTTGCTTCCGATCTGCCGGTGAAGGTCGATGACACGGCATTCATCGCCACGAGTTTCCCGGATTTCGTGCCGATGATGCAGAAAATGGGTGCGGAGTTCGCGTGATTATCGCCATTGATGGCCCGGCCGCCTCGGGCAAGGGGACGCTCGGCAAGCGTTTGGCCGCACATTACGGCTATCGCCATCTCGACACCGGATTGATTTACCGCGCGGTCGCCAAGGCGATGCTCGATGCCGGCCATGCGTTGACCGACGAGGCGCGGGCGATCGCGACCGCCACCGCCCTCGATGCGGGGCATCTCGGCGATCCTGCGCTGAAGACCGATGCGATGGGGCAGGCTGCGTCGGTGATTTCCGCCTATCCCGGGGTCCGCGCCGCCTTGTTCGACTTCCAGCGCGACTTCGCCAGCCACCCGCCCGGCGCCGTTCTGGACGGTCGCGATATTGGCACCGTGATCTGCCCCTACGCGGAGGTGAAGATCTTCGTGGTCGCCTCGGCCGAGGTGCGGGCCCGCCGCCGGGCGCTGGAGATCGCCGGCCGCGGCGAGCCGGTCGACGAGGCGGCGGTGCTGGACGACATCAAGAAGCGCGATGAACGGGACCGGAACCGGTCGGCGGCGCCGCTGAAAGCGGCTGATGACGCGCACTTGCTGGATACGTCCGCTTTGGATATAGAAAGCGCTGTCCGGGCCGCCATCGACATTGTCGAGGCCGTTCGAGCGGGCCGGTAGCAGCTTTCAAGCCGCTGCCGCATCTGGAGGATCAGCCCGCTCCCTGTCTCGCGTACAGGCTTCGGACAATGATCATCATCGTAACGACCGTGCCGGCTTTACGCCGGTCCGCACCGCATTCCCCTCAGGCATCGTCATTGTGCCGTCCGGATTGCGGGCGGTCGCGCAGGGTGAGCGGACCCTGTGCCCGGCATGAGCGTTATGCCCTGAATCTCAAGCACTGGCGTTACCGCTTCACTGGAGAACAAATGGCTTCTAGCACTGCGACTTCCTACAACCCCTCCCGCGATGATTTCGCGGCAATGCTCGACGAATCCTTCGCCGGCGGCAACCTGCAGGAAAGCTCTGTCATCAAGGGCAAGGTCGTTGCCATCGAAAAGGATATGGCCGTCATCGACGTCGGCCTGAAGACTGAAGGCCGGGTGGCCCTGCGTGAGTTCTCCGGCCCGGGCCGTGAGAACCAGCTGAAGGTCGGCGACGAGGTCGAAGTGTTCCTCGACCGTATCGAGAATGCGCTCGGCGAGGCCGTGCTGTCGCGCGACAAGGCGCGCCGCGAAGAGAGCTGGGGCAAGCTGGAGAAGGCGTTCCAGAACAACGAAAAGGTCAACGGCGTTATCTTCAATCAGGTCAAGGGCGGCTTCACGGTCGATCTCGACGGCGCCGTGGCGTTCCTGCCGCGCTCGCAGGTGGACATCCGTCCGGTGCGCGACGTTGCGCCGCTGATGAACAACCCGCAGCCGTTCCAAATCCTGAAGATGGATCGCCGCCGCGGCAACATCGTCGTGTCGCGCCGGACCGTGCTCGAAGAGACCCGCGCCGAACAGCGTCAGGAGCTGGTGCAGAACCTCGAAGAGGGTCAGGTCATCGACGGCGTCGTCAAGAACATCACTGATTACGGTGCGTTCGTTGACCTCGGCGGCATCGACGGCCTGTTGCACGTCACCGACATCGCCTGGCGCCGCGTCAATCACCCGAGCGAGGTTCTGTCCATCGGCCAGACCGTCAAGGTGAAGATCATCAAGATCAACCACGAGACGCACCGCATCTCGCTGGGCATGAAGCAGCTGCTGGACGATCCGTGGCAGGGCATCGAGGCGAAGTACCCGCTCGGCGCCAAGATCCTGGGCCGCGTTACCAACATCACCGACTACGGCGCGTTCGTCGAACTGGAGCCGGGCATCGAAGGCCTGATCCACGTCTCGGAGATGTCGTGGACCAAGAAGAACATGCACCCCGGCAAGATCGTCTCCACCTCTCAGGAGGTCGAGGTGCAGGTGCTCGAGGTGGATTCGGTCAAGCGCCGCATCTCGCTCGGCCTCAAGCAGACCATGCGCAATCCTTGGGAGCTGTTCGTCGAGAAGTATCCGGTCGGCGCAGTGGTCGAGGGCGAGGTCAAGAACAAGACCGAGTTCGGTCTGTTCCTGGGTCTCGACGGCGACGTGGACGGCATGGTCCACCTCTCCGATCTCGACTGGAAGCTGCCGGGCGAGCAGGTGATCGACAACTTCAAGAAGGGCGACATGGTCAAGGCCGTGGTGCTCGACGTCGATGTCGAGAAGGAGCGGATCTCGCTCGGCATCAAGCAGCTCGAAGGCGACCCCTTCGCCGAGCCGGGCGACGTCAAGAAGGGTGCTGTCGTGACCTGCGAAGTGCTCGACGTGAAGGAAGGCGGCATCGACGTGAAGATCGCCGGTACCGACTTCACCACCTTCATCAAGCGCTCCGAGCTGGCGCGCGATCGCTCCGAGCAGCGGCCCGAGCGGTTCGCGGTCGGCGAAAAGGTCGACGCCCGCGTCATCCAGTTCGACAAGAAGGCCCGCAAGGTCCAGGTGTCGATCAAGGCCCTGGAAGTGGCCGAGGAGAAGGAAGCCATCGCGCAGTACGGTTCGTCCGATTCGGGCGCGACGCTGGGCGACATTCTCGGCACCGCGCTCAAGCAGCGCAGCGGCGAGAAGTAAGCTCCCGCTAACCATCGCAACGCAGACGACAAAGGCCCCGGTTTCCGGGGCCTTTGCACATGATACCGGTGCCCATGGTACCGGTGCATATGGTCCCAATGCGTAAGGTCCCAATGCGTAAGGTCCTGGCCGGCGCCCGCCTTTCGGTCCGTCCTTGTTTTGCCCATATTGAATTGGGATGAGGGGGCCTTGTTGGGCGCCCGTCATGGGCCGCGGCCGCCGTGCCGCCGCAAAATGCAAAGGAAGATGCGATGCCGTCCGATGCCGACCTGATCGTTGATCGTCGCCGCATGCGCCGGAAGCTGACCTTCTGGCGCGTTGCCGCCGCGCTGTTGGCCGCGGTGGCCATCGTCGGCGGAGCCCTGCTGGCGACGCCGGCCGGACGCCGTGCCATCGGCGGGGAGTCCGCGATCGCCCGGATCAAGATCGAAGGATTGATCCGCAGCGACAGCGATCGCGTGGCTGCGCTGGAGCGGCTCGGCAATTCATCGGCGAAGGCCGTCATCGTCCATATCAATTCGCCGGGCGGCACCACCGCCGGCGCCGAGCAGCTTCACGACTCGCTCGTCCGCCTGAAGGCGAAAAAGCCGATGGTGGTGGTTGTCGACGGCCTCTGCGCATCGGGCGGTTACATCGCCGCGCTCGCGTCTGATCACATCATCTCGCAAGGCACTTCGCTGGTCGGGTCGATCGGCGTGCTGGTGCAGTTTCCGAATTTCGCCGAGCTCATGAAGACCGTCGGCGTGAAGCTGGAGGAGGTGAAGTCCTCGCCGCTCAAGGCGGCTCCGAACGGATTCGAACCGACGAGTCCCGAAGCGCGCGCCGCGATCGACGATCTGGTCAAGGATTCCTATGCCTGGTTCCGCGACCTGGTGAAGAGCCGGCGCAACATGGACGATGCGACGCTCGAGAAGGTTGCCGACGGTCGCGTGTTCACCGGCCGGCAGGCGCTGAACTTGAAGCTCGTGGATCAGCTCGGCGACGAGAAGACCGCGGTCGCCTGGCTGGTCGCACAGAAGAAGATCGATCGCGAGATGCCGGTGCGGGATTTCCGGATGACACCGCGGTTCAGCGACATGAGCTTCATCCGTCTCGCGGCTTCGGTGGCGCTTGATGCGGTAGGTCTTGGGAGCGTCGCGCGCCAGATCGAAGCGGCCGGCGCCGTGCAGGCGGTGGATCAGCTTGGCCTTCAGGGCCTGCTGGCGTTGTGGCGTCCGTCTGTGACGGAATAGCCGCGCGACATCACTCTGCGAAACGCGCAAGCGCACCTGGATGCGGCGGTCAAGCCGTCTCCGGGCGCGGCCCTATCTCTTTTCAGGACAGGCGGTTCGTATTTATCGTCTTGACAGCACAGCATCTTTTCACGGAAATGGGCGCTGTAATCCACAGGCCCCACGTCTCGATGATCAAGTCAGAGCTTGTTCAACGCATCGCAGAGCATAACCCGCATCTCTATCAGCGGGATGTCGAGAACATCGTCAACGCGATTCTGGACGAAATTGTCGCAGCCCTCGCGAGAGGCGATCGGGTGGAATTGCGCGGGTTCGGCGCCTTTTCCGTCAAGCATCGGCCGGCACGATCGGGTCGCAATCCGCGGACCGGCGAGCATGTTCCGGTCGATCAGAAGAGCGTGCCGTTCTTCAAGACCGGCAAGGAAATGCGCGAGCGCCTGAACCGTGCGAATGGCGAAGACACCACGCCATCCTGACCGCGCAGGCGTTGCCGCCGCGTTGTGAGCGGCGTAGCGCGGCCTCTCGCGATTGACGCGCTCAGGAGCCCGACCATGCTGCGGAAGATTGTCAACGCCGTCGTGCTGCTTCCCCTGGCGATCGTGTTCGTCGTGTTTGCCGTCGCCAACCGCCATATGGTGACGGTATCGCTCGATCCGTTCAATACGGCCGATCCGGCCCTGAGTGTGACCATCCCGCTGTTCGTCGTTATCCTGCTGGCCGCGATCGCCGGCGCGCTGGCCGGTGGGGCAGCGACCTGGTTCCGACAGGGGCGCTGGCGTCGCGCGGCCCGCCGCCATCAGGCGGAGGCGCAGGCGGCCCGCAGTCAGCGGGACGGGCCGCGGGCCACCGATGACCCGTCCGCACGGCCAGGCATGCTGCTGCCGCCTTCGGCCTGAGGACGGTTCTTCCTGAGGAACGGGAAGACAACCGGCCTGGGGCGTTGTAGAAGCCGCCCATCGTTTCCACATGTGCTGATGAGCCGATGCCCCTGTCTGTGAAAATCTGCGGTCTGTCCACGCGCGAGACGCTCGACGTCGCGCTGGAATCTGGCGCGGACATGGTCGGGTTCGTGTTCTTTCCGGCCTCCCCCCGATATATCTCGCTGGGCGTTGCCGAGGACCTTGGCCGGCAGGTGCGCGGCCGCGCGCTGAAGGCGGCACTGTCGGTCGATGCCGACGACGCGCTGCTGGAGAACAGCATCGACGCGCTGCGTCCGGACCTGCTGCAGCTGCACGGCAACGAGAGCGTTGCCCGCGTTCGCGACATCAAGGCGAAGTTCGGGCTGCCGGTGATGAAGGTCATCGGGGTCGGGACCAAGGCCGATCTCGCTGGTTTGCCCGGCTACGCCGCGGTTGCCGATCGTATCCTGTTCGATGCCCGCGCACCGAAGGATGCGACCCGCCCCGGCGGTCTCGGCGAGCCGTTTGACTGGCATCTGCTGGAAGGGCTCGCTTTGAACATTCCCTTCATGGTGTCGGGCGGATTGACCGTGGACAATGTCGCCGATGCCGTGCGGATCACCGGCACCGGCGGCGTCGATCTGTCGTCCGGCGTGGAAAGCGCACCCGGCGTGAAGGATCCCGACAAGATTCGTGCATTCATTCGCGCCGTGCGCGCGATCGATACAAAACTGGTGAACGGCTGATGGCAGTGGCGAAACCCAATTCCTTCCGGACCGGGCCTGACGAGCACGGACACTTCGGCATCTTCGGCGGCCGCTTCGTTGCCGAAACGCTGATGCCGCTGATCCTCGATCTCGAAAAGGCCTACGCGGACGCGAAGGCCGATCCCACGTTCCGCGAGGAGATGAACGCGCATCTGAAGGACTATGTCGGCCGGCCGTCGCCGCTCTACTATGCCGAACGGCTGTCGAAAGAGCTCGGTGGCGCCAAGATCTACCTCAAGCGCGAGGAGCTCAACCACACCGGCTCGCACAAGGTGAACAATGTGCTCGGCCAGATCATGCTGGCGCAGCGCATGGGCAAGAAGCGCATCCTCGCGGAGACCGGCGCCGGCCAGCACGGCGTCGCCACTGCAACGTTGTGCGCGCGCTTCGGCCTTGAGTGCATCGTCTATATGGGCGCGGTCGATGTGGCGCGGCAGGCGCCGAACGTATTCCGCATGGAGATGCTGGGTGCGAAGGTGGTCGCCGTGCAGTCCGGCTCGCGCACGCTGAAGGATGCGATGAACGAAGCCCTGCGCGACTGGGTCACCAACGTCCACGATACCTACTATTGCATCGGCACGGTGGCGGGCCCGCATCCCTATCCGGCGATGGTGCGGGACTTCCAGGCCATCATCGGCCGCGAGACGCGCGAGCAGATGATGGCGGTGGAGGGGCGTCTGCCGGATTCGCTGGTCGCCTGCATCGGTGGCGGCTCGAATGCGATGGGCCTGTTCCACCCGTTCCTCGACGATCCCGGAGTCGAGATCTTCGGCGTGGAAGCCGCGGGCCATGGGCTCGACAAGCTGCATGCGGCGTCGCTGTCCGGCGGCCGTCCGGGCGTGCTGCACGGCAATCGCACGTATCTTTTGATGGACGACGATGGCCAGATCCAGGACGCGCATTCGATCTCGGCGGGTCTCGATTATCCGGGCATTGGCCCGGAGCATTCGTGGCTGCATGAATCCGGCCGCGTGACCTACCTGTCGGCGACCGACAAGGAAGCGCTCGACGCCTTCCAGTTGCTGACACGGCTTGAGGGCATCATCCCCGCGCTCGAATCCGCGCATGCGATCGCCAAGGTGGTCGAGCTCGCGCCGAAACGGCGGAAGGAGCATCTGATGGTGGTCAACCTCTCGGGTCGTGGCGACAAGGACATCCCGCAGGTGGCGGAGATCTTGAGAGGCAAGCCGTGACTACGCGTATCGACACCTGCTTCGCCACTCTGAAGCGCGAGGGCCGTGCGGCTTTCGTCACTTTCGTCATGTGCGGCGATCCCGATATTGAAACCTCGCTCGCGATCATCAAGGCATTGCCGAGCGCCGGCGCCGACATCATCGAACTCGGCATGCCGTTCACCGATCCGATGGCGGATGGTCCGTCGATCCAGGCCGCGGGCTTGCGCGCGCTGAAGGCCGGCACCACGCTGAAGAAGACGCTCGACGTGGTGCGCCGCTTCCGCGCTGGCGACAACGCGACGCCGATCGTGCTGATGGGCTACTACAACCCGATCTACATCTACGGCGTCGATCGCTTCTTGAAGGATGCGAAGGAGGCTGGCGTCGATGGTCTGATTCTCGTCGATATGCCGCCGGAGGAGGACGAGGAGCTCTGCATTCCCGCGTTGAAGGCCGGCTTGAACTTCATCCGCCTGGCGACGCCGACTACCGATGACAAGCGCCTGCCCGCCGTGCTCGCCAACACCTCGGGCTTCGTCTACTACGTCTCGATCACCGGCATCACCGGGTCTGCGAGCGCCGACACCGCCAAGGTCTCGGCCGCGGTCGGACGGATCAAGCGGCACACGGCGCTGCCGGTCTGCGTCGGCTTCGGGATTCGCACCCCGGACGCCGCCCGCGCCATTGCGTCGCATGCCGACGGTGTGGTGGTGGGAACGGCGCTGGTCGATGCGATCCGCGGCAGCCTCGATGCGTCCGATGCGGCCACACCGAAGACCGTGGCCGCGGTCGCCGAGCTCGTGGCGGCGCTTGCGGACGGGGTTCGCGGCGCGCGTCAGGCCGCGGAATAACCCGTTCAGGAGCCGGGATTGAGCGCTCCCCGGCATTGCCCCGAGCCGCCGGGGCGTCCATATATCCGCCGGAGTGTTGTTGTTTGGGCATGACCTGATCCGGATCGGATCCGTGGGCCGATGAGCCCGGTGTCATGCCGTGGAGCGCCGGTGGTCCGGCTGTTCTCGAAGCCTTCCTTGGAGTCTTCCATGAATTGGATTTCAAACGTCGTCCGGCCGAAAATCCGCAGCATTCTGCGCCGCGAGGTGCCAGAGAACCTGTGGATCAAGTGTCCGGATACCGGGCAGCTCGTCTTCTTCAAGGATGTGGAAGCCAACCAGTTCGTCATTCCCGGCTCGAACTATCACATGCGCATGGGCGCGACGGCGCGGCTGAAGGCGATGTTCGACAACGAGACCTGGTACGATGTCGGCATTCCGCCGGTCGCGGCCGATCCGCTGAAGTTCCGCGACGAGCGCCGCTACGTGGACCGCATCAAGGACGCGCGAGCGAAGACCGGTATGAACGACTCGATCAAGATCGGGTATGGCAAACTGGAAGGAACGCCGGTGGTGATCGGCGTGCAGGATTTCGACTTCATGGGCGGTTCGCTCGGCATGGCGGCCGGCGAGGCGGTGGTGAAGGGGCTCGAACTCGCGGTCGAGAAGGAATCGCCGTTCATCATGTTTGCCGCCTCCGGCGGCGCGCGCATGCAGGAAGGCGTGCTGTCGCTGATGCAGATGCCGCGCACGACCGTCGCCGTGCAGATGCTGCGCGAGATCAAGAAGCCTTACATCGTGGTGCTGACCAATCCAACCACCGGCGGCGTCACCGCATCCTACGCCATGCTGGGCGACATCCACATCGCCGAGCCCGGCGCGCTGATCGGCTTCGCCGGCGCGCGCGTGATCGAGCAGACGATCCGCGAGAAACTGCCGGAAGGCTTCCAGCGTGCGGAGTATCTGCGCGACCATGGCATGGTGGATATGGTGGTGCATCGCCATGAGATGCGCGCCACGCTGGCGCGGCTCTGCCGTATCCTCACCCGCGCCGACGCGGCGAAGTCCGCCGCATCGGCCGGCGCCGAGCCGGTGCTGCCACCGGACGCGGTGGACGTGCCGACGCAAGCATCGCCGTGACCGCCTCGCCTGCCAAGAAGCTCGCGCCGCTGGATGCGATCCAGGAGCGCTTGATGGCGCTGCATCAGCGCAAGATCGATCTCACGCTCGATCGCATGCTGCGCATCCTGGAATTGCTGGGTCATCCCGAACGGCGTATGGCGCCGGTGATCCATGTCGCCGGCACCAACGGCAAGGGCTCCACGGTTGCCTACCTGCGCGCGATTCTCGAGGCGGCGGGTCTGCGCGTGCATGCCTACACCTCGCCGCATCTCGTCCGCATCAACGAGCGTTTCCGCCTGGGCCGTGAAGGTGGCGGCGTGCTGGTCTCCGACGAAGAATTGTTGGCGGCGCTCGAGCATTGCGAGCGCCTCAATGCGGGCCAGCCGATCACCGTGTTCGAGATGGAGACCGCGGCGGCGTTTCATCTGTTTGCGAAGCACCCGGCGGACGTCGTGCTGCTGGAGGTTGGTCTCGGCGGCCGGGGTGATTCGACCAATGTGATCGAGAAGCCGCTCGCCAGCGTGATCACGCCGGTCTCGATGGACCACATGGAGATGCTCGGCGACACCGTCGCCAAGATCGCGGCGGAGAAGGCCGGGATCATCAAGAAGGGCGTGCCGCTGGTGATGGCCGCGCAGCTTGCCGAGGCCGAAGCGGTGATCGAGCAGCGCGCCAAGGAGCAGCGCGCGCCGCTGCATGCGGCCGGCCAGCATTGGCATGTGAGCATCGAGCGCGGGCGGCTGGTCTATCAGGACGAGCGCGGCCTGCTCGATCTGCCGGCGCCGCGGCTGTTCGGCCGGCATCAGTTCGACAATGCGGCGCTGGCGATCGCCACGTTGCGATCGATCGACAGCCTGAAGGTGCCGGTCAGCGCTTATGAGTCCGGCATCGCCAAGGCCGAATGGCCGGCGCGGATGCAGCGGCTGACAGCGGGCGGGTTGGTGCAGCTCGCGCCGCCGCAGTCGGAAGTCTGGCTCGACGGCGGGCACAATGCCGATTGCGGTCGCGTCGTCGCCGCAGCGCTCGGCGATCTCGAAGAGCGTGTGCCGCGGCAGCTCGTCGTCATCATAGGCATGCTGTCGAATAAGGATGCGGGCGCGTTTCTCGCCAACTTCGCCGGCATGACACGGCACATCATCGCCGTGCCGATCCCGGGCCACGACAACGCCTATACGCCGCAGGCGCTGGCGGATGCAGGCCGCCACCTCGGCATGCGCATCGAGGCCGCAGCCAGTGTCGCCGAAGCGCTTCGCTCGGTCGCGCGGCTCGCTTACGAGGTGCCGCCGCGCATCCTGATCACGGGCTCGCTTTACCTCGCAGGCGAGGTGCTGCGCGAGAACGGAACGTTCCCGCAGTAACCGGCGGCATGAACCGCCGTCCTGGCGCAAAGGGATTTACGCAAAACAAAAGGCCAGCGAAACGCCGGCCTTTCTTCTATGGCGATCGGAGGTCGATCAGACCGCCGCGGTGATCCACTGCTGCAGCTTCTGCTTCGGCGCGGCGCCGACCTGGCGCGAGGCCATCTCGCCGCCCTTGAAGATCATCAGCGTCGGGATCGACATCACGCCGTAGCGGGACGCGGTCTCCGGGTTCTCATCGACGTTGAGTTTGACGATCTTGACCTTGTCGCCCATCGCGCCGGCGATCTCGTCGAGCGCCGGGGCAATCATGCGGCACGGCCCGCACCATTCGGCCCAGAAGTCGACGACGACCGGTCCGTTCGCTTTCAGAACCTCTGCCTCGAAACTGGCGTCCGAAACCTTGCCGACACTCATGGTGGAACCCCTTGTCTGACCGTTGCGCGGGAATCGCGCCGAAAAAGATACAGCGAACCTATGAACGGCACCCTGCCTGGTCAAGCCGCCTCACAGCGAGATGATCCTGGTCATCTCGGCATCGAGGATTTCGGCCGGAATCTCCATGATTTCAGGTGTTTCGGTCCAAATCAGCGCCGCACGCAGGCGCCTTTGCGGATAGAGCCTGGCTAGCACCGCGCGATAGAGCGCCAGCTGCTGGCGGTAGGCGGGCGGCACCTCGGCGAGCTCGCGGGGCGGCGCGTGGCTGGTCTTGTAGTCGGCGATCAGGATGGCATCGGCGCCGATGATCAGGCGATCGATTTGCCCGGAAACGGACAGCGGCGTGCGGCCCGGCCGCTCGATCCGCCCGACGATCGGCACCTCCGCCCGGCTGCCGGTGGCGAACAGCGGCGCCAGGCGCTTGTCCTCGATCAAGCTGAGGGTCTGGATCACCAGCAGGTCGCGATCATGGTCGGACCAGTCGCGGCCGGTGTTGCGGGCGAGGTAATGCGCGGCGGCGTCGCGGCGGCGGTCGGCGGGAAGATCGGGCAGCGATTGCAGGAGCCGATGCACCAGCACGCCGCGTTGCCGCGCACGCTGGCGTTGATCGGCGGTCAGGCTGCGGTCGAAGCGATCGTCCGCATCGTCGGCATCGGACGGGCGGCGGAATTCGAACGCGGGCTTTGCCGCAGCCGAGGGCTGCTGCAACCAGGCGGGTGGCGGCGGTTGCAACGGGAGGCTCGCCTGCGCGGCCGCGCTCCGCAGCGGCGCCAGCATGTCCTCGGGGCGTGCATAGCGGCGGACCGGTCCGTCTCTGGTCTGAAGGGTCTGCTCGACCAGTCCGATGACGTCGGCGTTGCCGAGGCCGTTGGCCACCAGGTCATACCAGGAGCCGCTGCGGACGTCGTTTCGGTTGCCCGGCTTGACGCCGCCGACGATCAATCGCTCGGCCGCGCGTGTCATGGCCACATACAGCAGGCGCCGATACTCGTCTTCCGTATCCTGCAGCATCTGCTGGCGCGCCGTCACCGCCGCAGGTGGATCATCGGCCTTCCTGCCGCCCCAGACGACGCAGCCGTTCGGCAGCTTGATCAGGTTGAGGCGGCGCGTGTCGGTCGGCGACGAGGTGGTGTCCATCAGGAACACCACCGGCGCCTCCAATCCCTTCGCGCCGTGCACGGTCATCACCCGCACTTCGTCGCGCACCATCTCCATGTCGCGCTTGATCTCGGTTTCGGCCGCACGCAGCCAGGCCATGAACCCCTGGAGCGAAGCCGCTGTGCGCCGCTCGTAGTTCAACGCGAGTTCGAGGAATTCGTCGAGCGCGTCACTCGGTTCGTGGTTGAGGCGTTGAAAGATTCTCGCCCGGCCGCCTTCGCTGCCGAGCAGCCAGGCGTAGAAGTCGAATGGCGTGCCGTGGGCGGCGCGCGCCTCGCAGCGCTGCAGAAGAGCGAATGCGTGGGCGAAGGTGGAGTCGGTGCGCGCATGCTTCTCCAGCGCTGCGCGCAGCGTCCCCTCGCGTCGATGCGCCAGGGTGAAGAGCTGCTCCTCGCTCAGGCCAAAAATCGGACTCTTCAACGCCACCGCAAGGGCGAGGTCGTCGGTGGGTAGCAGGATCGCGTCGGCGAGGTTCATCAGGTCGATGATCGCGATGTGCTCGGTCAGCTTCAGTCGGTCGGCGCCTGCGACCGGAATGCCGGCATGTTTCAGCGCCAGGATCACCGAGTCGAACAGTTTCCCGCGCCGCCGCACCAGGATCAGGATGTCGCCGGCGCGCAACGGCCGCTGGGCCCCGCTGCGTCCGGTCGGTTCATGACCGGCGATCAGCGTCTTGATCTCGTTCGCCATCCGCTGCGCCAGTCGCACATCGGGGCTGGTCTCCGCCACCGCATCGAATGGCGCGCGCCAGCCTTCGATCTCTGGCCGTTCCTCCGCTTCCTGCAGCTCCCAGAGATCGACGATGCTCGGCGGGGCGTCGCTGAGCGCCATGTGCGGCGGCATGCCCTGGCTATCGGAGGTGATGCTGCGATAGGTTGTCTGCGCGCTGAACACGCTTTCCACGGACTTCAGCACGCTGACGCCGGAGCGGAACGAGTAGGTGAAGGAGATCGGGTCGAAGCGCAGTTCGGCGGCTTCGAACTTGCGCTGGAAGTCGCGCCGCCGCTCGTCGAACTCGTGGGGTGCCGCGCCCTGAAACGAAAAGATCGACTGTTTCTCGTCACCCACGGCGAAGATCGTGCGCTTGACGCCTTCGCGGGCGCCGCTGCCGGCGGTGAAGTCGGCCACCAGACGGGAGATGATCTCCCACTGCTTTGGGCTCGTGTCCTGCGCCTCGTCGATCAGCACATGATCGACGCCGCGGTCGAGCTTGTAATGCACCCAGCCGGCGCCGGCGTCCGACAGCATGGTCAACGTCTTGTCGATCAGATCGTCGTAGTCGAGCAGGCCGCGCTCCTGCTTCTCGCGGCGATAGTGGTCGGCGACGCTGGCGGCGATCGTCACCAGCGCGGCGGTGCGGTCGCGCATGATGGCGGCGCGGCGCCGGTCGAGCAGTCCGGCCAGGCGGTCCGCTTCGCGCTCGAGTGCAGCGGCGAGGCCGGGCTGTGACTTCGCCAGCGTTGCGGTGAGGATCGATTTGCGGAAGTCGTTGTCGCCGGTCAGGAAGACGGACAGATAGGCGTCGAGACGCACAGCGCCCGAAGCCGCAACGGCTTCGCGCAGGCGGGCGCCCTGCTTGCGGTCGTTTGCCGTTCCTCTTTCGAAAGCGGCTGCAATCGCGGGCCACTCCGCGCTCGGCAGGTGCGGCCCGTCGATGATTTCCTGCTCGATGTCGTCGAGCCGGTCGTCAGGCGCGAGACCCAGCGTCTGCGACAGGCTTGCCAGGGCACGCTCGACACCGCCGGACTGCTCGATCCAGGCCATGAACTGATCGCGGCTGAGGCAGGCTTCGCGCACCACGTCGCGCAGCGTCACGTCGGCGGCGCTGGTCATCGCCATCAGCAGCGCGCGACCTGTGGCGCTGTCGGGATTGGCGGCGGCCTCGAGCAGGATCGCGAGGCTGCCGCGCTCCAGCATTTCCATCTGGTCGCGGTCGTCCAGCACGCTGAAGCGCGCCGGCACGTTGGCCTCGAACGGAAACTGCTGCAGCAGCCGCGTGCAGAGCGCGTGGATGGTTTGCACCTTCAGTCCGCCGGGTGTTTCCAGCGCGCGGGCGAACAGTTTCCGGGCATCGTTGCGGGTTGCCGCGGTCGGGTGGCGGATGCCGGATTCGCGCAAGGCGGCGTTCAGCTTGGTGTCGTCGAGGGTCACCCACTCGCCGAGCTTCTCGAACACGCGCTGCGCCATGTTGGCGGCAGCCGCCTTGGTGAAGGTGATGCAGAGGATGCGCTCCGGCTCGGTGCCCTGCAGCAGCAGGCGGATCACGCGCTGCACCAGCACGTGCGTCTTGCCTGCGCCGGCGTTGGCGGAGACGAACGCGGACACGGCGGGATCGGAGGCGCGGGCTTGCGTCTCGCGGATCGCGTCGGGGATTTGGCGCAGCGCGCTCATGGCTCATCCTCGCGTCCGGACGACCACTCCTTGATGCGCGCGAGATCGTCGTAGGTGCCGTAACGTCGCGACCACATCGATAGCACCAGCGGATGGTAGGGCTGCTCGTCGTTCTCGAACGCCAGGATCAGCGCCTGCAGCTTCTGCCGCGCTTCGTCGGCCGCATGGTCGGGTGGAATCGCATCTTCGGCGCGTCGGGTGTGGCTGAGTTTGAGCGGCGGCACCTCGCCGGCCGGGTTGTTTCCGGAGAGCCGCACATAAAGCAGCTCGGCAACCGAGGCGCCTGCGGCAATGTCGGTGAACCCGCCGTCACGCAGTATCGCAGCCGTCAACGTAAGTTGCGGCGACAGGCCAAGCCGCACCTGCTTGCCGGTGGGTGGTGCGCCGGTCTTGTAATCGAGGATGGCGAAGCGGCCGTCGCGCAGGGTCTCGATGCGATCGGCGCGGGCGGTGAGGCGGAAGCTGCGTCCGTCCGCCGGCAGCACGATCGAGCCGTAGCTCTCGGCCGCGATGGTCGCGAGGTTGTCGCGGCGGGTCGTTTCCCAATCGGCGAACCAGGCGGCGATGCGGAGGTAGCGCGGCCACCACAGCGCGCGCGCCTCCGGCCGTTCCATCAGCGGCGCGAAATGCCTTTCGCCAATCTCGCGCAGCAAGCGTCCGGCGTCGTCAGGCAGCGCGTCTGGAAAGGCTTGCGTGAATTCGCCGAGCGCATTGTGGATCGCCGAGCCGCGGTCGGCGGCGGACAGCGGCATGTCCACCGGGTCGAGCGGGCTGAGCTTGAGGATGTGCCGTGCGTAAATCGTGTAGGGATCGCGCAGCCAGTCTTCGATCTCGGTGACGGAGAGCGCCGTCGGCCGCGCGTCGCGCGGCGGCTTCGGTGCCGGCTGTGCGATCGGCTTCGGCGGCGTACGTGGTCGATCGAGGTCTTCCGCATGGCGCAGATAGACGTCGCCGCGGGCGCGGAGCGCGGCCCATCGGGTAGCGCCCGCAACGGCTTCGAGCCGGTGCAGGAAGCGCGAGGCAACAGCCGGTGCGCCGCCGACTTTGGCCGCGTGGGTCAGGATCACCTCCGGCGCTCCCATCAACTGCACGAAATCGTGCGCGGACAGGCCGATCCGGCGCTCAGGCAGATCGAGGTTGATCTGATAGCGCATGGGCCGCGACAGCCAGGGGTCATTGCGCGGGTCGGGCGGCCACACCGTCTCGGTCAGCCCGCCCAGGATGACGCGATCGCATTGCGTCAGGCGCGCTTCGAGCTGGCCGTAGATGTGCAGCCGGGCGAAGGGCAGTTCGGCGCGGCGGACGATGCGGCTTGAGAACGCGGTCTGCAGCACGTCGGGATATTCGTCGAGCCGTGCGCTGAGCCGCCCATGCGCGCCCGTTGCGGAGGCTTCGTCGAAAGCGGCGAGCAGGGCCGCGCCGTCCGGGCCGGTGAAGACACGCGCGACGTCTTGCGCGTCGCGCGACAGGAGCGCCGCGGTTTCGCGATGGGCGTGGGCGAGGACGGCGATATCGTGGGACTTGCGGTGATCGAGGCTGGCCATGGGAGCGAGCGCGCCCGCCAGATCGTCGATCAGACGGCGCACAGCGTCGATCCGCGCATCGGATACCTGCGCACGAAGCTCGGAGCGATGCAGCAGCGAGGGCTCGCCACGACGCAGCTTGGCGATCTCGCCGCAAACGAGATCGAGGCTGCTCCGCAAGCCGGCAATGCCCGCCAGCGGCCGCGTGCCGCGCAGCAGCAGCAGTTCGAGATCGTCGACGCAAGCTTTCAAGGCGTCGCTGGTGCGGCCGAGCGTCAGCAATGGGTGTTTCAGCAGGGCCAGCAGGTCGGCGGGCGCGAGCTGCTCGGCGATCGCGACAGCGATCAGCCGTGCGAACAGGCCGGCCGGCGTATCGGTCAGCGGGTCGCCGCCGGAATCGTTGCAGACCAGTTTCCAGCGCTCCAACGCGGCGAGGACGCGCCGCGCCAGTGCCCGGTCCGGCGTCACCAGCGCCGTGGTCAGGCCGTCATGGTCGGCCTCGCGCATGGCGATGGCGATGGCCAGCGCCTCCATCTCCGGATTGGCGGCCTCGATCACCGCGACCCGGTCGAGCGCGCGGTCGATCCGGCTCGCGACCTCCGGCGCTGCAAGCCGCGCCTGCCATTGGGCGGTGGAATCCGCCGGCCGCATCACTTCGGACAGCAGCAATTCGCGGCCGTGCTCCGCCGGCGACGCAAGCGCGCGAACCTGACTGCGCGCGATGCCGAACTGCTTGAGCAGCATATGCAGCGCGTATTGCGGATGGCCCTGGGCGGGATGGGCGCTGTAGCCTCCCGTCGCATCCGCGATGCCGCCGATCGATTGCCAGGAGGCTTCGTCGAGATCGGTATCGAGGCCGGGCAGCACCACGGCGCCATTCGGCAGCCGTGCGATCGCGGTGAGAAACGTCGCCGTGGAGGGCATCGATCCGGTCGAGCCCGCTGCGACGACCGGACCGCGATGCTGGGTTTTCAACCGTTCGGCCTCGGCGAGGATCAGCCGGTCGCGCCGCGCGAACGGCTCGATCCGATCGATTTCGGAGAGGTATGCGGGCCAAGCCTGTCGCGCGATCTTGAGGAAATCGAGCGTGAGCTGCCAATAGGTATCGTAGGTGTCGGGGACGAGCGTATCGAGCGCCTCCCAGGAGACGCCGCGCGTCTGCATGTCGTCCATCAGCCGCGCCAGTTCGTCGGCGAGCGCCAGCGCCGATGCCGGTCCGCTCACCACCAGCGGCGTGGTGTGGGGGGCGACCGGCTTCAGCCGTGCGGCCCAGGCGGCGACGAGTTGCGCCAGCGTCAACCGCCGTTCGAAGGCGTCGACGGCGGGCGGCAGCTGCAGCGCGGTTGCCGGTGCATTCGAGGCAGCCTGCGCAAAGATCAGCTCATCCTCGTCGATGTCGCCGAGCGCCACCAGCCGCGGCAGGATCGCCGCGTCGGTCTGCAACACGTCGAGGAATACGTCGCGGGCAAGCCGCATCGCCCGTCGCGTCGGCAGGTAGATCGTCGCCTCCGCCAGCCGCTCCGGATTGCTGCGGGCCTCGAAGCCACGGACGAGCTCGCCGTCGATCAGCGCGGCGATCACCGTACGCAGAAACGGGGCCGAGGCTGGAACAGTGAAAACGTGCATACGCGGTCCGACTCAAAAGGCGGCCGCATCATATGGAAATCAACCGGGGCTGACGAGCTTGCAGCGGGATCGGACAAGCGGCTTCGGAAGCTGCTTTCGCGTTGGTTTCGGCGCGCTGGAGGCAGGTGCCGACACCAGACGGATAAGGTTTGGCTCTCAGCCAATTAGAACCCGAAAAGACTGAAGCGCGAGGAGATTTGGATGAATCATTCTCGCGCTTTGGCTCATTGTTTAAGCATGGTCTCTTCGGAAAACCGCTTCCCGGTTTCCCGGATCATGCTTTAGGCGACGCTTGCGAGCATCGCGCGTTCGGCCGCGCCGATGGCGTCGGGCGTTCCGACATGCATCCAGGTTCCCTCGAGCCGCAGGCCGTACAGGCGGCCGGCGGCCTCGGCCGTGGCGAACAGGTCGGGCAAGCCGAACTCGCCCCTTGGTGCTCCCGCGAACAGCTTCGGCGAAATGATCGCCGCACCGGCGTAAACGAACGGCGCGATCTGGCTTTCCTTGCGCTTGTGCAGCGTGCCGTCGGTCGCCATCGTGTAGTCGCCGCGTCCGTCATAGCCGATGCTCGTGGCCGTCGGCGCCATCAGCATCAGCATGTCCATCCGCGCCGGATCGAAGGTTTCCGCCAGCCGCAGCAGATTCGGCCGCACGCCATCGATCCAGAGCGTATCGGCATTGAGATGGTAGAACGGCGCATCGCCGAGCAGCGGCAGTGCCTTCACCACGCCGCCGCCGGTGCCGAGGATTTCGTCGCGCTCGTCGGAAATCACGATCCGCGGGTGCTTGCGGCCGGCAAGATGGCGGATGATCTGGTCGGGCAGGTAATGGATGTTGACGACCGTCTGCTCGACGCCGGTTTCCGCGACCTTGTCGAGCACATGGTCGAGCAGCGTCTTTCCGGCCACCTGCACCAGCGGCTTCGGAATTTTCGCGGTAATCGGCCGCATGCGCAGTCCAAGACCTGCGGCAAGCACCATGGCGGATGTCGGTTTCGCCGGCATTGAAGGAATCATCTCGATGTTGCGCGAGTGTAGATGAAGTTGCATGGGTCTGCCAGGCGTGGTTCCAACCTCGCCCGGATAATCGCGCATTGTTACACCGCTAAGACAGGCAGGCCGGGGTGATGGCGGATGAGCCGAACGCGAGACGCGGAGTCCGGTACGGGACTCATGCGTCGACGGATTGTCCGTTGGCGCGGCGGTTCTTCTTCTTGTCGGACTGCTTCAAGAATGTGGCGCCGACCTGATCGCCATTGACCCAGGCAAGCTCGCAGCGACGATAGGCGAGTCCGGTGGACGACAGCAACAGGAAGAACTCCTTCAGGTTCAGCCCCTCGACCGAGCCCTCGACCGTCAGCCGTGTTCCGGTTTCGGAGATTTCCTCCATTACGCAGTTGCGCCGCCATGTGCCGTCGATGCCCATCATGTGCGCGCTGATGCCGCGCTCGAAGCTGACGCGCTCGCCCTTGTTGCGTTCTGAGGCCATCTTTTCTTCCCCTCGCCCACGAACCTCTGCGGATCCGGCAGCGGTCCCTGATCTCGGCACGGATGCCCGGCCAGAGTATTCGGCCGGAGGCTAACAAGGGGTAAAGAGGGCCGGCCTCGCGCTGGGGTTGCGGCGGCGGCTCAGTCGGGCGGCGGCACGTTCGCGGCAGTCCATGCGCGAACCTCGGCCAGGGCCGGATGGGCCAGCGCGCGGTTGAGATAACCCCAGATGCGCGGCAGATGACGCAGATATTGCGGCTTGCCGTCGCGACGATTGAGCCGGGCGAACACGCCGAGCAGCCGCGTGTTCCGCTGCGCCGACATCGCCGCATAGGATTGCGCGAAGGCCGCCGCGTCGAATCCAGGATCGTCCTGCCGCCGTCCGCGCACGTAGTGCGAGACGAGGGCAAGCTCCAGCGCTTCGGCGACATCGGCGCGCGTATCCTGCGCCAGCGAGGCGACGTCGTAGGCGTGCGGGCCGAGCACCGCATCCTGGAAGTCGATGATGCCGACGCGGCCGATGCCCTCGCGTGCGCCGAGCCAGAGCAGGTTGGGCGAGTGATAATCGCGGATCACCCAGGTCGCAGGCGCGCGCAGCGCCTGCTGCAGGACCGCGTGCCATAGATCGACGAAGCTCTCGCGTATCGCGCGGGTCACCGCGACGCCACGATGCGGCAGATACCAGTCGAGCAGCAGGCTGACCTCGATCAGCATCGCGTCCACATCGAACGATGGAATGACGTAGTCCGCGCGCCCCTCGACCGGCAGCGCCGTCGGCAGCGGCTGCCGATGCAGCGCCACCAGCGCGTCGATGGCGGCCTGGTAGCGCTCTTCGATCGGCAGCGGCGGTGTGCCGGCGAGGACGCCGTCGGATCCGAGATCCTCGCTGATCAGGAAGCCGGCATCGAGATCGGTGTGCAGGATTTGCGGGGTCGAGAAACCGCGTGCGTGCAGGCCGTTGCCGATCGCGACGAACGGCACGATGTCCTCGGCGAGATGCACCGCGGCGAGATAGGATTTGCCGTTGTAGATCAGATGCGGGTCGGAACGGGCTGGCATGTTCATCAGGATGGTCGAGCGGTCGTCGGCGAGCAGCCGCGCATAGGAGCGGGTCGAGGCGTCGCCTGCCATCGGCTGCCGCGTCGCCGTGATCGCGCCGGAGCGTTCGAGAAAGGCGCGAAGGCGCGCCAGCCGCTCGACGGTCTGCGCCGCTGAACCATATCCGGTGAGCGTCGCGGTTCGTGCCTCGGCGGTGTCGCTATGGCTGAAGGCGATGTCGATCCGATCCTCCGGCAGCAGGTTTGCGGCGCGGTCGGGCCATTCGAGCAGCACCAGCGTCCGGTCCGGGAACGGCACCAGGCCAAGCTCTTCCAATTCGTCGGGATCGTTGACGCGGTAGAGGTCGACGTGAAGAACCGGGATCGACAGCTCGTAGCTCTGAGCGAGCGTGAAGGTCGGGCTCGGCACCTCCAGCATCGGATCGTTCGCAAGATGGCGAATGAGGGCGCGTGCCGCGGTGGTCTTGCCGGCACCAAGGTCGCCGGAGAGCGTGATCGTATCGCGGGCGCCGATCAACAGGCCGAGGTCAGCCATCAGGGCGGCCGTTGCGGCTTCCCCTGCAAGCGCGGTCGTGAAGGAGAACGGCGTCGCGCTCATGGGTCGATGCCGCTGTTCGGCGGTTCGGCAGGGAATTCGCAGGTCACCGTGGTCCCGCGTCCGACGGCCGAATCGATGCTCACGCGTCCGCCATGCATCTCCACGAACGAGCGGACCAGGGCGAGGCCGAGGCCGGCGCCGCGGTGGCGCGACCCGTTGGCGTTGGCCTCGAACCAGTTGAACACCTTGTCCTTGCTCTCGGGTGGAATGCCGGGGCCCTGATCACTGACGGAGAAGATGGTGCGGCCGCCATGCTGGCTGGCGCGCAGCACCACCCGGCCGTCGTGCGGCGAGAAGCCGACGGCGTTGGCGAGCAGGTTGTAAAGCACCTGCACGACGCGACGCTCGTCGGCGATGAAAGGCGCGTCGGCGCCGATGATCTCGACATCGAGGGTGATGCGGTCGGTCTGCAGCCGGTCCTGCACGCCCGCCGAGGCCTGGTCGATCGCCTTGCGCACATCGACCGCTCCGAGATTGAGCGACATCGCACCCGCATCGATGGTGGCGAGATCGAGGATGTTGTTGATGATCGCCAGCAGCGCGTTGGTCGACGCGGTGATGTAGGAGAGATACTCGCTTTGTTTCGGCGTCAGCGGGCCGGTCGCGGGATCGCTGAGGAAGTGCGCGAAGCCGATGATGGTGGTGAGCGGCGAGCGCAGCTCGTAGGAGACGTGATGAACGAAGTTGACCTTCATCCGGTCGGCGGTCTCCAGCGCCTCGTTGCGTTCGCGCAAGGCGCGTTCGACGTTCACGCTGTCGGTGACGTCCTGGAACGTGAGCAGCGTCGCGCCATCGGGCAGCGGCATCGTCATGCAGTTCAGCACGCTGCCGTCCTTGCGCTCGATCTGCATCATCAGCGAATTGCGGTTGTCGATGCCGGTGATGGCGCCGCGCAGCGTCTGCCAGGCGTGCTCGTCGTCGAACAGCGGCTGGCACCACTGCTGCACGGTGGAGATGTGCGGCTGCTGTTCCAGCGCATCCGCCGACAGCTGCCACATCCGGGCGAAGGCGGGATTGAACAGCCGGGCGCGGCCATTGCTCGCGAACACGGCGACCGCTTCGGCGAGGTTGTCCAGGGTCGCCCGCTGTACGCGGATCAGCGCGTCGAACTGCCGTTCGAGATCGAGGCTTTCGGTCGCGTCGTCGAACAGATAGGTGACGCCGCCTTCCGGATTGGGTGTCGAGATCACGCGCAGCGTGCGTCCGTCCGGCAGGTGCCACTCGTCGTTCCTGGCTTCGGTGGAACGGTACGCCTCGTGCAGCCGCGCCTTCCACTGGCGGAAGTCGTGCTGTTCGGGAATCTTCCGCGCTGCGCGCAGCCTGTCGAGGATGGCCGCATCGCTCGGCCCGGTGTTGAGAAAGCCGACGTCGAGGTCCCAGAGCCGGCGGTAAGCTTCGTTGAAGAAGATCAGCCGCTGCTGGCCATCGAACACGGCGACGGCAGAGGAAAGCTGGTCGAGCGTGCGCCGGTGGGCATCCGCCATTCGCGTCAGGCTGGCACGCAGGCTCGAGGCCTCGCTGGCGTCGATGGCGATGCCGGCGGTGCCGGAGCGCAGCGCCACCGCCTGCACGTCGAACATCTTGCGCTCGCCGCGGATGACCACCGGCAGCCGCTTGGCGAAGGCGGCGCGTTCCGACAGCGCGCGGGCCATCTCATGCCGGTCGGGGCTGTCCAGCAGGTGGAGGTCGCGGCTGACCGCGTCGGCGCTGGAGGCGGCTTCGGTGGCAAGGGCGTAGGCCGGGTTGGCGAAGCTCAACGTGCCGTTGGCCCGCCGGACCCAGACCGGCGATGGAATCGCGGTGGCGAAGCCGCGCAGCACCTCGGTCTCCTCCTGCAGCGCGTTGTAGCGGATCGTCATCTCGGCGAGATCGCGACGCAAGCCGCTCAGCTCGCGAAAGCGGAGGATCGCCTGACCGCCGACGATGCGTCCCACCGCCTCGACGGCGCGGCCGGTCAGCGTGGTCAGGTTGAGGGCGAAGCTTTCGGCGTGATTGCGCAGGCCGTCGACGGCCCGTTCGAGCTGCAGCGACGGCTCCGGCGCGAGCCAGGTCCCGAAGGCGAGCAGGCGTTGCGGCGATCCATCCACCAGCAGCAGCGATGGATCGCCGGCGATCTGGGGAAAGTCGTCGCCGGCGCGCCAGGCCACCACCACCTGCGGCTCGCTCAGCAACAGCGCCTTGCTGCGGTCGTTCTCGGCCTGCAAGGTCTGAATTTCCGCGCGCAGGCGCTCCTCGTTCTCCGCCGCGCGCGTCCGGGTCCGCATCAGCAGGATCGCGGAGACGACGGAAAAGCCGAGAATGGCGCAGGCGAGGGCGAGCGCGACGAACTCCTGGCGATCGATGCCGCCGAGCGCCGTCAGCAGGCGATCAAATGCGGCGCTGTCGGTTGCTGCGTTCCCCTGCGCGAGCGCCGGATGGGCGCCGGCCGGCAGGGCCAGCGCGGACGCAAGGAGGACAAGGCTGCGAGGGCTGGCGCAGGACAGAAATGCCCGACGCATCGCATGGATCATGCCCCCCATTGGCTTTGCACCCCAACACCTGCTGCGCCCCGCCACGCCCCCACAGCCTGGCGCGCAAGGCCCTGCGGGTGTGACACGACGCCGAATTCTGGACAGTCCCGGGTGACGCGTGACGGTCCGGGATTCAAGCGCGCTGCGCGCCCTTCGCTTGCTCGCGAATCAATTCAGAATATCCCCAACAGGACTCCATGGGTAAGAGTCCAGATCGTGAACGCAGGGTCGCGCGCCACGCAGGATCGCTGCATGGCGTGCGTGAGGCGCGACGAAGGATGCTCGGGTTCCGTTACTCGCCGGCAACCTTCAGCGCGGCGGCGCGGTTGGCGAGCGCCTCGATGGTGATGCTCTTCAGCGTGTCCGACATCATCCGCTCGGCGAGATCGAGACTCGGCAGGATGACCCGCGCGACCACCGGGTTGCGCTTGAGCGGCGGATACGGGTCGTTGTTGTCGGCGAGCGCGGCTTGCAGGATCTCGGCCACCGTCAGGGACGACGGCGGCCGGCCGAGGCGGTAGCCGCCATGCGGCCCGCGAATCCCTTTGAGGATGCCGACATGCACCAGCATCTGCAGCATCGGTTCGAGGTAACGCGGCGCGAGATTGTAACGGGTCGCAAGTGATTTCGCGGAGAGGGGGCGCTCGGTTGCGTTGAGGGCGATATCGAGCACGGCGAGAATCGCCAGCAAGCCACGGGTAGGAACGAGGGACATTAAACGTACATCGCGGTCATTTTTTGCGGCGGTACCGTATTAAGGCGGTTCCATGCCGTCGAGACCGCGGCGACGTTGTCCAAAGGCGAATATGAATTATCGGCCGGTGGAGCCGAATCCGCCGGTGCTACGAAACGTCTCAGGGAGGACCGTCGTGCTGGAGAGCTGCGCGCGGGACACCGGGGCGATCACCATCTGCGCGATCCGCTCGCCGCGCCGGATCAGGAACGGTTCGTCGCCGAGATTGATCAGGATCACGCGAATCTCGCCGCGATAATCGGCGTCGATCGTGCCCGGCGAATTCAACACTGTCACGCCGTGCTTTAGTGCGAGGCCGGAGCGCGGCCGGACCTGCGCTTCCATGGTCGGCGGCAGCGCGATTGCCAGCCCGGTCGGGATCAGCGCCCGCGCGCCGGGTGCCAGCGTGACGGGCTCGTCTTCGGCGACCGCGGCGAGCAGATCGAGACCGGCGGCCTGTTCGCTCTGGTAGGCGGGAAGCGGCAATCCCTCGCCGTGCGGCAGGCGCTGCACCGGGATAACGATGTCGTTTGTCACGGGGTCTTGTCCGTCATGGCGTTGGCGATCCGGGCGACCAGGCCCTTGGCGACGTCGTCCTTGTCCATCGCCGGCCAGGACTCCACCCCGTCGCGGGTGACGATGTGGACGGTGTTGCGATCGCCCCCCATCACGCCGCCTGCCGGCGATACATCATTGGCAACGATCCAGTCGCAGCCCTTGCGTTCCAGCTTGGCCTGCGCGTTGGCGAGCAGGTTCTCGGTCTCGGCAGCGAAGCCGATGACGAGGCCCGGACGCCGATCGCCGAGCTTGGAGACGGTGGCGAGCAGGTCCGGATTCTCGATCAGCGACAGCGACGGAATCGCGCCGGCTTGCTTCTTGATCTTCTGCGTGCCGGCGTCGGCCACGCGCCAGTCGGCGACGGCGGCGGCGAAGATCGCGCAATCGACCGGCAGCGCCGCCTCGACTTCCTTCAGCATGTCGCGCGCCGATTCCACCCGCGTCACCGCGACGCCCGCCGGCGCCGGCAGGTTGACCGGTCCGGAGATCAGCCGCACGTCAGCCCCGGCGGCGGCCGCCGCCGCCGCAATCGCATAGCCCTGCTTGCCGGAGGAGCGGTTGGCGATATAGCGCACCGGATCGATCGGCTCATGCGTCGGACCGGCGGTGATCAGAATGCTCTTCTTGCGCAACGGGCCGCTGCGTTTGGGATCGAGCAGCCGCGCGGCCGCGGCGGCGATCTCCAAGGGCTCCGCCATCCGGCCAACGCCCGCTTCGCCTGCTTCGGCCATTGCGCCGGCATTCGGCCCGACCAGCAGCGCGCCGCGTTTGGTCAGCCGCGCCACATTGCGGCGGGTGGCCGCGTTCGACCACATCAACGGATTCATCGCAGGGGCCAGCAGGATCGGCCGGTCGGTCGCCAGCAGGATCGCGGTGGCGAGGTCGTCGGCATGGCCGTTCGCGATCTTCGCCATCAGGTCGGCGGTGGCGGGGGCGACCACGATCAGGTCGCAGTCGCGGGCGAGGCGGATATGCCCGGCGTCGAATTCGCTCTGCGGATCGAACAGGTCGGTATAGGAGCGCTCGTTGGCCAACGCGCTGGCCGCCAGCGGGGTGACGAATTGCTGCGCGGCCTGGGTCAGCACACAGCGCACATGCATGCCCCGATCCTTCAAACGGCGGATGAGGTCGAGCGACTTATAGGCGGCGATGCCGCCGCCGATGATCAGCGTCACCTGCCGCAGCCCGCCGGGCAGCCCCGAGCGGTCTGGGGATACGCCGTCATGCGCCAGCGGCATATCCTCTGCGGCGGAGCGGGGGCCGGAGGCCGCGTCCCGCAGGATGAAGCGGACTTCGTCCTCCACCGAGCGGCCGTTCTGAGCGGCGCGCAGGCGGAGCTGCGCCTTCAGCGCCTCGTCGAGCTTGCGGATGGTGAGACTGGCCATAAGACGATGATATCATTGATTGCACTGCAATCAATGATATCAAAATTGTATTCAGGTGCAATCGCCGCGTGGAAGCCTGAGCGAAAGCCTCGAAGGCCTAGCGCAGAATCCAGACCGCCGCGAACAGGGCGATGGCGATCGCCCAGATGCCGGCGGCCAACCAGCGGCTCTGCCGCCTCTCGGCGCGGCCGATCGCCTCGACCGTCTCAGGTGCCAGCAGCAGACCATTGCGGGTGATGGCTTCCGCCCGGTCCAGCAGGGCGACGCTGCGGGCGGCGATCGCCGGCAGGCCGGTGGCGATCTTGCCGAGATCGCTGGCGCCGGTGACGGCCCCCTCGATCTTGCCGATCGGGCCGAGGTTGCGCTCGATCCATTCCCTCACCACCGGCTCCGCCGTACTCCAGATGTCGAGCTTGGGATCGAACCCGCGCGCCACACCCTCGACCACCACCATGGTTTTCTGCAGCAGCAGCAGTTCGGGCCGCGTCTCCATGTCGAAGATGGCCGTGACCTCGAACAGCAGGGTCAACAGCTTGGCCATCGAGATTTCCTGCGCCGTGCGGTTGTGGATCGGTTCGCCGATCGCGCGGATGGCTTGGGCGAAGTTCTCCACCGAGTGATACGGCGGCACGTAGCCGGCCTCGAAATGCACCTCGGCGACGCGCAGGTAGTTGCGGGTGATGAAGCCGTAGAGGATTTCCGCGAGGAAACGCCGCTCGCGCAACCCGAGCCGCCCCATGATGCCGAAGTCCACCGCGACCAGCCGCCCGGTATCGTCGACGAACAGGTTGCCCGGATGCATGTCGGCGTGGAAGAAGCCGTCGCGCAGCGCGTGGCGCAGGAAGCTCTGGATGACCTTGCGCGCAAGGTCCGGCCGGTCGACGTGGGTCGCGTCCAGCTTGGCGTGGTCGTTCAGCGCGATGCCGTCGATCCATTCCATCGTCAGCACCGAATGCGCGGTGCGGTCCCAATCGACTTTCGGCACATGGAAGTCGGGATCGTCGCGGGTGTTCTCCGCCATCTCCGACAGCGCAGCCGCCTCCAGCCGCAGGTCCATCTCCATCGCCACCGACCGGTGCAGCGTTGCGACGATCTCGCCGAGCCGCAGCCGGCGGGCGTCGGCGGATAGCGCCTCCATTTGGCGGGCGGCGTACTTGAAGGCGTCGAGATCGACCTTGAAGCTGTGCGACACGTCCGGCCGCAGCACCTTCACCGCCACCACGTGGCGTTTGCCGTCTTTCTCGATCTCGGCGCGATGCACCTGGGCGATCGAAGCTGCCGCAACCGCAGGCCCGAAGCTCACATAGCTGTCCTGCAGCGGCCGGTCGAACGCAGCGACGATCGTCGCCTCCGCATCGGCTTGCGGAAACGGCGGCATGCGATCCTGCAGGCTTTCCAGATCGCGCGCGAGATTGACGCCGACCACGTCGGGTCGGGTGGCGAGAAACTGACCGAGCTTGACGTAGCTCGGGCCGAGATGGCGCAGCGCCGCCGAGATGCGGCCGATCGACTTGTCGGACTTCGGCGCCTCGATCAGGCGGCCGAGCCTCTGCGCGAAGCGCGCGGCGGGCGGCAGGTCGGCGGGATCGACGATGCCGAACACGCCCGCGCGGGCAAAGACGAAGCCGGCGCGGGTGAGCCTGGCGAGGTGAATCAGCGAAGAGATCACAAACGCCAGCCCGAATGCAGCGCGACGATGCCGCCGCTCATGACGTCCCACTTGGCGCGGGCGAAGCCAGCCTCGCGCATCATCTCGGCGAACGCGTTCGGTCGCGGAAACCGCCGAATCGATTCGACGAGGTAGCGATAGGACTCCGCGTCGCCCGTGACCATGCGTCCGAGCTCGGGGATCACCTTGAACGAATAGAGTTCATACGCCTTGTCGAGACCCGGCATATCGACGTTGGAAAATTCGAGGCAGAGAAAGCGGCCGCCGGGTTTCAGCACGCGATAGATTTCGCGCAGCGCCTGGTCGATGCGCGGCACGTTGCGGATGCCGAAAGCGATGGTGCAGGCGTCGAAGCTCTTGTCGGCAAAGCCGAGCGACTCGGCATTGCCCTCGACAAAGCTCACGCGGTCGTCGTGAAATTTCTTCGCGGCCCGCTCGCGGCCGACGGCCAGCATCTCGGCATTGATGTCGCAGACGGTGGCGTGGAAGCCGTGGCCGGCGATCTCGGCTGCACGAAATGCGATGTCGCCGGTTCCGCCGGCGAGGTCTAGCAGCGCGAAGGGCGCGCCGCCGCGCGGTGGGTTGAGGCTGCCGATCATGGCCGCCTTCCACGCGCGATGCATCCCGCCCGACATCAGGTCGTTCATCAAATCGTAGCGGCGGGCGACGCTGTGGAACACATCGTCCACCATCGCCTGCTTGTCGCCAAGCGGCACGTCGCGGAAGCCGAAATGCGTCGTGCGGTCGCTGTCTTGAACCATTCCATCCTCTCAAGGCTGGCCGGGACCATAGCCTGCCATGCCGCGCCGCGCTACAAGTCGGCGCGGGCGGGCCGGCCGGCCTTTCTTTGCGCCGGGACATGGTTAACCCGCAATCCCTCAATGGGCAGGCAGTCATGGCGATCACATTTACGAACACGGTCCCGGTCTTGCGGATGTTCTCGATCGAGAAGGCTCGCGAGTTCTACATCGGCTATCTCGGTTTCGCCGTCGATTGGGAACACCGGTTCGAGCCGTCGACGCCGCTCTATATGCAGGTCTCCCGGGCCGGCCTGTTGCTCCACTTGAGCGAGCATTACGGCGACTGCGCCCCCGGCGCCAAGGTCTTCGTGGAGATGACGGGCGTGGCCGCGCTGCATGCGGAGCTCACGGCGAAGGCTTACAATTACCTGCGGCCGGGGCTCGAGCGGGAGCCTTGGGGCGCGACCAGCCTAACGGTCATCGATCCGTTCATGAACAGGATCGTTTTCAACGAATCCGATCCGAAGACCGCATGATAGCTGCCAGCTTCTGGCAGCGTTTCTGTGTTAGAGCGGGTTGCGAACGGACTGGCGCCGTTTCGCGTGACGTAGGAATCGTCGATGCCTGAACTGCCCGAGGTCGAAACCGTCCGGCGCGGACTGCAGCCGGTGATGGAAGGGGTCAAGATCGCCCGCGTCGAAGCGCGCCGCGGCGATCTGCGCTTTCCCTTGCAGAAGGATTTCCGGGCGCGGCTCGATGGTCAGGTGGTCACCGGCCTCGGCCGCCGCGCCAAATATATCCTGGCCGATCTCGCCTCCGGTGACGTGTTGCTGATGCATCTCGGCATGTCGGGCTCGTTCCGCGTGGTCGAAGGCGCCAACGGCACGGTGCCGGGAGACTTCCACTATCCGCGCAGCGAGGACCGTACCCACGATCACATCGTATTCCATATGGCCTCCGGTGCGACGATCGCGTTCAACGATCCGCGCCGGTTCGGTTACATGAAGATCGTCAAGCGCTCGGAGATGGAGCAGGAGCCGTTTCTGAAGGCGCTCGGGCCTGAGCCGCTCGGCAACGCGTTCGATGCGGCGATGCTGGCGCGCGCCTGTGCCGGCAAGAAGACCAACCTGAAGGCGGCCCTGCTGGATCAGCGCGTGGTCGCCGGTCTCGGCAACATCTATGTCTGCGAGGCGCTGCATCGGTCGCACCTGTCGCCGAAGCGGGTGGCATCGACCTTGGCGTTGCGCAGCGGCGCGCCGGCGGATCACGCGAAGCGGCTGGTGAGTGCGATCCACAGCGTCCTGAACGATGCCATCAAGGCGGGCGGGTCGTCGTTGCGCGATCACCGCCAGACCTCCGGTGAGCTCGGTTACTTCCAGCACGCCTTTCGCGTCTATGATCGCGAGAACGAGAAATGTCCGACGCCGAAGTGCGGCGGGACGGTCAAGCGCTTCGTGCAGGGCGGCCGCTCCACCTTCTGGTGCCCGACCTGCCAGAAGTGACGCAGCGCGTTACTTCCGCACGCAGATGATCCGCAGGACCGACGCCTTGGCATCGGTCTTGGCATCGGTGTTGGCATCGGTCTTGGTGTCGGCCGTCGGGGTCGTCACGGTGTTGGCCGCCAGAAACGCGCGCAGCTGATCGGCGGACACGAGAGCGGCTTCATTGGCGGGCGCGGTCAGAGCCGTGCCTGCGACCACGACGGGTTTCAACAGCACCATTCCGGCGAACCTGCCCTCGGCGTCGACTGCAGCGGCCCCGGCAAAGCCGAGCCCCGGCGCCGGCGCCAGCGTGGTCGGAGACGTCAGCGTGGTCTTGACCGTGCTCACCGCGCTGCCGCCGCCTTGGCTTTGCGGATCGGCGATGCCGGTGAGCATCAGCGCAGGCTTCGCGGCCGTGCCGGCCATCGCCAGCGGTTTCAAATCGCGGGCGCCGTAGACGCGCAGCAGCGCGATGTCGTGGGTCTTGTCTTCCGCCACGCGGTCGGCGTTGCCATGGCCCGGCACGACGATCGACTGACAGCCATCGACCACCTGGCGATCCGTGACGATGGCGCCGTCGGCGCTGACCACCAGGCCGGTCGCATACTCGACTGTCCTGCGCGGCGGCGGTGCGTCCGGTTGCGCCGTGCCGGTCGGGAACGCGGTGAACGCGCTCGACATGGCGATCACCACCGGCTCCATCGTGCCTTCGGTCGCTTGATCGTAGAGCACGGTCATGCCGCGCACCTCGCTGCCGCGAAGCTGGCCGCGAATGTAGAATTTCTTCAGCCCCTGCAGCCCGGACAGCACGAAGAAGTCCGGCCGCACCACGCTGTAGTCCACCCTGCGGCCCGCGGGCTCTTTCCGCTCGCGATCGGCGATCGCAGCGATGGTGAGATTGCTGTCGCGCCGGCGCCAGGTTTCGATCTGGATCTGTCCTTGCGCGGAGCTCCATTTCGAACCGGTGGTGTCCGCCATCGCGCTCATCTGCGGCACGAGCTTGGTCGGAATGCCGAGGCGGATGCCGTTGATCGGGTCCTGCGCGATCGTCCAGCCGACGTCGTTCTGCAGCTTCTTCGCGGCGGTTGCGAGCGCAGCCCGTTCCTGCGGCGTCAGCAGGCCGGTCGGTTTGCCGCCGAGGTCTTTCTGATAGGCCCTGATCGCCGTCAGCATTCGCTCGGAGACGTCGCCGGTGATGCCGCCATTGTAGAAGCTGACCCACGCCAGGTCGGATTGGATCGCGATCCGCTCCGCCAGCGGCAGGGCCTTGACGGTGTCGATCGGCGTCTGCGGAGCAGCTGGTTTCGCCGGAGGGGAGGAGGCCGCAGGCGGCGCTTTCGGTGCCGGCGTCTGGGCATCGGCCTGCCAGCAGAGTGCGGCGACCAGCAGGGGAGCGAGAGCCAGCGATTTCATGAGTGAGGTCCGCAGTGTGATTCCGAAGTGGACGGAGCTAATCACAGGTGTTGGGTCGGCAGAAGCAGCCAGCGGGTTCAAGCCATGCGGCCGCAGGACATGTCCGGGCTATTCTTCCGGTTCGGTGGTGAACATCAGCGGATAGCCTTTCGAGCGGCCGAGGTCGGTCGCCCGCGTTGCCTTCGTTTCGGCGACGTCGCGGGTGTAGACGGCGACCACGCAGACGCCGCGCCGGTGCGCGGTGATCATCACCTTGTAGGCTTCGTCCTCGGTCATGCGAAACTCGGCCTTCAGCACCATCACGACGAATTCGCGCGGCGTATAATCGTCGTTGATGAGGATGACCTTGTGCAGCCGCGGCCGTTCGACCTTCGGCTTCACAGCGGTTCGGGGTTTGACGATGGTGGTCTGTGCCATCGGGAGGGGCGCTCCGGACGCGAACGACGGCCCAGTGTCTCACGGTTCGCCGCACGGGTCCATTCAACTGGCCGCGCGTTTGTTCCCGTCAGCAATGCGCCGCAATCAGCAGGAACATCGGCCGGTCACGGACTTCGGCCCAGTCGGGATGGGCGGTGATCTCGGCGTCGGTCGGTCCCCACTCCTCGACATGGGCGATGCTGAATCCATGCCGGATGAGCAGGTTCAAGGTGGTGCCGAGGGTGCGGTGCTGCTTGACGATGCCGGAGGTGATCCAGTCGGTGGTGCGCGGGCCCTCGACGAGATACCGGTCGAGCGGCCACACCCTCTGCCCGGTTGGGCTCGCGATCCAGTCGGGACGGCTCGGCGCCATGTAGATCGGGTGCTCGATGGAGACGACAAGGCGGCCGCCCGGTTTCAGCGCGCGATGCACCGCTGCAAGCAATCCGTCGAGGTTGACGACATAATGCAGCGCCAGCGAGCTGTAGGCGAGATCGAACGCCTGCTCCGGCAGGGCGAGCGTCTCGAGGTCGGCGCGGCGATAGGTGATGTGCGCATCGGCGGTCATCGCTTGCGCTTTCGCCAGCATGCGTTCGGAAACATCGAGGCCAAGGATATGGGCTGCGCCATGCTCGCGCGCGAAGCGGCAGAACCAGCCGAAGCCGCAGCCGAGATCGACGATCGACAGTCCCTGCAAATCCGGCAGCAGCGCGCGCATGGACGGCCACTCGGCAGCGCCCTCGAGCCCGTCGATCGAACGCGGAAACTGGCTATAGCCCGCGAAGAAGTCGGGATCGTCGTAAATATTCTGGGTCATCGCCGCCCCCTTTGCGCCTGCGTCTTTTTTCATCGCTGTGCGGGAAGAATGCGGTCGCAGCGAGGCAAGCCCGTCGGGATCGACCGGCGGCAGCCTGCCAGGTGTTAGCGCCTGCGGCCGGGGCCGGTGATGCGCCCCTCGTTCCAGGGCTTTAGCAGGTCGAGCCGCCATTGCGATTGCCGCGGCGGCGGCCAGTGGCTGAGGCGCGGCTTGTCGTCCGTCTCGACCGGAGCTGCGGGCACGGTCCATCGGCGGCGCTGGCGGGTCGCCTCGCGGATGGTATCGATCAGGGTCGGCTTCTCGGCCACGACGCGCCTCCACAGCACGGTCCGGAGACATAGCGTGCGCCTGGCTGGTTAAGAAGGCGTGCAGAAAATCGACAGGCTTTGAGTGAGGGCCGGATGTTGCCGCGCGCGGCCGGAACGACGAAGGGCGCCTTGCGGCGCCCTTCGGTGTTCGTTTGATCGATCGTGACGTGAGGCGCTCAGCGCCACTCGCGGATATCGACGAAGTGGCCGGCGATCGCCGCCGCCGCCGCCATCGCCGGCGAGACCAGGTGGGTGCGGCCCTTGAAGCCCTGGCGGCCTTCGAAGTTGCGGTTCGAGGTCGAAGCGCAGCGCTCCTCCGGCTTCAGCTTGTCCGGGTTCATCGCCAGGCACATCGAGCAGCCCGGCTCACGCCACTCGAAGCCGGCCTTGAGGAAGATCTTGTCGAGGCCTTCCGCTTCCGCCTGCTCCTTCACGAGACCCGAGCCCGGCACGATCATCGCGTTGACATTGCCGTTGACCGTCTTGCCGTTGACGATCTTCGCCACCGCCCGCAGGTCTTCGATGCGGCCGTTGGTGCACGAACCGATGAACACCCGATCGAGCTTGATGTCGGTGATCTTCGTGCCGGCGGTCAGGCCCATATAGGCGAGCGCGCGCTCCTTCGACAGACGCTTGGCCTCATCCTCGATCTTGGCCGGGTCCGGCACCGCGCCGGTGATGGAGATCACGTCCTCGGGCGAGGTGCCCCAGGTGACGATCGGCGGCAGCTTCGCCGCATCGAGGCGATACTCGGTGTCGAAATGCGCGCCGTCGTCGGAGCGCAGCGTGTCCCAGTAGCGGCGGGCCGCGTCCCAGGCCGCGCCCTTCGGCGCCTTCGGGCGATCCTTGAGGAACTCATAGGCCTTCTCGTCCGGCGCGACGAGGCCGGCGCGGGCGCCGCCTTCGATCGACATGTTGCAGACGGTCATGCGGCCTTCCATCGACATGTCGCGGAACACTTGTCCGGCATATTCCAGCACATGGCCGGTGCCGCCCGCAGTGCCGATCTCGCCGATGATGGCCAGGATCACGTCCTTCGCCGTCACGCCCTCCGGCAGCTTGCCGTCGACCGTGAAGCGCATGTTCTTGGCCTTCGACTGGATCAGCGTCTGCGTCGCCAGCACATGCTCGACCTCGGAGGTGCCGATGCCGTGCGCCAGCGCGCCGAACGCGCCATGCGTCGAGGTGTGGCTGTCGCCGCAGACGATGGTGGTGCCGGGCAGGGTGAAGCCCTGCTCGGGGCCGATGATGTGGACGATGCCCTGCCGCTTGTCGAACTCGTTGTAGTACTCGATGCCGAAGTCGCGTGCGTTCTCGGCGAGCGTCTTGATCTGCTCGGCGGATTCCGGATCGGGATTGGGCTTCGTGCGGTCGGTGGTCGGCACGTTGTGATCGACGACGGCGAGGGTCTTCTCCGGCGCGCGCACCTTGCGGCCCGAGGAGCGCAGGCCTTCGAACGCCTGCGGCGACGTCACCTCATGCACGAGGTGGCGATCGATGTAGAGCAGGCAGGTGCCGTCCGGCTGTTCGTCGACCAGGTGGTCGTTCCAGATTTTGTCGTAGAGCGTGGTGGGTGCGGACATGGTGTGCGGTCTCGAGAATGAAAGAGAATTGACTGGCGTGAATTCAAAGGTCGCGCGCGGCGGCAAGCGGCCGCGCCACTCACGCCGTAAGCAGCGCGGTGGTGGTCAGCCGTCCGAAGAAACGCCAGGGCAGGCGGCGGTGGTCATCGAGGATGACACGCACGCGCCGCGGACCGGCGAGGATGGGGCTATCTGGAACCATTCCACTTTCTATCACAGCGGTTGGTTTCCCGACAATTGAGCCAAACGAGGCCCGGCCATTCGGGTTCGGCTGATTTCAGCGATCGGCGTCGGGCCCCAGCACCAGGTCGAGGGGGTGCGTTGCCAGCGCCGCTGCGGTCTGGTGGGCAGCCGCAGCGTTCTCCGCGACGAGAGAGAGGGTCGTGGTGGCCAGCGGTTCGCGGATCACGGTCCGCATCAGGCTCGTGCCGCCGAGCTTCAGTTCGATGGTCTTGCCGACATGTTTGCGCGTAAAGGCCGCAAGCGCCCGGCGGCCCGGGTTCAGTCAGGCGAATCGAGACGATATCGGTATTGCCGGCATCGCATGGGCTTCGGCGACCGCGATACGTTCCCGGAGGATCAGCGGCTCGGCGACAAGGGATTGGGCGACAAGGGGTTGGGCGACAAGGGGCTCGGCAATAAGAGGCGGAGCGATGAGAGGCTGGATCGCCCCGGTCATCGCCAGCCCAACAACGAATGCCAGAACGGCCGCCGGCCCGACGCGGGCCAAGGCGGCGATGCGGCGAGGCCGGAATGGCATCGCCGCAGACATGGCTCAGGCTTCAGCCGCGGCCGGAGCCTGCTTGTCCTGCTTCTCGACGATGCGGGCGGATTTGCCGCGACGGCCGCGCAGGTAATACAGCTTGGCGCGACGGACCTTGCCCTTGCGCACCACCTTGATGCTGTCGATCATCGGCGAATAGATCGGGAAAACACGCTCGACGCCTTCGCCGTACGAGATCTTGCGGACGGTGAAGCTCTCGTTCAGGCCGCCGCCGGAACGGCCGATGCAAACGCCTTCATAGGCCTGCACGCGTGTCCGCTCGCCTTCCTTCACCTTGACGTTGACGATCACGGTGTCGCCCGGGCCGAAGGAAGGGATTTCCTTGCCAGCGGACAGTTTCTCGACCTGCTCTTTTTCGAGCGTCTGAATCAGGTTCATCTGAATCTCCATCGGCGGCGCGCCTTGAGGCTGCGCGAACGTCGTCGTCCTGCTTGCAGAGCACTTTCAGGCGAAGCGAAACCGGCTCCGCGGTCAGAAAATGCTCTTTGTGATATCTGCGCGCATTCCGGGCGCAAACCGGTATCCACTTTTGCTGAATGCGCGCCGAAGCGGATTGGCTGGGCGCTCCTATAAGGGATTGTGGCGCGCTTGTCACCCGTCTGTCGCGTTTTTTGGTCGCTTCGGGGCCCCTTGGGTTAAGCCTTTTTTCGCCCAGAGATCCGGCCTGCGGGCCCGGGTCAGCCGTTCCGCCTCGGCCTGGCGCCAGGCCGCGACCTTGCCGTGGTCGCCGGAGGTCAGGACGTCGGGGATGGCTAGGCCTTCGAACACCTGCGGGCGTGTGTACTGCGGATATTCCAGCAGGCCGTCGGAAAAACTCTCGGAATCCGAGGAGGTTACGTTGCCCATGACGCCTGGCAGCAGCCGCACGCAGGCGTCGATCAGGACCAGCGCGCCGAGTTCCCCGCCTGACAGCACGTAATCGCCGATCGAGACCTCCTCAAGTTGACGGGCGTCGATCACGCGCTGGTCGAGCCCCTCGAACCGGCCGCAGACGATGATCGGTCCCGGTCCGGCGGCGAGTTCGATCACCCGCGCCTGCGTCAGCGGCGTGCCGCGCGGGCTCATCAGCAATCGTGGCCGTCCCGCCAGCGGCGTGACCGCGTCGAAGGCGCGGGCGGTGACGTCGGCGCGCAGCACCATGCCGGCACCGCCTCCGGCCGGCGTGTCATCGACGCTGCGGTGGCGGTCGGTGGCCGAATCGCGAATGTCCCGCGTCTCCAGCGCCCACAGGCCGCCGGCGAGGGCCTTGCCGGCGAGGCTGACGCCGAGGGGGCCGGGAAACATGTCTGGAAACAGGGTGAGGACGGTCGCGGTCCACATGGTCAATCGTCCGCTGGCGTGGTCGGCAACAGGGCTGCTGCGTTGCGGGTCAGAATACGCGCAGTTGCCCGGTCTTGTTAGCCATCCTGGGCGTGATCGTCCGGGGACGAGGCGTGGCCGCGGTCGTCGCCGTCGATTTCGCCCGGCGGGACGACGATCGCGCGACCCGCCTTCACGTCCACCGTCGGCACCACCGCGTTCGAGAACGGCAGCAGCAGCGAGTCGCCCCCCTCGTCGCTGGCGATCTCGATGATGTCGCCGGCGCCGAAATTGTGAACTGCAACGATGCGGCCGAGCCGGATTTCGTCGGCCGTGACGGCCGCAAGCCCGATCAGATCGGCGTGGTAGAACTCGTCGTCCTCGACCGGCGGCAGCTTGTCGCGCGCCACGTAAAGCTCGAGGCCGTTGAGGCGTTCGGCGTCGGTGCGCGTCGTCACGCCTTTGATGCGGGCGACGAGATGGTCCTTCGCCGCACGCGCAGCCTCGATTTCGAAGCGGCGCGTGCCGTCCTGCGATTCAAGCGGACCGTAGGATGTGACGGCGAGCGGCTCTTCCGTGAAGGGCCAGAGCCTGATCTCGCCACGCACGCCGTGGGCGGCGCCGAATTTCGCCACGCAGATGCGTGTGCCCACGGCCTCGCTCATCGATGGTTACGCTGCCGCGCCTTCGGTCTTGCCGCGTTCCTTGCGCGGGATCGCCTTCTGCGGGTTGTTGCGCGGGGTGCGCTTGGCGACGCCGGCGGCATCGAGGAAACGCATCACGCGGTCCGACGGCTGCGCGCCCTTGGCCATCCAGGCTTTCACCTTCTCGAGGTCGAGCCGCAGGCGCAGCTCGTTGTCCTTCGGCAGCAGCGGGTTGAAGAAACCGAGACGCTCGATGAAGCGGCCATCGCGCGGAAAACGCGAGTCGGCGACGACGACGTGGTAGAACGGGCGCTTCTTGGTGCCTGCGCGAGCGAGGCGGATCACAACGGACATTGGACTTCCTTTCTTGAGAGTTCAGCTGGCGTTCTTGCCGATGATTTCGTGGTGACGAATGACTTCCCGCACGATGAATGCGAGGAATTTCTCTGCGAATTCCGGGTCGAGCTGGGCATCCTCCGCGAGCGCGCGCAGCCGCGCGATCTGCTTTGCCTCCCGTGCCGGATCAGCGGGCGGCAGCTTGTGCTTGGCTTTCAGGATGCCGACCTCGCGCGTGCACTTGAAGCGCTCGGCCAGCAGGTGAATCAGCGCGGCATCGATGTTGTCGATGCTGCCGCGCAGGCGCAGCAGTTCGGGAGGCAGGGTCGATGTGGTCATCGCTTCTTCTCAGGTCCCTTCGGCAAGCCGGGAAAGCCGCCAAGACCCGGCAGCTTGTTGCCGAGACCGGGCAGGCCCGGCAGTCCACCCGGCGGCAACGCGCCGCCCGGAAAATCCTTCGGCAGGCCGGGCAATCCGCCGGCGCCTTGCGGTAAGCCGCCGGGCATCTTCTCGGCGAGTTCTTTCATCTGCTCGGGCGAGGGCATGCCGCCGCCGAAGCCCATCATGTTGCCGAGCGCGGCCATCGGCCCGCGCTTGCCCTGACCCATGGCCTTCATCATGTCGGCCATGTTCCGGTGCATCTTCAAGAGCTTGTTGATCTCCTCGACCTTCACGCCGGAGCCGGCGGAAATCCGCTTCTTGCGGCTGTTCTTGAGCAGGTCGGGATTGCGCCGCTCCTCGCGGGTCATCGAATCGATCACCGCGATCTGCCGCTTCAGGATCTTGTCGTCGAGGTTCGCGGAGGCGAGCTGGTTCTTCATCTTGGCGATGCCGGGCAGCATGCCCATCAGTCCGCCAAGTCCGCCCATCTTCTGCATCTGCGTGAGCTGGTCGCGCATGTCGGCCAAGTCGAACTTGCCCTTGCGCATCTTCTCGGCGACGCGCGCGGCCTTCTCCGCATCGATGTTGGCGGCGGCTTTCTCGACCAGCGACACCACGTCGCCCATGCCGAGAATGCGGCCGGCGATCCGGCCCGGATGAAAATCTTCCAGCGCGTCGGTCTTTTCGCCGGTTCCGATCAGCTTGATCGGCTTGCCGGTGACCGAACGCATCGACAGCGCCGCGCCGCCGCGGCCGTCGCCATCGACGCGGGTGAGCACGATGCCGGTGAGGCCGACGCGTTCGTTGAACGAGCGCGCGAGGTTGACGGCGTCCTGACCGGTCAGCGAGTCGGCGACCAGCAGCACTTCATGCGGATTGGCGGCGGCTTTCACCTCCGCCGCTTCCGCCATCATCGCTTCGTCGAGGGTGGTGCGGCCTGCGGTATCGAGCAGCACAACATCGTGACCGCCGAGCTTGGCGGCCTGCAGCGCGCGCAGCGCGATCTGCGGCGGCGTCTGGCCCTGCATGATCGGCAGCGTCTCGACATCGATGTCGCGGCCGAGCACGGCGAGCTGTTCCATCGCCGCCGGGCGGCGGGTGTCGAGGGAGGCCATCAGCACCTTGCGCTTGTCACGATCGGTGAGGCGGCGGGCCAGTTTCGCGGTGGTGGTGGTTTTGCCGGAGCCCTGCAGGCCAACCATCATGATGGCGATCGGCGCAGGCGCATTGAGATCGATGGTCTGGCTGTCGGAGCCGAGCGTCTCCACGAGCTGGTCGTGGACGATCTTGACCACCATCTGGCCCGGCGTCACCGACTTGACGACCGTGGCGCCGATCGCTTGTTCGCGCACCTTCTCGGTGAAGGAGCGCACCACGTCGAGCGCCACGTCCGCTTCCAGCAGCGCCCGGCGCACTTCGCGCATCGCGGCATCGACGTCGGCCTCGGTGAGCGCGCCGCGGCGCGTCAGCCGGTCGAGAATGCCGCCAAGCCTTTCCGACAGATTGTCGAACACGTCCTGCTTCCTGCTGCTTGCGCCCGCGGGTGTCCGCCGGGATCAAGGTGACCAAACCAAACACGTTTGCGCCCGAGGGCGCATCGCGCTGTCGGGCGTTGACCTCCGGCCTCCAGGACCGGTCGGCGGATCAAAAAGGCGAACCTTTTCGAGAAGTGGCAGGACTTAAAGCGGCCGCAGCGGGAAAAGTCAAGGAATTCAGGGTCGCAGACCCGGGGTTCGGGACGGGGTCCGCCGGTGCGGCTGTGCCGCTTTGTCGCTGAAATCTTTGTGAGAATTCATCCGCCGGGGTTTAAATGGACTGGCAGGTTCCCGCCGGGTTCCTACCTTGATCCATCGTCCCTGCATCCGCCCGCCCGATGCCGTTATCCCGCCGCCGCGTTTTCACCGTCCTTGCCGGTTTGGCTGCCGCCACCGGCGCTTCAGCCTTCTGGTCCGCCTCCATGCGCAACTACTCCGGTCCCGTGTCGGACCACTTCGATGGTGCCCGGTTCTTCGATCCGGATGGGGCACCGCCCAAGAACTTCAGCGACCTGTGGCGCTGGCAGCGTGAGGGGGGCCGTGCGGTCTGGCCCGTCTGGGCGCCGTCGCCGTTCTCCGATACGCCGCCGCAACGGGTTTTGAGCGGCATCCGCTTTTCCTTCGTCGGCCATGCCTCCTGGCTGATCCAGGCCGCCGGGCTCAACATCCTGGTCGATCCGGTGTGGTCGGAGCGGGCCTCGCCATTCTCGTTCGCCGGGCCGAAGCGGGTCAACGATCCGGGGATTCCCTTCGGCAAGCTGCCGCCGATCGATGCGGTGCTGGTGTCGCATGGGCACTACGATCATCTCGACGTCGCCACGCTGTCAAAGCTGCGGGCGGCGTTCGGGCCGCGCGTCATCACCCCGCTCGGCAACGATGCCGCGATGACGGCTTACGACGCGGCGATCCGGGCCGAGGCGTTCGACTGGGGCGATCGCGTGGTGCTCAGCGATGCGATGGCGGTGACGCTGGTGCCGACGCGGCACTGGTCGGCGCGCGGTCTTCTCGATCGCAACAAGGCGCTGTGGGCGAGCTTCGTGCTGGAGACGCCTGCGGGGAAAATCTACATCGTCTGCGATTCGGGCTATGGCAGCGGCGTCCACTTCCGCCGCGTGCGCGAGCAGCACGGGCCGTTGCGGGCGGCGATCCTGCCGATCGGCGCTTACGAGCCGCGCTGGTTCATGCGCGACCAGCACATGAATCCCGAAGACGCGGTGCAGGCGCTGGCCGATTGCGGCGCCGAGTTGGCGCTGGCGCATCATCACGGCACGTTCCAGCTCACCAACGAGGCGATCGATGCGCCGGCTGTGGCGCTTGCCGCGGCCCTGAAGGCCGCGAGCGTGCCGAGCGAAAAATTCCTGGTGCTGCAGCCGGGCGAGGTGTTTGCGATTTAGCCAGGTTTGAGGGCCAGCGGTGGCTCCACCAACAACGTCGTCATTCCAGGATGCGCGATTTATCGCGCAGGCCCGGAATCCATACGCCCTGCGGTGGTTATGGATTCCCGGCTCGCTCGCTTTGCTCGCGCCCCGGAATGACAGCTCGCTTTGGGCTACGTGCTATCGAATAACTTACGGCGTGGCGCTCTTCAGCTCGTAGGAGACCTGCACCGTGACGCGCAGGGTTTCTTCGCCGGGTGACACCGGCGCGCCCTGGGCATCGGCCTTGTAGGATGCGCGCATCATCGGCACTGGTCCGCCCGAGCCTTCTTCACTGATGCTGAGCGGCGCTCCGAGCCGCACATTGGCGGCCTTCGCATAGACCTCTGCCTTGCGCCGGGCGTCCTCGATCGCCTTGCCGCGGGCATCGTCGAGCAGTTGCGACTGCTTGGAGACGATGAACGCGATTCCGCCGATGTCGTTCGCGCCGGCGGAGACCAGCGTGTCGATGGTGCTGGCAACCTTCGAGACGTCGCGGATGCGCACGCTGACGCGGTTGCTGGCCTGGTAGCCGACGATCGGCGAACGCACGCCGGGGCGTGGCGGCGCGCTTTGCGGAATCAGCGACAGACGCGAGGTCTGGATGTCGGCGGCGGCGATGCCGGCCGCCTTCAGCGCCGTCATCACCTCATTCATCGCCTTGTTGTTGGCCTCGCTCGCCTCGCGTGCGGTCTTGGCCTCGGAGGTCACGCCCCCCTCGATCTGCGCGAGATCGGGGGCGACCGAGATGGTCGCTTCGCCGGACACCGAAATCGCCGGCGGCGGAAGCTGGCTTTGCTGTGCCAGTGCCGAACTGCTGGCGGCGGCCACGGCGGCGAGGGTCAGGGCAGTGCGATACATCATGCGGGGCAAGCTCACTTCAGGGGCACGTAGACGTTGATGACGAGTTTGTCTTCCGCCGTGGTCAGCGGATCGGTGGTGTACTCCTCGATGAAGGAGTCCTTCGCCTCCAGTCGCTTCTCGTCGAGGTGGTTGGTGATCGCTTCATAGGTGTTGTCCATGTTGTCATACGAGCCACGATGGACGAACTTCAGCGCCTTGCCCTCGGGCGATTTGCCGCTGGTGATGTCCTTGCCGAGCGGCTTGGCGGGCGCTTCGGCGACCGGCAGTTCGGCCTGGAAGACGAAGCCGGTGTCGTCGGTCGAGGTATAGACGACCAGCGCCGGGCCTGCGGCCTTCAGGTTCTGCTTGTCGAGCGCGCCCTGCAGGGCTTTCAGCGTGTTGGTGATGGTTTCGAACGCGTTGTCCCAGGTCGCGTTGCCCTTCATCATGACCACGGTCTTCGCCGTCAGCGTCAGTTCCTCGCCGAACGGGTCGGCGGTCTGCACGGTGGGCTCCGCGGGCGGAGCGGCTTGCGCCGGGGTCTGCGGAGCGGGTGGGGTCTGAGGGTTCGCCGGCGCCTGGCTCGCGGCGGGTGTCTGCGCGGGGGCGGGGGCCTGTGCAGCCGGCGCCGCAGACGGGGACGTTGCCGGGTTCGCGGCGGGCGGGGTGGCTTGCGCAGGTGTCGAAGCCGCTGGCGGCGTTGCCGGTGCCGGATTTGCGGGTGGTGCTGCCGGGGCCGTGCTTGCGGGAGGCGTTGCCGGCGTCTGGGCGAGGCTCGATCCGACCATCGCCGCCGACAGCAGCAGGGCCAAAAGGGGGCTCGAATCGAGCCGGCCGCCATTCCCCAGAAGCCGCGACGGGCGAAGCGCGAGGCGGATCATCAAACTCTCCATAGCTTACAGACCTTACGGCTCAAAGGCCTTATGGTTGAAGGCCTTGCGAACGCAAGATTCGGGTCCCGGCGCTCACGTGTATCACAGCGTTCGCCGCTTGGTCTCACCGCAAATGATTGTCAGCGATCATGGATGTTTGAAGGCGGGATGCGTGCGCGGTGCGCGTGTTCCGTATGCAGGCGGCGGCATGCGAGGCTGGAAATGCGACGGCCTTTCCGCCATATAACCCCGGACGAAAGAGTCCGGATCATGAGCGCCCTCGCGAATCAGAGCTTTGCCAAGATGAACGGCGTCGGCAACGAGATCGTTGTCGTCGATCTGCGCGCGGCGCCGGTCGACATCAGCGCCGGCGAGGCCAGGGCGATCGCCGCGGGGGTGCCGTATGACCAATTGATGGTGCTCTATCCGCCGCGCGTCGATGGCACGGCGGCATTCATCCGCATCCTCAACAATGACGGCTCGGAGTCCGGCGCCTGTGGCAACGGCATGCGCTGTGTCGCACGGCAGATGTTCGCGGCCAGCGGCGAGACGGCCCTGACGTTCGAGACGCGGGCAGGCCTGTTGAATTGCTGGACGGGCGATGCGCCGGAGACCTTCACGGTCGACATGGGCAAGCCGCGGCTCGGCTGGCAGGAGATTCCGCTCGCCGAGGAATTCCGCGACACCCGCGCGATCGAATTGCAGATCGGGCCGATCGATGCGCCGGTGCTGCACACGCCGTCCGTGGTCAACATGGGCAATCCGCACGCGATCTTCTGGGTCGAGGATGTGCATGCCTATGACCTCGGCCGGTTCGGGCCGCTGCTGGAGAACCATCCGATCTTCCCGGAACGGGCCAACATCACGCTGGCGCAGATCGCAAGCCGCGACCGCATCGTCATCCGCACCTGGGAGCGCGGTGCCGGTCTCACCAAGGCCTGCGGCTCGGCCGCCTGCGCGACGGCGGTGGCGGCGGCAAGGCTGCGGCGCGCCGACCGCACGGTCACGATCGCGACGCCCGGCGGCGATCTCGTCATCGCCTGGCGCGAGAGCGACGATCATGTGCTGATGACCGGCCCGGCCGAGCTGGAATACGAGAGCCGTTTCGATCCGGCGCTGTTCGCCAGCGTCGCCTGAGGGCGGCTGCCGTGAGCGTCGATGTCATCACCTTTGGCTGCCGCCTAAATGCCTATGAGTCGGAGATCGTCCGGCGGCAGGCCGAGCGCGCGGGGCTCGGCGAGACCGTCGTCGTCAACACCTGCGCGGTCACCAACGAAGCCGTCGCGCAGGCGCGGCAGTCGATCCGCAAGCTGAAGCGCGAGCGGCCCGGCGCGCGCATCGTCGTCACCGGCTGCGCGGCGCAGACCGAGCCCGACATGTTCGCCGCGATGGCGGAGGTCGATCGCGTGCTCGGCAACGACGAGAAGTTGCGTGCGGAGGCGTGGCGTGATGCGCGGGTGACGTTCGATCGCGCGCCGTTCGGCCTGGCGCAGGAGCAGAAGGTCGCGGTCGCCGATATCATGGCGGTCACCGAAATGGCGCCGCATCTGGTGGAAGGCTTCCAGCGCGGATTGCCGCGCGCCTTCGTGCAGATCCAGAACGGCTGCGACCATCGCTGCACCTTCTGCATCATTCCCTATGGCCGCGGCAATTCGCGCTCGGTGCCGATGGGAGCGGTGGTCAATCAGGTGCGCGCGCTGGTCGAGGGCGGGCATGCGGAGATCGTGCTCACCGGCGTCGATCTGACGAGCTACGGCGCCGATCTTCCGGGCACGCCGAAACTTGGCGCGCTGGTGCGACAGATTCTGCGACATGTACCGGAGCTGCAACGGCTGCGCCTGTCCTCGATCGATTCGGTCGAGGTGGACCGCGACCTGCTCGATGTCATCGCCAGCGACGCGCGGCTGATGCCGCATCTGCACCTGTCGCTGCAGGCGGGCGACGATCTGATCCTCAAGCGCATGAAGCGGCGACACAGCCGCGCCGATGCGATTGAGTTCTGCGAGCTGGTGCGGCGGCTGCGGCCGGATATTGCCTTCGGGGCCGATATCATCGCCGGCTTCCCGACCGAAACGGAGGAGATGTTCGCGCGCTCGCTCGATCTGGTCGAGCAATGCGGGCTGACGTTCCTGCATGTGTTTCCCTATTCGGCGCGGCCCGGCACGCCCGCGGCGCGCATGCCGCAGGTGAAGGGCGAGGTGATCAAACAGCGCGCCCGCCGTTTGCGCGAGGCTGGTGATCGCGCGTTGCGGACGCGTCTGGCGGCTGATGTCGGTGCCGCGCGCGCAGTGCTGATCGAGAGCGCGACTCAGGGGCGCACCGAGCATTTCCTGCCGGTCGCGGTCGAAGGCTTTGCGCCGGGCACGGTGCAGATGTTGACCATGCGCGGCCACGACGGCGCGCGGCTGTCAGCCTGACGCGACCCGAGCGATCGTTCGAAGAATCTCGTCGGCAGTCGTCTCGACAGGTTGGCGCGTGTCGATCTCGTGATCGGCGGATTCACGCAGCAGCGGCTCGACACTGGCGATGAGGCTGACGACCTTCCGGCGTTCCTCCGTCGTCTGACCATAGCCGCTCGAGGATCGGGCTGCGAGCCGTTCCATGATCGTCGCCAAGGGCGCGGACAGCAGGATGATGCGATCGATCAGGGGAAACAGCCGATGCATGTTTTCGGCGCAGCCGCCGATAAACAAGTTTCCGTCCGGCGGCGTGGAAAGGAGCGCGTGGACGCGCTCCTCGCGCCATACCCAGTCCCGTCCTTCGGCAGGGGTCAGGGTGTCGGAAGGATCGGCAACGATCCATTCGGACCATTGCGGCGTATCGAGGTCATGAGCCTGGTGGCCCCGCGCGGCCAGTTCGCTGATCACGGCGGATTTTCCGGTGCCGGACATGCCGGTGATCAACACACGCATCACGGCGCGCCTGGTTCGGACGACGCGATCCAGCCGCAGGCGGTGAGCCGGTCGCGCATATGGGCGGGCACCGGCGCGCAGACCCGGACCGGCGGCTTGTTCTTCGACAGTGGCACGGTGATCTCGCGGGCATGCAGATGCAGCTTGGGTTCGCCGTCGCGCGGGCCGCTGCCATAGATGCTGTCGCCGACGATCGGCCAGCCCATCGCCGCGCAATGCACGCGCAACTGGTGCGTGCGGCCGGTGATCGGTTCCAGGGCCAGCCATGTCAGCGCGACCGTGCCCGCGCTGCGTCCGAGCACGGTCCAGTTCGTCGTCGCGGGCAGGCCGTTCGGGTCCGGCTTCTGCCACCAGCCGCGTTCCTCGCTCAGCCGACCGAGCGGAACGTCGATCACGCCGCTGTCGGCGTCGGGGCCGCCTTCCACCACCGCCCAATAGGTCTTGGAGATCTTGTTGTGCTTGAACAGAAGTCCGAGCGAGGCAGTCGCCTTGCGATGGCGTCCGAGAATGAGGCAACCGGAGGTGTCGCGGTCCAGCCGATGCGCCAGCACCGGCGGGCGCGGCAGGCCGAAGCGCAGCGCATCGAAATAGTCTTCCAGCGCCGCGCCGCTCTTGTCGCGGCTGTTGCGCGGCCCGCGATGCACCGGAATGCCCGACGGCTTGTCGATGATCAGCATCAGCCCGTCGCGGTGGAGCACGCGCGCGACAATATCGAGCGGGCCTGTTCCCGGTTCATTCGCAGCTTTCGTCATGATGCCGAAACGGCTATCACACCCCTCATGAGCAATACAGACGATCAACCGAAACAAAGCTGGTGGCGCAGGCTGTCGAGCGGGCTGAAACGGACCTCGAGTTCGATCGGCCAGGCCGTTGCCGATCTCGTCACCAAGCGCAAGCTCGACCGCGCCATGGTCGAGGACATGGAAGACGTGCTGCTGCGCGCCGATCTCGGCACCGAGGTCGCCGCACGCATCGCCGCCGCCGTCGGTGAAGGCCGCTATGATAAGGCGATCTCGCCGGACGAGGTGAAGGCGGTGGTGGCGTCCGAGGTCGAGACGGTGCTGGCGCCGGTCGCGCAGCCGCTCGTCATAGATCCTGCGCGCAAGCCGTTCGTGATCCTCGTCGTCGGCGTCAACGGTTCGGGCAAGACCACGACGATCGGCAAGCTGGCATCGCGCTTCCGCAGCGAAGGCCGCAAGGTGATGCTGGCCGCGGGCGACACCTTCCGCGCCGCTGCGATCGAGCAATTGAAGATCTGGGGCGAGCGCACCGGCGCGCCGGTGGTGGCGCGGGCGCATGGCGCCGATGCCGCGGGTCTCGCCTTCGACGCGCTGACCGCCGCCAAGGCGGACGGGACCGACGTGCTGCTGGTCGATACCGCGGGGCGGCTGCAGAACAAGGCCGAGCTGATGAACGAGCTGGAGAAGGTCGTCCGCGTCATGAAGAAGGTGGATGCGGACGCGCCGCATGCGGTGCTGCTGGTGCTCGACGCCACCGTCGGCCAGAACGCGTTGTCGCAGGTCGAGGCGTTTCACAAGACCGCGGGCGTCACCGGCCTGGTCATGACCAAGCTGGACGGCACCGCGCGCGGCGGCATCCTGGTGGCGCTGTCGGCGAAGTTCAAGCTGCCGGTGCATTTCATCGGTGTCGGCGAAGGTGTCGACGACCTGGCGCCGTTCACCGCGCGCGACTTCGCCCGTGCGATCGCAGGACTGGAGTAACCATGGACAAGGCCGCGCCGCATCCGCTGTTCAAGCTCGCGACCGAACTCGGGCCGCTGATCGTGTTCTTCGCCGCCAATGCGAAGTTCGATCTGTTCGTGGCGACCGGCGCGTTCATGGTCGCGATTGTCGTGTCGATCATCGTCTCCTACGCCGTCGTGCGGCATGTGCCGCTGATGGCGCTGGTGTCGGCGGCGATCGTGCTGGTGTTCGGCGGCCTCACGCTGTTCCTGCACAACGAGACCTTCATCAAGATGAAGCCGACCATCATCTATGGCCTGTTCGGCCTGGTGCTCGGCGGCGGCCTGTTGTTCGGCAAGTCCTTCATCGCCATCATGTTCGACCAGATGTTCAACCTGACGCCTGCGGGCTGGCGCGCGCTGACGCTGCGCTGGGCGCTGTTCTTCGTCGCGATGGCGGTGTTGAACGAGGCGATCTGGCGGACGCAGTCGACCGACTTCTGGGTGGCGTTCAAGGCGTTCGGCGCAGTGCCGATCACCGCCGTCTTCGCCATGCTGCAGATGCCGCTGATCAACCGCCACAGCATCGCGCCGGCGAGTGCCGAGGCGAGCGACGCCACCCGCGGCGACGTGTGAGCAGCCCGCGTCCGCGTCTCATCAAGCGAGCAAGGTCGACAGTAGAAGTGACAACGCGCCGGTGAGCAAGCACCGGCGCGCTGTGGTTTGACGCGGAACGCGGACGCAAACAGGGATCGGCTGCGATCAGCCCTTCTGATGGGCGACGATCTTGTCCTTGATGTCTTTGTAGACGTTCTCGGGGATGATCTTCTTGCTCACCAGCTCGTCCTTGCCCTTGTAGGGGCGGCCCTTGATGATCGCTTCCGAACGCGCCTTGGCGATGCCCGGCAGCATCGAAAGCTGCTCCTCGGTCGCGTGATTGATGTCGATCAGCTCCTGCTTCGCATGCGCGGCAGGCGATGCCTTGCCGGTGGTCGCAGGGGCCATCTTGTTGCTGGCAGGCGCGGTGGCGGTGGGCGCGGCTGCTGGCGGCGGCGCCATCTTCTGCTGCGTGCTGGTGGCCGGTGCTGGCGTCTGGGCCAGCAGCGGGGTCGCTGCGACGAGGCCGATAGCGGTGAGTGCTGCAAGCGTGAAGTGACGCATGTATTGTCCCTCCAAAAAGACAATCGTTGCTACCGTCACGATGACGGTCATCCCGATGTAAGAAGCGCTTCGTGGCGGACCAATGGCCGGCAAATGAACGGCAGATAAACGCTGGAAATTATTTTTTGACCCGTTCCGGCACGCTCAGGGCGTGCCGCGCAACGCTTTCTCGATTTCGACCTTCAGCACCGTCTCGACATTGGCCGGCGTGATCGGACCGATCAGCTTATAGGATATTTTTCCGTCGCGGCCGACGACGAAGGTTTCCGGCACGCCGTAGACACCCCACTCGATCGAGGCGCGGCCATTGGCGTCGACGCCGACGGCGGTGAACGGATTGCCGTAGCGGCCGAGAAAGCGGCGGGCGTTGTCGGTGGCGTCCTTGTAGTTGATGCCGATGATCTGGAAGCGCTTGTCCGCGCTCAAGGTATGCAGGAGCGGCGCTTCGTCGTGACACGGCACGCACCACGACGCCCAGACGTTGACGACGCTGACCTTGCCCCGCAGCGTTTCGGGGGCGATGCCGGGAATGTCGCGGCCGCCGTCCGCCAGGCCGGCGAGAGCGGGCAACGTCGTTTGCGGCGCGGGCCGGCCGATCAGCGCGGAGGGAATCGTCGCGGGATCGCCGGAGCCGAGCCGTTGATAGAACAGCGCGGCGAGGCCCACGAACACCAGCAGCGGCAGCAGCGTCAGCCAGCGGCGGCGCGTTCCCTTCGGTCCATCGGTGCGGGGTTCGGTGGCGGTCATGCGGCGGGCGGCGTCTGGCGGGCGGAGCGGCGCGTCACGCCCTTGGCTTCGAGGTCGCGCAGCAGCGCCTTCTGCCGCCGGTGGTCGGCCAACACCCAGCCGATCAAGCCCGCCACGACGAGAATCGCGATCGCGTAGGCAGCAACGATGAAGGCGGCGTGAGGACCGAGGGTCATGGGTGTTCCGTCACGCTTGCGTCGAGGCTTGCATCAGCCGCAGCGTTCGCACGCGCCGCCGGAGAATCTCGTTGCGCATGGCCGCCAGGTGCAGGGTCAGGAACAGGAGCGAGAACGCCAGCGCCATGATCAGCAGCGGCACCAGCAGCGAGGGATGGATGGTCGGGCCGCCGATGCGGATCACGGACGCGGGCTGGTGCAGCGTGTTCCACCAGTCGACGGAGAACTTGATGATCGGCAGGTTGAGCGCGCCGACGAGCGTCAGGATCGCCGCTGCCCGTGCCGCGCGCGTCGGATCATCCACCGCGCGCCACAACGCCATGATGCCGAGATACATCAGGAACAGGATCAGCACCGAGGTCAGCCGTGCGTCCCACTCCCAGTAGGTGCCCCACATCGGCCGGCCCCATAACGACCCGGTGACGAGGGCGAGAAAGGTGAAGGCCGCGCCGATCGGCGCTGCGGCCTTGGCGGCGACGTCGGCGAGCGGATGCTTCCACACCAGCGTTCCCAGCGCCGCGACGCTCATCACGCCCCAGACGAACATGGCAAGCCAGGCGCTCGGGACGTGAATGAACATGATCTTCACGGTCGCACCCTGCTGGTAGTCGTCGGGAGCCGCGAACAGCGATTGCTGCAGCCCGATCGCCAGCAGAATGGCCGTCGCGCCCGTAAACCAGGGCAGCAGACGTTCCGCGAAGCGCAGGAAGCGCGTAGGGTTGGCGAGATCGATGAGGCTCATGGCTTCCTGATAGTGGCGCGGCGATGCGCGCGCAATCGGGCGCATTCGCCGTGGAACTCACATTCATGCGACACGGCGTTGCAGGAACGGCGCATCAATCGAGCCCCTGTCGCAGGCTGGCGGCGGCCGCGAACGGCGCGACGGCGAGGCCGAACAGCGAGAGCGCACAGAGCAGCGAGAACGGCGCACCGAAGACGGACTGCCCGTTGGCGGCCGCGTTCGCGGCGATGACGCCGAAGATCAGCGTTGGAATCGACAGCGGCAGCACCAGCACAGGCAGCAGCAGCCCGCCGCGCCGCAGCGTCACCGCGAGCGCCGCGCCGATCATGCCGGTCAGCGTCAGGGCTGGCGTTCCCGCAAGCAAGGTCAGCGCCACCCCCAGCATGGCGTCGCCGTCGAGATTCAGCATCAGCCCGAGCAGCGGCGAGGCGACGATCAGCGGCAGGCCGGAGGCGATCCAGTGGGCCAGCGCTTTGGCCACGCAGGTCAGCTCCAGCGGCGTGCGGCTCATCAGCAGGAGATCGAGCGAGCCGTCCTCATGGTCGGCCGCAAACAGACGGTCGAGGGTCAACAGGCTTGCCAGCAGTGCGCCAAGCCACAGCACGGCAGGGCCGATGCGCTTCAGCAGCGCGATGTCGGGGCCGACGGCGAACGGCATCAGCACGACCACGCTCAGAAAGAACAAGACGCCGATCAGCGCACCGCCGCCGACGCGCCAGGCGATGCGAATGTCGCGCCGGATCAGAGCCGCGAGCGCGGTCATGCGGCGCCTCCGGCCGGATCACCGATGCGCAGTTCGCGTGCTGGAATGCCGAGCGGATCGTGGGTGGCGGCGACGATCAGGCCGCCGGCTTGCAGATGCCGGCTCATCACGCCGGCGAGCAGCGCCTGGCCGTCGCTGTCGAGGGCCGAGGTCGGTTCATCCAGCAGCCAGACCGGCCGGGTCACGCAAACGAGGCGGGCGATGCCGAGCCGCCGCCGCTGACCGGCTGAGAGGTAGGATGCGGGCAGATCGATCAGGTGGGCGATCCCTGCAATCTCCAGGCTCGCCGCGAGCGGCGAAACCGCGGCGCCCCCGAGGTAGTCCTGCCAGAAGGCGAGGTTTTCCAGCACGCTCAGCGAGGGCTTCAGCGCGTCGCGATGCCCCAGCAGGTGGCACTGCTCGGCCAGCGTGCGCTCGCCGTCGCCGCCGTCGAGCCGGATGGTGCCGCGGGGGATTGCCAACAGGCCGGCGATCTGGCGCAGCAGCGACGATTTGCCGGCGCCGTTGCGTCCGGTCACGGCCAGCGCCTCTCCGGCATCGACGGCGAAGCTGAGCGCGGTGAACACCTCGCGCTCGCCGCGGACACATGTCAGATCGCTGCCCGAAAGCCGCATCGCCTCTCCCTGCCTTGCGCGCCTTCTAGAGCGTTTTCGCGCGAAGTGGAAACCGGTTCGCATGAAGAAAACGCGTCAAAACAAGAATCTAGAGCTTTGGGTCTGATTCGATCAGAATCAAAAATGCTCCAGGCAGGTAGATGAAAAGTGGAAACCGGATTTCGGCCTGGCACCGGGATCATGCCAACCGAAAGACGACAGAGAGACAAAACGGGGAGGCCGGTTTCGCGAACCGGCGGGGGCCGGACACAATGCCGCGTGGAGGTCCGAAACAATCTCCAACTGCATTCCAGAAAAGACGTTTGCAGATGTGGCGGCGAGTTTAAAAAGATTATAAACCGGCACCGGATCGCGCCCGCGAATCCGACCGAAATGCTCTCCGACGTCCTGCCTCGCAGGTGTTTAGATACCTTTAACCAAGGCGTCTATCAGGCTCAATTGGGATCCTCACATGACCTCGCTCGACAGTTTCAAGTGCCGCAAAACCCTCAAGGTTGGTGGCAAGACCTACGTTTATTACAGCCTGCCGGCGGCGGAGAAGAACGGTCTGAAGGGCATCTCGAAGCTGCCGTTCTCGATGAAGGTGCTGCTCGAGAATCTGCTGCGCCATGAGGACGGCCGCACGGTCAAGAAGCAGGACATCGTTGCGGTCTCGAAGTGGCTGAAGACCCGCAAGCTGGAGCATGAAGTCGCGTTCCGCCCGGCGCGGGTGCTGATGCAGGACTTCACCGGCGTTCCGGCGGTGGTCGATCTCGCCGCGATGCGCAACGCGATGCAGGCGCTGGGCGGTGACGCCGAGAAGATCAACCCGCTGGTTCCGGTCGATCTCGTCATCGACCACTCGGTGATCGTCAACTTCTTCGGCGACAACGCGGCGTTCAAGAAGAACGTCACCGAGGAATACAAGCAGAACCAGGAGCGCTACGAGTTCCTCAAGTGGGGCCAGCGCGCGTTCTCGAACTTCTCCGTGGTGCCGCCGGGCACCGGCATCTGCCATCAGGTCAACCTCGAATACCTGGCGCAGACGGTCTGGACCAAGAAGGAGAAGATGACGGTCGGCAGGAAGACCGGCACCTTCGAGGTGGCGTATCCGGACACGCTGGTCGGCACCGACTCGCACACCACCATGGTCAACGGCCTCGCCGTGCTCGGCTGGGGTGTCGGCGGCATCGAGGCGGAAGCTGCGATGCTCGGACAGCCGCTGTCGATGCTGCTGCCGGAGGTGATCGGCTTCAAGCTCAAGGGTCAGCTCAAGGAAGGCGTCACCGCCACCGACCTCGTGCTCACCGTCACCCAGATGCTGCGCAAGAAGGGCGTGGTCGGCAAGTTCGTCGAGTTCTTCGGCCCGGGTCTCGATTACCTGTCGGTCGCCGACAAGGCCACCATCGGCAACATGGCGCCTGAATATGGCGCGACCTGCGGCTTTTTCCCGGTCGACAAGGAAACGGTTGATTACCTGAAGACCTCGGGCCGTGCGGCCGCGCGCGTTGCGCTCGTCACCAAATATGCCAAGGCGCAGGGCATGTTCCGCACCTCGGCGACCAAGGACCCGGTGTTCACCGAGACGCTGACGCTCGATCTCGCCGATGTGGTGCCGTCGCTCGCCGGTCCGAAGCGCCCCGAGGGCCGCGTCGCACTGCCGAGCGTGGCGGAGGGCTTCGCCAGCGCGATGGAGACCGAATACAAGAAGGCGATGGAGCAGTCGAAGCGCTTCGCCGTCGAAGGCAAGTCGTATGAGCTCGGCCACGGCAACGTGGTGCTCGCGGCGATCACCTCCTGCACCAACACTTCGAACCCGAGCGTGCTGATCGGCGCGGGCCTGCTCGCCCGCAACGCCGCGGCCAAGGGCCTGAAGGCGAAGCCGTGGGTGAAGACCTCGCTCGCTCCGGGCAGCCAGGTGGTCGCCGAGTATCTCGACAATTCGGGTCTGCAGAAGGATCTCGACAAGGTCGGCTTCAATCTCGTCGGCTTCGGCTGCACCACCTGCATCGGCAACTCCGGCCCGCTGCCGGAAGAGATTTCGAAGTCGATCAACGACAACGGCATCATCGCCGCGGCGGTGCTGTCGGGTAACCGCAACTTCGAAGGCCGCGTCTCGCCGGACGTGCAGGCGAACTATCTCGCCTCGCCGCCGCTGGTCGTCGCCTACGCGCTGGCCGGCAGCGTCACCACCAACCTCGCCAGCGAGCCGCTCGGCACCGGCAAGGACGGCAAGCCGGTGTACCTGAAAGACATCTGGCCGACCTCGAAGGAAATCAACGCCTTCATCAAGAAGTTCGTCACCTCGAAGGTGTTCAAGAAGCGCTATGCCGACGTGTTCAAGGGCGATCCGAACTGGCGTCGGATCAAGACCACCGACAGCGAGACCTATCGCTGGAACATGAGCTCGACCTACGTGCAGAACCCGCCGTACTTCGAGGGCATCAAGAAGGAGCCGGAGCCGGTGACCGACATCGTCGAGGCGCGCATCCTGGCGCTGTTCGGCGACAAGATCACCACCGACCACATCTCGCCCGCGGGCTCGATCAAGCTGACCTCGCCGGCCGGCAAGTATCTGTCGGAGCGGCAGGTGCGGCCCGCCGACTTCAACCAGTACGGCACGCGCCGCGGCAACCACGAAGTGATGATGCGCGGCACCTTCGCCAATATCCGCATCAAGAACTTCATGCTGAAGGGCGCCGACGGCAACATCCCGGAGGGCGGCCTCACCAAGCACTGGCCGGACGGCGAGCAGATGACGATCTACGACGCCGCGATGAAGTATCAGGAAGAGAAGGTGCCGTTGGTCGTGTTCGCCGGCGCCGAGTACGGCAACGGTTCGTCGCGTGACTGGGCCGCCAAGGGCACACGCCTGCTCGGCGTGCGCGCCGTGGTGTGCCAGAGCTTCGAGCGCATCCATCGCTCGAACCTCGTCGGCATGGGCGTGTTGCCGCTGACCTTCGAGGAAGGCACTTCGTGGCAGTCGCTCGGCCTGAAGGGCGACGAGAAGGTGACGATTCGCGGCCTGCAGGGCGACCTGAAGCCGCGGCAGACGCTGTCGGCGGAAATCGTCTCCAGCGACGGCAATCTGAAGCGGGTTCCGCTGCTGTGCCGCATCGACACGCTCGATGAGCTGGAATACTTCCGCAACGGCGGCATTCTGCATTACGTTCTGCGTCAGCTCGCGGCCTGATCGGTTCGTGTCGCGGTACAACCGTCTCACTGCCATGTGAGATGCCAGTGATTAAAAGGCGGCCTATGAGTGAGGCCGCCTTTTCGCTAAATGAATCGGGCGAGACGCCGCGATGTATGGAGCAATGCGAAGCGAATTCCCGCAATACAAAGAACGAACAGGGCTCTCTGTCGCCATTGCCGCAGTAGGTCTGTTTTTTGCGACGCAAGCTTCGGCGCAGACCCGCGCAGTCGTCGAGCTGTTCACCTCGCAAGGATGCTCGTCGTGTCCGGAAGCGGACAGGTTGCTGGGCGAGATCGCGAAGGATCCGACCGTGGTCGCCGTCAGCCTGCCGATCGACTACTGGGATTATCTTGGCTGGAAGGACACGCTGGCCGATCCGAAATTCACCGCGCGGCAGAAAGCGTATTCGAAGGCCCGCGGCGACCGGCAGGTCTATACGCCGCAGATCGTCGTCAACGGCAAGCTGCATGCGCTCGGCAGCGATCGCGCGGGGATCGAGCAGGCGATCAAGGACAGTACCGGTAAGTCCGGTGTGATGTCCGTCCCGGTCAAGGTGGCGGTTGCAAACGGACAGATCGGCATTTCGGTCCCGGATGCGCCGGCGGGCGTTCATCCCGGCGAGGTCTGGATCAGCGCGATCGCCAAGGCGATGCCGGTGTCGATTGCCCGTGGCGAGAACAAGGGCAAGGAAGTCATCTACCACAACGTCGTGCGCAACTGGCTGAAGGTCGGCGACTGGACCGGCAAGTCGGCGAGTTGGACCGTGCCGATCGAGAATCTCTCGGGGCAGGGGGTTGATGGCGCGGTGGTCTATGTGCAGGAAGGCAGCCGCGAGAAGCCGGGTGCCATGCTCGGCGCGAGCTACGCCACCCTGCGCTGAGCCGGACAGCGCTCCTCCATCCAGGCTTTCGATAGTCCTGTTGGTGCGGTCCGTTGTGATGCGGGTCGATTGATCGTCGGAGCTGCCCAAGCGCTTCGGTCTTCACGGTCTCACCACGCGTTTTCGAAAGCCTGTCCCGGACTTGATCCGGAATGGAAACCAATTCGCGTGACGAAAACGCGTCAAAACGAGAATCGAGAGCTTTGGCTCTGATTCGATCAGAACATGCTCGCGCTTTGCGTGATAACAGCGGCTGCGAAGGTCGTGGTGCTACGCGGCGGCCCCGCCAAATCCAAAGCGCCAGCCCCAAAACGGGAAGTCCGAAAGCTCAGGCCAACAAAAAAGGCCAACTTGCGTTGGCCTGTTTGTCTTCGGAGGTTCGTCTCTCTGCGAAACAGGCCCGGTCCTTTCAATCCCGGGGGGCTGGGGGCTGAGGAATCCAGGACCAGAAGAACCGGGCCAACGCAGAGATTGTTGTATCGCAAGCCAGGGCGGCGCGGGGTTGGCCGAAATTTGGCATGATTATGGTTTGGCTAACGTTTCCGTGACGATCTGCATCGATCCGCACAACGATAATTTTCACACGCCTGTCACCTAGCGCTTGCGGATGGTGGTCTGCGGCGCGATCATGCTTGCCGATGAAGCGAGGAGGCGCCGCATGAGCCTGATGCCCGGCGATGGTGAGCCCAGCGAGAGCCGGGGAGCGGAGCGCGTTTCGCCTGCTGCCGCTCCCGGACGGGTCACCTTCAATCGTTTCGAACTCAATCGGATTCTCAACCTTTATGGCCGGCAGGTTGCGGCCGGCGAGTGGCGCGACTACGCGATCGACTTCCTGAAGGACCGCGCGGTGTTCTCGATCTTCCGCCGCTCCTCGGAGATGCCGCTCTACCGGATCGAGAAGAACCCGCGGCTGGCGCGCAAGCAGGGCGCCTACAGCGTCATCTCGGCGACCGGCCATATCCTGCGGCGCGGCCACGAACTGGACCGCGTGCTGCTGGTGATCGACCGCAAGCTGTCTTTGGTCTGATCGCGCTGATCGCGTCGCCCGGATCGCTGCCATGCGAGAACGGCGAAGGCGGAAGGCAGGCGGAAGGCGAGAGGATCTGGCCATCTGCGCCACGGCCGCCCAGCATCCGCACGCCGGCATGACAGGCTGGATGACGGACATCGACCGGCCAGCAAAAACCCCGGCCTCGCGGCCGGGGTTCGGTTGGTCTCGGATCGGCTTGGCGCTTACTCGCGCTGGCCGAGGAGCTGCATCAGCAGCGTGAACAGGTTGATGAAGTTCAGGTACAGCGAGAGCGCACCCATGATCGCCGAACGCTCGGCAACGTCGCCTTCGCCGGCATAGCCGTAGATGTACTCGTTCTTCAGCCGCTGGGTATCCCAGGCGGTCAGGCCCGCGAACACCAGCACGCCCACCACCGACACCACGAACTGCAGCATCGACGAGGCCAGGAAGATGTTGACCAGGCTCGCGATGATGACGCCGAACAGGCCCATGATCAGGAACGAGCCCATGCCGGTCAGGTCACGCTGGGTGGTATAGCCGTACAGGCTGAGCGCACCGAACGAAGCCGCCGTGATGAAGAACACGCGCACGATCGAGGTGTGCGTGTACACCAGGAAGATCGACGACAACGAGATGCCCATCAGCGCCGCGAAGGCCCAGAACAGCATCTGCGCCGTTGCCGGCTTCAGCCGCTGGATGCCGAACGAGATGGCGAACACCATGACCAGCGGGGCCAGGATGAACAGCCACTTCAGCGGGCTGGCGAACATCGCGTAGCCGAACGGGGTCAGGTACTGGCCGCTCTTCAGCGCCAGAGCCGCCCCGGAGGCGTTCTTGACGGCGGAGGCGGCATCACCGGTCACGGCGAACATATAGACGCCGAGCGCGGCGAAGCCGGTGATGGCGAGGCCGATCACCATGTAGTTGTAGATGCGCAGCATGTAGGCCCGCAGACCGGCATCGACGGTCGCGGCATCCGCGCGGGTGGCAGCCCGGCCGAAAGGAGATGCGTAGTTACGGTCCAAGTCCGACATGGTCGAAACCTCGAAGGTTGTCCGGCAGGCCGCGAAGGGCTCGTGCCGCCGGCTCGTCATTATTCCCGGATGCCACCGGTCCGCGAGCCTGTTCGGGCTGCATTTCGAGTGGCCTCCGACCCGAAGAAGATGTGGGAAACTAACACATTCGCTGCAACGGTCTACGCGCGGCTGAATGTCGCTAGAGCCCGATTCCGCTGCTACATTTTGTCATAAATTCCTGAGCACGGGCGCGGGTTTCTGGCCGAGCGCCAGCAGTGTTCCAATCAGGCCGAGGCCGATTGTCACGGCCAGCGCGCCGACGAGCACGGCGGCCGCGCTGGCGCCGTCCCAGGCGAACGAAAGCGTCATCAGCCGGGTCACGATCAGCCAGGCCGCGACCGTGCCGGACAGCAATCCGAACGCCGCCGTGGCAAGCCCGATCAGGAGGTATTCGAAGGCATAGGCGCCGATCAGCCGCCAGCGGGTCGCGCCGAGCGTCTTCAGGATCACGGCATCGTAAACCCGGTGCCGATGGCCTGCGGCCAGCGCGCCGCCCAGCACCAGCATGGCGGCGATCAGGGTGATGGCGCTGGCGCCGCGGATCGCCAGCACCAGATTGGTGACCACGGTTCCCACCGTCTGCAGCGCTTCCCGGACACGAACGCTGGTGACGCTCGGAAACGCCTCGGCGACCGCCTTGATGATCCGCGCGTCATTCTCAGGGCTCGCGTTCGGTTCGGTCAGCGTGGCGATGTGGGTGTGCGGCGCGCCACGGAACGTATTCGGCGAGAACACCAGAACGAAGTTGATGCCGAGGCTCTGCCAGTCGACCGAGCGCATGTTGGCGATCTTCGCCGTCAGGTTGCGGCCGAGGACGTTGACGGTGACGCTGTCGCCGAGCTTCAGGCCGAGGCCGTCGGCGAGCTTCTTCTCGAACGACACCAGCGGTGGCCCATTGTAGTCGGCTCCCCACCAGTCGCCCTCGACGACCTTGGAACCGGACGGGACCTCGCCGGTGTAGCTGAGGCCGCGGTCGCTCTGCAGCACCCATTCGGCGTCCGGCGTCGGCTTCAGCTGCTCCGCCTTCACGCCGCGCGCCTCGACGATACGCCCGCGCAGCATCGGCACCCGCTCGATCTTGCCGTCCGGAACCTGTTTGGCGAGAAACTGGTCGAAGCGCTCGGCGTCGCCCGAGGGGATATCGACGAAGAAGAACGACGGCGCTTTCTCCGGCAGCTGGGCCATGAACTGGCGCTGCAGGTTGCGGTCGATCTGGGTGATGGTGACGAGCACGGTCAGCCCGAGGCCGAGCGACAGCACCACCGATGGCGTCAGCGCGCCGGGCCGGTGAATGTTGGCGATCGCCAGCCGCAGCATCGGCATCCGCAGCCGCGGCGCATGGCGGGCGGCCGCCATCACCAGCACCGCGACCAGCCGCAGCAGGCCGAACACCGCGGCGGCCGTGGCGATGAAGATCAACGCCACGCGCTTGTCGTAGGCGAGGCCGACGGCGACGGCGATCAACAGCGCGACCACCGCGGCCATCATTGCCAGATAGCGTCGCCGCGGCCAGTGCCATTCGTTGCCGTGGGTTTCGCGGAACAGCGTCGCCACCGGCACGTCGTGGACGCGGCCGAGCGGCCACAGCGCGAAGGCGAGCGCGGTGAGCAGGCCATAGATCAGCGACAACAGCAGGTCGCCGATCTGCAGGGCCGGCTGGATCGGCAGCGGCAGCAGTTTGCTGAACGCGCCGACCACGAAGAAGGGCAGCGCGGCGCCGGCGGCGAGGCCGATCAGCGCGCCGATCAGCGCCAGCACGATGATCTGCACGAGATAGATCGTGAACACGCCGTCGCCGGTGGCGCCGAGGGCCTTGAGCGTCGCGATCACGTCGCGTTTGCGATCGAGGTGGCTCTTCACGGCATTGGCGACGCCGACCCCGCCGACCAGCAGCGCGGCGAGGCCGACCAGCGTCAGGAACTGGGTGAAGCGGTTGATGTTGCGTTCGAGCTGCGGCGAGGCGTTGCTGCGGCTGCGAATCTCCCAGCCGGCATCGGGCAGGGCCTTGCGCACCGTCTCGGTGAGGGAGGTCACGGTCGCGTCGCTGGCGGCGGTGTCCGACAGCTTCAGCCGGTAGATCCAGCGCACCAGGCTTCCCGGTTGCAGGAGGCCGGTGGCGCGCAGCGCGTTTTCGCTGATCAGGAAGCGTGGGCCTAGTCCGACGCCGCCGGCGAGCTTGTCGGGTTCGGCGGCGATCACCGAGCGGATCTGAAAGGTCGCGTTGCCGACCGTGACGCTGTCGCCGACCTTGAGACCGAGGCGTGCGAGCAGCACGGCATCGGCGCCCGCGCCGAACGCACCGTCGCGCTCGGCCAGCATCTCGCTCGCGGCTAATGCGGGCTCCGCGGTCAGGGCGCCGAAGGTCGGATAGGCATCGTCCACCGACTTCAGCTCGACCAGCGCGAGCTGCCCGTCACGGGCGCGCACCATCGCCCGCATGGTGGAGACGGTTGAGACCTGCCCGAGCGTGGCAAGATAGGCGCGCTCCTCTGGCTTGGCCTCGCGCTGGATCAGCGAGAAGGCGACATCGCCGCCGAGCAGGGTGCGGCCTTCGCGCTCCAGGCTGCCCGACAGCGACGACGACAGCGCGCCGACGCCGGCGATGGCGAACACGCCGAGCGCGATGCAGGCGATGAAGACGTAGAATCCGCGCAGGCCGCCGCGCAGTTCGCGCATCGCATAGCGCCAGGCCTGCGACGACGCGCGGTCCCGATCGGCGCGATTCGGGCGGGGAAGCTCCGATGTGATCGACGACATCGCTCAGGCCGTGCTCGCGCGGCTGCGTTCGGCGGCCTGCCAGTCGATGCGGCCCGAGCGCAGGCGGATCACCCGATCGCAGCGTTGCGCCAGGCCGTTGTCGTGGGTGACCAGCACCAGCGTCATGCCGCGTTCGGCATGCTTGGCGAACAAGAGATCGACGATCTGCCGGCCGGTGCTTTCGTCCAGGTTGCCGGTCGGCTCGTCGGCGAGCAGCAGGGCGGGATCGGGTGCGAGCGCGCGCGCCAGCGCCACCCGCTGCTGTTCGCCACCGGACAGTTGCGAGGGATAGTGGTGCAGCCGCTCACCGAGTCCGACCGACGCGAGTTCGTGTTCGGCGCGCGTGTGCGCATCGCCGCTGCCTGCAAGCTCGAGCGGCACGGCGACATTCTCGAGTGCGGTCATGGTCGGGATCAGATGAAACGACTGGAAGACGATGCCGACGTTGCGGCCGCGGAAGCGGGCGAGGCCATCTTCGTCCAATCCATTGAAACGCGTGCCATCCACCACCACTTCGCCTTGATCGGGGCGTTCAAGCCCGGCCATGACCATCAGCAAGGTCGATTTGCCGGAGCCGGATGGTCCGATCATGCCGACGGCGCTGCCGGATGCGACCGTCAGGCTGATGTCCTTGAGGATGTGCACGCGGGCTGCGCCGGTGCCGAGCGAGAGGTTGACGTTGGTCAGGGAAATCGCATGGGCGGTCATGAGCAGCCGATCTCAGTGTCGCATTGACGTGCGGCAGGCGTTCTCGCGAACGGTCGAAGCGGGGCCGCTGGTGGTGGGGTCGGGTGTTGCGGAAGGACACGGATCGGACGCATGCGCGCCGCAGGCTGCGCACGCTAAACCCACATCATGAGATCGCGATGAAGGATTGATGAGACTGTTCATGGAAGCGTCATATGGGAAGTCCGGGTTGCTGGTCGAGAGGCTCACGCAAATGTTGTTGGCTGCAATCATGGCGGTAATGGTGCTGGCGGTGCTTCCTTCGGTCGCGCAGGCGGATACGGCCCCGCCGCTCAAGCTGGCGGTGCTCGGCGACTCGCTGACCGCGGGCTACGGCCTGCCGCTGGAGGCGGCTTTCCCCTCCCGCCTGGAGAAGGCACTGCAAGCCAAGGGCCACAAGGTCGAAATTCTCAATGCCGGCGTTTCCGGCGACACCTCGACCGGCGGCCGCGACCGGCTCGACTGGTCGATCCCGGACGGCACCGACGCGGTGATCGTCGAGCTCGGCGCGAACGATGCGTTGCGCGGCCTGGACCCGGCGATCACGCGGGCGGCGCTGGAGGACATCATCAAGCGGCTGCAGGCGCGCAAGATCGCGGTGATGCTGGCCGGCATGTATGCACCGCGCAATTATGGTTCCGAGTATGCGGCGAAGTTCGATGCGATCTATCCGGATCTCGCCAAGGCTTACGGCGTGCCGCTGTATCCGTTCTTCCTCGACGGCGTGGCGGCGGAAGCGAAGCTGAACCAGGCCGACGGCATGCATCCGACGGCGGAGGGCATCGATCAGATCGTGCAGCGCATCCTGCCCGCGGTCGAGGCGTTCCTGACCAATGTTGCGGCTCAGCGGCGCTAAAAAAGCGTCACAAATCTCTGTGCCGCAGCGCTTCGCAGGACGCCCCGGTTTTGTTATCAAAGGTGTACCGGGCGATTCGTCGCTTATCAGCATCGAGGAGTGTGCGATGCCCCGCCTCTTCACCGGTCTCGAAATCCCCGAAAACATCGGTCACTCGTTGGCGTCGCTGCGCGGCGGCCTTCCCGGCGCGCGCTGGATCGATCCTGAGAACTACCACGTCACATTGCGCTTCATCGGCGATATCGACGGCCTCGCCGCCAACGAGATCGCGTCGATGCTGTTCCGCATCCGCCGCAAGCCGTTCGAAGTCAGGCTGCAGGGCCTCTCCTCGTTCGGGGGCAAGAAGCCGCGTGCGGTAGTGGCTTCGGTCGCGCCGTCGCGGCCGCTGATGGAACTGCAGGCGGAGCTCGAACGGCTGCTGCAGCGGGTCGGGCTCGATCCGGAGGGGCGCAAGTTCACGCCCCATGTCACGCTGGCGCGCCTGCGCGACGCGTCCAACCGCGACGTCGCCGATTACCTGTCGGTGCGCGGCTATTTCCCGGCGCAAGTGTTCACGGTGGATCGCTTCGTGCTGTTCTCGTCGCGGGCCTCGGTCGGCGGCGGGCCCTATCTCGTCGAGGATGCCTACACCTTGAGCGCGTGAGGGCGGCCCGATGATCGCTGGCCTGTCCGCCCATCCACCCGCGACCAGACACCCGCAAAAAGGGGAGGCAGGCTTGCGTTTCACCTTTGGGTGATCGGCGCCTCGATTTTTTCGTGGGCGCGCTCTTGCATTTGCAACGATTTTGAGCCGTTAAGGCAGCATGTCCGCTGCGAAGCCCGCCCCGTTCCGTTCCCAATACCAGGCCCTTGTGTCCACCGGCGAAATCGAAGCCGATCGGGCGCAGGCGGCTGCCGTGGAAGCCTATTCGGCACTCGAAGCCGATCTCGCGCATTACCGGCCCGCCGCGCGCAAGGCCGGACTGTTCGGGCGCATTTTCGGCAACGGCAAGCAGGAGAGCCCGGTGAAGGGCCTCTATGTCTACGGCGAGGTCGGTCGCGGCAAGACCATGCTGATGGACTTGTTCTTCCACGCGAGCCCGGTGAAGCATAAGCGGCGCGCGCACTTCCACGAGTTCATGGCCGACGTGCACGAGCGCGTGCATGGTTTCCGCCAGAAGATCGCGCGCGGTGAAATCTCCGATACCGATCCGGTGATCCTCACGGCGAAGACGATCTTCGACGAGGCGTGGCTGCTCTGCTTCGACGAATTCCATGTCACCGACATCGCCGACGCGATGATCCTCGGACGGCTGTTCACGCGGCTGTTCGAGCTTGGCACCGTGGTCGTCGCGACCTCCAACGTCGCGCCGGAGGATCTCTACAAAGGCGGGCTGAATCGCGGCTTGTTCATGCCGTTCATCAAGCTGCTGCAGGGGCGGATGAACGTGCTGCAACTCGATGCGCGCACCGACTTCCGCCTGGAGAAGCTCGCGGGCGTGACAATGTGGCATGTGCCCGCCGACAAGGCCGCCGACGCGGCGCTCGACAAAGCCTGGCAGAAGCTCACCGGCGGCGCGGCCGGCAAGCCGCAGGACGTCGTCGTCAAGGGGCGCAAGCTGCATGTGCCGCGCGCCGCGCATGGCGTCGCCCGCTTCACGTTCAAGCAGCTGTGCGAGACGCCGCTCGGCGCATCGGACTATCTGCGCCTGGCGCATGATTTTCACACGCTGATCATCGATCGCATCCCGGTGATGCAATACGAGCAGCGCAACGCCGCCAAACGGTTCATCACCCTGATCGATACGCTGTACGACAATTGCGTGAAGCTCGTGGCCTCCGCCGATGCTGATCCGATCACCCTCTATCAGGCGACCGAGGGTGTCGAGATGATGGAGTTCAAGCGCACCGCCTCGCGGCTGATCGAGATGGGTTCAGAATCCTATCTGGCGCTGCCTCACGGCAACCGCGAGCAGCAGCTCGCCAGCCACTCCCGCGAGGGATTGGCTGAAACCTGAATCGCCGTCCATTTATTGGGCGAAGGGCGACTTGAACGCGGCCCTCGAAAGAGCTAGTGACCGGACCGGTCAACTCTCCCACCTCCCATTTCCGTTGGGCTCTACGTAAGGACAGCTTCCATGGCGCGTGACAAGATTGCTTTGATTGGTTCAGGTCAGATCGGCGGCACGCTCGCACATCTCGTCGGCCTCAAAGAACTGGGCGACGTGGTGATGTTCGACATCGCCGAGGGTATCCCCCAGGGCAAGGCACTCGATATCGCGCAGTCCTCGCCGGTCGACGGCTTCGACGCCAAGTATTCGGGCGCGAACTCCTATGAGGCGATCGCCGGCGCCAAGGTTTGCATCGTCACCGCCGGCGTGCCGCGCAAGCCGGGCATGAGCCGCGACGACCTGCTGTCGATCAACCTGAAGGTGATGGAGCAGGTGGGTGCCGGCATCAAGAAGTACGCGCCCGACGCGTTCGTCATCTGCATCACCAACCCGCTCGACGCCATGGTCTGGGCGCTGCAGAAGGCCGCCGGCCTGCCGCCGCAGAAGGTGGTCGGCATGGCGGGCGTGCTGGATTCGGCGCGCTTCCGCTACTTCCTGGCCGACGAGTTCAACGTCTCGGTCGAGGACGTCTCCGCCTTCGTGCTCGGCGGCCACGGCGATACGATGGTGCCGCTGACCAAGTATTCGACCGTCGCCGGCATTCCGCTGCCCGACCTCGTGAAGATGGGCTGGACCTCGCAGCAGCGCATCGACGAGATCGTCGATCGCACTCGCAACGGCGGCGCCGAGATCGTCAACCTCTTGAAGACCGGCTCGGCGTTCTATGCGCCGGCGGCGTCGGCGATCGCGATGGCCGAGAGCTACCTGCGTGACAAGAAGCGCGTGCTGCCTTGCGCCGCGTGGCTGAACGGCGAGTACGGCATGAAGGACATCTATGTCGGCGTGCCGGTTGTCATCGGTTCGAAGGGTGTCGAGCGTATCGTCGAGATTGAGCTCGCCGGTGCCGACCGCGCCGCCTTCGACAAGTCGGCCGATGCGGTGAAGGGGCTGATCGACGCCTGTAAGAAGATCGCACCCGATCTGCTCGGCAAGTAAGCCGGCAGTAAAAACGGCGCGGGCCCCATGGCTCGCGCCGAATTTGATTGTGTTAACGCGTGGACCTGAGGTCGGGGGACGATCGAAATGAATATCCACGAATACCAGGCGAAAGCCGTGTTGCGGGAATTCGGAGTGCCGGTGCCGCAGGGCAAGGCGCTGTTGAAGGCCGATGAGGCCGAGGCGGCGGCCAAGGCGCTCGGTGGGCCGCTCTGGGTGGTGAAGAGCCAGATCCATGCGGGCGGCCGCGGCAAGGGCAAGTTCAAGGAAGCCTCGGCCGGCGACAAGGGCGGCGTTCGCCTCTCCAGGTCCATCGATGAGGTGAAGGCCAACGTCCAGCAGATGCTGGGCGCGACGCTGGTGACGGTGCAGACCGGGCCCGAAGGCAAGAAGGTCAACCGCCTCTACGTCGAGGAAGGGTCCGACATCGCCAAGGAGTTCTACCTGTCGGCGCTGGTCGATCGCGAAACCTCGCGGGTATCGTTCGTCGTCTCCACCGAAGGCGGCATGGACATCGAAGAGGTGGCGCACAAGACGCCGGAGAAGATCGTCACCTTCTCGGTCGATCCCGCCACCGGCATCATGGGCCATCACGGCCGCGTGGTGGCGCAGGCGCTGGGGCTCACCGGCGATCTCGCCAAGCAGGCCGAAGACCTGGTGACCAAGCTCTATACCGCGTTCGTCGCCAAGGACATGGCGATGCTGGAAATCAACCCGCTGATCGTCACCAAGCAGGGCAAGCTGGTCTGCCTCGACGCCAAGGTGTCGTTCGACAGCAACGCGCTCTACCGCCACCCGGATATCGTCAAGCTGCGCGACGAGACCGAGGAAGACCCGAAGGAGATCGAGGCGTCGAAGTACGATCTGAACTATGTGGCGCTCGACGGCTCGATCGGCTGCATGGTCAACGGCGCCGGCCTCGCGATGGCGACGATGGACATCATCAAGCTCTACGGCATGGCGCCGGCGAACTTCCTCGATGTCGGCGGCAGCGCCACCAAGGAGAAGGTGACCGCGGCGTTCAAGATCATCTCCTCCGATCCGGCGGTGAAGGGCATCCTGGTCAACATCTTCGGCGGCATCATGAAGTGCGACGTCATCGCCGAAGGCGTGGTGGCGGCGGTGAACGAAGCGGGGCTGAAGATCCCGCTGGTGGTGCGGCTCGAAGGCACCAATGTCGAGCTCGGCAAGAAGATCATCAAGGAGTCGGGGCTGAACGTCGTGCCCGCCGACAACCTCGATGATGCCGCGCAGAAGATCGTCAACGCTGTGAAGGGCGCCGCCTGATGTCCATCCTGATCGACAAGAATACCAAGGTCATCTGCCAGGGCTTCACCGGCAAGAACGGCACCTTCCATTCGGAAGCGGCGATCGCCTACGGCACCAAGATGGTCGGCGGCACCTCGCCGGGCAAAGGCGGTTCCACCCATCTCGGCCTGCCGGTGTTCGACACCGTGCGCGAGGCGCGGGAGAAGACCGGTGCGGACGCGAGCGTGATCTACGTTCCGCCGGCGGGCGCCGCGGACGCGATCTGCGAGGCGATCGACGCGGAAATCCCGCTGATCGTCACCATCACCGAGGGCATCCCGGTGCTCGACATGCAGCGGGTGAAGCGCTCGCTGTCCGGCTCCAAGTCGCGCCTGATCGGCCCGAACTGTCCGGGTGTGATGACCGCCGGCGCGTGCAAGATCGGCATCATGCCGGGTAACATCTTCCGGCCGGGCAATGTCGGCATCGTCTCCCGGTCCGGTACGCTGACCTACGAGGCGGTCTACCAGACCTCCCAGGAGGGCCTGGGCCAGACCACCGCGGTCGGCATCGGCGGCGACCCGATCAAGGGAACCGAGTTCATCGAGGTTCTTGAGATGTTCTTGGCGGACCCCGCCACTCAATCGATTGTGATGATCGGCGAGATCGGCGGTTCCGGCGAGGAAGATGCCGCCCAGTTCTTGAAGGACGAGGCCAAGCGCGGCCGCAAGAAGCCGATGGTCGGGTTCATTGCCGGACGCACCGCCCCTCCGGGACGGCGCATGGGCCACGCTGGCGCAATCATTTCCGGCGGCAAGGGCGACGCTGAATCCAAGATCGCAGCTATGGAAGAGGCCGGAATTCGCGTCTCTCCGTCGCCCGCGCGGCTTGGGAAGACCCTTGTCGAAGTTTTGAAGTCATGATTCAAATCTTGTGTCGTTTCGTCACCCACCCGTCCTCGAAATAGGGTAAAGAGGTGGGACGGACCCGGATCATCATCCCGCTTTCGCGGGAGCACGGGTTCCGCGACACAAGTTTCAACTCAGGACGTCGTCATGTCTCGCCAGGACGCGAACGCTGCTTTCGCCCTCTCTTCGTTCCTCTACGGTGCCAACGCCCCCTACATCGAGGAGATGTATGCGCGGTTCGAGCAGAACCCCGGCTCGGTCGATGCCGAGTGGCAGGAATTCTTCAAAAGCCTGAAGGACCAGCCCGCGGACGTAAAGCGCAACGCCGAGGGGCCGTCCTGGGAGAAGCGGAATTGGCCGGTGGTGCAGCGCGACGACCTGGTGTCGGCGTTGGACGGCAACTGGGTCTCGATCGAAAAGGCGGTCGGCGACAAGCTCTCCGCCAAGGCGCAGGCCAAGGGTGTCGAGCTGTCGGCGGCCGACATCCAGCAGGCGACGCGCGATTCGATTCGCGCGCTGATGCTGATCCGCGCCTACCGCATGCGCGGCCACTTCCACGCCAACCTCGATCCGCTGGGGCTGGAAGCGCCGAAGGATCACGAGGAGCTCGATCCGCGCTCCTATGGCTTCACCGACGCCGACCTCGACCGCAAGATCTTCCTCGACCATGTGCTCGGCCTCGATTTCGGCACGCTGCGCGAGATCGTCGCGATCTGCCAGCGCACCTACTGCCAGACGCTCGGCGTCGAGTTCATGCACATCTCCAATCCGCAGCAGAAGGCGTGGATCCAGGAGCGCATCGAGGGACCGGACAAGGAGATCTCGTTCACGCCGGAGGGCAAGCGCGCGATCCTGCAGAAGCTGATCGAGGCGGAAGGCTTCGAGAAGTTCTGCGACGTCAAGTTCACCGGCACCAAGCGGTTCGGCCTCGACGGCGGTGAATCGCTGATCCCGGCGCTCGAGCAGATCATCAAGCGTGGCGGCAACCTCGGCGTGAAGGAAATCGTCATCGGCATGCCGCATCGCGGCCGCCTGAACGTGCTGACCCAGGTGATGGGCAAGCCGCACCGCGCGCTGTTTCACGAGTTCAAGGGCGGCTCCTCGACGCCGGACGAGATCGAAGGCTCGGGTGACGTGAAGTATCACCTCGGCGCGTCGTCGGACCGCGACTTCGACGGCAACAAGGTTCACCTGTCGCTGACGGCCAACCCGTCGCACCTGGAGATCGTCGATCCGGTGGTGCTCGGCAAGGTGCGCGCGAAGCAGGACCAGTACGGCGATCCGGCCGACCAGCGCATTTCGGCGATGCCGCTCCTGCTGCATGGCGATGCCGCGTTCGCGGGGCAGGGCGTGGTGGCGGAATGCTTCGGCCTGTCCGACCTGAAGGGCTACCGCACCGGCGGCTCGATCCACTTCATCGTCAACAACCAGATCGGCTTCACCACCTATCCGCGCTACTCGCGCTCGTCGCCGTATCCGTCCGACGTCGCGAAGATGATCGACGCGCCGATCTTCCATGTGAACGGCGATGATCCGGAAGCGGTGGTGTTCGCAGCCAAGGTGGCGACGGAATTCCGGCAGAAGTTCCACAAGCCGGTCGTCATCGACATGTTCTGCTATCGCCGCTTCGGTCACAACGAGGGCGACGAGCCGGGCTTCACCCAGCCCCTGATGTACAAGAAGATCAGGTCGCATCCCTCGACGCTCGACATCTATTCGAAGAAGCTGATCGCCGAGGGCGTCGTCAGCGAGGGCGAGGTCGCCAAGGCGAAGGCCGACTGGCGCGCCAAGCTCGATTCGGAGTTCGAGCTCGGCACCGGCTACAAGCCGAACAAGGCCGACTGGCTCGACGGCCGCTGGTCCGGCCTGAAGGCGGCCGACCTGCTGGAGGATCCGCGCCGCGGCAACACCGGTGTCGATCTCGCCAAGCTGAAGGAGATCGGCCAGCGGATCACCGAGGTTCCGGAAGGCTTCCGCGTTCACCGCACGATCCAGCGTTTCCTCGAAAACCGCCGCAAGGCGATCGAGACCGGCAACGACATCGACTGGGCGACCGCCGAGGCGCTGGCGTTCTGCACGCTGCTGAAGGAAGGCAATCGCGTCCGCCTGTCGGGACAGGATTCCGAGCGCGGCACCTTCACCCAGCGCCATTCGGTGCTGTTCGATCAGGAAGACGAAAGCCGCTACACCCCGTTCAACCATCTGGGCGGCACCCAGGCCCACTACGAAGTGCTGAATTCGAGCCTGTCGGAAGAGGCGGTGCTCGGCTTCGAGTATGGCTATTCGCTGGCCGAGCCGAACGCGTTGACGATCTGGGAGGCGCAGTTCGGCGACTTCGCCAACGGCGCGCAGGTCGTGTTCGACCAGTTCATCTCGTCCGGCGAGCGCAAGTGGCTGCGCATGTCGGGTCTCGTCTGCATGCTGCCGCACGGCTATGAGGGCCAGGGTCCGGAGCATTCCTCGGCACGGCTCGAGCGCTTCCTACAGATGGCGGCGGAAGACAACATGCAGGTCGCCAACTGCACCACGCCGGCGAACCTGTTCCACATCCTGCGCCGCCAGCTCAACCGCGAGATTCGCAAGCCGCTGATCATGATGACGCCGAAGTCGCTGCTGCGGCATAAGCGGGCCGTGTCGCGGCTGGAGGAGCTCGGCTCCGGCACCTCGTTCCATCGCATCCTCTACGATGACGCGGAGATGCTGAAGAACGAGAAGATCCGCCTGGTGGCCGATGACAAGATCCGCCGGGTGATCATCTGCTCGGGCAAGGTCTATTACGACCTGTACGAGGAGCGTGAGAAGCGCGGCATCAACGACATCTATCTGCTGCGTCTGGAGCAGCTCTATCCGGTGCCGATGAAGGCCTTGGTGCAGGACCTCGGCCGCTTCAAGCAGGCGGAGATGGTCTGGTGTCAGGAGGAGCCGCGCAATATGGGGGCGTGGCACTTCATCGAGCCGTACCTGGAATGGGTGCTGAACCAGATCAATGCGACGCACAAGCGTCCGCGCTATGTCGGTCGTCCGGCGTCGGCGGCAACCGCGACGGGCTTGATGTCGAAGCACCTGGCGCAGCTCAAGGCGTTCCTCGAGGAGGCGTTGGGCTAAGCGGCTTGCTCCGCGCAACGTCTCGCCTCAGCAAGCGCGCCCTCGCCCCGACCGCAGGAAGCGCGCTGAGACCAACAAGGTCGAATCGCGATCCGCAACGGATCGCGATCCCGAAAGTTTATTTTCAAGGAAAACGATCATGACCGAAATCCGCGTTCCCACTCTCGGCGAATCCGTCACCGAAGCCACCATCGGCCGCTGGTTCAAGAAGCCCGGGGACCCGGTGGCAGTCGATGAGCCGTTGGTGGAACTGGAAACCGACAAGGTGACGATCGAGGTGCCGGCACCCGCCGCGGGCGTCTTGGGTGACATCGTCGCCAAGGACGGCGAGACGGTTGCGGTCGGCGCATTGCTCGGCCAGATCACGGATGGCGCCGCAGGCGCCGCCGCAAAGCCCGCCGCAGCACCCGCCCCAGCCAAGCCTGCCGCACCTGCCGCCGCGCCAGCGGCGGCGCCTGCCGCACAGGCAGCCAAGGCGCCTGCCGATGCGCCGCTCGCGCCGTCGGTGCGCAAGCTCTCGACCGAGAGCGGCGTCGATGCCGCAACCGTACCGGGCTCCGGCAAGGATGGCCGCGTCACCAAGGGCGACATGCTGGCGGCGATCGAGCGGGCAGCGTCAGCGCCGACGCCGGTCAACCAGCCGGCCGCAGCCGTCCAGGTGCGGGCGCCGTCGGCGCCGGACGATGCCTCGCGGGAAGAGCGGGTGCGGATGACGCGGCTGCGCCAGACCATCGCCCGCCGCCTGAAGGACGTGCAGAACACCGCGGCGATGCTGACGACCTTCAACGAGGTCGACATGAGCCAGCTGATGGCGCTGCGCGCGCACTACAAGGATCTGTTCGAGAAGAAGAACGGCGCGAAGCTCGGCTTCATGGGCTTCTTCGTGCGCGCCTGCGTTCAGGCGCTGAAGGACATCCCCGCCGTCAACGCGGAGATGGACGGCACCGACCTGATCTACAAGAACTACTACCACATCGGCGTTGCGGTCGGCACCGACAAGGGCCTGGTGGTGCCGGTGGTGCGCGACTGCGATCGCAAGTCGATCGCCCAGATCGAGAAGGACATCGCCGATTTCGGCCGCCGCGCGCGCGACGGCCAGCTCAAGCTCGACGAACTGCAGGGCGGCACCTTCACCATCTCCAATGGCGGCGTCTACGGCTCGCTGATGTCGACGCCGATCCTGAACGCGCCGCAGTCCGGTATCCTCGGCATGCACAAGATCCAGGAGCGCCCGGTGGTGATCGGCGGCAAGATCGAAATCCGGCCGATGATGTACCTCGCGCTGTCCTACGATCATCGCGTGATCGACGGCAAGGAAGCGGTCACCTTCCTTGTTCGCGTGAAGGAGAGCCTGGAGGATCCGGCGCGTCTGGTGCTGGATCTGTAAAGGGATCGATCCATGCGAACCCGTTCGCATCGGACGTTGGCCCGGCGCACGCGTTCAACCGCGTGCGCCTGCTGTTTGACTTGAATCGGGCGCGCTGCGTCCCTGACGACACCCCCGTTTGCGAGAGCTTCCCATGTCCTACGATCTGATCGTTATCGGCACCGGCCCCGGCGGCTATGTCTGCGCCATCCGCGCCGCCCAGCTCGGCATGAAGGTCGCCGTGGTCGAGAAGTGGCCGACCTTCGGCGGCACCTGCCTCAATGTCGGCTGCATCCCCTCCAAGGCGCTGCTGTTCGCGTCCGAGCGCTTCGAGGAGGCCGGGCATTCCTTCGCCAAGATGGGCATCAAGGTCGGCAAGCCGGAGCTCGATGTCGCCACCATGCTGGGCTTCAAGGACCAGGCGGTGGACGGCAACGTCAAGGGCGTCAGCTTCCTGTTCAAGAAGAACAAGATCGAGTCGTTCCAGGGCATCGGACGCATCCTCGGGGCCGGCAAGGTCGAGGTGAAGGGCGTCGACGGGTCGACCCAGACGCTGGAGACCAAATCCATCGTCATCGCCACCGGCTCGGACGTCGCCAAGCTGAAGGGCGTCGAGATCGACGAGAAGCGCATCGTCTCCTCTACAGGCGCGCTGACCCTCGACAAGGTGCCGCAGAAGCTGCTGGTGATCGGCGCCGGCGTGATCGGCCTCGAGCTCGGCTCGGTCTGGCGGCGGCTCGGCGCGCAGGTCACCGTGGTTGAATTCCTCGATCGCATCCTGCCCGGCATGGACGGCGAAGTGGCGCGCCAGTTCCAGCGCATGCTGGAGAAGCAGGGCATGGCGTTCAAGCTCGGCACCAAGGTCACCGGCGTCGATACCTCCGGCAAGACGCTGAAGGCGACGGTCGAGCCGGCAGCGGGCGGCGCGGCCGAGACCCTCGACGCCGATGTGGTGCTGGTCGCGATCGGCCGCACGCCCTACACCGAAGGTCTTGGATTGGCCGAGGCGGGTGTCGCGCTCGACCAGCGCGGCCGCGTCCAGGTCGACAAGCATTTCGCCACCAGCGTCGCCGGCGTCTATGCGATCGGCGACGTGATCGCCGGCCAGATGCTCGCGCACAAGGCCGAAGACGAAGGCATTGCAGTTGCGGAAATCCTCGCGGGTCAGGCCGGCCATGTGAACTACGATGCGATTCCGGCGGTGGTCTACACGTTCCCGGAGGTCGCTTCCGTCGGCAAGACCGAGGAGGAGCTGAAGCAGGCCGGCGTCGCCTACAACGTCGGCAAGTTTCCGTTCACGGCGAACGGCCGCGCCAAGTCGAACCAGCAGACCGATGGCTTCGTGAAATTCCTGGCCGATGCCAAGACCGATCGCGTGCTCGGCGTGCACATCGTCGGCGCCGAAGCCGGCGAGATGATTCACGAATGCACGGTGCTGATCGAGTTCGGCGGTTCGGCGGAAGATCTGGCGCGCACCTGCCACGCCCATCCGACCCGGTCGGAGGCGGTGAAGGAAGCGGCGATGAACGTCGCCAAGCGCGCGATTCACATGTAAGGGTGTCTCCCTTTGGTTTAACGGGAAGGTGCTCGGCCTTCCCGGCCAAGCGAACTCCAAGGAAATATGGAGGGAGGGGGACATGTCCGACCGGTTCATCGACGACTTGCGCGGCGCGCTGCCGCAGGGCGCGGTTCTCACCGGAGCCGATATCGACGCGCGCTATCATCACGACATGTCCGGCAATCCGGTGCCGAAGCCGCGTGCCGTGGTGCGGCCGAAGACGACCGAGCAGGTGTCGGCGCTGTTGCGCCTCTGCCATCGCGAGAAGGTGCCGGTCACGACCCAGGGCGGCATGACCGGGCTGGTGCGCGGCGCGTTGCCGAACGCGGACGAGATCGTGCTCTCGATGGAGCTGATGAATGCGATCGAGGAGGTGGATATCTCGACCGGTGTCGTCATTGCTCAGGCCGGCGCGGTGTTGCAGAAGCTGCAGGAGCGCGTGGAGCAGGACGGGTTCATGTTTCCGCTCGACCTCGGCGCGCGGGGAAGCTGCACCATCGGCGGCAACATCTCCACCAATGCCGGCGGCAACCGCGTCATCCGCTACGGCATGACCCGCGAACTGGTGCTGGGGCTGGAGGTGGTGAAGGCCGACGGCACCGTGCTGCACGGCCTGCGCAAGTACATCAAGAACAACACCGGCGTCGATCTGAAGCATCTGTTCATCGGCAGCGAAGGCATCCTTGGCGTGGTGACGCGCGCCGCATTGCGCATCTTCCCGGCGCCGGCCGAACGGCAGGTGGCGCTGTGTGCGTTGCCGTCGTTTCCGCATGTGGCGGCGCTGCTGCGATTGGCGCGGAAGCATCTCGGCGGCGCGCTGACGGCGTTCGAGGTGATGTGGAATGAGTACTATCGTCTCACCATCGAACGGGTGAAGGGCGTGACCGGGCCGCTGCCGACCCATCACCCGTTCTACGTGCTGTTCGAGGCATCCGGCGGCGACGCTGAGCGCATCCAGGCGGATATCGAGCGGCTGCTCGAATTGGCGATGGGCGAGGGGCTGATCCTCGATGCGACGATCTCGACCTCACACGCCTCGGCCGCCGCGCTCTGGCGGATTCGCGATTCCAGTGTCGAGCTCGGCCGCACGCTGGCGCCGCGTGCGGGCTTCGACGTCAGCCTCGCGATCGACCGCATGGAGGCGTATGCGCTCGCCCTCGACAAGGCGCTGAAGCAGGTGGATGGCGCGTCATTCGCGGTGGTGTTCGGCCATGCGGGCGACGGCAACCTGCATGTCACGGTGCGTTACACCGATGGTCCGGATCGCCACCATCAGGTCGAGGAGCTGGTCTACGGCATCACCGGCCAGTTCGGCGGTTCGGTCTCCGCCGAGCATGGCATCGGCATCCTCAAGCGGCCGTATCTGAAGATGAGCCGCACCGAGGACGAGATCGAGACCATGCGGGCGCTGAAGCGGGCGCTGGACCCGCATCGGATTCTCAATCCGGGCCGCATCTTCACGATGTGAGGCGGGAGGTACGCCTCAGCCCGCGCTCTCCACATGGGCGCGGATCGCGCCGTTCTCGATCCAGCCCTTCGACTGGGCATAAGCCGCCATCTTGTCGAAACCCTCGCGCCAGGCGGGACCTTCCGCCTTGCCCTGCTCGATCAGCCAGTTCTGGGAAATCCAGGCATGCGATCCGTCGTAGCGCCCGGCGGCGGCCAGGGCCTTGGTCAGGAACGCCGCATCATTGTTTGCCGTCGTCACCTTGAAGCCTTTGAAATCACTGGCTTCTTTCAGGCTTACGGTGCCGGCGGCGTCGATGGCGATGATCATGGCTTGCTCCCGAATGGTTGGTCCGGGGCGTTATAGCGCATTTTTCCCGCGGGCGATTTCGCGCGCATCAGAACAGATGCACCGCATGCGGCGCGAAGATGCCGATGGCGGTGAAGCCGATGCCGATCACCGCGAGCGCGACCGCGCCGAACGACAGTGCCACCATGCCGGTGATGATGGTGGCCGACGCCAGCACGATGCCGATCTGGAACGCGGCCGAGGCCACCTCGAAGTGGTGGTACTTGGCGAGCGAGGTATCGCGCTTGTCTTCCGCGATCTTGGCCCGGGCGATCAGCTGCTTGCGGCCTTCATTGGTTTCCGGCTCGTCGTCATAGCGCTGCGCGATCTTCTGCCAACCGTCGATGCGCTTGTCGGCCAGCGCCTTGAACGCCGGATCACCGTCCTTCTCGGCCTGGGTCTGCAGGCCCTCGGCGGCGGTGCGCACCGTGGTCATGCGGATCGTCTTCGCCTGGAAGAACGCCCACAGGTTCGAGGCCTCGATGTTACGGCTCAGCGCTTCGGTCTGCGCGCCCTTGCCGAGCGTCTCCGACAGCGCCAGGAACAGCGCGATCACCGCGATCAGCAGCGCGATCTTGCGGTTCTGGCCCGAGGCGTGCTCGGCATGTTCGGCGTGCTCCATGCTTTCATGCGCACCCATATGGTCTTCTCCTGCCCTAAAACCGCCCGGCGTGTGCGAGCGGGTCCGCTGTTCCCATTGTCCGAAAGCGAACGAATGGCCGAAGCGCAGGCGCAACGCAAGGGGCCGGCGGTTGTACTCCGGCAGAAGACGTTGGGATGACGTCAGGCGCGCGGATGCGCCGTCTTGTAGACGTCGAGCAGCCGCTCGGTATCGACCGCGGTATAGATCTGCGTCGTCGAGAGCGAGGCGTGGCCGAGCAGCTCCTGGATCGCGCGCAGGTCGCCGCCGCGCCCGAGCAGGTGGGTGGCGAACGAGTGACGCAGCGCGTGCGGCGTGGCGCTGTCCGGCAGGCCGAGCGCGCCGCGCAGCCGCGCCATCGCCAGCTGGATGATGCGCGGGCTGAGCGGTCCGCCGCGCGCGCCGAGGAAGATCGGCTTGTCCGGCGCGAGGGCATAGGGGCACATCGACACGTATTCGGCGATCAGCGCCAGCACGGTCTGCAGCACCGGCACCATCCGTGTCTTGTTGCCTTTGCCGGTCACCACCAGCACGTCGCCTGCGCCCGGCGCGGGCACATCGCGGCGCTTCAGCCCGAGCGCTTCGGAGATGCGCAGGCCGGAGCCGTACAGCAGCGCCATCACCGCGGCGTCGCGGGCCAGCACCCACGGCTCGCGCTCCTCGTCGGCGCGGATGTCGGCGTCGGCCATGCGGCGGGCGTTTTCGACGGTGAGCGGTTTCGGCAGGGTCTTGCCGACCTTCGGTGCGCGAACGGCGGCGAGCGCGCCGAGCCTGCCCTTGCCCTCGCGCTCCAGGAACTTGGCAAACGAGCGCAGCCCCGCCAGCGCCCGCATCAGCGAGCGGCCGGCGATCGCGTCGGCGCGGCGCATCGCCATGAAGGCGCGGATGTCGGCGGTGGCGAGATTGCCGAATTGCTTGAGCGAAACGCGGCCGCCCCAGTGTCCGCTGAGAAAGATCAGGAACTGCCGCACATCCCGTTCATAGGCTTCCAGCGTCTTTGCGGCCAGGCGCCGCTCGCTGCGCAGATAGCCGAGCCAGCGGCCGATCTCCTGGGCGAGGTCGGTTCCGATGCAGGCGAGTTCAGCCGCCGCCGCTTCGGTATCGGCGGTGTCCGCTGCCGGGCGGGATCGGGCGCTTGACATGACGCGCTTTATCGCACCCCTTCCTTGCGCCTCTCTTAATCAGCCAGTCATCAGCCGGGATCGTATGCCCACGCGCTTCGTCGATGTTCTTGCGCCGGTCGCACTCGATCGCACTTACTCCTACCGTGTGCCGGATGGTCTCGACCTGAAGGCGGGCGATATTGTGTCGGTGCCGCTCGGCGCGCGCACCATCACCGGTGTCGTCTGGGCCGACAATGCATCGCCCGAGCCCCGCCTGCACAACCGGCTGAAGGATGTGAGCGAGAAGCTCGACCTGCCGCCGTTGCAGGCGGAGCTGCGCGGCTTCGTCGACTGGGTTGCCGACTACACGCTGTCGTCGCGCGGCATGGTGCTGCGGATGACGTTGCGCATGGGCGAGGAGCTGGGGCCCGAGCGGGTGCGGCTCGGCGTACGGCTGGTGGGTCCCGCGCCGCAGCGGCTGACGCCTGCGCGGCGGCGGCTGATCGCGCTGCTCTCGGACGGGTTCCTGCGCGCGAAGTCGGAGGCGGCAAGCGAGGCCGGCGTCAGCACCAGCGTCATCGACGGGCTGGTGGATGAAGGCACGCTCGAAGTGATGCCGCTGCCGAAGCCGCCGCCGGAGCCCGCGCCCGATCCCGAATTCGCGGTGCCGGAGTTCTCGCCCACGCAGCAGGGCCCCGCCGAGGCGATGCGGACGTTTGCTGCGCGTGAGGGGTTTGGCGTCGCGCTGCTCGATGGCGTTACCGGCTCGGGCAAGACCGAGGTTTATTTCGAGGCGGTCGCGGAGGTGCTGCGCAAGGGCAAGCAGGCGTTGCTGCTGATGCCGGAGATCGCACTCACCGGCCAGTTCCTCGATCGCTTCGCGGCCCGCTTCGGCGTGCGGCCGCATGAGTGGCATTCGGAGCTGACGCCGCGCCGCCGTGCCCGCACCTGGGCGGCGGTGGCGTCGGGTGAGGCGCATGTCGTCGTCGGCGCGCGCTCGGCGCTGTTTCTGCCCTACGCGGATCTCGGCCTGATCGTCGTCGATGAGGAGCACGACCAGGCCTACAAGCAGGACGAGGGCACGCATTATCATGCGCGCGACATGGCGGTGGTGCGCGGCCATATCGCGAAAATCCCGGTGGTGCTGTCGTCGGCGACGCCGTCGGTGGAAACCGAGGTCAATGCGCGCAAGGGCCGCTACCAGCGCATCGCGTTGCCGTCGCGCTTCGGCGGCCAGCACATGCCGCATATCGCGCCGATCGATCTGCGCAGCGAGGCGCCGCCGCGCGGCCGCTTCATTTCGCCGGCGCTGGCGGGGGCGGTGCGCGATGCGATCGAACGGCGCGAGCAGGCGCTCTTGTTTCTCAACCGGCGCGGCTATGCGCCGCTGACGCTGTGCCGCGCCTGTGGTCATCGCTTCGCGTGCAACATCTGCGATGCGTGGCTGGTCGATCACCGCTTTCGCCAGCGCCTCGTCTGTCATCATTGCGGGTTCTCGATGCCGCGGCCGCACGTCTGCCCGCAATGTCAGGCGGAGGAGTCGCTTGCCGCCATCGGTCCGGGTGTCGAGCGGTTGCAGGAGGAAGTCGCAGCGCTGTTTCCGGAAGCACGGACCATGGTGCTGTCGAGCGATCTGATCACCTCGATCGAAACCATGCGCGCGGAGCTGAACGAGATCGCCGAAGGCCGCGTCGACATCATCATCGGCACGCAACTCGTCGCCAAGGGCCACCACTTTCCACGGCTGAATCTGGTTGGCGTCGTCGATGCGGATCTCGGCCTCGGCAATGGCGACCCGCGCGCCGCCGAACGTACCTTCCAACTGCTGAACCAGGTGATCGGCCGCGCCGGCCGCGAGGCCGGGCAGGGGGTCGGCTATTTGCAGACGCATCAGCCGCAGCATCCGGTGATGCGGGCGCTGGTCACCTGCGATCGCGAGGCGTTCTACGCGAGCGAGATCGAGGCGCGGGAGCGCACCGGCTATCCGCCGTTCGGGCGGCTGGCGAGCCTGGTCGTCTCGGCGGGCGAGCGGGCAATGGCGGAGGGATTTGCGCGGCAGCTCGCCGCGTGCGCGCCGCTGGATGACGCGGTGAAGGTGCTGGGGCCTGCGGAGGCGCCGCTGGCCGTGGTGCGCGGGCGTTACCGCTACCGCCTGCTGGTCAAGTCTCAGCGCGGCTACGACCTGTCCGGCTATTTGCGCGACTGGCTGGCGGCGGCCCCGAAGCCGAAGGGAACCCTCAAGCTCGAGGTGGATGTCGATCCGCAGAGCTTCCTGTGAGGTCCGCCGGCGGGCTGCCCGCGTGCGGCGCGGGCTGCAGAAACGTTCTCGTCCCGCCATCGGGACCCGATGACGGGACGAGAAAGCGCGGGGACGTTCAAGTCTGGCCTGACGCCCGCACCGAATGTTCGGGAGCAGAACGGTATCGGTTGAAAGGTTACTGAACTTCGGCGACGACGTGGCCGACGCCGCGGCCGGTCAGGCCGATGGCCTGTGCTGCGCCCTTGGACAGGTCGAGCACGCGTCCGCGGATGAACGGACCCCGGTCATTGACCGTCACGACCACGCTGCGGCCGGCGTGGGTAACCTTGAGCCGGGTGCCGAATGGCAGGGTCCGGTGGGCGGCGGTCAGGCCCATGGGGTTGAAGCGGGCGCCGGAGGCCGTGCGTTTGCCGGACTCGAAGCCGTAATACGAGGCTGTTCCTGCGAAGGAGCCGCTGCTGATGGAAGCGTTGGCATTGCGCCAGCTTTTGCGGGCTTTGGCTTCGCCGGCCGTTGCCCCGGTAATGATGAGCGCTGTTGCGGCGGCCATGGTGAGCATTGAGCGAGTTGCAAGCTTGCGCGCTGTCGCGCGAGTAGTCTTTGTACGCATTCACCTGTCCCTTGAACGTATTTACGTTCGTTTTGTTGAATAGAATTGCCCCTGTCCCGAAGCGGGGCGCGAGTTCACCTCAGAATTGGGCGTAAAAGTGACGGGTCAGGCGAGGCTTAAAATCTTCATAGTTGTGACCAAGATTGCCTAAAAAACTGCTTTGCTTGAAAATGACTTGTCATTAACAACTTATTAACGCTGAACGGTCGGTCTATACTGTGAAACGAAGAATTCGAGCCGCTGCCACAAGAAGATGAACGAATCGTTGCGGCATGCGTGTCGCGCGGGGCTGCCTGAGCTGAGCGGGCAGCAGCGTACCGTGAAGCCGGGCGCGCCGGCTCAGGCTCGGCGTCAGAATGTCAGGCGAAACCCGCCCCGACCGCGCGATCGCGCCGCACAGCAGTTCAGGCCGGTTTCACGCTGCGATGCCCGCCATCGGGCGAACGGTGCTCGGCTCCGAAGCTGGAAGTCCGTTCAGCGCGGGTGCCGCAAACGGCGTCTTCACTGCGTCCAGATTTTCCGCGCGACCAAGTGTCCTCCGCGCCACAAACAGGCGCGTGTGCGTCATGGCCGTGTTGCGCGCCTTCGTGGCCCATGTTAGCAAACCGGCGATTTTCTGCGGCTCGGGGGGTTCGGGGCCTGCGAAGAATCGAAGTTCCGATTGAATTCCAAGGGCTTGGCGTCGCCTCCCAGCGAAGTTTTTCCTTGCGAGTTCGACAGCTTTAAAGAGCGCTTTCGTGGCAGATGACAATCCGAACGTCTCGGGCGTAGCCGGCCGTTATGCGACGGCCTTGTTTGAACTGGCGCGCGACGAAAAATCCGTCGATGCCGTCAAGGCCGATCTCGACAAGTTTGACGCGATGATCGCCGACAGTGCCGATCTCGCCCGGCTGGTGCGCAGCCCGGTGTTCACCGCCGACGCTCAGGGCAAGGCGCTGACCGCGGTGCTGGACAAGGCCGGCATCGGCGGCATCTCGGCGAAGTTCCTGAAAGTGCTGACCGCCAACCGCCGCCTGTTCGCGGTGCGGGACGTGATCCGCGCCTACCGCACGCTGGTCGCCCGCTTCAAGGGCGAGGCTTCGGCGGAAGTGACCGTCGCCGAGCAGCTCAGCGACAAGAATCTCGAGGCGCTCAAGAGCGCCCTGAAATCCGTGACGGGGAAGGATGTCGACCTCAAGGTGAAGGTCGATCCGGCAATCATCGGCGGGCTGGTCGTCAAGCTCGGCAGCCGGATGGTTGATTCCTCGGTCCGTACCAAACTCAATTCGATCAAGAACGCGATGAAAGAGGCAGGCTGATGGATATCCGCGCCGCGGAAATTTCCGCAATCCTCAAGGACCAGATCAAGAATTTCGGTCAGGAGGCTGAGGTTACCGAAGTCGGACAGGTGCTGTCCGTTGGTGACGGCATCGCCCGCGTCTACGGTCTCGACAACGTCCAGGCGGGCGAAATGGTCGAGTTCGAAAACGGCGTGCGCGGCATGGCGCTGAACCTCGAAACCGACAACGTCGGCGTCGTGATCTTCGGCAACGACCGCGAGATCAAGGAAGGCCAGACGGTCAAGCGCACCCGCGCCATCGTCGATACGCCGGTCGGCAAGGGGCTGCTCGGCCGCGTCGTTGACGCGCTCGGCAACCCGATCGACGGCAAGGGCCCGATCCAGGCGACCGAGCGTCGCCGCGTCGACGTCAAGGCGCCGGGCATCATTCCGCGCAAGTCGGTGCACGAGCCGATGGCCACCGGCCTCAAGGCGATCGACGCGCTGATCCCGATCGGCCGCGGCCAGCGCGAGCTGATCATCGGCGACCGTCAGACCGGCAAGACCGCGATCGCCCTCGACACCATCCTCAACCAGAAGCCGCTCAACGTGGCCGGTTCGCCGGAGAGCCAGAAGCTCTACTGCGTCTACGTCGCCGTCGGCCAGAAGCGCTCCACCGTCGCTCAGTTCGTGAAGGTGCTGGAAGAGCAGGGCGCGCTGGAATACTCGATCGTCGTTGCCGCCACCGCGTCCGATCCGGCGCCGATGCAGTATCTCGCGCCGTTCACCGGCTGCACCATGGGTGAGTACTTCCGCGACAACGGCATGCACGCCGTGATCATTTATGACGACCTGTCGAAGCAGGCCGTCGCCTACCGCCAGATGTCGCTGCTGCTGCGCCGCCCGCCGGGCCGCGAGGCTTATCCGGGTGACGTGTTCTATCTGCACTCCCGCCTGCTCGAGCGCGCGGCGAAGATGAACGACAGCCTCGGCGCCGGTTCGCTCACCGCGCTGCCGGTGATCGAGACCCAGGCGAACGACGTGTCGGCCTACATTCCGACCAACGTCATCTCGATCACCGATGGTCAGATCTTCCTCGAAACCGACCTGTTCTATCAGGGCATTCGCCCGGCGGTGAACGTCGGTCTGTCGGTGTCGCGCGTCGGCTCGTCGGCGCAGACCAAGGCGATGAAGAAGGTTGCGGGCAAGATCAAGGGCGAGCTTGCGCAGTACCGCGAAATGGCGGCGTTCGCGCAGTTCGGCTCCGATCTCGACGCCTCGACCCAGCGCCTGCTGAACCGCGGTTCGCGTCTGACCGAGCTGTTGAAGCAGCCGCAGTTCTCGCCGCTGAAGATGGAAGAGCAGGTGATCGTGATCTATGCCGGCGTGAACGGCTATCTCGACCCGATCCCGCTGAACCGCGTGCGCGCGTTCGAGGACGGTCTGCTCTCGCTGCTGCGCGGCAAGCACGTCGACATCCTCAACACGATCCGCGACTCGCGCGATCTGGATGATGCGACCGCCGCCAAGCTGAAGGACGTTGTCGACAGCTTCGCGAAGTCGTTCGCGTAAAGTCAGGAGCGCTGCTTAAGTCATGGCCAGCCTCAAGGACATGCGCGTCCGCATCGCCTCCACCAAGGCGACGCAGAAGATCACCAAGGCCATGCAGATGGTGGCCGCCTCCAAGCTGCGCCGTGCCCAGACGGCGGCGGAAGCCGCGCGTCCGTATGCGGAGCGGATGGAGACCGTGATCGGCAACATCGCCGGCGCGGTGGCTGCCACCGGCAACGCCAGCCCGCTGCTCGCCGGCACCGGCAACGACAAGGTCCACCTGCTGCTGGTCTGCACCGGCGAGCGCGGCCTGTCGGGCGCTTTCAACTCGTCGATCGTGCGTCTCGCGCGCGAGCGGGCGCTGCGGCTGATGAGCGAAGGCAAGGATGTGAAGTTCTTCTGCGTCGGCCGTAAAGGCTACGAGCAGCTTCGCCGCCAGTTCGACAAGCAGATCGTCGAGCACATGGATCTGCGCGGCGTTCGCCAGCTTGCTTTCGGCAACGCCGAGGAGATCGCGCAGAAGGTGCTGGCCCGCTTCAACGCCGGCGAGTTCGACGTCTGCACGCTGTTCTTTGCCCGCTTCAAGTCGGTGATCGCACAGCTGCCGACCGCCCAGCAGATCATTCCGCTGGTGCTCGAAGAGAAGAAGGCTGCCGCCGGCGAGCCGGCCGCTGCCTACGACTACGAGCCGGAGGAAGACCAGATCCTCAATGACCTGCTGCCGCGCAACATCGCGGTGCAGATCTTCCGCGCGCTGCTCGAGAACAACGCATCGTTCTACGGCGCGCAGATGAGCGCCATGGACAACGCCACCCGCAACGCGGGCGAGATGATCCGCAAGCAGACGCTCACCTACAACCGTACACGCCAGGCGATGATCACGAAGGAACTGATCGAAATCATCTCCGGCGCCGAGGCCGTTTAACGCGTACAACCGAAGAGGTGTGTCATGGCCTATGTGACGAAAGCGACGACGAAGGGTGGCCGCAACGGACGTGCGATGCTCGACGACGGCGGTCTCGCACTGGCGATGGCGCTGCCGAAGGAGCTCGGCGGCGCAGGCGACGGGCATAATCCCGAGCAGCTGTTCGCGCTCGGTTACTCCTCCTGCTTCGGCCAGGCGCTGCTGGTGCTCGGCAAGAAGCACGGCATCGACGCGCAGGTCGCGAAGGTGACCTGCGAAGTCACGTTGAACACCGACGGCGGGTTCTCGCTGTCGGCCGAGCTGAAAGTCTCGGTGCCGGGCGCCGACAAGGCCAAGGTTCAGGCCCTCGTCGAGGAAGCCCACACCGTTTGTCCCTATTCCAAGGCGACGAAGGGCAATATGCCCGTCAAGCTGACCGTCGTCTAAGACCGCATTCGAAGGAGAAATATCTATGGCCNCCCCCGCCAATCAGGTTGGACGCGTCACGCAGGTCGTCGGCGCCGTCGTGGACGTGCAGTTCGAAGGCCACCTGCCGGCGATTCTGAACTCGCTGGAGACGAAGAACGGCGACAACCGCCTCGTGCTCGAAGTCGCCCAGCATCTCGGCGAATCGACCGTCCGCGCGATCGCGATGGACACCACCGAAGGTCTGGTGCGTGGTCAGGAAGTCACCGACACCGGCGAGCCGATCGCGGTGCCGGTGGGTCTCGGTACCCTCGGCCGCATCATCAACGTGGTCGGCGATCCGATCGACGAGTGCGGCCCGGTCGCTTCGGAAGGCCAGCGCGCCATTCACCAGCCCGCGCCGTCCTACACCGACCAGTCGACCGAAGCGGAAATCCTCGTCACCGGCATCAAGGTGGTGGACCTGCTCGCACCGTATGCCAAGGGCGGTAAGATCGGCCTGTTCGGCGGCGCCGGCGTCGGCAAGACCGTGCTCATTCAGGAGCTGATCAACAACGTCGCCAAGGCGCACGGCGGTTACTCGGTGTTCGCCGGCGTCGGCGAGCGGACCCGCGAAGGCAACGATCTCTATCACGAGTTCATCGAGTCGGGCGTGAACAAGAAGGGCGGCGGCGAAGGCTCCAAGTGCGCCCTCGTGTTCGGCCAGATGAACGAGCCGCCGGGCGCCCGCGCCCGCGTCGGCCTCACCGGTCTGACCATCGCCGAACACTTCCGCGATCAGGGCCAGGACGTGCTGTTCTTCGTCGACAACATCTTCCGCTTCACCCAGGCGGGCTCGGAAGTGTCGGCGCTGCTCGGCCGCATTCCGTCGGCGGTGGGCTATCAGCCGACGCTCGCCACCGACATGGGCGCGCTGCAGGAGCGCATCACCACCACGACCAAGGGCTCGATTACGTCGGTGCAGGCGATTTACGTGCCGGCCGACGACTTGACCGACCCGGCGCCGGCCACCTCGTTCGCCCACTTGGATGCGACCACGGTGTTGAACCGCGCGATCTCGGAAAAGGGCATCTATCCGGCGGTGGACCCGCTCGACTCCACCTCGCGCATGCTGTCGCCGATGATCGTCGGCGAGGAGCACTACGCGACCGCCCGCATGGTTCAGCAGATTCTCCAGCGCTATAAGGCGCTGCAGGACATCATCGCCATTCTCGGCATGGACGAGCTGTCGGAAGAGGACAAGATCACGGTCGCGCGCGCCCGCAAGATCGAGCGCTTCCTGTCGCAGCCGTTCCACGTCGCCGAAGTGTTCACCGGCTCGCCGGGCAAGTTCGTCGAACTCACCGACACCATCAAGGGCTTCAAGGGCCTTTGCGAAGGCAAGTACGATCACCTGCCGGAGGCGGCCTTCTACATGGTCGGCACCATCGAAGAGGCGGTCGAGAAGGGCAAGAAGCTCGCTGCCGAGGCGGCGTAAGCTTGGCATTCGCCGGCGTCGGGCCTGGCCCGGCGCCGCGTCAAGGCGTTGAGCGACAGACCCGCGGGACCTGCCCGCGGGTGGCAACTTTTAAGAGAACGGTTCGATGGCCACCTTTCATTTCGATCTCGTGTCCCCTGAGAAGCTGGTGTTTTCCGGCGAGGTCGAGCAGGTCGATATTCCCGGCAGCGAGGGCGATTTCGGCGTCATGGCGGGGCACGCGCCGCTGGTCGCCACCGTTCGTCCTGGAATCATGACCGTGACCGCCGGCGGCAAGCAGGAAAAGATCGTGGTGCTCGGCGGGCTTGCCGAGATCTCCGCCAAGGGCCTCACGGTGCTCGCCGACGTGGCGACCTCCGTCGCCGATATCGATCGTGTTCAGTTCGCGAAGACGGTCGCGCAGATGGAAGCCGATATCGCCAAGGCGGCGCAGGGCAGCCAGCTCGATCGCGAGATCGAGCGTCTGGATCACTTCAAGACCGTGCTGCAGCACCTCGAAGGCACGGCGATGCACTGAGCGGGTTCGGAGAAGCGCAAGGGCTTCTTCCGAAGCGATCACGTTTCGAACGCAAAGAGAGCGCGACAGCCTGCCGGCTTCGCGCTCTCTTCATGTGACGATCAAGCGATAGCGTGCTGAGCGTCAGCCGGTGGTGGCGGGCACCTTGTCGGTCGCGCCTTCCACCGTCGCATGCAGATGCGCGACCAGCTTTGGATCGAGCTTCAGCCGTGCCGCGAGCATGTCGAGATAGGCACGCTCGGCAGCATTGTCGACATCGATCGCGAGCAGCGAGGCCACATAGATCTCGGCGGCCTCTTCCGGGGTGCGTGCTGCCCGCGCCACCGAATCGATGTCGAGCGGCTTGCGCAATTCGTCGATCACGAAAGCCTTGTCGTCCGCATCGAGCGGCATCTTGTCCATCTCGGCGAAGATGTTGGTCTGCTCGGTCGCGTCCACATGGCCATCGGCCTTGGCCGCGGCGATCATCGCCCGCAGCAGATTGCGGCTCAGCGATTGCTGCTCGGTTTCGCCGGCCGGGTTGAACGGCGTGTCGTGCGGTGGCGGCAGCATCGGCACGGAGGCCTGCGCCGGTGCCTGCGGCGCCTGGCCCGCCTGCCAGTTCCGATAGGCCTGATAGGCGAGCGCACCCACCACGGCCATTCCGCCGAGCGTCAGCGCGTTGCCGGCGAGCTTGCGGCCCTTCTTTGAGCCGAGCAGCACGGAGGCGAGGCCTCCGGCGAGCGCGCCGCCGCCAAAGCCGCCGAGCACGCCGCCGAGATTGCCGCCGCCGCGGTTCAGCATGTCGCCCGCGCCGCGCGCGAGATCGCTCCATGGCGATGCGCCCTGATGCGGGTGACGTGGATCGCCCTGGCCGCCGAGGAACTGGTCAAGCAAACGCTTTGCATCGAACATGGGTGGAAGAGCCTCGCAGGTTGATATTTTTCAAAAGCAGGTTGGTCGTCAGACCGCCGGGCTTAGATCGCGACTAAAAATGGCGCCGCAATGCCGCACCTGTGCGGCCGAATGTCCGGCGAGCGCTGCGATTTGCCGCAGCGGAACCGCGTCAGCGGGATGCGAAGCGGGCGAAGGCCTGGGCGACGGCGCGATACACATCGCCGCGGAACGGCACCACGAGATCGGCGACCCGATCCAGCCGCTCCCAGCGCCAGGCATCGAACTCCGGCGGCATGCCGTTGCGCGGCGTCAGCGGATCGATCTCGCCGTCTTGTCCGGTGAAGCGCAGCGCGAACCACTTCTGCCGCTGGCCGCGGAACTTGGAGAGCCGGTGCTCGGGACCGAGATAGGGCGGAAATTCGTAGGTGAGCCAGTCGGTCTCGTCGAGATAGTCGGCGCTGGTGACGCCGGTTTCCTCCCACAGTTCGCGGAAGGCCGCCTTGCGCGGGTCCTCCTCTGGATCGATGCCGCCTTGCGGCATCTGCCATTCGAGACCCGGCTGAATGATTTCGGGGCCATCGTCCTTGAAGCGATGGGCGATCAGCACGCGGCCGTCACGGTTGAACAAGGCGATGCCGACATTGGCACGGTATGGTTTATCCTCGTTCATCGGCCGTCATTCCCTCGCCCCAAGGCGCTCACTGCGCGAGCAGATGGCGGAAGTAGCTGATGGTTTCCTTCAGGCCGTCCTCGACAGTCACCTTCGGCTCCCAGCCGAGCTTTTCGCGCGCGAGCGTGATATCCGGCTGGCGCTGCCGCGGATCATCCGCGGGCAGCGGCAGAAACACGAGCTTCGATCGCGAGCCGGTGAGCTGCAGGATCATCTCGGCGAGCTCGCGGATGGTGGATTCGCGCGGGTTGCCGAGGTTGACCGGGCCGATGAAATCCTCGCCCGCCGCCATCAGCCGCTGGAAGCCGTCGAGCAGGTCGCTGACGTAGCAGAACGATCGCGTCTGGTTGCCGTCGCCATAGAGCGTGATGTCGTGGCCGGAGAGCGCCTGCACGATGAAGTTCGATACCACGCGGCCGTCGTTCGGGTGCATGCGCGGGCCGTAGGTGTTGAAGATGCGCGCGACCTTGATCCGCACCTTGTGCTGGCGGTGGTAGTCGAAGAACAGCGTCTCCGCCGCGCGCTTGCCCTCGTCGTAACAGGCGCGCACGCCGAGCGGATTGACGTGCCCCCAATAGTGCTCCGGCTGCGGATGCACGGTCGGGTCGCCATACACCTCGCTGGTAGAGGCCTGGAAGATCCGCGCGCGGGTGCGCTTGGCGAGCCCCAGCATGTTGATCGCACCGTGCACGCTGGTCTTCAGGGTCTGCACCGGATCGTACTGATAGTGGATCGGCGAGGCCGGGCAGGCGAGATTGTAGATGTCGTCGACCTCCACATAGAGCGGGAAGGTCACGTCATGGCGCATCACCTCGAACCGCGGCTTGTCGAGCAGGTGCTCGATATTGCGGCGGCGGCCGGTGAAGTAGTTGTCCACGCACAGCACGTCGTGGCCGGCGGCGATCAACAGGTCGCACAAATGCGAGCCGATGAAGCCCGCGCCGCCGCTGACCAGAATCCGGTTTGATGCTTGCATGGGTGTCCGTGTGGCGCCTGGAAGGCGGGGAATCCGCCTCACGGTTGAATGGCAAGAAACCGCGGTCTCCGCAAGCGCCGGACCACCGCCAGAGGCCATGATCCGCGTAAAATAATTCAATTCTATCAATGGGTTTGATAACGCGCGGCGAAGTGATAGGAAGAGGGCCTCGTTTGTTCAACCAGCCCCGTGCAATGCCAAGCCCCGTCGATATTTCCCGCGCCCGCATCCTGGAGATCGGCGGCAGTTTTTTCAAACTGGAGTACCCGGAGCGCACCACCTCGCTGTGGTCGACGCCGCGGCTGCCGCAGGAAGGCGAGCCGATCGACGGCTTCTCGACGCCGGATCGCGTGTTGCGTGCGCTGCGCGATGCCAGGCGCGGGCTCTACGACGTGATCATCGTCAACACGCTGCGCTATTCGCCGTGGCATCCGCGCTACTGGGCGCGCGGGCCGTTCTATACCCCACGGCAGCCATGGGCGTCGGTGTCGCGGCCGTTCGGCATCAGCATGCTGCGCTGGGTGAAGGTGCCGGTGCCGCTGATCGCCATCGACATGGACGACGCGTTCGGCATCGGCAAGAGTTCGGTGTTCCTGCTCGACAAGGCGAAGATCTTCTTCAAGCGCGAGCTGCCGGTCGACAAGTGGCAGGTGCTGTATGGTTCGGCGCATCCGCATCTGCCGACGCTGCGCTATCGCAACAGCGATGCCTGGCGGCGGCGCATGGAGGTGCTGCGGCCGATCTCGCTGCCGCAGTTTCGCTATGACGCGAGCTGGCGCGATCGGCCGTTTCCGGAGAAGACCCACGACATCTTCTTCTCCGGCGGCATCCGCGGCAACTCCACCGTGCGCAGCGCGGGCCTGCCGGAGCTCGAACGCTTGAAGGCGCTGGGCTACAAGATCGATCAGCCGACGGAGCGGCTGCCCTACGACGCGTTCCTGGAACGGATGTCGCGCTCCTGGCTCGCCTGGTCGCCGGAAGGCATGGGCTGGGACTGCAACCGGCACTACGAGGCCGGCATCGCGCAGGCGGTGCCGGTGATGAATCATCCGACCATCATCCGCCATCAGCCGCTGCGCGAAGGCGTGCACGGCATCTACTACGACGTGGAGCCGGGCGGGTTGGAGCGTGCGGTGGTGGCGGCGCTCGCCGACAAGGCGCGCTTGAAGCAGATGGCGATCGCCGCACGCGAGCACGTCTTCGCCCATCACATCCGCAGCGCCTATTGCGAGCATATCCTGCGCGCCGCGTTCGATCAGGAGTGAAGCGGGATCGGGTTCGGCGGTGCGCCGGCCGCAACGGCCGCGAACCGGCGCCCGCATGCAAACGCGCTAGCCGAAGCGTGCGAATTCCTTCACGACGCGCTCATAGACCGGCCGTTTGAACGGCACGATCAACTCGGGAAGATTCTGCATCGGCTCCCAGCGCCAGTCGATGAACTCCTGCTTGTGTCCGGCCGGGCTGACCACGTTGATCTCCGCGTCGTGGCCCGCGAAGCGCATCGCGTACCACTTCTGCTTCTGCCCGCGATAGCGGCCCTTCCAGGTGCGGCCGGCGACGGTGCGCGGAATATCGTAGGTCAGCCAGTCCGAGATTTCGGCAAGCTTCTCCACCGAGCGTACGCCGGTTTCTTCCATCAGCTCGCGTTTGGCGGCGGTCCACGTGTCTTCGCCGGGATCGACGCCGCCTTGCGGCATCTGCCAGACATGCGTGCTGTCGACGTGCTCGATGCCGCCGGCGCGGCGGCCGATGAACACGCGCCCATCCTTGTTGATCAGCATCACGCCGACGCAGGCGCGATAGGGCAGGTCCTCGTAACGTGTCATGTCCGGCGGCCTTCTGCGCTTCGGAGGTGGCCGGGCGGCCGCCAGGATCGAGATCCAAAGCGCGATGACGTCGTTTTCGTCATCCTGCTCACCTCCTCAAGTTGAGCACGACCCTATGCCGATCATGCCTAGCTCGATTTTGGTTTTTGCATCGCTGTTGTCAACGGCACAAGCAGGATGCCCCGGCCCTCGAGCAGCTTCGTCCACGCGCCGATCCGCTCGATCGAAACCGGCAGAGCCGAGGCGGTTCCGATCGCCGTGCCGCGCTGCCGCGCCAGCGTCTCGAGCTGTGCCAGCGCGCGATCGATCTCGCTCGTCGTCGGCACGGTGTCGATGGTCAGATCGGCTTTTGCAAACGGCACATTCAACCCTTGCGCGAGCGCGCCGGCAACGCTGCGCGTGGCTGTGCCATCGTCGAAGTAGGCAAGCCCGCGTTTGGCGGCCTCGCGCAGCATCGGCTGCATGGCCGCATCGGTTGCGGCGAACTTCGCGCCCATGAAGTTGGCGAGACCGGCATAGCCCTGGAAGCGGCTGAGATGCCAAGCCAGATGGTCGAGGTTTTGTTCGGCGGTGGCGGTCGCGAGCAGCGTGCGCGGCCCGGGATCGTTGTCGGGGTAGTCGAACGGCTCCATCGGCACCTGCAGCAGCACCTCATGTCCCTGGCTGCGGGCGCGCTCGACCAGGCGCGCCGGATCCGAGCCGTAGGGGGTGAAGGCGAGCGTCACCGCGCCGGGCAGCTTCATGATGGCGTCGTTGGTCTTGGCGGCACCGACGCCGAGACCGCCGATGACGATGGCGATCGACGGCATGGTGGCGGCCCGCGCGCGCAACGCATCGGTGCCCGCGGCATAGACCGAGGACGACCTCAGCCCGTCCGCGACGGCCGGGATCATGCCGTAGCGGGAGGATTCCAGCAGCCGCGGATTGATGCCGGTCATCGTTGGCGCAGTCGTAGTGGGCGCAGTCATCGCGCCGCCGCCCTGCTCTGCCGCCAGCGGCTCCTGGCTGGTTCCGGGCACCTTGAAGTCTTTCCGTGCCCCGCTGGTGCCGTCGATGATGGTGACAGTCCGTTGCTCTGCGGGCGCGGGCGGCTGCCGGACGATCACCGGATCGGCCGCGGTTTGCGTCGCCGGCGATTGCGATGGGGCCGCCGCCTGCGGGGCAGCGGGCGCGGTATCGAGGGCGACGCGCGCCATCGGCTCGCCGCCGAGCGGATTGTCGTTGAAGAGCGCCACGCCGACGAAGCCGAGCAGGAATGCCGCCAGCAGCCCGGACAGGGCCTGGGTCGCACTGAAGGGCAGCCGGAAGCGCCGCTTGCGGACGAAGGTCCTGCCGAGGGGAGTGTTCAGATCGTCGGTCGTCAAGGCGTGCAAAATCCCCGCGAACCAGTCCCGCGAATCAATCTGCGGAACAATATCACGGGCGGATGGCGCCGGTGAGCAGCGACCGCTGCCGGACCGGGCTCGCGGCGGGCGGTACGATGCAGCCGGCCCCCGAGCCCTAAAGCGCGATGCGATCGGGATGAATCATCCTCGCGCTTTAGCTTCTTGTTTAAGCGTGATCTTTTCGGAAAACCGCTTCGCACTTGTCCGGATCATGCTCTAGCGCAGTTCTGACGCCAAGGATCGGATGAGACCGATCAAAACGAAAGGGGCGGCCTTGAGCCGCCCCCTTGGAACATGTCTTGCCGAATGGCTGGGTCAGTTGGCCGCCTTCTCGACCGGGGTCGGCGAGGCCGCATTGACCTTGACCCCGTGCAGCAGGTCGACCGCCATCTTCAGCGCCTTGTCGTCCTTGGCTTCCGGCGGCACGTAGGACTGCGATCCGGTCTGCTCATCGCCCTCGGCCTTGAGGTGGCCGCGCAGCGACGCTTCGCCCTTGGTGTCGGTGCGGGCCTTCAGCTCCTCCGGCACGTCCTGCAGCACCTCGACATCCGGGATGATGCCCTTGGCTTGGATCGACTTGCCCGACGGGGTGTAGTAGCGCGCGGTGGTCAGCCGCAGCGCGCCATTGCCCTGGCCAAGCGGGATGATCGTCTGCACCGAGCCCTTGCCGAACGAGCGCGTGCCGATCACGGTCGCCCGCTTGTGGTCCTGCAGCGCGCCCGCGACGATTTCCGAAGCCGAGGCCGAGCCGCCGTTGACCAGCACCATGATCGGCTTGCCCTTGGTGAGGTCGCCGGCCTTGGCGCTGCGCCGCTGGGTCTCCTCGGCATTGCGGCCGCGGGTGGAAACGATCTCGCCGCGCTCCAGGAACGAGTCGGAGACGGTCACCGCCTCTTCCAGGAGGCCGCCGGGATTGTTGCGCAGGTCGACGATGTAACCCTTGAGCTTGTCGCCGATCTGGTTCTGCAGGTTGGCGATCTCCTTCTTCAGGCCTTCGGTGGTCTGCTCGTTGAAGGAGGTGATGCGGATATAGGCGATGTCGTCCTGCTCGACGCGTGCGCGCACCGGACGGACGCGGATGTTCTCGCGCGTCAGCGTGATCTCAAGCGGCTTGTCCTGGCCCTTGCGGACGACCTTCAGCTTGATCTTGGTATTGACCGGGCCGCGCATCTTCTCGACCGCCTGGTTGAGCGTCAGGCCCTGCACGTTCTCGTCGTCGAGGGAGACGATCAGGTCGTTGGCAAGGATGCCGGCCTTCGAGGCCGGTGTATCGTCGATCGGCGAGACCACCTTCACCAGGCCGTCTTCCATGGTGACCTCGATGCCGAGGCCGCCGAATTCACCGCGCGTCTGCACGGTCATGTCTCGGAAGCTCTTCGCATCCATGTAGCTCGAATGCGGGTCGAGCCCGGTCAGCATGCCGCTGATCGCGCTCTCGACCAGCTTGCTGTCGTTGGGCTTCTCGACGTAGTCGGTGCGGACGCGTTCGAACACGTCGCCGAACAGGTTGAGCTGGCGGTAGGTATCGGAAGCTGCGGCGCGCGCCGATGAGCCGATCAGGGTGACGCGCGGCTGCGTCACGAGCAACGTGACCGCGGCACCGGCGGCAGCACTGAGGAGAACCAGGGAAGTCTTGCGCATCATCCGCGAACCTTTTCGCCTTCACTTGCGGTCCACCATGGACCTGGATCGATAGGAGTGTTGTCCTTGCGAAACTCGATATATAAGACCGGCTGACTGGGAGCCGCAGCCAAAATCGAAGCAACCTGAGAGGCCGTCCCCATCGTCCCCACCGGTTCTCCTGTCAGGACGAACTGGCCGATGTTAACCGAAATTCGCTCCATCCCGGCAAGCAAGACATGATACCCGCCACCGGCATTGAGGATCAAGAGTTGACCGTAGCTGCGGAACGGACCTGAATAGACAACCCAGCCATCGCACGGAGTTGTGACCTGCACCCCTGGGCGTGTTGCCACCGAAATGCCTCTTTCGGTGCCGCCCGTTCCATCGGAACTGCCGAATCCGCGTAATTTGACGCCGTTGACCGGCATCGGCAGCAGGCCCTTCGCCGAGGCGAAGGCGATGGCGGGGCTCAGCCGTCCGGGATCCTTCAGGGCGCCCATGTTCTTGCCGAGCGCCTTCGGCGTTCCGTGGCTGTTGGCGGCCGCGGCGGCCTTGGCGGCGCTCTTCAGATCCTGCTCCATCTTCGCGATCAGGTCGCGCAGGTTGTCGGCCTGCTTCGACAGCTCGGCCGCGCGCACCCGCTCGGCCTCCATGTCTTTCTCCACCGCGTTCTGCTTGCGCTGCCGCTCCTCGATCAGTGCGGCGAGCCGCCGCTGGTCGGTGTTGAGCGCGTCGCGATCGGCGATCAGCTTCTCGCGCTGCTCGGTGTTTTCCTTGCGAATGCTGACCAGATTGCCGAGGTCGCCGATCAGCCGCTCGGCGCGGGCGCGCATTTCCGGCACCACGGCACCGAGCAGCATCGCCGTGCGCAGCGATTGCAGCGCGTCTTCGGGGCGCACCATCAGCGCAGGCGGTGCGCGTCGTCCGGCGCGCTGCAGCGCGGCCAAGACTTCGGTGGTCTCCGCGCGCCGCGCATCGAGCGAGTTGCGGATCATCACCTCACGCTGATCGAGCATGCGCAACCGGTCCTCGGTTTCGGCAATGCGCTCCTCGATCGAGCGGACCCGCGCGGCGGTGTCGATCAGCTGCCGGTTGAGCTTGTTGCGGTCCTGGCCGATCTCGGCGATCTCGGCCTTCAGCTTGTTCTCGGCGTCGATCGCATCGCGTTGCCTGTTGCGGGCCTGTTCGAGTTCCTGCTCGTGCTTCTTGATGACGTCTTCGATCGCGGCGGTCGGCGGCTTCTTGTCGGTATCCGCCGCGGGCGCGGTTTCGGGTGGCGTTGCCGTGGCCACCGGGGGCGGCGGCGCGTCGGCGCCCTGCGCCAGTGCCGGGCGTGTGGCGTCGGTGGCGAGCAGGCCCACCGCGACGATGGTGACGCCGACAAGCGTGGGGGGCAGCCGAAAGCGGTTGCGGAGGGGCAGGTGCGCCAGGCGTCCGGCAGTCTTTGTGGTGATGGTGGACATCCGGTTCTTCGGAATCCGGCTCATGGCAATCCGCGTGTCGCCGCTCGTTCGGTTCAGTCTGAATCCGCTGCAAACGGCGGATCGGTCTCAGGCGCGATGGTAAGGATGGCCGGCCAGGATCGTTGCCGCCCGGTAAAGCTGCTCCATCAGCATGATCCGCACCAATTGATGCGGCCATGTTGCCGAGCCGAACGCGAACGATGCTTTCACCCTGCGCCGCAATTCAGGCGAAAGTCCGTCCGCTCCGCCGATGATGAATACAACGGTCCCGCTTGATTCGTCTCGCCAGCGGCCGAGCTGAGCGGCGAAGGTGGCGCTGTCGATCGCCTTGCCGCGTTCGTCCATGGCCACAGCGATGGCGCCTTCGGGAATGAGAGCCGTGATCGCGGCGGCCTCTTCGCTCATGCGGGTGGATGTATCGCGGGCGCGGCTCTCGGTGATTTCGTGTACCTCCAGGCCGCGGAAGCCGAGCTTGCGCGAGAGGTCGGCGAACCGCTCGCGATAGCGATCGACGAGTTCCCTTTCCGGTCCGGCTTTCAGCCGGCCGACAGCAATCACGATCAGGCGCATGGTCGCCCCTCGGCAGGACAGATCAGCGCAGGTCTAGGGCGAAGGGCTCGATTGCGACATTGGCATCCTCTGGCGGCAAACGTGCCTGCAAATGTTGAAATCAAAGGACCACTCACACGCACAATACAAAGTGGAGGCTTGGATTTGGCAGCCGCCTTCGTCAGTCCCGCAGCCAGCGGGACGCGGACGTCAAACCTGCTCCACTAACTCGCCTTCGGGACCGGCCGCACGGGCGTCCACATTTTCTCGAGGCTGTAGAACGTGCGAACCTCGGGTCGGAAGACATGGACGATCACGTCGCCCGTATCGATCAGAACCCAGTCGCAGTTCGGCAGGCCTTCGACGTGAATGCCTTTCAAACCGGCCTCGCCAAGATCCTTCATCACGTTCTCAGCGATCGCGCCGACGTGCCGGTTGGCCCGGCCGCTGGTGACGATCATGTAGTCTGCGATGCTGGATTTGCCGCGGAGGTCGATGGTGACGGTGTCCTCTGCCTTCATGTCGTCGAGGCGGGCGAGGATCATCTTCAGGGCCTGTTCGGCGTCGGGCCGGGCCTTGGTGGCTGCGGCGGACGCGGAGGTTTGGTTGGCCCGGGTGACTGCGGGTTTAGCCGAGGCTGAAGAAGCAACAGGAGATGTTGTCAGGACCTTTCCTTTCACTGCGTCGTGTCACTACGTCACTACAAAACGAGACTGCGTCACTCCGAAACCGGAGGCACGCGCCGCATGTGTGGTTCTCTCTCCCGCGAAGCGCGCCAGGGTCACTTCATCGTGGGCGCCGAATCCGCCAGCGGCCCACACCCATCCTATCCATGTAAGGTTAATGGTTTCAATGTCCAGATGATGTCAGACCGATTGCTTTATCTGACTTCTGATGTGCGTCGATGACAGCGGTGACTTCATGCCACGCAGGAACACCCATGCCGGCGGGCGGAAATCCGCCAACTGTGCCGCCCGGCTCTCGGTGTGACGAAACTTTGACAGAGCCTGTGCGGCAGGTGATGCGAGCGCGCGCAGGCTGTCGGACGGCCGGTCGATCACGGCGATCGGCAGAGCGGCCGCGATGCCCTGCCAGTTCCGCCAGCGGTGAAACTGGGCGAGGTTGTCGGCGCCCATCAGCCAGACGAAACGGAGGGTCGGGAACTTGCGGCGAAGCGCTATGACGGTATCGATGGTGTAGCGGGTGCTGATCAGCGCCTCGAGCCCGGTGACGTCGATGCGCGGATGGTTGGCGACGGCGCGGGCCGCGGCGATCCGCTCACCAAGCGGCGGCAGCGCCCGGGTGTCCTTCAGCGGGTTGCCGGGCGAGACCAGCCACCATACCCGATCGAGCTGCAGACGTTTCAGCGCGAACAGGCTCAGCGCACGATGCGCCGCGTGCGGCGGATTGAACGATCCGCCGAGCAGGCCGATGCGCAGGCCATCGGTGGTGAGGGGAAAGGCGATCCGCTCGGCGACGGTCACGGACGGGTCTGGCCGGTGCCCAGCACGCGATACTTGAAGCTCGTCAGCTGTTCGGCGCCCACCGGGCCGCGTGCATGAAACTTGCCGGTGGCGATGCCGATCTCGCCGCCGAAGCCGAACTCGCCGCCATCGGCGAACTGGGTCGAGGCATTGTGCAGCACGATCGCCGAGTCGATCTCGTCCAGGAAGCGCTGCGCGGTGGCGCCGTCGTCGGTGACGATCGAGTCGGTGTGGTGCGAGCCGTACTTTTCGATGTGGGCGATCGCGTCGTCGACGCCATCGACGATTTTCACCGCGATCACCGCGTCGAGATATTCGGTGCTCCAGTCCTCGTCGGTCGCGGGCTTGACGCGCGGGTCCGCGGCCTGCACGGCGGCGTCGCCGCGCACTTCGCAACCCGCCTCGATCAAGGCGTCGATCAGCGGCTTCAGATGCGTCGGTGCAGCGGCCTTGTCGACCAACAGCGTTTCGGCGGCGCCGCAGACGCCGGTGCGGCGCATCTTGGCGTTGATGACGATCGACTTGGCCATCGCCAGATCGGCGGCGCCATCGATGTAGACGTGGCACAGGCCTTCGAGATGGGCGAACACTGGCACGCGCGCTTCGGCCTGCACGCGGGCGACCAGGCTCTTGCCGCCGCGCGGCACGATCACGTCGATCGATCCGTCGAGGCCGGCGAGCATCATGCCGACGGCGGCGCGGTCGCGGGTCGGCACGAGCACGATCGCGTCTTCCGGCAGCTTCGCTTCGCGCAAGCCGGCGATCATGCAGTCGTGCAGCGCGCGGCAGGAGCGGAAGCTTTCCGAGCCGCCGCGCAGGATCACCGCGTTGCCGGCCTTCAGGCACAGCGCGCCGGCATCGGCCGCGACGTTGGGGCGGCTCTCGAAGATCACGCCGATGACTCCAAGCGGCACGCGCATCCGCTCGATTGTCATGCCGTTCGGGCGGGTCCAGGTCTCGGTGACGACACCGACGGGATCGGAAATCTTGCGGATGTCATCGATCGCCTGGGCGATACCCTCGACCCGCTTGGGGTCCAGCGTCAGTCGGTCGATGAAGGAGCCGGTGGTCCCGTTCGCGCGCGCGTCGGCTACGTCCTCGGCGTTGGCGGCGAGGATCGTTGCCGCATTGGCGCGGATCGCACGGGCGATCGCCTCGAGCGCGCGGTTCTTCCGATCCGGCGGCGTCAGCGCGAGCACGCGGGCGGCAGCGCGGGCGCGGCGGCCGAGGTCGTGCATCAGCGTGGCGAGGTCGTCGGGAGCGTCGATGGCTTTCAGCGAGGCGGTCATGGTTGAAGCTTTTTCCGGGCGCATGGCTTGCGGCCGCATCATTGCCGCCGGACCATGCTTAAGGCCATGTCCTAGCACGCAAATTCGCGGCTCGCCACCGCTGCCGCCGCATTGCTGATGGTGCATTGGCCCGCTCAGCAGCCGCATATGGGGAGCCGGCAGGGGGCAGGACAAGATGGTGCAAAGGCCCGCAAACCCGCCGAAAGCCGTTAACATCTGCCGGGTGGCGCTCGCGAGCCGCGCAAGGTCGGTCAATGGCCGACCTGGTCCGGGACAGCCGAGCTGGGGCAGAGCCGGTTCCAGCCGGTCGTTTCGCGAGCTTTTCAGGTCTTTCGGATATGCCGGTCCAGACCTTGCTCAGGTCTCGGGCCTTGCTCAGGTCTTGGGCCTGGGGCCGATCACCAGGTCGTCGCGGTGGATCATTTCGGCACGGCCGCCGATCTCGAGGATGGTCAGGATATCCCCCGACGAACGACCCTTGATCCGCTCCGCATCGTCCGCGTCGTAGGCGACCAGGCCGCGGCCGATCTCGTGGCCGTCAGGGCCGCGCACCACCACTGCGTCACCGCGGGCGAAACGCCCCTCGATCCGGATCACGCCTGCGGGCAACAGGCTCTTGCCGGCGCGCAACGCCGACACCGCGCCGGCGTCGATCGTCAGCGTCCCCTTGGCTTCCAGCGTGCCGGCGATCCAGCGCTTGCGCGAGGTCACCGGGTTGGCCGCGGTCATGAACCAGGTGCAGCGGCGGCCCTTGGCGATCGCCTGCAGCGGGTGGTCGATCTTGCCCGAGGCGATGATCATGTGCGCCCCGGCGCCGACGGCGATCTTCGCCGCCTCGATCTTGGTGCGCATGCCGCCGCGCGACAGCTCCGATCCGGCCGCACCGGCCATCGCCTCGATCTCGGCAGTGATCGCATCGACACGCGGAATCAGCTTCGCATTGTTGTCGGCGGTCGGCGGCGCGTCATAGAGGCCGTCGATGTCCGACAGCAGGATCAGCAGGTCGGCGCTGGCCATGCTGGCGACGCGTGCGGCGAGACGGTCGTTGTCGCCGTAGCGGATTTCGCTGGTGGCGATGGTGTCGTTCTCGTTGATCACCGGGACCGCGCGCCAGTCGAGCAGCTTGCCGATGGTCGAGCGTGCGTTGAGGTAGCGGCGCCGTTCTTCGGTGTCGTTCAGGGTCAGCAGGATCTGTCCCGCCTCGATCCCGTGCTGGCCGAGCACCTCCGACCAGATTCGCGCCAGGGCGATCTGGCCGACCGCCGCCGCTCCCTGGCTCTCCTCGAGCTTCAGCGCGCCGCGCGGCAGCTTCAGCCGGCTGCGGCCGAGCGCGATCGAGCCGGACGAGACCACCAGCACATCGCGGCCCTGGCCGTGCAGCTTGGCGATGTCCTCGGCGAGCGCCACCAGCCAGGATCGCTTGACGCGCCCCGCCGCCGAATCGACCAGCAGGGACGATCCGACCTTGATGACGATGCGTTTGAAATCCTTGAGGGCAGGCAGCGGCATAGGAACAAGCGATGACAGGGGTTCTGGCCGCGGCGCGGCCTGTCCTTCCCCTGTCACAGGACGCCTGCTTTGGCAATCGGCGCGTCGTCCGTGATAAGCAGCGGCCAGGCGCGATCGGGGGAAGTGGTGATGGCCATGCCGACCAGAGCGATGCAACAGGTGCCGGCCGGCGCGGGACAGGCCGGCCGGGCCCTCAGCCAGCGCGAGACCGAACGCTACGCCGAGGCGGCGCTGGTCAACGCCAAGCGCGAAGGACTGCTGCTTGCGGTGCGCGCCCGCTGGACCGCGCTTGCCGTGATCGCGGTGATGTCGGTGGTGGTCAATCCGTACTGGGACGTCCTTTACTACGAAGCCATGCTCTTGGTGTTCGCGCTGATCGGCTGGGCGCAGCTCAAGGTCGGCCGCGTCGGCCGGTCGGGCACGGAAATCCTGCTGATCTTTTGCGATCTCGCGGTGCTCACCTTCATCATCGTCGTGCCGAATCCGTGGCGGACGATCGAGTGGCCCGCGCCTGCGGCGCTGCACTTCAACAATTTCCTCTACTTCTTCGTGCTGCTCGCCAGCGCGCCACTCGCCTATTCCTGGCGGACGCTGGTGGCGATGGGCGTCTGGGCATCGGCGCTCTGGTGCGTCGGCGTGTTCTGGCTCTGGCTGCAGCCGGTCGATCCGGCGCTGACCGAGCGGTTGCGCGCAGCGCTCGGCGGCGACGAGCGGCTGTTGCGCGTGGTCGATCCGAACTCTCTCTATCTGCAGGGGCGATTCCAGGAAATCGTGACGCTGATGATCGTCGCGGCGACGCTGGCCGTCGCAGTGCGGCGCTCGCACAATCTGTTGCTCAACCACGCTTCGGTGGAGCGCGAGCGAACGAATCTCGCGCGCTATTTCTCGCCGACGGTGGTGCAGGAACTGTCGAAGAATGACGAGCCGCTGAAGCAGGTCCGCACCCAGAACGTCGCGGTGTTGTTCGTCGATATCATCGGCTTTACGGCATTTGCCGACGGCAAGCAGCCGGAGGAGATCATCGGCACGCTGCGGGAGTTTCACGGCCTGATGGAGCACGAGGTGTTTCAGCATGGCGGCACCCTCGACAAGTATCTCGGCGACGGACTGATGGCGACCTTCGGCACGCCGTTCGCGGGCGTCAGCGATGCGTGGAACGCGCTGCGTTGCGCGCAGGCGATGATCGCCACGGTGGCGGCGTTCAATCATCGACGCGAAGCGCGCGGTCAGCCGCCGATCCACGCCGGCTTCGGCCTGCATTACGGGCCGGTGGTGCTTGGCGACATCGGTGCGCACCGGCTGGAGTTCGCGGTGATCGGCAGCACGGTGAATGCGGCGAGCCGGCTCGAGGCGCTGACGCGGCAGCTCGGCTGCGTGCTGGTGGCGAGCGATGCGCTGGTTGCCAAGGTGCGCAGCGAGGCGGACGATACGGAGATCGAGCGGATGCGGCTCGTGGCGCATCCGGCGCAGGTCGTCCGGGGCCTCGAACAGCCGATCGGCATCTGGATCAGGACGGCGTGAGGCCAAGGGCCGTCGGGTTGCCGCGTGGGCTTACCTCTCCCCGCCAGCGGGGAGAGGCCGGATTGCGATAGCAATCCGGGTGAGGGGTCTGAGAAACGGCCCCTCATCCCGACCTTCTCTGCGCAAACGGGGAGAAGGAGTAGACTGCGCGACGCCCTGGAATGACGCCCACGTCTGTCGCGTTAGCCGAGCACGTCCTTGTTGACCACATTGTCACGGATCGGATTGCCGTCGAACGCGGAGAGGATGTTCTTCGCGGTTTGCAGGCTCATCCGGTCCTGCGCCTCGCGCGTCACGCCGGCCAGGTGCGGCGCGGTGATGACATTGTTCAGCTTGAACAGCGGATTGTCCGCCGGAGGCGGCTCCTGTGCGAACACGTCGAGGCCGGCGCCGGCGAGCTTGCCGGTGGTGAGCGCGGCGTGCAGCGCCGCCTCGTCGACGATACCGCCGCGGGCGGTGTTGATCAGGAACGCCGTCGGCTTCATCTTGGCAAGGCGCGTGGCATTGAACAGGCCGACGGTCTCCGGCGATTTCGGGCAGTGGATGCTGACGAAATCGGCGCGTGGCAGCGCGGCGTCGAGATCGCTCACCGGCTCGGCGCCTGCGGCGGAGATCTCCGCTGCGCTCTTGAACGGGTCATAGACCAGCACGTTCATTTCCATGGCGAGGCAGCGCTTCACCGTGCGGGTGCCGATGCGGCCGAAGCCGACCACCAGCACGGTCTTGCCGAGGACGTCGGCGGGAATGGTGTTGATGCGGTCGCGCCAGCGGTTTTCCTTCACCAGCGCATCGAGCTCCGCGGCGCGCTTGGCCAGCGCCAGCATCATGAACAGCGCCGCCTCCGCCACCGAGGGCGAGTTGGCGATGCCGGTGGTCATCAACGGAATCTTGCGCTTGTTCAGCGCCGGAATATCGACCGCGTCGAAGCCGACGCCGATCCGGGTGACGACGCGCATGTCGCCGGAGGAGTTGAGCTCGTTCTCGCCGAACGGCGTGCCGCCGAGCGCGACCGCGTGCACCGGCGCATGCTGCTGCAGCAAGGTGTTGAAATCGGGAGAGGAGATGGCGTTGGGAAAAGTGATGGTCTCGATGTCGCTGCGCTCCTTCAGCACGGCCATGCCGCTCGCCGAAAAGGTCTCAGTGACAAGCACTTTCTTCTTGTTCGTCGCCATCGCGTTTCCTCGCAGGTGTTTTGGCCGCTCCCTTCGCCGTATCGCAAAGCCGCGCCTTCGGCAACTCGATGTCGCAGGGCGGGCAGGGCCCTTGCCGCTCGGCGGCCGAGAGGGCAGTCTTGCGCGCCGCGACTGTTTCGCATTCCGGCATGCGGGGAGCAAAGTCCTCGCTGCCGAGACGACCCTGAAGGAGGACCGCCCCGTGACCAACCCGGCCAACGAACCCTTGCCTGCCTCGGTGCTGGAAGCGCTGAAGCGCTTCGATACGCCGACGATCTGCAACGCGATGGAGGTGGTCGCGCCGGATCGGCGGCTGACGGGGTATACGGTGAAACCGCTGGTGTGTCCGTTTCCCGATCTGCCGCCGATCGTCGGCTATGCCCGCACGGCGACGATCCGCGCCGCATCGCTGCCGCGGCTGCAGGGCGCCGCGGCGCGTGATCAGCGCGCAGCCTATTATGAGTATGTCGGCAGTGGCTCCGGGCCGCGCATCAGCGTGATCCAGGATCTCGATGGCGCCAATGTCGGCTATGGCGCATTCTGGGGCGAAGTGAACAGCGCGGTGCATAAGGCGCTCGGTTGTCTCGGCGTCGTTACCGACGGGTCGATCCGCGACATCCCGCAATGGGCGCCGGAGTTTCAGGCGCTGGCGGGCTCGATCGGCCCCTCGCATGCGCATGTGCATCTCGCAGGCTTCGGCGAGGACGTCAATGTGGCAGGCATGGCGGTGCGGTCCGGCGATCTGATCCACGCCGATCGCCATGGCGCGATCGTCATTCCGTTCGACATCGCAGCGAAGCTGCCGGCCGCCGCCGAACTGCTGGCGCGGCGCGAGGAGGTGATTCTGGAGATCGCACGCAGCCCGTCGTTCACCATCGAGACGCTGAAGGCGGCGATGGCGAAGTCGGCGGAGATACACTGACGGCGCGCTTCTTTGCCCTCCTTGCGGGGAGGGTAGCGAGTATCGCTGGCAAGTTGACGCAGCCAGCGTAAACTTGGCGGCGTGCGGACCGGGGGAGGGTGCGAGCGTATCCACGCCCTCCGCCGTCATTCTGTGGCGCGAGCGCATCCACACCCTCCGCCGTCATTCCGGGGCGCGCCACTTGGCGCGAACCCGGAATCCATAGCCCCTGTGTGCATGAGTGTGGCGCAACGCCGATGATCTTGATGCCTCATGGTGAGGAGCGCGGCATGCGCGTCTCGAACCATGAGGCCTCAGAAGATACCAAAGAGATTCCGGGCAACCTTGGCCTCATCCTTCGAGACGCTTGCTTCGCAAGCTCCTCAGGATGAGGATCAGCGCCAAGCAGCGCGCGATGGGCTTCACTGGCCAGGCCACTTCCCTTGCAAGGCCATCAGCGCTGTGCATCCTCACTTGTACCGGGCGTATGGGTTCCGGGTTCATCGCTTGGCGATGCCCCGGAACGACGCCGCAAGTTTGCGCGCGCTCCTTGAGCGATGGCGGCGCCGCCGCTTGACAATATTCCTATCATGCTTATAGTCCTAATTGTCCTGCCCCGATGCGAGGGGCGTTCGCGATCGTCACGACCGCGGGGCGGGATGCGGTGGCCGCAGGGCGCCGCTCGATCCGGATCGGGCGTTCTGCTTTCGGCGGAGCGGTCGGCCGGTGACGGCGGCGGCGTCTTGCGGACGGCCCAAGTCGCGTGATCCCGGCGCATCGCCTTGCGCCATGGTGCGGCGCGTAAGCGCTCGCTCTCTCCCCTCGCAAGACAGGAGAGGCAGCCTGCGCCAAAACTGGAGTGGTGGTGAACCAGGATCGGTCACCGGGGGTCAACGCGGAGCGAGCCGTTCCAACCATCGCGTGCGGAACGCCGGCTGCTGTCCGGCGTGACCGTGGTGGCTAACTCGTGTGCTTGTTTTCATTTGCACGCGAGGCTGCGGACGCGCTGAAGCGTCCGGCGTTCCGCGCGCCCTCGTCATCGGGGGCGGAGCGTTGCCATGCCGGGAGCCGGGTAAACCGGAGCTCGGCGCCGCAACCCTCGGGCATTCCGTGCCGCGAGAATGCGAACGTGTGTTTGCAATCCTGAAAGGACGCGCGCCTTCCAAATGAGACGATCGCTGTTGGAACGTTGGCTGTTTGACAATCCGGGGACTCTCCTCATGGAGGAGCGCGGCACGCATCATCCCGAAAAGTGGGAGCCGGTTTTCGGATGGGATGATGCGCAAATCAGCATCGCGTCTCGAACCATGAGGCCACAGGTGGCACGGCTCTACGGACTTATCGTCACGGCTTCTTCACGCGTTGCATTTCCAATGCGAGCAACACCCGCAAGTTCGAAACAACGGCAGAAAGCTGGGTGGGCGCATCAACCCATTTGGCGTCATTCCGGGGCGCGAGCACAGCTCGCGAGCCCGGAATCCATAACCCCTGTGCTGATCAGTCTGCCGCGACGGCCATGATCTTGGATCATATGAAACAGCGCGTGCGATGTTTTCACTTACAAGGGCACTGGCGCCGCGTGCCATCACGCACACCGGGCGTATGGGTTCCGGGCCCGCGCCAAGAGGCGCGTCCCGGAACGACGGCAGGGAGTGGAGCGGCGCTGTTCTTTGACCTCTCACCGTTTGCGGGAAGAGAAGCGCAGGCATCAACTCCGCCGTCATTTCGGGGCGCGAGCAACACCCGCAAGTTCGAAAGAACGCAGAAGGCTGGGTGGGCGCAGCTGGGTAGACGCATCACCCCCATTTGGTGTCATTCCGGGGCGCGAGCACCGCTCGCGAGCCCGGAATCCATAGCCCCTGTGCTGATCAGTCTGCCGTTACGGCCATGATCTTGGATCATATGAAACAGCGCGCCCGATGGGCTTTCCTAACAAGGTCACCGGCGCCATGCGCCGTCACACCCGCCGGGCGTCTTGGGTTCCGGGTTCGCGCGAAATCGCGCGTCCCGGAACGACGGCTCAAGAGGGGAGCGAATGCATCAATACTGGCCGCCGTTCAGTCCAGAGGGGAGCGCATCAACACGCTCATGCCGCTCATGGGCGTTCACCCAGAGCATCGCCGTATCTCTCCGCGCGCGGGAGATGCCGCGTGCAAGCGCGCCACGCGAGGGGTTCGGCATGACGCGCGCCGCCCTCCAGAGGTTTTCGCAGTACAGCCCGGCATTGATCGCGCCGGGAGCGCCATCACGGCGACCAAGGCGCGGCTTCGGCCGCGTTCTTTGCTTTCGGCGTGCGCGAGGCATCGCCAACAACCCCGAGCAGCGCGCGCAATGCCGCTTCCACGCCTTCGCCGGTGGCGGCCGAGAGGACCAGCGGCGTCTTCTTCGCCGCCCGTTTCAGCCGCGCAAGCTGCTGCTTCAGCTCCTCCGGCGTCAGCGCGTCGGCCTTGTTCAGCGCGACGATCTCGGTCTTCTCGGCGAGGCCCTGATCGTAGGCTTCGAGCTCGGCGCGCACGGTCTTGTAGGTCTTGCCCGCGTGCTCGCTGGTGCCGTCGACCAGGTGCAGCAGGGCGCGGCAGCGCTCCACATGGCCGAGGAAACGGTCGCCGAGGCCCGCGCCCTCATGCGCGCCTTCGATCAGGCCGGGGATGTCGGCAAGCACGAATTCGCGGCCGTCGATCCGCACCACGCCGAGTTGCGGGTGCAGCGTGGTAAATGGATAGTCGGCGATCTTCGGCTTCGCCGCGCTGCTTGCGGCCAGGAAGGTGGATTTGCCGGCATTCGGCAGGCCGATCAGGCCCGCATCCGCGATCAGCTTCAGCCGCAGCCAGATCCAGCGCTCTTCGCCCGGCTGGCCGGGGTTGGCGTGGCGGGGCGCGCGGTTGGTGGAGGATTTGAAGTGCGCGTTGCCGAAGCCGCCATTGCCGCCCTCGGCGATGGTGAAGGTCTGGCCGAGATCGGTGAAGTCGAACAGCATGGTCTCGCGGTCTTCGTCGAACACCTGGGTTCCGACCGGAACCTTGAGGATGATGTTCTTGCCGTTGGCGCCATGGCGATCCTTGCCCATGCCGTGCACGCCCTTCTGCGCCTTGAAGTGCTGCTGGTAGCGGTAGTCGATCAACGTGTTCAGGCCATCGACGGATTCGATGATCACATCGCCGCCCTTGCCACCGTTGCCGCCGTTGGGGCCGCCGAATTCGATAAACTTCTCGCGGCGGAACGCCACGCAGCCGTTGCCGCCGTCGCCGGAGCGAATATAGACCTTGGCTTCGTCGAGGAACTTCATGGCGTCTGCTGCTGTTCGAATCGGGTGCGCGTCAACACCGTATTGACGTGCGGGAAGTCGCCGCCGCGCGGCTTCGCGTAAAGGGTCGTGTCGCCGTCGCGGACGAACCCCACCTTCTCCTGAACCCGTAGCGAAGCCACATTCTCGGCGAAGGCACCAGAATAGATAGCATCCGCATCGCTCGACTTGAAGATATGTTGAACGAAAGCGCGGACGGTTTCGGTCATAAACCCCCGTCCCCAGTAAGGTTCTCCGATCCAGTAGCCGATATTGGGGCCGGCGCCGCGCTGGAGGCTCCCGGCCTCGCGCTGGCGGACGCCGATCACCCCGATCAGCGCGTCGCTATGGGTGATGGCGCGGACCTCCTCGGCCAGCTCCGGATCGTGGGTCGTCGCCGCGGCCACGAACCATTCGGCGTCGGCCAGCCTGTAAGGCCACGGCGGCGACGACAGGTAGCGGATCACGGGCCAGCTGTTGAACAGCGCGAACAGCGGCGCAGCGTCAGGATGCCGCAAGGGGCGCAGCAGCAGACGTTGCGTCGGGATGGTGAGGGTGTCGTCGAGCAGGGGCATGGCGGCTCGCTATTCAGTCGGCAGGTGTTTCGTATGCGCGTTGTCGGCTTGCGGCGCGCGGGCATTGTCCGTAGCGTCGCAACAAAGGCCGGCGGAACGAGATCGGCCAGAACCGGGAAGCGCCCAAGTCATCATGACGATTCTTCCGTCGCAGGGTTCGCGCGTCGGCCGCCTGCAATCGGCAGCTCTGCCATCGACGGTCACGGCCGGCATTCTCCTGATGCTGGCGAGCATCACACTGTACTCCTGTCTCGATGCGCTGGCGAAGTGGACGGTCACCGTCTACGCCGCCGCGCAGTTTCTGCTGATCCGCAGCACCACCTCGATCGCGGTGCTGCTGCCGTTCGTCGCGCGCAACAACTTCGCCGCGCTTCGCAACGTGCCGCGGCCGGGCCTGCAGGTAGCGCGCGTGGCGCTGTCGATTACCGAGGTGATGCTGTTCTTCACCGCGGTCTACTATCTGCCGCTCGCCGAGACGATCACCTGCTACCTGTCGTCGCCGATCATCGTCGTCGCGCTTTCGGCGCTGTTCCTCGGCGAGAAAGTCGGCTGGCGGCGCTGGCTTGCGGTGCTGGCCGGCTTCATCGGCGTCGTCATTGCGATGCGACCGGAGGCGGCATCGATCTCGTTCGGGGCGCTGATCGCGCTGGCAGGCGCGTTCTGCTCGGCCGTGCTGATGATCGTCACCCGGCAGCTCCGGGGAACGTCGCAGACGTTCCTCGCCTTCAGCCAGATCAGCGGCACGTTGCTGTTCGGCGCCGTCGTTGCGCCGTTCCAGTGGGTGACGCCGCAGTGGCCGCATGTCGGCATCTTCCTCGTCGCGGGCATCGTCAGCGTCGTGGCGCTGCTGTGCGTCAACCGCGCCCTGATGCTGGCACCGGCCAGCGTGCTGGCGCCGTTCAAGTTCACGGCGATCCTGTGGGCGGCCCTGTTCGGCTATCTCGCCTTTGGCGACGTCCCGCGGCTGACGACGATCGTCGGTGCCGCGATCATCGTCAGCGCGGGGCTGTACATCTTCATGCGCGAGCGCAAGCTTGCGCGCGAGGAGCCGGTGGTGACGCCGCAGCCCGCCTAAGCGCGCTGCTCCGCGCCCGAGCACGATCGTCGCCGGTATGCATCGCGCCAGCTCTTCAGCGACGACCAGACGCCGCGGTCGAGGCGGAAGCGATCCACCGGCGTCGAGGAGCCAAGCGAGACGATCTTGCGCAGTTCGACGCCGGTCCACTGGAAGCCGCACTTCTCCAGCACCCGGCGCGAGGCGGGGTTGACGACGCGGGCGCCGGCGCGCAACTCGCCGTGGCCGAAGGCCTCGAACGCATAGTCGATCATCGCGCGCGCGGCTTCGGTGGCATAGCCCTGTCCCCAATAGGGGACGCCGAGCCAGTAGCCCAGTTCGGGACAGCCGCCGCGTCCGATATCGATCGCTGCGACGCCGAGCGGATCGCCGAGTCGGGTGATCAAAAAGGTGGTATCGCGCGGTTGCGCTGCGACGGAATGAACGAAGCGTTCCGCGTCGGTCTGCGAATAGGGAAACGGAATTCGTGCCGTATTCTGTGCAACGCGGCGATCGTTCGCGAGGCGCGCGATTGCTTTTACGTCCGCGAGCGTCGGCCTGCGCAATTCAAGCCGCTCGGTCTCGAGGACGACGCGACACGTCTCATCGAAGATGGGGGATGGTCTCTCCAGCAACATGGTCAGGCTCCCTAGATCAGGTTTGGCGCATGATGCCGGCGTCGGCATCCTGCGCGGATTGGCGTCCCCCGACCGCCAAAATCAAAAGGGGGAGCCGGTTTCCCGTCTCCCCCTTTGAGAGCCTTGATGGGCTCCGCCGGTTCAACAGGACCCGGCGGAACGCAATGTCTCCACCGTTTTACTCTGCCGCCTCAACCATCGGAATGACCGATACGTAGGTACGGCCCTTGCCTTTGGTACGGAACACGACATGACCTTCTGCTTTCGCAAAAAGGGTATGATCGGTGCCCATGCCGACGTTGACGCCGGGATGCCACTGGGTGCCGCGCTGGCGCGCGATGATGTTGCCCGGAACGACGTGTTCGCCGCCGAACGTCTTGATGCCGAGGCGCTTGCCGGCTGAATCGCGCCCGTTGCGCGACGAACCGCCTGCCTTTTTATGAGCCATTGCTCGTCTCCGAATTCGTCCTAGCTTGTAACCCGATTCCTTGACGGAATCATTTCAAATCTCGTTACGCTTCCTGCTCTTTTGAGGGCTTCTTGGCGGCGGCCTTCTTGGCCGGTGCCTTCGCCTTCGTCTCGCCGGAAGCCTTCTTGGCTGGCGCCTTCTTCGCAGGCGTGTCGCCATCAGCGGTCTTCGCCTCGACCGGAGCCTTTTCCTTCTTCGGGCGCGGGCCCACCGAAGGCGCCTTGCCGTCGGTCAGGATCTCGGTGACGCGGATCACCGTGATCTCGTCGCGGTAGCCGCGCTTGCGGCGCGAATTCTTGCGGCGGCGCTTCTTGAACGCGATCACCTTGGCGCCGCGCTTGTGGTCCAGCACTTCCGCTGCCACCGACGCGCCGGCTACGGTCGGTGCACCGAGCACCGGCGTATCGCCGCCCACGACGAGAACTTCACCCAGCTGCACGATCGTACCGACATCGCCGGCGATCTTGCCAATCTCAAGCACATCATCCGGCACGACGCGGTACTGGCGGCCGCCGGTTTTGATGACTGCGAACATCGTTCTAATCCTTCGTGTTCATGTCTCCGTCGCTCGGATCGTGATCCGGCGCGGCTTTTTGTCAGTCGGTTATGGTGGTGTCCGGCAGCCCTCTTCTTGAAAGAACCGGGGCGTGCCAAAACAAACGGCGCAAGAAGCCCCGCGCCGGGTTGGCGGACTTATAGCCGCTGACGGATTAGAGTCAAGGAAAGCTCAGCCAAAATCGCCCTGAAATGAAAGATTTAGCCCGATTTCGGCGCGCCGAGGGGCGTATGAGGGCGATCGTCTCTATCCCTTTGAAACCAAACTGGTTCCTCCGCGGTTGATGCTGCAGCACGGACTGACAGGAGGGGGCAGCATGGCTGACGAACCATCAACCGCCGGAATCGGCAAGCACGGAGCCGACCGGCTGCCCTCGGTGGACATCGACAGCTACAATATCGAGCTGCGGGACGATGAGGGTTTCGTCGGCGACCGTGCCAGCAAGGGCGCTTTCCACGCCATCGTCGAGAACTGGCGCAAGCCGTTGCGCAAGGCGGGCGATGATCCGTTTGGCAACAAATCCTCCGAGGAACTCAGCAAAAGCGAACTCGACGAGATCCTGGCCGGCGACGACGCCGAGGCGACGGCGGTCGTGCTTGGCGCCGTCGAGGAGTTTGCCCAGGAACTCGCCCATGTCACGCGGCGGTTTCTGAAGACCAAAGCCTGGAAAGGCACGGAGGCGATCGTGGTCGGCGGCGGCTTCCGCCTCAGCCGGATCGGCGAGATCGCCATTGCCCGGGCCGGCCTGATCCTGAAAGCCGACGGCGAAAAAGTGGTGCTGGTTCCGATCCGTCATCATCCCGACGAAGCCGGGCTGATCGGCTGCCTGCATCTCGGGCCGTCATGGATTTTCGAGGCCTACGACACGATTCTGGCGGTCGACATCGGCGGCACCAACATTCGTTGCGGCGTTGTTGAATCGCGGCAGGACAAGGCCCCGGACCTGTCGAAGGCGCGGGTGTGGAAGTCGCAGCTCTGGCGCCATGCGGACGATGAGCCGACGCGGGGAAACGCGGTGAAGAAGTTGGCGAAAATGCTCAAGGAACTGATCAAGCAGGCTGAAGATGAGACGTTCAAGCTCGCACCATTCATCGGCGTGTCGTGTCCGGGCGTGATCAATGTGGACGGTTCGATCGAAAAGGGCGCGCAGAACCTTCCCGGCAACTGGGAGAGCAGCAAGTTCAACCTGCCGGCGGCCCTGGTTGAGGCGATCCCTGAGATCGGCGGCCATGATACGACAGTGCTGATGCACAATGACGGCGTGGTGCAGGGGTTGAGCGAAGTGCCGTTCATGCAGACGTTCAAGCGCTGGGGCGTGCTCACGATCGGCACCGGTCTCGGCAATGCGCGCTTCACCATGCGCAAGATCAAGGCCAAGGAAAAGGGCAAGGACGAGCGCGAGAAGGAAAAGGCCTGAGAACTCAGACGTGGAGGATGGCATGAATCCGGAACGGAGCGGTGCGCAGCCGAAGATCGCACGCATCTGGCGCGGACGGACCACCGCAGCGCGCGCCGACGCCTACGCGGCTTATCTCTATGAGCACGGCATCAAGCCGCTGGAGCAGAAGGCGCTTGGCGTCCAGATGCTGCGGGAGGACCGCGAGGGCGAGAGCGAGTTCGTCACCATCTCCTACTGGGAGAGCGTCGAGGCAATGTCGCGGTTCGCAGGCAGCGATCCCCGCCGCATTCATCATCTTGATCGCGATGCGGAGTTCCTGATCGCCCTGCCTGAGGCGGTGCAGATCCTCAAGATCGCCGCAAGCTCCGGCCGGACCGGCTGAGCGACGCGCGGGCCGGAATTTCTGCGGATTTCCCGAACGATCGGGCCGAAAAGCGCGGCCGAGGCGCGGCCAAGATGTCGCCTGGCGTTGTCCTGATGCGGGCTTTTGGGCTGCGAGGCGAAAAACCGTCACCAAGCGCCTTGTCCGACGCGCAAACCTCGCTTAGAACGGCCCCGCAACCGGGCGGCTAGACCGCCTGCTTCGCCGCTGGAGAGGTGGCTGAGTGGTTGAAAGCACCGCACTCGAAATGCGGCATACGGGCAACTGTATCGGGGGTTCGAATCCCTCCCTCTCCGCCAAACATGCCGATTGCCCTCTACAGCGCGATATTGCCGCCGATCACCGCATTCCACCAATCGGCATGCAAAACCGCCGATTCTACGCTACAGCCCGATAAAACTCGAGAGCCAGCGAACGGCAGTTTGCGCCCCCATGTCGGCCACCGGAACCAGAGAGGGCGACGCCGAAAGCGGTCGTTTCAGCCGTGAACGGTTTCTCCGCGTTCTAGCATACCTACGAAGTCCCTAATTTTTCGGGCTCTGGTCTCAGCCTTCTTCACCGCACCAATCCGATACAAGATCGCATATCGGTTAGCGCCAGTGAGCGTAGCGAAGAAAGCTGCGGCCTTCGGGTTCGCATCGAGCGCGGTCTGCAAATCCGGTGGAACCTCAGCTTTGCTCGCTGGTGCATACGCTGCTTCCCATCTGCCATCTGCCATCGCTTTATCAATTTCCAACTGTCCAGACGCCTGCATGCGCCCCGCTGAGATCAGTTCCAGCGCGCGTTTCCGATTTTCATCCGACCACTTGCTGCGCGGTCGGCGCGGGGTAAAGCGAACCAACCAGCTATCAGCGTCGTACTTGTCGAGTTGGCCGTCGATCCAGCCATAGCAAAGGGCACTGTCGATCGCCTGAGCTTTGGTGACGCTTGCGACGCTCGAACCCTTCTTACGAAATCTAATCCAAGCACCGCTGGAATCGCTCGGTTGCTCCGCCAACCAGCTCTCCAGTGCAATTTGATCCGCAAATGAAACTATCGGAAGGCCAGAACGCAATTCAGTCATTCTCTACCCTTAGCGCGGCTTGTGGGTTCGAAAGGTCCGCTTCTGTTAACCCGGGTCTAATAGCTGTCGATCTAGAAACTACCCCATTGTAGCTCCTCGTGCGTATCTCAATTTTAGAGGGCTATAGCGTAGGTGTAGTTCTCCGTTTCGTCGCTCTCGGCCCGCCACTGCATTTTGTTTCCGCCGACGATAACGAGTTCAGACGGCCCCACGGCACGGTCGAGCTCCTCGCTTCATATCGCGTTGCGCAGGCGGCCGCTGTGCGGCCGCCCCGGCGAGAGTGCTGAAGACGGCCTACCGCTTGCGCGGTTGGTTGTCGTCGATGACCTTCTGATAGGCGGCGAGGTCGAGGAAGGCTTCAGCCTCGACGACCGAGCCATCTTCCATCCGAAAGATCCAGACGAACTGGTTGCGGTAGGGCGCTCCCGATGTCGTGGTGGCTGAAGCGTCGAAGCGGATGATGACCCTGTCACCTGCGGCCCAGATATGATGCACGTCCGGCCTCAGTGGACTTGCGAGGCGGCTGACGAGGGGGGCCGAAGCGCGCTGCACGAAATCCTCGACGCCGACGTAGGTGCCGGCGACCGGGCCGGAGCCATGAATCGTCCAGCGGGCATTAGGGGAAAGAAGGTCGAAGACGTTGCCCCGGCCGGCACCCCAGCCTTCGAAAGCCTGTCGAACGATGGCTTCGTTCTGCGCCTCGATTTCGGCAGTCGGCACAGCTGCGGTCCTGGCGTGCGCTGGCGTGACGGCGACGATGAACGCCAAAGCGATGAGCAGATCGCGGGCGACGGCCGTTGCATTTCCGATCGGCAGGAGAAAGGTCATGGGATCACTCCATTCTTTTGAGGTTGCTGGTGTGTTCGGGGCCGCCATTGCAGCCCCGAACGGAGCTGCGTGCGAAGCCGCGACGCATCGGCCCGTTCGGCTTCAATGGCGCGATGCGGTCGGTCGGATGGTGATCTCGCTGGTATCGACGCCGGCAGGAGCTTCGATCACCTGCCGGACGGCGCGTGCGATATCGGCAGGCTGGAGCGCAACCGCGCGGTAGGCGTCCATCACCGCCATCGTCTCTTGATGCGTGATGGTCGAGGCAAGCTCGCTTTCCACGACGCCGGGATTGACGCAGGTGACGCGGATGTTCGTGCTTTCCTGCCGTAACCCGTCCGAGATCGCGCGGACCGCAAACTTGGTCGCGCAATAGACGGCGGCAGTCGGCACCACCGACAGCGCTCCAATGGAGCCGATATTGATGATCTGACCGCCGCCCTGTGCTTCCATGACCGGCAGGACCGCACCGATCCCCCAGAGCACGCCCTTGATGTTGACGTCGACCATGCGCTCCCATTCATCGAGCTTGCCGGCGGCGAGCGGCGACAGCGGCATCACGCCGGCATTATTGATCAGGACGTCGATGCGGCCCCACATGTCCACGGCGGCTTCGGCGAAGGCGGCCATGGACTGGCGCTCGCTGACATCCAGCATTCGGGCCTCGGCGACTCCGCCTGCCTCGCGGATTTCCGCCGCCACGGCTTCGACGCGCTTCAGGCGTCGGGCGCCGAGCAACATCGTCGCGCCGGCCCCACCAAGCTCCCTGGCAATACCTTCGCCGATACCGCTGGACGCCCCGGTAATCAGGATAATCTTGTCCATGCTGTGCTCCCTGCATGCGTTCAGGGGGACGATGGACGCTCGCGACTGACGCTGGTATCCGTCATATGCTGGACTGGTTGGTTAGCGGTGCTGGACAATGAAGATCGACCTCAACCTCCTGCCGTTGTTTCTCGCCGTGGCGGAAGAGCACAATTTCCGCGCCGCCGCCGATCGCCTCGGCGTGACTCGCTCGGCCGTCAGTCAGGGGATACGGCGGTTGGAGGATGCCTTTGACACCGCCCTTGTGATGCGCACGACACGTTCCGTGCGACTGACGGAAGCGGGCGAGCATCTGGTTGATGCGCTGTCGCGACCTCTTTCCGACATCGGTGCGGCACTCGAAGGCGTGGCCGCCGAGAGCGCGCCACGCGGTCTGCTCAGGATCGCCGCAACTTCGATTGCAGAGAAGTTTCTATCAGGGCCGCTCATCGCCTCGTTCGCAGCCGCCCACCCCGGGGTGACCATCGACGTCACGGTCACGGACGAGGAATTCGATATCGTCGCCGCCGGCTTTGACGCCGGCGTTAGGCTAGGCGAGGTCATCGAGCAGGACATGATCGCCATTCCCATAACCGGCGATCAGCGAGAAATGGTGGTCGCAGCCCCGGTCTATCTCGCCACCCACGGCGCACCGGCACACCCGCGCGAGCTTGTCGATCATCGCTGCATCGGCTGGCGCCCGGCACCGAACGTTGCGCCATATCGCTGGGAGTTCGAGGAGAATGGTGTGCCCTTCGACGTCGCGGTCGAACCACAGATCACCACCAATGATCTGCGCCTGATGATCCGCACCGCGCTCGCCGGAGGCGGCATCACCTTTGCGTTGGAAGAGACCTTCCGACCGTTTGTGGAAGCCGGGAAACTCGTGCCGCTGCTTGAAGATTTCCTGCCGCCCTTTCCCGGCATTTTTCTGTACTTTCCCCAACGTCGCAATATGGCGCCCAAGATGCGCGCCTTGATCGAACATGTACGAGGCTGGCGATAACGCGCGGGTCTAACAGAAAGGTTAGAGAGCTATAGCGTAGACGTCGTTCTCCGAATTCATCGCTCATGCGATCGCCGATGCAACCATGCTGCGGGCCCTGCGGCGTTTCCTCGGAGAAGGGCCGTGATCCGTCGCAATACGCGATGCTGATGCGCCGTGCCGCTGGGGCATCCAAAGAATGCCGCTTTCAGCCGCACCCTTCGACATCGTTCCGGTTCGGTTTCGCCCCAAATCGATCAGCGGCGCACTGTTGCGAACAGAGGTCGCTCAGGCCGTTTGATCTCGGATCGACCGCCCACGACGTGCAGAGCGCTTCCTCAAGGCGCCGGAATTCATTGCGTGACAGATGTGGCCACGCCGCGTGCGCGTGCATGACTTGCGCGTGACGTATTGGTGTGGCGCCGCGCGACGGGCTGTCACAGCTGGCGACTATCGCTCCCCCAGCGCACTTGCTATAGGGGTATGGATTCACAAACATTGTGGGGTTGCCAACGGGGGTTTGCGGCGGAACAATGCAAGATTACGTATTGCTGGCAATTCTGATTCTGCTGCCGTTCGCCGGGAGCGTACTTGCCGCAACGTTTCGCTCCAATGCACGCAACTCCGAGGCATGGCTTGCCGGAGGCGTCGCCTTTGGCTGCTTGGTGCTGACCGCCGCTGCCTATCCCACCATTGTCGCCCGCGGTGCGATCCGCAGCAGCTTCGACTGGATTCCGGAGCTGGGTCTCAGTTTTTCGCTGCGGATGGACGGGTTCGCCTGGATCTTCGCGATGCTCGTCAGCGGGATCGGCTTTCTGGTCGTGCTCTACGCCCGCTATTACATGTCGCCCGAGGATCCGGTTCCGCGCTTCTTCTCCTTCTTCCTCGCCTTCATGGGGGCGATGCTCGGAATCGTGCTGTCCGGCAACTTGATTCTTCTCGTCTTCTTTTGGGAATTGACGAGCATCTTCTCCTTCCTGCTGATCGGCTACTGGCATAACAACGCCGGTGCTCGCGACGGCGCCCGCATGGCGCTGACGGTGACGGGAATCGGCGGCCTCGCCTTGCTCGTCGGTGTCGTACTGATCGGACATATCGTCGGCAGCTACGACCTCGATCGCGTGCTGTCGTCCGGTGACACCATCCGCGGGCATGCTCTCTACGTGCCGGCGCTCGTGCTCATTCTGCTCGGCGCGCTGACCAAGAGTGCGCAGTTTCCCTTTCACTTCTGGTTGCCCAATGCGATGGCCGCGCCGACGCCGGTCTCGGCCTATCTGCATTCGGCGACGATGGTGAAGGCGGGGGTGTTTCTGCTGGCGCGTTTGTGGCCGGTGCTGTCCGGAACGCCGGAATGGTTCTGGCTCGTCGGCTTGGCCGGAATGGCGTCGCTGCTGGTGGGCGCCTTCTTCGCAATGTTTCAGCATGATCTGAAAGGGCTGCTCGCCTATTCGACCATCAGCCATCTCGGGCTGATCACGATGCTGCTCAGCCTCGGCAGTCCGCTCGGCGCGGTCGCGGCCATTTTCCATATGATGAACCATGCGACGTTCAAGGCATCGCTGTTCATGGCGGCAGGCATCGTCGATCACGCAACCGGCACGCGGGACATGCGAAGGCTCGGTGGCCTCTTTCGCTTCATGCCGATCACCGCGACGCTGGCGATGGTCGCAAGCGCGTCGATGGCCGGCGTGCCGCTGTTGAACGGCTTCCTCTCGAAGGAGATGTTCTTCGCCGAAGCGATCGAAACCCATGTCCGGTCAGTCCTCGATACGGCGCAGCCCTATGTCGCGGTGGTCGCCAGCACCTTCGCGGTGACGTATTCGATCCGCTTCATCCACTCGGTGTTCTTTGGGCAAAAGCCTACGGACCTGCCGCATGAACCACATGAACCGCCGTTCTGGATGCGGTTTCCGATCCTGTTTCTCGTTCTCGCCTGTCTGATCGTCGGCATTGCGCCGTCGCTCACGATCGGTCCGTTCCTGGAGACGGCGGTCGTTGCCGTGCTGGGGCCGCAGACGCCGGCGTATAGCCTTGCCGTGTGGCATGGGCTCAATCTGCCGCTGATCATGAGTGCGGTCGCTCTGGTCATCGGCTGCCTGCTTTACGTCGCCATGAGGAATTATCTGCATCGCTCGGAAGAGGGGCCGCCGTTGCTGCGCGAACTCAACGGCCAGCGCATTTTCGAGCGGATCCTGGTCACGGTATCGTGGAAGTGGGCCCGCTCGATCGAGAGCATCGTTGGCACGCAACGTTTGCAGCCGCAGTTGCGGCTGCTGGTCGGGGCTGCGATCCTCGCCGCTTTGCTGCCGCTATACCGCGGTGGATTTGGCGGGGCCATGCCGACCTGGAGCGGGGCCGATCCCGTCCTGATGCTGGTCTGGATCATCGGGGCTTGCTGTGCCATCGGCGCCGCCTACCAGGCGAAGTATCACCGGCTGGTCGCGCTTATTCTGCTGGGCGGTGCCGGGCTTACGACCTGCATCACCTTCGTCTGGTTCTCCGCTCCGGACCTCGCATTGACTCAGTTGATGGTGGAGGTCGTGACCACCGTCTTGATCTTGCTCGGCCTGCGCTGGCTGCCGAAGCGTCAGGAAACGAGCGATGGCCAACCTGTGACGTGGAGAATGCGCGTGCGCCGGCATCGCGATCTTGCCATCGCGATCGCGGCCGGCGGCGGGCTTGGGCTGGTTGCCTTTGCCGTGATGACGCGCTCGTTGCCCGACACCATCGCCAGCTACTTCCTCGAGCACGCCTATACCGGCGGCGGCGGCCGCAATGTCGTGAACGTGATCCTGGTCGACTTCCGCGGCTTCGACACCATGGGCGAAATCACCGTGCTTGCGGTGGTGGCGCTCAGCGTTTTCGCGCTGCTGCGCCGTTTCCGGCCGGCTGCGGACAGCGTGGGTTCGCCCGAGCAGCAGCGTCGGCAGAACGCGTTCGACGAAGCGGCGCCGGATCGCAAGCCCGGCGATACGGTCAGCGATTATCTGCTCGTTCCCGCCGCATCCATGCAATGGCTGTTTCCCGTCATCGTCGTCCTCGCGGTGTATTTGTTCCTGCGCGGCCACGATCTTCCCGGCGGCGGCTTCTCTGCGGGCATCGCCATCGCGGCAGCCTTCATCCTGCAGTACATGGCGGCGGACGCTAAATGGGTGGAAGAAAGGCTGCGTGTGCTGCCGGTGAGCTGGATCGGATTGGGACTGCTGCTGGCGGCCGCGACCGGGCTTGGTTCGCTGCTGTTCGGCTATCCGTTCCTCACCTCGTATGCGCAGTACACGAACTTGCCGCTGATCGGCGCGGTGCCGACCGCGACCGCGCTCTTCTTCGATCTCGGCGTTCTCGGTCTCGTGGTGGGGGCGACAGTGCTGATGTTGATCGCGCTGGCGCACCAGTCGATCCGCAAGGGTCGCTCCGATCGGGTGCGCGAGGCGGCCGAGGAGGACGCGTAATGGAGCTCCTGCTGGCGACTGTGATCGGCATTCTGGCCGGGTCGGGGGTGTGGCTGCTGCTCAGGCCACGGACCTACCAGGTGATCATCGGCCTGTCGTTGATCTCCTATGCCGTCAATCTCTTTATCTTCAGCATGGGGCGGCTGCGCTCCGGCGCATCGCCGATCCTGACGGATAAGACCGGCAGCCTGGCGGACTTTGCCGATCCGCTGCCGCAGGCGCTGGTCCTCACCGCCATCGTCATCGGCTTTGCGACGACAGCGCTGTTCCTCGTCATGTTGCTTGCGTCGCGCGGCCTGACGGGAACCGATCATGTCGACGGGCAGGAGCGCTGATGGGCGGTTGGCTCAACCATCTGATCGTCGCGCCGATCGTCGTGCCGCTCATCTCGGGCGCGCTGCTGATGATGTATGACGAGCGGCGGCCCTTGCTGAAGGGCGCCATCAATCTCATCGCCACGCTGACGACGCTGTATGTCGCCGTGACGCTGCTGCGGTTTGCCGATACGTCGGCAACCGGCGTCTATCTGCTCGGCAACTGGCCCGCACCGTTTGGTATCGTCCTCGTTCTCGATCGCCTGTCGGCGCTGATGCTGGTGCTGACGGCGCTGCTCGCATCCGCGGCTTTGACCTTTTCGCTGGCGAAATGGCACAAGGCCGGTTCGCACTTCCACAGTCTGTTTCAGTTCCTCCTGATGGGCGTCAACGGCGTCTGTCTGGCGGGCGACCTCTTCAATCTGTTCGTCTTTGTCGAGGTGATGCTGGCGGCCTCATATGGCCTCGTGCTGCACGGCTCAGGACCGCAGCGGGTTCGCGCGGGCCTGCACTACATCGCCATCAATCTCGCGACGTCATTCCTGTTCCTGATCGGCGTCAGCCTGATCTATGGTGTGACTGGAACGTTGAACATGGCCGATCTGGCGGTTCGCATTCCGAACGTTGCCGCGAGCGACCGCGCGCTCTTGGAGGCGGGTGCCGCGGTGCTCGGCACGGCCTTCCTGGTGAAGGCCGGCATGTGGCCGCTCTGCTTCTGGCTGCTGCGAGCCTATCCGGCCGCGGCGGCGCCGGTCGCGGCGGTCTTCGCCATCCTGAGCAAGGCCGGCATCTACATCCTACTGCGGCTGTCGCCGCTGCTGTTCGGCACTCAGGCCGGCGCGTCGTCCGGCTTCGGCCGCGAGGTGCTGTTGATCGGCGGCATGGCCACCATGGTTTACGGTATGATCGGCATCCTCGCCTCGCAGGCGTTGAGCCGCTTGGCCAGCTATTGCGTGCTGGTATCGACCGGAACGCTGCTCACGGCGATCGGCTTGTCCAACGCAAGCGTGACCGGGGGCGCTCTTTTCTATCTCGTCAGCTCGACCCTGACGATCGGCGCCTTCTTTCTGCTGATCGAGCTGGTCGAGCGGGGCCAAAGCCCGGTGGCCGATCTCCTCGCCGTGACCGCGGAGGCGTATGGCGATGAGGACGACGACGTGCAGGACGACGAGGTCGGTAGTCCTTTCCCCGGCACGCTGGCCATTCTCGGCATCTGCTTTGCGGGGTGTGCCCTCTTGTTGGCCGGCTTGCCGCCGCTGTCCGGCTTCGTCGCCAAGCTTGCCATGATGGTGGCGTTGTTTGCGCCTGCGGATGCAGGAGCGGCGACGACTATTCCGGCTGCGAGCTGGGTGTTTACTGCGCTGTTGATCCTCTCGGGCCTTGCGGCGCTGCTGGCCTTGGTGCGTGTCGGAATTCGCATCTTCTGGGCACCCATCGATGCGACTGTCCCACGCGTCCTCATTGTTGAGATCGTGCCGACCGTCGTTCTGCTGCTCCTGACGCTGGCCCTGACCGTTCAGGGCGGTCCCGTTATGCGATACATGGAACAGACCGCGCGTTCGATTCATGCGCCCGAGCAGTATATCGGCGACGTGCTGTCGGCGCGGCGTGTCTCGTCCTCGCGTGTGGAGGCCGGTCAATGAGTCGCGCGCTTCCCCATCCTGTGCTGGCCGCGTCGCTGTTGGTGATGTGGATTCTGCTCAACGGATTTTCGTTGGGGCATGTCATGCTCGGCAGCGTGATTGCGATCGCCGCATCCAACGTCATGGTGCGCCTGCAGCCGGCCAAGCCGAGCTTGCGCCGCTGGTATCTGATTCCCAAGCTCGTGCTGATCGTGCTGGTCGATATCTGGCGATCCAACGTCGCCGTTGCGGGGGTAATTCTCGGGCCGGATCGAGGCCAAAGGACTTCCGGCTTCATCACCATCCCGCTCACGCTTCGTCATCGCACCGGACTGGCCGTGCTCGCGTGTATCCTGACCAGCACGCCAGGGACAGCGTGGGTAGAATACAATGCGTCGCAGAGCACGCTCTTGCTGCATGTCCTCGATCTCGTCGATGAGGAGCACTGGATCAGCCTGATCAAGAATCGCTACGAGCGCTTGCTGCTGGAGATCTTCGAATGAGCGCGGTCGTCCTGTTCTGGTCGCTTCTGATCGCCCAATTCATGCTTGGCATCGCCATGGCGATTGCGGCCTTTCGCATCATTCGCGGGCCCAGGGCGCAGGATCGCATCCTAGCGCTGGATGCGCTGTATGTGAATGCGATGCTGCTGTTGTTGCTGTACGGCATGAGAACCGGAAGCACGCTTTACTTTGAAGCCGCGTTGGTCATTTCGCTGCTCGGCTTCGTGTCGACGGTCGCGCTGGCCAAATTCCTCATGCGCGGAGAGGTGATCGAATGACTGCCGCATCTGATCTGCCGGTTTGGGCCGCGTTGCTGACGAGTTTCCTCTTGCTGCTGGGAGCGGGGTTGACGCTGACGGGCGCCATTGGGTTGCTGCGTCTGAAGACGTTCTACGAGCGCGTTCACGCGCCGACGCTGGGCGCGACATGGGGTGCTGCCGGCATCCTGCTCGCCTCGATGATCTATTTCACCGTTCTGCAGGCGCGTCCGGTTCTGCATGAGGTGCTCGTCGCGATCTTCGTCACGGTGACCACGCCGGTCACGCTGATGCTGCTGGCCCGCGCGGCGATCTATCGCGATCGTGCGGAGGGAAGCAGCCTGGTTCCTCCGCAAACCGTATCGGAAACGGGTGACCGCGCCGAGTGACTGCCGAAAACAGGCACGCCATGATCATCAGGTGGTGAGCCAGCCAAAGGCTCGGCGCAAGACGGCCTGGCCATTGGTGTCGACGGGCGTTCCGTGGGCCATCAGCACCTTCTCGACTGGCCAGGCGAGAATGCGATCAACCGCGGCACGCGCGGCGTTCCGATCGGTGAACGCCAGCCGGAATTTCCGCGGCACTGACGGCTCAGCCGCAACCATCAAATCCCATCGGGCTATGAAGCCGCGCCAGCCGGAGAACCAGCCGGCGGGGAGCTGCTGCAACAGTTCGGTGAACAGCGCGGTGCCGCTCTCCTTGTGAAAGAACACCGTTTCGCGCGTGATAACGTTCCCAGCCACGACGACCTGATCGATCTGTCCGGCCCAGTCCGGTGCTGGCATCTCGCCAAGATCGTGGTCGAAAGCGATATCCTTGCGCTTCGCCCGCAACCCCGGCGCGGCGTGGAGCTGAGCGTCCGGATAGGCGCGCTTCCAGTCGGCGATGAAGAGGTGGTGCAGGGAATTGGGCGCAATCAGATGGCGAACGGCGCCGAGCTTATCGATCTCGCCACGCAGGCGGTCTGTCGGCGCGGTCGGCGACCAGACGAAGAGCGCGCCATCGGACAAGCGGATGACCGCCATGCGGGTCGGATAGAGGAATCCCAGCGCTCCGGTGACGGTGGTTCCGTCCGCCATCCAGATGTCGGGCCCAAACGGTTTCAACATAACGTTGCACGATTCCACGCGTCCGGAGCCGGGCGCCTGCATTCGTTCTAGCACAGCAATGGCAACACCTTGCATCGGCATTGCCGATAGCAGGGCGACGGAGATTACGGAGCCTGATCGGTGAAGGCGGTCGTGACTCCTGTTGGCAAGGCCAGACGGCGGGTAATCCCAAGCGCGGCTAGAAAGGCTTCGTCGTGGCTGACGACCACTAGCGCGCCGTCAAATGCCTGCAATCCGGCTTCGATTGCTTCGAGAGAATCAATGTCGAGATGGTTGGTCGGCTCGTCCAGGATCAGCAGCGGCGGCGGTGTCGGACCGCCGAGCACGCAGGCTAGTCCGGCGCGTAGCAGCTGCCCGCCGCTGAGATGCGATACGATCTGCAGGGCGGCATCGGCTCTGAACATGAAGCGTGCGAGCGCCGCGCGGCAGTCGTTCTCGTTCGCCTGCGGATGGATGCGGCGGAAATTGTCTCTGATCGAAGCTGATGGATCGAGCGCGCGGACCTGCTGGTCGAGCATGGCAAATCGGGTTGCGACGCGTACGGTGCCGCGCGATGGCTGTAGGCCCCCGGTGAGGAGCGCGAGCAGCGTCGTCTTGCCGGAGCCGTTCGGGCCGGTGATGGCAACACGTTCGGGACCCGTGATGCTGAACGAGAGATCGCGGATGACGGGCCGCCCGGGTGCGTAGCCGGCCGAGACGGCATTGGCCTGCAGCACGATCTTGTTCGCGGGCAGGTGTGTCGAGGGCAGGGACACGGACAAGGATTGCAGGATCTCGATCCGCTCGCGCTTGTCCGCAATGGCTTTTGCAGCGTCCGCCTGTCTGGCCTCGGCAAGGCGGGCGCCGGCGCCGCTGGTGTTCTCGCTGCGCTCCTTCAATCCGCCGAGGGCGATGCGCGGAGTGCCGCCCCTGGCGTTGCTCTTGCGGCCAGCGCCGTCTTTGCGCGCCTTGCGTTCGGCGGCGATCTGCGCCTTGCGCGCCAAGTCGGCGGCGTGACGCTCCGCGTCCGCGAGATCACGCTGCGCCGCCGCCAGCTCCTGCGTCTTGCGTTCGCGATAGGCGTTCCAGTTGCCGCCATAGCGCCTCGCAGCGAGAGGGGTGAGCTCGACGATGCCATCCATGCTGTTGAGCAGCGCCCGGTCATGGCTGACGATGATGGCACCCGCCCGCCATCCGGCCAGCAGGTCGTACAGCGCGTGACGGCCCTCCCGGTCGAGATTGTTCGTCGGTTCGTCGAGCAAGAGGAAGTCAGGTTTCGCGAACACCAGCGCGGCGAGGCCCGCGCGGGTGCGCTGTCCGCCGGAGAGCGCGCTCAAGCGGGTTTCGGCCGCTGCGTCGAGACCGACGTGAACCAGCGCTGCTGCCAGGCGCGTCTCCAGTGTCCAGTCAGCGGCCGCAAGCTCGTCGGTCGTGGCCTCGCCCCGTTCGGCGCGATGCAAGATGGCCAAGGCCTGCCTGGCACCGAACAGGTCGGCGATCATCTCGTGCGGCGCCACCTGAACCGTCTGGCGAAAGACACCAACGGTTCCGCGGATGGACACCGTACCGGCAGCAGGCAGCCGCTCTCCCGCCATCACCGCAAGCAGCGTCGTCTTGCCGACGCCATTGCGGCCGACGAGGCCGACCCGTTCGGGGCCGAAACTCAGATCAATGTTGGAGACGAGTGTCCGGCCGTCAGGCGCAGACAGGCTTAGATGGGAGAGGACGATGGAGGCCGGCATGAACATGGATTCCCCTGGAGGCAAGGCAGTGCGGCATTGCAGTCCGGGTGAAATCCATTGTGGCAGACGTCCTGTTCGTGTTGACGCGTAAATGATTTAGGCTTGGAAGGCCCGGGATGCAAGATCGAACGACCTGTTTAGCGGGTGTGCGGACGGGGCGCGCCGAACATAGTATGACGGGAGAACGACATGCCCAACGATGCTGCAACAGACGCGTTCGCCAAGGATCACGCGATGGATCGGTACGGCGCTGTCACCCACGAGGTCGTCAACCAGCCGTTCGCGCTCGCTGATTACAATCTCTTCAGCGCCGATGCCGCACTGACGGAGGCGGTCGCCCGCGAAGGCGCTGGCTGGGCGACCAACGATCTTGCAAATTTCGGCGCGCGCATCGGCACGGCGGATTACCTGGAACTCGGCGCGCTCGCGAACCGGCACGCGCCTGAATTCGACACCCATGACCGTTATGGCCGCCGGATCGATCTGGTCCGTTTCCATCCCGCCTACCATGAGCTCATGGCCACGGCGATCGAAGAGGGGCTGCATTCGTCGCCCTGGACCGATCCACGGCCGGGAGCGCATGTCGCGCGCGCCGCACGCTTCTATTTGCACAGCCAGGTCGAGGCGGGACACGGTTGTCCGGTCACCATGACATTCGCTTCCGTTCCATGCTTGCGGCAGCAGCCGGATATCGCCGAGGCGTGGCTGCCGAAGATTCTCACGCGCGTCTACGATCCGCGCAACATTCCAACCGATCAGAAGGCCGGCCTGACGATCGGCATGGCCATGACCGAGAAGCAGGGTGGATCGGATGTGCGCGCGAATACGACGCGCGCTGTGCCGGTCGGCGCCGGAGGGCCGGGGCAAGCCTACGAACTGATTGGTCACAAGTTCTTCGTCTCGGCGCCGATGTGCGATGCGTTCCTGGTGCTTGCGCAAGCCGCGGGCGGGCTCTCCTGCTTCCTCGTGCCGCGCTGGCGTCCGGATGGAACGAAGAACCCGCTGCAGGTGATCCGCCTGAAGCGGAAGATGGGCAACGTTTCGAATGCATCCAGTGAGACCGAGTTGCGCGGTGCGCTCGGCTGGATGATCGGCGACGAAGGGCGCGGTGTTCCGACCATCATCGAAATGGTGGCGATGACACGGTTCGACTGCATGGCGGGCTCGTCCGCGGGCATCCGGATGGCGACCAGCCAGGCGATCGATCATTGCTGCCAGCGGGCTGCTTTCGGCAAGTTGCTGATCGATCAGCCGATCATGCGCAACGTGTTGGCCGACCTCGCGCTCGAAGCGGAGGCTGCCGTGGCGCTGACGATGCGTATCGCGCGGGCGCTCGATAGCAGTGCAAAGCCGCACGAGGCTCAGCTCGTTCGGCTCGGCACGGCGCTTGGCAAGTATTGGATTTGCAAGCGGACACCGGGACATGCGTATGAGGCGATGGAGTGCATTGGCGGCTCAGGCGTCATGGAGGACAGTCCGATGCCGCGGCTATTCCGCGAATCGCCGGTGAATGCGATTTGGGAAGGCTCAGGCAACGTGCAGTGCCTGGATGTGCTGCGCGTGATGCAGCGTTCGCCGGAGGCGCTGGAAGCTTATTTCGTCGAGGTCGATGCCGCGCGCGGGACCAACGCGATCTTCGATCGCCATATCGATGCATTGAAGGCAGATATGCGTGATGCCGCCGATTTCGAGCAGCGGGCGCGCGATATCGTCGATCGTCTCGCGGTCGGCTTGCAAGCGAGCATTCTGCTGCAGCACGCACCCGCTGCGGTGTCGGACGCGTTCTGTGCTTCGCGGCTCGCCGCCTGCGGCGCGCATCAGTATGGCGCGCTGCCGCGAGGCGTGGATTTCACCGCCATCATTGCGCGGGCGAGGCCGCGATGAGGCGTGTGGGATGGCCGAGCCGCCTTGCAACAGTCGCCTGATGCGGCGCTTAGCTTTTAGACGTCGACGCTCGCGCTGAGCGCGTTGTCCTGGATGAACTCACGGCGCGGCTCCACCACGTCGCCCATCAGCTTGGTGAAGATATCGTCGGCCTCGTCGACCTCCTTGACCTTCACCTGCAGCAACGAGCGGACGTTGGTGTCGAGCGTGGTTTCCCAGAGCTGCTCCGGGTTCATCTCGCCGAGACCTTTGTAGCGCTGCATCGAGATGCCCTTGCGGCCGGCATCCGTGACGGCTTCGAACAGGCTCACCGGCCCGTGAATCGGCGTTTCCGTGTCCTTGCGGCGCAAGGTTCCGATCCGCGGATAGGTTTCCTGCAGCATGGCGGCATACTCATCGAGCTTGCGCGCGTCGGCCGAGCCAAGCAGCGCCTCGTCGATCATCGTGTATTCCTTGACGCCGCGCACGGTGCGCTCGAAGGCAAAGCCTTCGCCTTCGACATAATGGCCGATCCAGCCGCGTTCGACCTCGTCGGCGAGGGCATCGAGGCGTTTGGCGATGTAGTCGGCGGCCTGATTGGCGGTCGCAAGGTCGGAGATGACCGACGGGTTCAGAACGCCGGCGATGGCTGCCTGCTCGACCACGCCGCGGTTGTAGCGTGAGTGCAGCCCGTTCAACACGCCGCGGATGGTGCGAGCATCATCCACCAGCGCGCGCAAATCGCGGCCCGCGCGTTCTGCGCCATTGGGCAGCTTCAGCACCGAGTCTTCGAGACCGGTATCGATCAGATAATCTTCCAGCGCCCGCTCGTCCTTCAGGTACTGCTCGGATTTGCCGCGCGAGACTTTGTAGAGCGGCGGTTGGGCGATGTAGAGGTGGCCTGCCTCGATCAGCTGCGGCATCTGGCGGAAGAAGAACGTCAGCAGCAGCGTGCGGATGTGCGCGCCGTCGACGTCGGCGTCGGTCATGACGATGATCTTATGATAGCGCAGCTTGCCGAGGTCGAAGTCCTCACGGCCGATGCCGGTGCCGAGCGCGGTGATCAGCGTGCCGATCTGCTCCGACGACAGCATCTTGTCGAAACGGGCGCGCTCGACGTTGAGGATCTTGCCGCGCAGCGGCAGCACCGCCTGGAATTCGCGGTTGCGGCCCTGCTTGGCGGAACCGCCTGCGGAGTCACCCTCGACGATGAACAGTTCGGACTTTGCCGGATCGCGTTCCTGGCAGTCGGCGAGCTTGCCGGGCAGCGAGGTGACGCCGAGCGGATTCTTGCGGGTGAGCTCGCGCGCCTTGCGCGCAGCCTCGCGCGCGGCAGCGGCCTGAATCACCTTGCCGACGACGGTTTTGGCCTCTCCTGGATGTTCCTCGAACCAGGTCTGCAACGCTTCGTTGACGACGCTTTCGACCACCGGACGGACTTCGGACGAGACCAGCTTGTCCTTGGTCTGCGAGGAGAATTTCGGGTCCGGCACTTTCACCGATAGGACGGCGGTCAGACCTTCGCGGCAGTCGTCGCCGGTGAGCGAGATCTTCTCCTTCTTGGAGATGCCGCTGGTCTCCGCATAGCCCGTGACCTGGCGCGTCAGCGCGCCGCGGAAGCCCGCCAGGTGCGTGCCGCCGTCGCGTTGCGGAATGTTGTTGGTGAAGCAGAGCACATTCTCGTGGTAGGTGTCGTTCCACCACAGCGCGCACTCGACGCCGATGCCGTTGTGCTCGGCGCGCAGCGTGATCGGGGTCGGCATGATCGCAGCCTTGTTGCGATCGAGATATTTCACGAACGCCTCGATGCCGCCGTCGTAACGCATTTCCTCGCGCTTCTCGACTGCATGGCGCATGTCCGAAAGGATAATGCTGACGCCGGAGTTCAGGAACGCGAGCTCGCGCAGGCGATGCTCCAGCGTCGCGAAATCGAACTCGACCATGGTGAAGGTTTCGGGCGAGGGCAGGAACGTGACCTCGGTGCCGCGGTTATCGCCGGCGTCGCCGACAACCGCGAGCGGCGCAATGGCCTCGCCATGCGCGAACTCCATGAAGTGTTCCTTGCCGTCGCGCCAGATGCGCAACTGCAGCTTGGTCGAGAGTGCGTTGACGACGGAAACGCCGACGCCGTGCAGACCGCCGGAGACCTTGTAGGAATTCTGGTCGAACTTACCGCCGGCGTGGAGCTGGGTCATGATGACCTCGGCCGCCGAGACGCCTTCGCCCGGATGGATGCCGGTCGGAATGCCGCGGCCGTCGTCGCGCACGGTGACAGAGCCGTCGGGATTGAGCATCACCTGAACGGACGTGGCGTGACCGGCGAGCGCTTCGTCGATGGCGTTGTCGACGACCTCGTACACCATGTGGTGCAGGCCGGAGCCGTCATCGGTGTCGCCGATATACATGCCGGGCCGCTTGCGAACCGCATCGAGGCCTTTCAGCACCTTGATCGATTCGGCGCCGTATTCGGGCGTCGGAGAATGCGCAGTTTCGGCGGTCGTCTGCCGGGCGGGTTCGGTCATACAGGGGCCTTCGGAAAACCGCGCCGAATCAGTGTCCTATCCGGCGCGCGAAAGATGATTTTCTGCCATGAAAGCGAAGTGCCGTACAGGGGCTTATCTCGCCTTTTAAGCTATTGAATAAATGATATTTTTTGGCGCTTTTTCAAGGCCGGTTCTGGCCTTCGCCAAGGCCTTTGAAAACACCAGTAAACAAGGCCCGCGCCGGTGCGATTCGCGTTCCCAAAAGGGTTCATTGGCTGCGTCCGATGCGGCCGGTTTCGACATGGAAAATGTCGGCGCGATCGGTCACGGCGGCGAACGCCGCCGGATCGGCGCCGGTCATCCAGACCTGCGTGCCGAGCCGCTCCAGTTCATCGAACAGCGCGGCGCGGCGACCAGGGTCAAGGTGCGCGACGACTTCGTCGAGCAGCAGCAGCGGTGCGATGCCGGTCATTTCCGCGACGAGGCCCGCATGGGCGAGAACAAGGCCGATCAGCAGCGCCTTCTGTTCGCCGGTGGATGCGTCCTTCGCCGGCATGGTCTTCGGTGCGTAGACGACGTTGAGATCGGTCAGGTGGGCGCCATCGAGGGTGCGACCTGCGGCGGCGTCGCGGGCGCGGGACTCGCGCAGGATGGCGCGGTAGCGGTCCTCCACGGCCAGCGCGGGTTCCGTCAGCAACTCGATTTCCATCCAGCCGTCGAGGGTCAGGGTCGCGGTCGGAAACGCCGAGGCCGCCGCGCGCGCGGAGAGCGCCGCCTGCAGCCGCGTGACGGTTTCGCTGCGCATCGCAGCCACCGCCACCGCAAGCTGGGCGGTCTCGTGCTCGATCGCATCGAGCCAGTGGGCGTCGGGACGGGGATTCTCCAACAGACGATTGCGGGAGCGCAGCGAGCGCTCCAGTGCAGAGACGCGGCTCGAATGGTTGGAATCGATCGCGAGCACGAGACGGTCCAGAAAGCGTCGCCGCTCGGCCGCGGCGCCGATGAACAAGCCGTCCATAGCGGGCGTCAGCCAGACCATACGAAGGTGGTCGCCGAACGCTGCGGCGGACGAAACCGGCTCGCGGTCGATGCGGCAGCGGCGTGTGGTGCTGGTTTCGCCCACAATAGGCGTGTCGATGCCAGTGCCGAGGGTTGCCAGGCCGAAGGCGCCCTCGACCTCGGCAGAGACGGCCCAGGAGCCGTCGCCTTGGTTGTCGGCGAGATCGTCGAGAGTGGCGCGCCGCAGGCCGCGGCCTGGCGACAGAAACGAGATCGCTTCGAGGCAGTTGGTCTTGCCGGCACCGTTCGGCCCCGCCAGCACCACGAGATCACGGCTCACGCTGACACTGGCCGCGCGATAGTTGCGGAAGTGCGTCAGGCTGAGGCGCTGGATGCGGGACACAGTCATGCGGCGGCGGACGATAAAGACAGCATGGAGCCGTCATACGCGCGTTGCGCGCGCGTATCCATGCGTTTCACAGGAAAATGGCCGATTCCTGGTCGCCACAGTCGCCGCGAATGTTGCGCGAAACTGCGCCGCTTACACGCGCATCGGCATCAGGACGTAGAGCGCGCCCTTGGAATCCTTGTCATGGATCAGGGTCGGGGAGCCAGGATCGGCGAGCTTCAACACCGCGACTTCGCCTTCGATCTGCGCCGCGATATCCAGCAGGTAGCGCGAGTTGAAGCCGATATCCAGCGCATCGGCGGCATACTCGACCTCGAGCTCTTCGGTGGCGCTGCCCGAATCCGGATTGGTCACCGACAACACCAGCTTGCCGCTCGCGAGCGCCAGTTTCACGGCGCGGCCGCGTTCCGAGGAGATAGTCGAGACGCGATCGACGGCGGCTTCGAAGTCGCGCTTGTCGACGATCAGCTCCTTATCGTTGTTTTGCGGGATGACGCGGCCGTAATCGGGAAAGGTGCCGTCGATCAGCTTCGAGGTCAGCACCACGTCGCCGATGGTCAGGCGGATCTTGCCTTGCGACAGTTCGATGGTGACCGAAGCCTCGTTGTCCTCGATTAGCCGTTGCACCTCGCCCACAGTCTTGCGCGGAACGATCACGCCCGGCATGCCGCCGGCGCCGTTCGGCAGCGGCAGGTCGATCTGCGCCAACCGATGGCCGTCGGTGGCGACCGCGCGCAACGTCGCGCTCTTCGCCGTGCCGGCATTGTGCAGATAGATACCGTTCAGGTAGTAGCGCGTTTCCTCGGTGGAGATCGCGAACTGCGTGCGGTCGATCAGCCGCTTGACGTCGGCAGCACCGAGGGTGAAGGAATGGGTCATCTCGCCGGCGGCGAGGTCGGGGAAGTCACTCTCCGGCAAGGTCTGCAGCGTGAAGCGCGAACGGCCCGCGCGGATGCTGAGGATGGCGCGATCGCCGGTCGCCTCCAGCACGATCTGCGATCCCTCAGGCAACTTCCGCACGATGTCGTACAGCATATGCGCCGGGACGGTGGTCGATCCGCCGGTGGCAACCTCTGCCGCCAGCGTCTCCGTGACCTCTAGATCGAGGTCGGTTGCCTTCAAGCTGAGCCGGGCATTCTCGGCCCGCAGCAGCACGTTGCCGAGGATGGGGATCGTGTTGCGGCGTTCGACGACGCGATGGACATGGCCCAGCGACTTGAGGAGTTGCGCGCGCTCGACGGTGACCTTCATTTACCCAAACCCGCCCGATCGATTGAGGAGCCGCAATCCCCGGAAGGAGGCCGTGCGGCAGCTAGCTGGCAGGACCGGGAAGGCCCCGCCGAGGGGTTCGCAGGGTGGCGCGGATGCGCGTCGAGCGCAAGGCTTCCGCCCCGCGCGCGACGTATTTTCACAACGATTTCCTGAGCTTTCTTGCCTCAGGCAAGTCCTAGGTCTCGTCCGTTGGCCTAATCCTGGAGCAGCCGCTTCAGGAGTTCGACCTCCTCCGCCAGGGTCGTATCCTTGTTGACCAAGGCTTCGATCTTGCGGACCGCGTGCAGCACCGTCGTATGGTCCCGGCCACCGAACCGGCGGCCGATTTCCGGCAGCGAGCGGAGCGTGAGGGTCTTCGACAGGTACATCGCGACCTGGCGTGGCCGCACCACGTTCGCGGTCCGCCGCGACGACAGCAAGTCGGATCGGCTGACGTTATATTGCCGGGCCACGACCCGCTGGATATCCTCGATCTTGACCCGCTTCGGTTCCTGCGGCCGGATCAGGTCGCGGACCTCACGCTCGGCCATCTCGAGCGTGACTGCATGGCCGCTCAAGGTGTTGTGCGCGAGCAGGCGGTTGATGGCGCCTTCCAAGTCGCGGCCGTTGTGGGTGATCGAGCGGGCGAGATATTCCAGCACCGGCAGCGGCACGTCGAAGCCCGCATGATGGGTGCGGACGGTCGCGACCCGCGATTTCAGGATCTCCAGCCGCAGCTCTTCGCCGAGCGAGCCCATCTCCACCACGAGGCCGCCCGCGAGGCGGGAGCGAACGCGATCGTCGAGGCTTTCGAGATCGGATGGCGGACGGTCGGCGGCGATCACCACCTGACGGCCGGAATCGATCAGCGCGTTCAGCGTGTGGCAGAATTCGGCCTGGGTCGATTTGCCCTGCAGGAACTGCAGGTCGTCGATCACCAGCACGTCGATGCCGCGCAGCGTTTCCTTGAACGCAAGTGCGGTCTGGTTCTTCAACGCCTGGACGAAGCCGTACATGAACTTCTCGGCGGTGAGATAGAGCACCTTGCGCTGGCCGCCGGCATTGCCGGCGAACGTCACCGCCTGCAGCAGGTGCGTTTTGCCGAGGCCGACGCCAGCATGCACGTAGAGCGGATTGAACATCACTGGCTCGCCGCGGCGCCCTTCGGCGACCTGCTTGGCGGCGGCATGGGCAAGCGTGTTCGAACGTCCGACGACGAACGTGTCGAAGGTCAGGCGCGGATCGAGCGGGGAGGAGCCGAGCGCGTCGGAGCTGTCGGCAGCCGGAGTGGCGGTTCCATTGATGCGCAGGCCGTTGATCGCTTTGCCGACGTTGCGGTCGCTACGCAGGTCGTCGGCGGTCTTGGCATCCTTGTTGACCGCAGCGGCAGGGCGCATCGGCGTGCGCACAGTGAGATCAATGCGCTGCAGAGTTGGTCGTTCCGCCTGCCAGCATGACAGAACGCGATCGGCATAATGGGCCTGAATCCAGCTCTTCAGAAAGCGCGTGGGAACCGACATGTGAGCCGCATCGTCGCTGATGCTTTCGAGGTCCATACGCGCGAACCAGCTCGAGAAGACGTCTTCGCCGACAGTGGAACGCAAACGTCCTTTTACGCGGGACCAGCAGTCGTTTTCTTCATTCGCCATTTGCGAGGATCTTTTCAGTTCAAGCCGTGGAAATAAGTAAACCTTTAACGGTTTTGTTGGATGCTTGCTGCAGAAGGGGGAATAGCTGCTGCAGCGACCCCGCATGACAACGGCGTGTTGCTATCGACGCTGAGAGAGCCTGCTGGCGCGCTCGCCAGCAGGGTCGGGTGTATCGATAGGGAGCCGTTCTCAGCTAGGTCAGCATCGACTCGGCGGCTTGAACACCGAGGAGCAGGCAGACGTCCGGACCGCACCTTGCATGTGCTCCGTCGTCACGGAGCCACAATCGATCGACTGGCGAACAGTTCGGATCATTGTAGTTGGCACCGTCAAACTCTGCCTGCTTTGCATAATAAACCCCCGCCCCGTCGCGAATGATCGCGACAAGCTTTCCAAGATCGTCAGTTGTTCAGATTCAGTTTGCGGTATTGCAGCGGTTGGTCGCTCGGACCAACGTACAGCACCGGTTACGCCGCGTACTCTAACTTCACCACTTCAACTTCAACCGCACGTCTCATTCTGTACGCAACCGACACACTCACGAGCGGCAAAGCACGACCATTCTCATAAACGCATGAGTGCCAACTCATCGTCTTGGGGATCGTCGCTCAACGCGCTCGCTACAGACTGCACGCTCACCTACGATCAAGAACCGTACTGGCTCAGAGATTGTCGGCGCCGCGAACAAACTTAAAAAAACATAAGCCCACAGCACTCGCAACGCATTTAATTTCGTTGGTTCGTGCGCGTGACTGTTGACTCCGACACACGCTTTGCGAAGCGGTTGTTATCAGTAGAAGCAAGAGATTGAATCTTCGCGCTGATTCGAAGTGTGACAGTCCGAGTCGGCGAAGATGTCACGGCAAAATATATTTCTTAAAAGCGTCATCGCGATCGGAGCGATTGCGCTTGATTTCCAAGTACTGCATTCAGCTATCTGTCTAAGTGGTTCTCAGTTCGCATATTTTTGTGAGCAATCATTTCATCCAACCTTGCCGATGAAGATGCAGATGCAAGAGGATTCACGAAGCGGTATGTGCATGCGTGTGAGCGAGGCATATGGTGGATCGTGCAACAGCAACTGCATTGTTGTCGTGCATCGCAATGAGACACGCCGCGTTCGTCGTTGCTGTTTTGAATGATAAAAAACAAAAGGCATCATAAAACAAAAAGCCCGGCGAAGCCGGGCTTTCGAAAACAGATGTATCGCAGCGCGGCGAATTACTTCGCGAGCTTGCTGATCTGATGCGTCAGACGAGACACCTTCCGGCTCGCGTTGTTGCGATGGACGATGTTCTTCTGCGCAGCCCGCATCAGCTCGGGCTCGGCGATCGCCATCGCCTTGAGGGCCGCCTCGCGGTCGCCGTTGTTGACTGCCTCTTCGACTGCGCGCACCGAGTTACGCATGCGCGTGCGGCGCGCCTTGTTGATGGCGGTGCGCCGGGCAATCTTGCGGGTCGCCTTGCGGGCGGAAGTGGTATTCGCCATTCTCTCGCTATCCTTCGGACCGCGCCTCTGCGCTGACAGTTGCCGTCTGCGCTCGTGTGACGCCGGGTGTTGTTAGGGCCTGGTGCTCAAAACCGGGTGTTCAAGCTGCTCTGAAAGAACATCGGCGGCGGGATCGCGCCCACCGCCATTCCCGCGCCTTATAAGCGGCTGCCCGGATATCGTCAACGCCGGAAGCCCTTGGTTTTGCGGCAAACGGACCCCATTGGCCTCGGAAACCGGCTGTTCCGGTTGAATTTACGACGGTCGGCGGCTATTTCCGGGCCGGGCGGCCAATCTGGGTGGGAGCATGATCCGGGGTCTATTCCGATTTATCGGCCTGTTGCTGCTGGCGGCAGGCTTCGTTTTCCTGATCTATGACGGCCAGCGCTCGATCGCCGATCAGACCCTTCGCCTGACCCGCCTCGGCGAATTCTGGAACGATATCCATCAGACGAGTCAGCAGGCGTTGCGGGGTGCGGTCGAAACCAATGCCCCATGGCTTTGGCATGCCATCAGCAACTTCCTGCTGGATCAGCCGGCTTGGGCGGTGCTCGGCGTGTTGGGGATCCTGCTGATGGTGCTCTTCCGGCCGAAGAAGAAGCTGATCGGCTACGCGCGCGATTGATCCAGGCCCCGGATTTGATCGCCCGCTCCCATCGACGGCCACAGCCATTATATAGTGTGGCGTCAGATGAGATGTGCCGTAGAGTGCTTCCCGTCCCCCTGATGGGCCGGCAGTGACTCCGGCGGCAACCACGCAAGGAGGCGACCGATGTGGTTCACGCGCAAGTCCCTGGAAATGCCGACGGCTGCTGAGGCGCTGCCTGGGCGTCCGACGCCAATCCCGACCGCCAAGCGTCACTTCGTCAACGGCCATCCGTTGCAGCCGCCGTTTCCGCAAGGCCTGCAGCAGGCGGTGTTCGCGATGGGGTGCTTCTGGGGTGCCGAGCGCAAGTTTTGGGAGCTCGGCGATGGCGTCTTCACCACCGCCGTTGGCTATGCCGGCGGCTTCACGCCGAACCCGACCTATGAAGAGGTCTGTTCGGGCCAGACCGGGCATACGGAAGTCGTGCTGGTCGTGTTCGACCCGGCGCAGATTTCCTACGAGCAACTCTTGAAGACGTTTTGGGAAAATCACGATCCCACCCAAGGCATGCGCCAGGGTAACGACATCGGCACTCAGTACCGTTCTGCGATTTATACGTTCGGCGAAGCCCAGCAGAAGGCGGCGAATGAGTCGAAGGTCGCCTTTGGCAAGGCGCTTGCGGCCAAGGGCTATGGCGTGATCACCACGGAGATTGCTCCCGTGGGCCCGTTCTATTTTGCCGAAGACTATCACCAGCAATACCTCGCCAAGAATCCGGCGGGCTATTGCGGCCTCGGCGGGACCGGCGTGTCCTGCCCGATCGGGGTGGGTGTGACCGCCGCATGATTTTTTAACCATAAGGCTGCGGTTCAAACGCTTTCTTAACCATAACCAGCGCTAATCGGACCTGTCTCTTTTGGGGATTTGAGTCCGGTGCAAGCGTCGCGCGTTCTTCGAGGGTCACTGGTCGCTGGTTTGGCGGCTCTGGCATTGTCAGGGTGCATGCAGCGCCGCGGGCCGGTGGCCGCCGTGCCGCAACCCAAGGCAGCATCCAGCCTTGATGCGATGGCTTATAGCCCGGCCGCCTATGGCCGGACCCCGCCGGTCACTGGACCTCGCGTTGCTGCAGCAGCCGGCCCGGTCGCTGCGTCGCCGCCGCCGGTCGTCATGGCGCAGGCGGTCGCGCCAACGCGGCCCGGCTTGCTGAACAGTCTCGGGATCGACCGTCGTAGCAGACGCGCTGCACCGATGCCGGCCGTCATGCCTGCTGCCATCCCGTTGCACGATCCGGCCTATCATCTCGATGCAGGCGACCGGTTGCGCATCGTCGTCTACGGTCAGGAAGGATTGAGCAACTCCTATTCCGTCGATGCAGCCGGTGCGATTACCATGCCGCTGATCGGAACGGTGCCGGCGCGCGGTGCGACGCCGGCTCAGCTTGCGCGCGCCATCACCTCCCGCCTGCAGAACGGCTTCATCCGCGAGCCGTATGTCGCAGTGGAGATTGAGGCCTATCGTCCGTTCTTCATTCTTGGCGAGGTGGCCGCACCCGGTCAGTATCCGTACGTGCCGAACATGACGGCAGAAAGCGCCGTCGCCATCGCCGGCGGGTTCACGCCGCGCGCCAAGCGCGGTACGGTGGAGATCACCCGGACCGATCCGATGATGGGGCCAGGCCGGATCGTCGCTCCGCCGAACATGCCGCTGCAGCCAGGCGACACCATCGTCGTCGGCGAGCGCTGGTTCTGAGGTTCGCGCGCGACCGGCGAGGCCGCGTCGGCGAAGCGGATGCCGCAGCCTTGCGAAATGACGCGTCTGCGGATGCGATCCAACGCTCGTGCGTAAGCAGCAACAAGCGTGCCCGAGCATTCTCCGACATGTGCATCCGACTTTTGCGCGTCGCGCACGCGGGTGTTTCCGCGTAGTGGATCCTGTCCGCGTCAGCTGGTGGTTGCCTTGGTCGCGCAACGCCTCGCGGCCAAATGCCCCTCCTGAAAACGACAGGGTTCGCGAAAATCCCAAGAGTCCCTCGTTCAATCATGTAAGATTGCGAACGACAGCCGGACTTAGGCTGCAGCAAGGAGGGAATGATTGATGCGTGTTCTGTTTTCGGCCCGGAGCGCGGCGCGAATCGCGTCCGCGGTTGCGCTGGTGGGGCTCGGCGCCGTGATGGCGTCGGGGGCTGCGGCGCAGACCTATCCGGATCGCCGGATTACTTTCGTCGTGCCTTATCCCGCAGGCGGTGCGACCGACGTGGCCGCCCGGCTGCTGGCCACCAAGCTTCAGGAGTCCTGGAAGCAGACCGTGGTCGTGGAGAACAAGTCGGGCGGCGGCGGCATCGTCGGCAACGACTACGCGGCTAAGGCACCGGCGGATGGCTATACGGTGCTGGTTGGCATCACCCATGTCATTCAGGCGCCGACGCTGGGCATCAGCCTGCCGTACGATCCATTCAAGGATCTCGCGCCGGTGACACAGGTGGCGATCTCGCCAATCGTCTTCGTGGTGCCCGAGCAGCGTCCCGAGAAATCGATGAAGGAGTTCATCGCCGCGGTGAAGGCGAGCCCGAAAGGCTTTCCCTACGGCTCGTTCGGCAATGCCACCACATCGCATCTTTACGGCGAACTGCTGAAGAAGGTCGCGGGCATCGAGATGACCCATGTGCCGTACCGGGGCGCGGCCCCGCTCGCCAATGACCTGATCGGCGGGCAGGTGAATGGCGGCTTCATCGATCTGACCACCGGCGGTCCGCAACTGCGTGCGAACAAGCTCCGTGCGCTCGCCGTAGGCGGGGAGCGGCGCAAGGATGCTCTGCCGGAGGTGCCGACGCTGGCGGAGCTTGGCTATCCGGGGTTCGAAGCGGAGGGCTGGGTCGGCGTGTTCGTGCCGGCCGGGACGCCGAAGGATATCGTCAAGAAATTGTCGGACGAACTCGCCCGGATCATCAAGTCGCCGGACGGGGCGGAGCGGCTGAAGGGCGTCGGTCTTGACCCCGTCGGCAACGAGCCTGAAGCGTTCGCAGCCGTTCTGCGCAAGGACTTCGAGCGCTGGAAGGTCGTCTCCGATACGGCAGGCGTGAAGGCCGAGCAGTAAGCCCGGCCTCGCGCGTATCGCATCGGCATCACCTCAAGGCGGTTACGCCTTGAGGTGATTTATGCCCTGAGGTGCTTGGCAAAGAAATCCAGCGTGCGCGGCCAGGCGAGGTCGGCGCTCTTCTTGTCGTAGCTGGCGCGCTCGTCGCAGTGGAAACCGTGCTGCGCGCCCTCGTAGACGAAGATCTCCGCCTGCGGCTGCTTCTTGCGGATGGTTTCGACGTCGGTCAGCGGGATGCCGGCGTCCTTCTCGCCAAAATGCAGCATCAGCGGCACCTGCGGCTTCTTGTCGGCGTCCTGGGCGATGCGGCCGCCATAGTAGCCGACCGCGGCCTTCAAGCCGTTCAGTTGCGTGGCAGCGAGGAAAGCCATCGAACCGCCGAGGCAGAAGCCGACGATGCCGACGCCGCCCGCGCTCTTGACCGCGTCGATCGCGGCCTGGGTGTCGCGCAGCATCGCGGCGAAATCGGCGCCGCCGACCATCTTGCGCGCAGCGGCGATCTCGTCGGGGGTGTAGCCGGTCTGGAAGTTGGGCGACATGCGATCGAAAATCGCCGGGGCAATGGCGACATAACCCTCATCGGCGAAGCGGTCGGTCACGGCGCGGATATGATGATTGACCCCGAAAATCTCCTGGATCACCACGACGGCGCCTTTCGGCGTACCCTTCGGGTCAGCGCGATAGGCACCGAGCTTGAAGCCGTCCGAGGCCGTGAGCGTTACATCCTGTCCCATGCGATATCCTTTTTGATTGTTCAGACCGGGGGGCCTGCGAGAGCGGGATAGCGAAAGCTGCTTCGCCGGAATGGCCGATCCAGCTTTCATGAACCTGTACAGCCCTAGCATAGGCCACTAGAAGGTTTTTTGAAGAGCATTTCATCCCGCTGGAGCGGCTGAAAAGGCAACGGTTCACGCTTCAAACCCAAGGAACAAGGAAAAAAGCAAATGCAGAAGGTTCTGGTCGAGAACAATGCCGACGGCACAACGCTGATCACCATCAACCGCCCGGAGAAGCGCAACGCGATCTGCGCGGAAACCGCGCTGCTGCTGCAGAAAGCGTTCCAGGAGTTCGAGGCCTCGCACACCCAGAAATGCGCGGTCATTACCGGCGCCGGCAACGATGCGTTCTCGGGCGGAGCCGACACCGGAAATTTCCCGGAACTGTGGCGCTGCATTCCGACCGTGGGGTTCAAGACCGAGAAGCCGATCATCTCTGCCGTCGGTGGCTGGTGCGTCGGCGGGGCGCTGGTGCTGTCGATGATGTGCGATCTGACGGTCTCGGCGGAGAACGGCAAGTTCTCCTATCCGGAAGCGAAGATGGGCTTCACGGGCGGCTTGATTGCCGGTCTTGCCGCGCGCATTCCGCACAAGCTGGCGATGGAGATGGTGCTCCTGTGCCGCATGTTCGATGCGCAGCGCGCCTACAATGTCGGTCTGATCAATCAGGTCGTGCCGGTCGGCCAGCAGGTGCCGACGGCGTTGGCGATGGCGCGCGAGATGACCGAGATGTCGCCGCTGGTGCTGAAGACGCTGAAGCGCTTCGTCACCGAGACGGTGCTGGCGCAAGGTCCGTCGGAGCAGTCCGGTCGCGCCCAGCGTTCGCTGGTGGCGGTGAAGGAAGATCCGGATGCCGCCGAGGCGATCGCTGCCGTGAAGGAGAAGCGGAAGCCCAAATACAATTCTTGGTAAGCGGCTATTCCCGGTAAGACGCCTTCCAATCTGGCGAAGACCTTATCGACGTTCCGACGCTATCGGCCTGATCCGATCCCTCGGATCAGGCTCTTTCATTTCCACATCCAATTCCGCTCCCAGTCGCCTTTCCATCCGGTCAGGCGGCCGTGGCGGAATTGCAGGAACAGTTTCGCATCGACCGCAAAATTGACGGCACTGGGCCGCTCGGCGGCCAGAAGCTCGTTGCCCGGCTTGCCGCGGATGTAGGTGAGAGGCACGCCGAGCGCCGCTGAGGCTTCCGCAATGTTCATGCCAAAAGCGAGCGGCCGATTGTTGGACAGACGGTCGGTGAACGGACCGCGGTGCCAGGGCTCGGCCGTTGCTGTCGTCGCTGGCGCAACCGCCGCAAGCACGATAAGCGTTGCGAAAAGCTCTCTCGCCTTCATCGGACCGATCCTTTGGACGTGCGCAGAACGTTTGCGCGGACAGTAGACAAAACCGGTGGCGTCCGAAAGCGGCGAGACGATGGAGGGCAGCGATTCAGGCGGTGCAGAATTTCGTCTGCTTTGACGCCTGGCGGGAAGCGACGGCGATGCCTCGCTCGCGCTGGAGCATCCGCATGGCGTGGCCGTCGTTCCGGTGCCTAAGGACGGAGCGGGCCGCGGATGGATGATCCCTTGAAAGCCGCGCCTTCATGGGTCAGCAGCCAGTGTTTGCGTTCGATGCCGCCGCCATAGCCGGTCAGGCCGCCGTCGGCGCCGATCAGGCGATGACACGGCACGACGATGCTGACCGGATTCGCGCCGTTGGCTGCGCCGACGGCGCGCACGGCAGCCGGCCGGCCGATCCGTTGAGCCAGTGTCGCGTAGGTTTCCGTGCGGCCCGGCGTGATCTCGCGGAGCGCCGTCCAGACACGGCGTTGGAAGTCGGTGCCGCCGGTCTTCACCTTGATGCGTGTGAGAGCAGCGAGGTCGCCGTTGAAATAAGCATCGACATGGTCGCGGATGATGGCGGCGACGGGCGCCTTGCGCAGCGTGCGGCCGCCCTCCGCTGCATAGTGCTGCCGCAACAGGCGCAGCATGCGCGGCTCGTAATCGTGGAAGTCGGCGGCGCAAAGGGAGCCGTCCTCGTCGGCGACAAGCAGCATCGTGCCGATCGGCGTGCGGATACGATCGATCAGAAGGGTGATGGTGGTCTCGGCGGTGGCGCGCATAGCGTGGGTTCTATGCAGCGACATCGGCCGGGCCGCCGGCCTCGCCCAGCGGATCATGCGCGCCGGCCAGCAGGTGGGCAGCCGCATAGGCGCGCCACGGACGCCAATGCTCGGCGTGGCGCGCCAACGCTTGCGACGACATCATGCCGGTGCCGGTCAGGCGGCTGATCGCGGCACGCAACCGCCCGCTCGCCGGATCGAATGCATCGTGGGGAGCCGCGCCGTCGGTGCTCGATGCATCGCTGGCGGCGTCTTCATCCCAGCGTCCCGCGATGCGCAGGCCGGGCCGCCGCTGCACCAGCGGCGCAAGCAGAGCGTCCTCGGACAGTTGCTGGCCGATGGCGATTGGATCGGCGGCGAGGTCGAATACCCGGCGAATGCGCTGCACGATGCCGGGCAGCGCGGTGACGATCGGGAAGCGGATGATCGCCTGCAATGCATTCGGCTGCTGGCGGGCCAGATGCACCTGGATCGTCCCGGTCGCTCCGTCGAGTTGGATATCGCGGCGCCAGCCGTCATGATCAACGATCTCGCCGCCAGCGCAGCGCGCAGCAAGCGACGCGAGCATTCCGCCCCAGTCGTAAGGCGGGGCGAACGGCAAAGTCAGGGTGATGGTCGAGGTCATATCCTCGCCGGCGGCACTCTGTGTCCGCGCATGCCGGAATGCGCCGGGCGGCTTGCCGTACAGCTTCTGAAATACGGTGTTGAAGCGCCGCACGCTGCCGAATCCGGAGGCCAACGCCACTTGCGCCAGCGGCATCGGCGTTTCCGCCAGAAGCTGCTTGGCAAACAGCACGCGCCGGGTCTGCGCCACGGTGATGGGCGACGCGCCGATGTGCTGCTGAAACAGCCGCCGCAACTGCCGCTCGCCGATGCCAAGCCGCATCGCCAGTTGCTCGACGCCGGCGTGTTCGCCATCGAGAGCGCCGTCGGCGATCAGGGCGAGGCCGCGCGTCACGGTGTTGGATGTGCCGCGCCAGATTGCGAGATCGGGCGAGCATTCGGGGCGGCAGCGCAGGCATGAGCGGAACCCGGCCTCCTGCGCAGCCGCTGCCGTCGCGAAGAAGACAACGTTCTCCCGTTTCGGCGTGCGTGCGGGACAGATCGGCCGGCAATAGATGCCGGTGGTCTTCACGCCGGTATAGAGCCGTCCGTCAAACCGGGCATCCCTGGCGGAGATGGCGCGGTAGCAGGCATCGTGGTCCAGGATCATGACGCCATTCTGCCAGACATCCGACGTGGAATCTCGCCGCTTTCGGACATGACAGGATGTTGGCAACTAGGCCGCCGGCATCCTGTCTTGGGTTTGGTGGCCAGTTCAGGCCGCCGGCAGTTTCTCCACATAGGAGACGATCGCCGCGTTGAACGCCTGCGGCTGATCGATGTTGGAGGCGTGGCCGGCATCGTCGATTACGACCTTCTGGGCGCCGGGAATCTTCGCTGCCATGTAATCGGAGGCTGCGATGAACGGCGTATCCTTGGAGCCGACCACGACGAGGGACGGCACCTTGATATCGCCAAGCTTGTTGATCACATCGGCATTGCGCTGGGTCAGCATGCCGCGCGCGGCCTTGGCAAGGCCGATCGCGTCGCGGTGGACGGCGTAGGCGCGCTCGGCGCTGCCGCTTTTCAAGGTCGCAAGGCCGTCCTTCTCCAGCGAGTCGGCTCGCGAGCGTGCGTTCTGGTTCCAGGCTTCGCGCGCCTCGTCCTTCTTGAACCCTGGGCCGGTGTCGATGATCAGCAGCGAGCGAACGCGTTCGGGATGCTTGTTGTAGAAGGCGAGCGACATGTAGCCCCCGAGCGAGAGGCCGCCGACGATGGCTTTCTTTGCGCCGACCTGATCCAGCAGGGCCGCCATGTCGGCGACCGTGTGCGCCTCACTGTAGGCGGATTGGTCCGCCGGGTAGTCGCTCTGACCATGCCCGCGCATGTCCCATAGGATCAACGTGTGCTTCTTCGACAGCGGTTCGATCTGACCCTGCCACATCTGCGCCGTAGCAGAGTAGCCGTGCGTCAACAAAAGCGCGGGGCCGGAACCATGTACCTCGTAGTAGATGTTGACCCCGTCGCGGTTCAGCTTGGGCATCGTGTTCGCTCCCAGTTCGGTTTGTTCTGTCGTTTTGAGGACGTCGATCTTAGCGGCTTCCGTGACGGAGAAAACCGCTGAGGCGTTGCGAGCCGGTCTGCCAGCAATGCAGCGGTGCCGCCCATGCATCGGTCCAGATCGGGGGAGGTGAGTTATGTCAGGCCAGATGCTGATTGAACCAGTCGACGGCGGCTCGATAAGTCTGTTCGAAATGTTCGCGATAGACGCCGTAATGCTCGCTGTTCTTGATGACGACCAGCTTCTTCGGTTCGCCGGCTTCAGCGAACGCCTTGAGTTGCAGGTCGGTTGGCGTTGTGGTGTCGTTGTCCGGCACGATCATCAGCAGCGGCGTCGGTGCGATGCGCGAAACGAACGCGCCAGGTACGTAGCCCATGTGCAGGTCGCGGCTACGCAACGTCACCTTGTTCGGATAGAGCTTGCCGGCGTCTCCCTGGTGCAGATGCTCGTAGCTGACCGTGCCTGGTTCGGTCACGGCGACATACTGAGGCGGCTCGCCACGGAACCGGGCTTCGTAATCGGCGTCGATCTTGCGCCGCATCTCGGCATAGCCTTCGTCGCCGAGCCGCCGGCGCAACGCCACATAGCCATCGACAGTGAAGGCCTGCGCGACCACGCACTTCACCCGTCGGTCCATTGCCGCCACGACCAGCACATGGCCACCGGAATAGCTCGTGCCCCACAGGCCGATCTTCTCCGGATCCACTTCCTTGCGGCTGCGCATGAAGCTGATGGCGTGCCGCATGTCGAGGATCTGCCGCCAGGGGTCGATCTCCTGGCGCGGCTCGCCGTCGCTGGAGCCAAGATTGCGATGGTCGTACAGCAACACCACGAACCCCGCATCGGCGAACGGTTTGGCGTGCAGGTCCTGTTCCTTGATGGCGGAGAAGCCGTGGCTGACGATGATCGCCGCGCGTGGCTCTTTCAGGTCGTCGGGAACGAACAGCCAGCCGCGCAGTGTGACGCCATCGGCATCGAACGAAACATCCAGGCGCATGTGCTGTCTCCCCTTTGTTGCGCCTCAGCGTCTGACTGCGCTGAATTAAACTTCCTTAACAAACGCCGGTCGCGATCCGAAGCCGTGCAAATGCGCGAGCGACCGGCTCTTGCTGCATTCCTAGAATACTGGCGCGACGCCGCGCCGCATCGGTTCGTCCCTTGAGGAACCACAATCGGAACAATTAGCTAGTAGGACGGTGCGGACATCGGTCTGCACCTGAGGAGGAGGACAATGAGTTATTTTCGGACTGCCATCCTGCTGGCCGGCCTGACGGGCCTGTTCATGGGTGTTGGCTATCTGATCGGCGGTGCGGGCGGCGCGACGGTCGCGCTTGTCCTCGCAGCCGGCATGAACCTTTTCGCGTACTGGAATTCGGACCGCATGGTGCTGTCGATGCACGGCGCCCAGGAGGTCGACGCGCGCTCCGCGCCGGAGCTGGTGCAGATGGTGGCGGAGCTGGCGCGGAACGCCGAGCTGCCGATGCCGCGCGTCTTCATCATGCATGAGGATCAGCCGAACGCGTTCGCGACCGGCCGCAATCCGCAGAATGCCGCGGTCGCGGTGACGACTGGTTTGATGAATCACCTCAGCCGCGAAGAACTTGCCGGTGTGGTCGCGCATGAACTCGCGCACATCAAGCATCACGACACGCTGCTGATGACCATCACCGCGACCATCGCCGGTGCGATCTCGATGCTGGCGCAGTTCGGTATGTTCTTCCGCGGCAACAACAACAACGGACCGGGCCTGATCGGCTCGCTGGCGATGATGATCCTCGCGCCGATGGCGGCGATGCTGGTGCAGATGGCGATCAGCCGGACGCGCGAATATGCCGCCGATGACATGGGCGCGCGCATCTGCGGTCAGCCGATGTGGCTGGCCTCCGCGCTGGCGAAGATCTCCAATGCCGCGCACCAGATTCCGAACCCCGAGGCTGAGCGCAATCCGGCCACCGCGCACATGTTCATCATCAACCCGCTGTCGGGGCAGGGCATGGACAACCTGTTCGCGACCCATCCATCGACGGAGAACCGCATCGCCGCGCTGCAGCAGCTCGCAACGCAGTTTGGCGGCCGCGGTGGCTTCGCACCGGCTGCGCCGACGTCCGCCCCTCCGGGCGGTCCGTGGGGTGCTGGCACACGGCGTGGCCCTTGGGGCTGACTGCCGCGTATGTCGTGAGGTTTCGAGCCTCACCAATGAGGATCAGGTGACGTATTCGGATCGTTTTTGAAACAAGAAGGGCCGGCGATCGCCGGCCCTTCGTCGTTTTGCCGAATGACGCTGCCGCTCATTCTGCGGTGATGTTGGCGTCCTTGATCACCTTGGTCCAGAGCCCGACGTCCTTGGCGATGATCGCCTCGAACTCTTTCATGGGTGCGGGCTTCGGTTCGCAGCCGGCGGTATCAAGCTTCTTTTGCACGTCGTCGTTCGCAAGCGCCGTATCGAGTGCCTTGCTGATCTTTTCGACGATCGGCTGCGGCGTCTTTGCCGGCAGCACGATGCCGAACCAGGGCATCACCTGGGCTTCGCTGAAGCCCTGTTCGGCCAGCGTCGGCGCGTCGGGGAAGTATTTCGAACGGCCACCGTCGTTGATCGCGCCGATGATGCGGATCGCGCCGGACTGCACCTGAGCCAGCGTCTGGTTCGCCGACAGGAAGGTCGAATTGATCAGTCCGTTGGCGATGTCGGGCACCATCTGCGGGAAGCCGCGATAGCCGATGCCGGTCACCTCGATGCCGGCGAGGCGCTTGAATAGTTCGAAGCCGAGATGCGTGGTCGAGCCCTTGCCCGGATGGGCGTAATTCAGCGTTCCGGGTTTCTCCTTCGCCAGTTTGACGAATTCGGCCACCGTGTTGGCTTTCATTGAGACCGGCACGACGAAGAAGTTCGGTGCCTTGCAGATTTGGCCGACAGCGGCGAAGTCCTTCACCGGATCCCAACGCAGATTGGGATAGAGGCCGGGGCTCGCGGTAAAGAAGGTGGTGGCCAAGAGCCACGTATAGCCGTCGGGGTCGGCGCGGGCCACTTCCTCGGCGGCGATGGTGCCGTTGGCGCCGGATTTGGATTCGACGACGATGGTGCCGTTCAGAGCCGGAGCCATCTTGTCGCCGACGATGCGGGCGAAGACATCGGTGACGCTGCCAGGCGCATAAGGAATGACGATGCGGATCGGCCGGTTCGGATAATTGCTTTGCGCCAGGGCTGCGGGGGCGCCGCAGCTCAAGGTCACTGCGATTGCCAACGCGGTGATCCGGCCTGGTGTCATGGTCATGGCGATGAAGATCCTCTCTCACAGGCGCTGTTCTCCGGCAGCGCTTCTTTGTTCTGTTGTGCGGAACGATGGCCCGCTAAGCAGAACGCGATATCACACTGGATGGTTCGCGCGGCGAGAGCAAGCCCGACGCCCGAATGGGCCAATGCAGGTGAAGAGGTTGGTTAGGGTGAAACGGCCGTGCGGTTTAGCGCCAGGTGCTCGCGCCGCCGACATCGATGCCGATGCCGCCGCCGATCCGTACGCAGGTATCGGAGCCTTCGAGCTTGTAGAAACCGGCGCCATATTCAGGACATGGCTTCATGCCGCTCGGTCGCTCGGCGGGCCGCGCGGTACGTGTTTCTACCGGTTTGCGTACGGCGCGCTCCTTGGTCTGCTGCGCTTGCGCCGCTGCGGGCGGGATCAGCATGGCGGCGAGGGATAGCAACAGGCCGGTACGTCGGCTTGGGGTTAAGGTGAATGTCATCGCATGTCCTGTGAGCGATCCGGCTCGTCTCATGGTCCGTCTTGTCTAGCCACCCGTCTTGGCTGTTCGTTGCGAGTCTATCCGACATCGTGTCGGCAATGAGGTTCGCCAGATGCGGTCGGCGCTGCGGGCGCGTCGATACCATATCCGATCCTATGATAGGCTGTATCCATCCTGGCATTGAATGGAGCGGGACGATGCAGCGCATGGCCGGCTTCTCCGAAATGCGGCAACTGATTTGCGGGTTCTCGGTATCGGCGGCCACGTCAGCCATAGCCGAGCTTGGTGTCGCCGACCTTCTGTCGGCGGGACCGCGTAGCGTCGCCGAATTGGCTCAGGCGAGCGGAGCCGACTTGAGCGTCTTGCGGCGGGTGATGCGCTTTCTGGCGAGCGAAGGTGTCTTCGAGCAACACGAGGGGGACGTGTTCGCCCTCAACGAGCGCTCGCAATGGCTGAAGGCCGACATCCCCGGATCGCTGCGGCCGCGCGCGAGCTTTGTCGGCAGCGCGCTGAACTGGACTGCCTGGAGCGGCTTTCTCGACAGCGTGCGGACCGGACGGTCGGCGTTGCAGGCGGCTTCGGGCAGGACGCTGTTCGATGTCGTCAAGAGCGATCCAGGCGCTGCGGCCACATTCAACCGCTTCATGGCCGATCAGACCGCGACTTCGGTCGAAGCCATCCTTTCAGCCATCAGCTTCGCTGACGTTCGCGCGTTCGTCGATGTCGGCGGTGGGCGCGGTGCCCTGGTCGCAGGCGTATTGCGGGCCAATGCGTCGCTTCGCGGCACGCTGTTCGATCTGCCGGAGGTCATCGTCAGCGCCGGTTCGCTGCTGGACCAGGCAGGCGTTGCCGATCGGTGTCGGATGGTCGGTGGTGACTTCTTCGAGGCTGTGCCGTCGGACGGCGATCTCTACGCGCTCAAATTCGTGCTGCATGATTGGCCGGATGCCGAGTGCATCCGTATTCTGCAGAACTGTGCGCGGGCGATGGCCGCTGACGGACGCGTGCTGGTGATCGAGCACGTTGTACCCGAACATGGCGGATCGCACTTTGCTCGCTTCATGGATATGAACATGCTTGCATTGACGGCCGGTGGTCGCGAGCGGACGCAGGCCGAGTTCGCGCAGTTGTTCGCTGCCGCGGGCCTAAAGCTCCGGCGCGCGTTCCCCACCCCGATCGACATCGTCGCGTTGGAGTGCGTGTCGGTCTAGGCTGTCTTCGGTTGCTGTCGCCGCAGGCCGAGCCCCAATCCAATCCAGCCGGCGCCGGCGAAGATCAGATCGATGCCGAGAAACATGCCAAGGATGTAGATGCTGGAGATCGGCCATCGCAACAGGATCAGCACACCCAGCAGCAGTGTGATAATGCCGGACAGCAGAATCCATCCCCACGCGGCTTCGCCCTTGACGCTGAACGCGAGCACGATCCGCATCACGCCGGAAGCGACCAGCGTCGCGCCTAGGATCAGCGTCAACAGTACGGCGGCGAGGATCGGGTTCTGAAACGTGACGAAGCCGCCGACGATGTAGAGAAGCCCGATCAGAACCCAAAGCAGGAATCGACCCCAGGTTTTGATCTGGAAAGCGTTGAACACCTCAGCGACGCCGGCAACGATCATCATGATGCCGACGACGAATACGCTGGCGAGTGTTGCCGTCGCGACGCTTCCCAGCGCGATCAAGCCAGCGATCGCGTAGACGATGCCGAGTGCGACGATCCAGCCCCATTTGCTGCGCAGGGGCGTCAGGTCAGTGCTGGCGGGAGGAGCGATCGACGTGTCAGGCGCGCTGGTCATGGCGGCTGCTCCGTTGCAATGGCTGTTGGGAGCGTAATCCTCGTTCCGCCACGAGGCAAGCGAACAGTGCGGCACGCAAACCTGACGCGCCGGCTCGATGGTTAACGGAGACGGCGCGGCGCTGTTCAAAACGGAGATGACAAGACCGATACGCGTCTATCGTCGCGGCTGTTCGCTCACCAATACATGTGCGGTTTGCGTGGACCTTGCATGCAGCGTTGACGTTGCAGACGGTGCTTTCGGCGATTGTCGCGATGCCGGTCCGCTTGCTACGGTCGATCAACCAGAACAAGGGGAGGAGACACATGTTCAAAGGCGTCGATCATATCGTGGTAGCCGTCAAGGATCTGGACGCAGCCGTGGATCGCTACAAGACCATCTACGGCATGGATGTCAGCGAGCGCCGCGACAACGAGGCCGCGGGGATGAAAATGGCGTTCTTCCGTTTCCCCGATTCCTACATGGAACTGGTCTCGAACCTGGGTGACAAAGGGCCGATCGCCAAGCGGTTGAACGACCTCGGCGAAGGTGTGCACCTGATCGCCATGAAGGTCGACGATCTTGAGAAGACCATTGCCGAATTGCGCGAAAAGGGCATTCGCCTGGTCGGCGATCCCGGGCCCGGCAACCCGGTCAAGGGACAGGTCTTCGTGCATCCGTCGATGACCGGCGGTGTGTTGACCCAACTGGTCCAGCGCTGACATTTTCACGCTGCTGCGGCAACGGTGGGGAGCGCCCCGCGCGTTGCCGCATGCGCTCATGACTGCACTTCCGGTATCTCAACAAACAGCACCAGGCTTCTTCGTCATGTCATTTCCGCTGCCGAACTTCTCGATCGATCTCAAGGGTCAGACCGCCCTCGTCACCGGAGCGTCCGCCGGACTGGGACGGCGCTTTGCCAAGACCTTGGCGAAGGCGGGCGCCAAGGTCGCGATCACCGCGCGGCGGCTCGAGAAGCTGGAGGAGCTGGCGGCGGAGATCAAGGCAGAGGGCGGCGAGGCCCTGCCGGTGCAGCTCGATGTCACCGATGCGGATCAGTTGATCGGTGTGGTCGGTCAGGTCGAGCAGAGGCTCGGCACTGTTACGATCCTGGTCAACAACGCCGGCATTCCGGATGCGCAGCGCGCCACCAAGATGTCGGTCGATCTCATCGACCGCGTACTCGATACCAATCTGCGCGGACCGTACATCCTGTCGTGCGAGGTCGCGCGGCGCCTGATGGCTGCCAAGCTTCCCGGCCGCATGGTCAATATCGCCTCGTCCGCCGCCTACAACTACAGCGGCAATGGCGCCGCGCTCTATTCGATCAGCAAGGCGGCGATCGTGCGCATGACCGAGGCGCTTGCGGTCGAGTGGGCACAGTTCAACATCAACGTCAACGCGATCGCGCCGGGCGCTTTCATGTCGGAGATGATGGATGGCATGCTCCAGCGCAAGGGCGATATCACCAAGGCTTTTCCCCGCCCCCGCATCGGCGATCCGGCGCAGCTCGACAGCACGCTGTTGTTTCTGGTCTCGCCCTCGTCGGACTTCGTGTCCGGAACCTGTGTTCGCGTTGACGACGTGCAACGTGGGCGCTGAGGACGCTTCATGACGGCGTAGTGGGCAGAGTTGGCTTTAATTTTGCGGGACCGGACTTAGCTGGGCGCGCGGATCAGGCGTGACGCACCGTTCGAACGGGTTCGGCCGCAGGGCCAATCCGAACGTCGATTGTCGGGGGCGCGCGCTCAGCTAATGCGCAACCGGCACGGCGGTCGCGGATGTCTCGCTCGCGAAGGTGGCAGAAGACGACGTCCCCGCCTCGCTGTTGAGGACGACCGGGACGGCCGACACGGCCGGCAGGCGCTCGGCCTTGATCCGCGATCTGGAGATCGGGCGGAATGTGATGCGGCTCCGTCGCGCCTTGCTTGCGACCATCAGGCCGTTGGCGTTGGCGACGATATCGCCACTGCGGATGGTGGGATCGTTATCGATGTTGACATAGGACAGGCCGGTCGTGCTCGATGCCAGGCACGAGCATTGCGGCACCATTTCGTTACGGAAGCGAAGGGCATTTGGCAGTCTTGCATAGGACCTGCCGTCCTTGTTCACCGCCGTTTCGATGCTGGAGCCTTTGAAGACCGATGTCTCGGCGTTCGGACAGATGCTTTGGCAGGTCGCTTCGCCGCCGGCAGCGATCGGATAATAGCGGCCGTCGCAGGTGCGAACGCAAAACAGCCGGCTTGCCTTCGCGACTTTCGCAGGCGCGGGCCGGGGCTTTTTCCGGAACGATTTGGTCACCCTAAGGTGGGTCGGCGGTGGAGCAGCCTGCTGGATCGGATCGTTGCTGGATGACCCGAACAGGTCGAAGAGGTCTTGAGCAAAGGCAGATGGCGCGCTGATACAGGCGCCAATGAAAACGACGGCAGCGAGATACGCAGACGTACGCATTTCCGACCCGTTACGATGATCCGCTTATCGGGTTGTATGTATTGACTGATTTTCTATCAGAGGTTGAGACTATTTTCCAGAGCATTATCGCTGCCCAGGATGACAGGGTTACGACGCGGTTGGCAGCCAGTGGCCTGTTGGGCTAAAATTTGAAGCGGTTTTAAGAGGTTAGCCGGAAAAGGGGCTCCGGCGCGGCACCTTGTCGAAGGCGCGGTCGGTTTGAGGCTCTATCAGTCGCTTCGGTAGCCCTGCGGCGGCGGCAGATGGATCAGCTCGCCAAGCCGTGCGTAGGTCGGCCCGCCGACCCGTGCGACGGGCCGCAGCTGCGCCTGGTCGATGCGGCCGTCGCGATAGAGACGATCGGCGACATAGAAATGGACGATCTGACCGATGATGACCGTGTGCGGCTCGTTGCCGACATCGAACATCTGCACCTGTTTGCACTCGAAGCAGATCGGTGATGCCTTGATCCTTGGCGGTGTGACGGTGGTGCTCGGGCTCAAGGCGATGCCGAAAGTCGCGGGTTCGCTCACATCCGGCGGCAGGCTCGCCGAACACTGATGCATCTGCACGAGCAGGTCTTCGTTAGCCACGTTGACGACGAACTCGCCGGTGGCGCGGATGTTGCGCGCCGAATCCTTGTCGCCGTTTCGGCGCGAGCTGTGGAACACGAGCAGCGGCGGGTCGGGCGAAATCAGCGTGTAGGCGCTGTAGGGCGCCGCGTTGACGACGCCCTCCGCCGACTGCGTGGTGACCCAGGCCACGGGCCGGGGAACGATCGCGCCGGTCATCAGCTTGTAGGCCGTCGCGCGATTGAGGGTGGCTGCATCGATTTCCATGGCGCTCAAGCTCACCCAGGCTGGAGAGCTTTAAATGACATTATTCTTGCGTAGCGTGTCGCGCGCGTCTGCCGTGTAACCTGCTGCGGCCAACACCTCGTCGTTATGTTCGCCAAGCCGCGGTGCCGGACGATCGATGGCGCCGCCGCCATGCGCAAGCTTGAAGCCTAAGCCCGCCAGCCGCGCCGGACCGTTCGAGGTCGGCACCTCGTGGATCGCCTGCCGCGCGGCAATTTGCGGATGGCCGAGGATCTCCTGCAGCGTCCAGATGCTGGCGCATGGTGCGCCTGCCTCGTTGAGGATTGTTTCCCATTCGCGCGCGCTCTTGGCTGCGAGTGCGGTTTCGATGATCTCGCGCAAGGCCGTTTCATTGCGGCCGCGCGCGATCTCATCGGCGAAGCGCGGGTCGTCGAGGACGTCGGCGCGGCCGAGTCCCTGCATCAGCGCGCGGACCTGCCGTTCGAAAGTCACCGCGAGCAGGATGTAGCCGTCGCCGGTCGCGAACAGATCGGCGGTCGGTGCAAGGCTGACGGCCCGATTTCCCATCAGCGCGGGCGTAACGCCGGTCATCGTGAAATCCGCCACCTCGCTCGACAGGAAAGCGATCGCTGCCTCCAGCATGGAGACGTCGATGAGCTGCCCTTTGCCGGTCTGGCTCCGATGATAGAGCGCGCTGGCGATGGCAAACGCCGCCGTCGAGCCGGCGATAACGTCGCAAACCGCAAAGCCTGCGCGGGTCGGGCCGGTGCTCGCGTGGCCGGTCATCGCCATCAGCCCGGACATCGCCTGGATCTTGCCGTCGTAGCCGGCGCCGAGGCGATCCGGACCGGTCTGGCCGAAGGCGCTGATCGAGCAATAGATCAAGCGCGGATTGAGCGCGGAGAGAGCCGCGTAGCCGATCCCGAGCCGATCCATCACGCCCGGCCGGAAATTTTCCGCCACCACGTCGGCCTCCGCGGCCAGTTGCTTGACGATGGCGATGGCCTCCGGCTTCTGCAGGTCGAGGGTCAGGCTGCGCTTGCCCGCGTTCACTGCCTGCCAGCGCGGCATCAATCCCTGCTCGCGAAGCGCGTTGCTGAGTGGTGTGCGGCGCATGTCCATGTAGCGGAGGTCCTCGCCTTCGCGCCGCTCGACCTTGACGACATCGGCACCCATCAGGGCGAACTGGAAGGTGGCATAAGGGCCTGCCAGAACCTGGGTGAAATCCAGGATCCGCACTCCGTCGAAGGGTCTGGTCATGCGAAACGTCTCCGCAATTGCACGAAATGTCTAAGCTGCATTCGCAGGCTTGCGGCCGGTCGCCGGTTACTCGCGCTTGAGCCCGGTGAGCTCGATCACGCGTTTGCGCGTCTCGGTGTCGCGGGCCACGTAATCGACGGCGGTCTTTGCGTCGCCTGAAAACGGCGTCAGGCCAAGCGCTTCCAGTTTCTTGCGGACGTCGGGCTTGGCGAGCGTCTTGTTGACTGCGGCGTTGACCGTGTCGATCACCGTCTGCGGCGTTCCGGCAGGCGCCATCAACGCGTTCCAGGAGTTGGCGATGTAGCCGGTCAATCCGGTCTGCTCTGCGACCGACGCAAGGTCGGGCCAGGCGGATGATCGTCCAGGTCCGCCGAAGGCGAGAGCCTTCAGCTTGCCCGCCGCCACCAGCGGCGACGAGGCCGATGCGCTGATCAATCCGACATTGACGTCGCCGCTGAGGATGCCGTTGATTGCCGGAACGTCGCCGGAGAAGGCGACGTGCAGCGCTTTGATCTGCGATAGGTTCCAGAGATTTTCCATGTCGAGGTGTGCCGGCGTGCCGACCCCGGCGGTGGAGTAGGTCAACTCACCCGGCTTGGTGCGCGCGAAGGCGACAAGCTCGTTCATATGGTTGAGCGGATAGTCGGCGCGGGCGACGATCAACAGGTCGAGCGTGCTCAGCATGGCGACGGCCGTGAGATCGCGGCTCGGATTGTAAGACAGCTTCGGATCGAGAAACGGAATGATGGTGATCGAGCCGGTGCCGGTCACGCCGAGTGTGTAGCCGTCCGGCTTCGCCTTGGCGACGAGATCGGTGCCGATGGCGCCACCTGCGCCGGGACGGTTCTCGACCACGAATGGTTGTTTCAGCTCCTCGCTCAACCCCTCGGCAACAACCCGGGCGACGACATCGGTTGGACCCCCGGCGGCGAACGGAACGATGACCTTCACGGCCCGGTCGGGATACCGCGCGGCCGCTGGGCCTGCGATGATGCTTGCCGCCGCAAAGGCCGCGATTGCCAATTGAAGACATCGAATCCGGACCATTGCGAGCCTCCCCGCTCCTTATCGTTATTCCTTGCAGGTCGTTATCCGCCTCGGCGGAGACCTTAGTGGAGCCTGCGGCTGCTGCAATTCGGTGCGTTCGCATTCATATAGGGAAATCGCGCTGGGCCATTTGACGCTGGCGTTCGTCGGCGTCTCAGTCGCAGGCAGGCTAGACTTCGGCCATGGAACTGCGCCATGTCCGCTCCTTCATTGCCGTCGCGGAAGAGGGCCGCGCAGCACGGGGGCTCGGCCTGTCGCAGCCGCCGCTCAGCAAACAAATACAGGCGTTAGAGGCTGCGCTCGGCGTCGTTCTGTTCGAACGTGACAAACGTGGCGTACGTCTGACCAAGGGCGGCGAGGCGGCGCTGCCGGAAGCGTACCGGCTGATCGAACAATGCGATCGGCTGCAGCAGGCCGCGCGGCGCGCCGAGGCCGGCGAAAACCGGCCGTCTCACCGTGGGTTGCCATCGGCGTTCTACGAAATCCTTCTGCGGCTGTTGGATCGGTCTCGCATGCGATGCCCGGACATTCGGATTTCGCTGAAGGAGTTCGATACCGCAGGTGCGGTGCTTTGAGGATACGGAGCATCGTGCGCTGAATGTATCGCCGGACACGATCCAGCGCGCGCATGTGGGGGCTGCATTCCTGAGCTTCGTCGGCGAGGTTCTCGATGGCGCACAGCATGCGTTGTTGATGACCGATCGGCGGCTCATCGCGGTGCTCGCCCGGATGACGTGACGAATCGGCCGGCGGCCGTTTCATGCGGGTGGATGTGTGTCATCGCGCGAGACGGAGGCGTATCATTGGACATATCTCTCGGCCCGCGCCTCCGATGCTGTCTCCGGATGTGATTTCTCGGATATGAGTTTTAGATAAGGCTTCGGATATGGGCGTAGGCGCATGTCGAGATCCCCATCCTTCGATTAGCCTTCAATGGGCGTCGCGTCTTTCACCGGCTGCGCCACGCCATTTTGGATCGGCCGCTCCAAGGCCGCGGGCTGCGGCCGCCCGCTTCCGGATGTTCGATCCGGGACCAGCCGGTTTCCCGTTGCCCAGGGGCGGCCAATCGGCTAGATCAGCCCTCAGGCACCCGTAGCTCAGCTGGATAGAGCGTTGCCCTCCGAAGGCTGATGTCAAGGGTGCTTGCGTTTGAGGTTGATTAGAAAGATCGCATAAATACAGGAGTTTAGAGGCAGCACCGACGATCCCGACGTAAGCAGAATTCTCGCGTAAGCATCGCGTAAGCAAGCTAGAGGGAAAAATCGGATGGTTTCGGATATGATGGCGAGCGTGGCAGCGGACGCTGCGAGGTTGATCCGAGACATGAGTTTTGATGACAACCGAATCCATTGACCCTTCGAGGTCGCTCGGGCTAGGCACGACGGCATAGGCACCCATAGCTCAGCTGGATAGAGCGCCACCCTCCGAAGGTGGAGGTCTCAGGTTCGAATCCTGATGGGTGCGCCATTGCACCGTGAATGATTCAAAACTTGTCGGTCTGCGCAAACAGCGCGTCCGCAACAATGTGCTGTAAAATTGGGGGCCTGGCGCTCACCTCGGGATTACGCCCTTCGCTCATGACCATTGCGAAACCTTCGAAATCGTATCGAACATCCCTGCTGCGCCCCGACGGAGCGGATCGAGCGCCTCGGCCCGTTCTTTTGCCCATGCGATCCAATCGCTCAAGGCGCTGTCTCCGATTATGATGTCGCCTTCGTCGAAGGCGCGCTTCTCCACTTCGGCTAGAAACATAAGGAACCTATCGCGCTGTTCCCAATTCGCTGCAAACTCGCAGAGCTTATTCCAGCGTTTGTCGTCGATTTCCTTGAGACGCCTGGCCTCGTAGCGCCGCGCCTCTTCCTCGCGATGCCGTTTCTGCCATTCCTCTTGCTCGCGCTTCTGCTGTTCCAGGATCGGTCCCGCCTCCATGATGGTGCCGACGATCTCAGGTAGCATCTCGCCAATCTTTGTCTTCTGACTTTCGATCCATTGGGGATGCCGACCATCCAGGTACGTAGTGATCGACACGCGCAGGAAGCCTGACGAGTCGAGGCCGGATTGATGGTGGTCGGGATAGGCTGTCCACCTCCGTGTTTCGTCGCGCTGCTTGAGCGACTTCACTAACTTCTCTACGATCGAGCATTCAACGGCGTGGTTGGCAATCTCGAAGGTCACCCTTCCTGTCATCGGCGACTTCTCAATTTTGCCGCCCGCTTTCTCGACGCCCGTAAAAATCGCGCTCGTGACCCGGAAACGATATAGGTCACGTTCGGTCAGATCGGGCAGCAAACGAGGCGTCCACCAGGTTTCGTGCCTTCGCCGTTTGCTCTCTTGTTCGCGTTCTCTCTGCTGCTTCTTATGCTCCACAATCCACGCTTTCACGCGTGGATGAAGGTCTTCCAGGCCATCCGGCACGGCAATGGCTTCTACCTTCGCGGCGGCAACCGTCGCGGACCTCTCGGCTTCCGGCAACGGCGCTGGCTTGGGGGGCGTGGGGTAGATATCCGATACCTGCGGAATGCCGTCCCTGCGAGGTGGTAGCTTGAATACAACTACAGGCTTGCCCGCCTCCCTTTTTGCCCAATAGCCGCGTGGTGGATATGGCACGTCCATCCTGTCGCATATCTTGGCAAGTCCATTACCGCTGATTCCGAACTCTTCCGCGAGACGGCTCATCGGTCTCTGCCAGACTAGCGTGTACAGTTCCTCGCGGCTCACATGCCGCGCTTTTTGGTGCACTGGTAAGTTTGCCATAGCTATCCCGCTTCAGTACTTGTCCTCTGGCCAGCCATTCGTCCGAAATACACATACAAACTTCGGACAGACTCGCGAGCCGCGCTCTCGTCGCGAAGATCATCACGAAGGCGAGCGGGACCTATGCGGGTTGAATATCGGACAGCCTCTCCGCCTAGGGAACGGTTCTAAGGCGAGACAACGACCCTGAAGCTCGCCTCGGTCGTTTTGACGAGGTAGAGCTCGGTAGTCGCAAGCAGCCGTAGCCCGTCCTCACTGACATCGCTGGCCGAGATTCCCGGCTGCACCACGATTACCTCGAACTCAAACCTTGCCCGCCGCGCCTTCTCCTTAAAGTACGAAAGAGCCTTCATGTCGCCTTTCAGGAAGCGAGATGCGCCCTCGGCGAGCCACGCATCCTGGCGGCGCCGCAGATCATGATAGACCTTTTGCAGCCCCTTGTGCTTGGCGGTAATGTTCTTCTGAGCTTGGCCACAAACGACGTAAAATTCCGGATGTCCTGCGAGATCTTTCCCCCATGAGCGCCTTTGCAGTGGACGAGACATAGCCGGATCACCCCGTCGTCGACTTCCTTGAGGCACAGAAGGTCAGCGACCTCGCCGCTTCCGTCATCGTTGAAGATGACATCGTAGTCGTCCTGAAGCCGCTCGAAGGTGCGATACTGAATCGTCGCTTTGTCCCGTACTTTATGCATGGATTCCTTATTTAACGGTACGCCGGTCCAATCCCAGGCCTCCAGGCGGCCCTTGTCGAAGACGCCGCCGACGAGGTTCGTGGCGATGTGGTAGCAATTGTAGGAATATGTCCCGTCGGCGTAGCGAACGATCAAAGGGTCCTTGCGGAGGTACTCTTCCAATGCGATGGCCTCATCCCGCGCTTTCCTGAAGCGAACGGCTGGGCCATCGACCAGTTCGTGGCCGTAGCCACCAGGCAGGTCGCTGGAGATGGTCAAGCGATAGGCGGAGGAAAGCCCGCCGGCGCTCAGTCGTATTGTGATCGCACCATCGTCGGTCACGTCCGCGACGTCCAAATCGACCATGATCAATGGGACTTCCGTGGTACCGAACAGGATCGCTTGCCGATCGCTTTGCCGCATTTGGGCCTGCTCACCCCATTGGACGGCGATGGGATAGGACGGGTGGGGGCCGTCCATCCTTTGCGGGCGCAAAAAGTCGCGGGTGATATTGGTGCCCAGTTCATCCTCGGACGTGACCTTGCCCCAGGTCCTCGACGTCCACAGCATCCACTCGGAGACCGTCCCGGTCTTGGCTTGCCAAATCTTCCCTCGGCGCTGCGTGCCTCCCCAGAGCACGCGCTCGCCCTCCTCGTAGCCAAGGCAGGCGATGTTATTCAGCTCAGACTCGGCCTTCTCAATGTTGGCCAGGCCCTCAGTGACGTTGGGCCCGAAGTAGGAGGTGAAACTGATCGCGCCGACCCGTGAAGACCCCAAGCTCTTCACAAGTGGCAGCTCGACATTGTTGAGGATGTTGAAGATCGGCGTGCCTGACACAAGCTTGGTGTTCTCGTCCGTTACGGCGGTCGCCAACCGCTCCGAGCGCAGCGCATTGTAGTCGCTGGCATATAGCGAGAGCACACCTGCCTCTTTGTCCCAGCGCAGGATCAGAAGGTCGTAGATGGTGTCCAGAACGTTCTGGTAGTTGCCCCAGTTCACCATTGCGGCTCGGCACACCACCGCAACGAGGACCCTCTCGGCCTCATTATAGGCATACCAACTCTCCGCTTCGGCGGGCAGAACCGACCGGAACTCCAGCGGCGACCAGTCTTCGCAGATCGTGCGGAAGAACTGCGCCGACAGCGCTGGCCGCAGATTCCAAAGCGAGAGTTGCGAGGCAAGATCTCCCGACTCCTTGAGTCCAAAGACCACCTCCTGAAGCCGAAGCTCGGTGGAGATTCGCTCCTCGCTCAGGCGCCGGATCAGCTGATCCCAGTCCGCGCCTTCGGCATAAAGATTGGCGAGTTTGGCTTCAGCGCGCGGGTCGGCGACATTGGCTACAACCGTGGCCTCGCCGATCTCGCCGTCGCCGCCCTTACGAGTGAAGCGGCCGATGAACTGGAGGGTGATGGCGAGCGATTTGTGAGTGTCGTGAAGCGCCGCGACCTTGAGGTTGGGAAGGTCGAACCCCTCCCCAAGCATGTCAACGCAAACCACGATCCGGGATCCCTGATCTCCCCGATCGAGGATAGCCGCGAGCGCCTCCTTGTTCACCGTGCCACGCCCCGTCCCGGAATAGACTAAGACGGGCTTCATTTCGGGGGCGAGCTCGCGATAGATCGCCGCTACGGCCTCGGCGCGTGCCTTGCTCCAGGTGCGGGCCATAAGCAGATGGTCCAACCCCAACTCATTCCGGTCCCGCCGAAGTGCTTCGAGTCCCGCCGCGGCGATCGCACGGTCGCGGGCGTCGTCGTCGCCGTATTCCTCGACGGTCTTGAGGTTGATACGGCGATAGTAGCCTGCGGCTTGAGCGTCGCCGAGCTTGTAGTTGAAGATGATCTTGCCATCGATCCGTTCCCGGTCGCGCCGGAACGGCGTCGCCGTAAACTGGAGGATGCGCTTCTTCTTGAACCGATCCCGCACTGCCTTCCAGGTCTCGGCCACCACGTGGTGGGCCTCGTCCACGATCAAGTCGCTGCAACCGTCGACAAGCACGTCCACCGCCTCGGGATCAGAGGTCTCGAGTACATTCGGCAGGGCGACGATTACGTTGGCCCCGGCCAGTATTTCACGAGCATCAGCAGCCGAGCGGATGCCTCCCGAGATCACCGCCACGTGGGGGCGGGGGATCTCCCCGCGCACAACTGCGCAGGCTGGCAGCACACCTAGGCTCGCGAATTTAGTACTGATTTGGGTGCGAAGGGCGTCGCTGGGCACGAGCACGAGAGCGCGGCGAAGGCGCCGGTAGACCATCGTGGCCAGCATGGTTTCAGTCTTGCCGGTACCCGTCGGCAGCACCACCGTGGCGGGCTCAAATTCCTCACCAACGGCAAAGTGGGCCGAGATGGCGTGGAGCGCGCCGATCTGCGGCCTTCTCAGACCCGCCGCCCCTGTTCCTTCATCCTCCTCACGGAAGGCGAACTCATTGACCCAGGCGTCGAGGACCTTGTCTGGCGTATCGCAATAGGTCTCGAGTCGTCCAAGGCCATCCCAGGCGACATTGATGTCGTTCGGCCAGTCCTTCACCTCGCCCGTGAGCGCGCAGGTCACGACCGGAGCGGGATCGGTGCGGCGGCGAGCACCCTTCCGCCGAAGCAGAATCTCCCGATAGGGCGCAGTAAGGTCGGTTCGGATCAGGTCATGCCCAGGGACATCACCATCGAAGATTTCAGCGTTGCACGATATTCCAAGGAAAAGGCTTTGTGTGACGAGGTTGCCACCGACCCGCCTCCTTCGGACGGGTGTGGCAGGCAAAGTGATGATCCCGCGCCACTTCGCGAAGAGCAAATCTATCCCCTAAAAGCCGAGTAGACCCCAGTATTCTAAGGTCGTTTCCCCCACTGAAAGCGACTATGTGGAAATGCGTCTAATCGCGCAACTATGAAGAGTATTTGGAGTTCGACCGACTCAGAGATTCTCGCCCTCATCACCATGCACCCGGCATTGTCTGGGGGGTGAACGGAATGTCGACATGGAAGGAGCCATCGTCCCGATGATCGGAGATCGTCATCCCTCCGTCTTCGACGATGTCGTCGGCCAGATCGCCGAGGGCTTCGAACGCGCTGCGGTCTGTCCACTCACCGTATTGCGCGGCGATATCCCCGCAAGTCTGTTTTAGTTGGTCGAAGAACGGCGCGAACCAGTGGCCGTTTAGGGCAGCAATTGTCTTCGGCACGTCTTCGAGGGTGAGACCGAGGCCGGCCAAGTTGCCGAGGTGATAGCAGGCGAATTTCATGAGCTCTCCGTAGGCACCGTAGACCTCGGCAATGACCTCTTCGAGATTGCCGTGAAGGCGATAGGCTCTTATCCGGGCATTCGCCTGCGGTCGCGTCTGTTCCAGCGCCGTAATGAAGGTTTCCTCGTAGCCGTCGGTCGGACGCTGCCCGAAAGGCGCGCAGATCTGGGTGACGGCGTATTCGTCCCAGCACGCCTTGATGATCTCCGACCGACAATGTGCGTGGAGATTCGGCGATTTGCTCTGCAGCAGAACGCCGGGGAATGCGGCGTTGTAGCGCTCCGTCACCTCGACGTGCGCGCACTCATGGGCGAGCGTGTGGAGTGCTTGTTCAAAGAATTCATTCTTGTCGTCTTCGAGCGAAAGCAGGACGCCGGCGTTGAAGAGGATGTGGCTCTTGACCTTGCCGTCACGGATGACAGCGGGCGTCATGGCCACGCCCATTGCGATTCCGTCCGATGGTGTAAGCTTGTGGTCGGTATCGTAGCCTCGATCGAGTTCGAGGAGCGCCTGGGTGTAGTCGAAGGCGATGGTAATGCCGTCGAGGGCGGACATGTCGATGTAACGGCTCAACGCGCGGACATAGGTCGCGACTAGGTTACCAAACGTTCGGGCGTGCTCCTCGGTGTCGAAGCCCCGCAAGCTGACCGAAATGTTCTCGGGCGCGGTTGGCAGTGGCGGCTCAGTATCCGGTGTGGCTCCTGATTCCGTGTCAGCCGGCGCGGTGTCGGTCATCGGAAGCCGTCGAACATTTGCGGTCGGTTGAGAGGCGCTGGGAGAAGTTTGAGAGTAGACATAGCGCTATGGTTTCGCTGGAGCAGACACGCTGCCGTTTCCATCGCCGGCTGAGGCGCCGAGAGGCAGGGTGAGCGCCGGCGCGTAGGATCGTCCACGAGCACCATCGAAGTCGTACTCGTAAAGACGAACGGGCCCGAGAGCAGTCCGACGCTGTCCGAGGAAAAACGTGAATGCGTTGGGAGCTGCCACAAACAGGTGTGTGATTCCCGAAGAGTCAGGCCGCGCCGTGCGGATCGCGCTGGACGCCGCGTCGGCGAGGTCGAAGGCGTGGCGCCCGCAGGCCACCGACTGTGCGCCGGGGCCGGTGCTCGGCTTCAATATGAGCAATCGACCGACAGCGGGAAGCGTGGTTTCGCAGTAGCGCCGCACGTCCGCCAACACATCATGGGTCAAACCGATCGCGACAGCGACGTCGGGTTCATCGGGACGGAGTTGCACAGTCTCGGCTGTGAGCGTAGGCCACTGAGGATCGCGATCCATATCGTCGGGCGACCAGATTCTGCATCCCGTGCCACGCTGGTCCAACTCGACCGTGCGACCTGATTTGATGTTGATGATCGAGCCCGCTGCGAACGCCAAGGTGACATGTGCGTCGAGGGCGAGCCGGAGGCGAACGTGGTCCTTGGCCGCTGCCTCCAGGAACCGGCGAAGGGCGGGATAGAGCCTCGCCTCCCAGTCCTCGTCACTGCGGATGTAGCGCTCGTCAAACGCAGGGATCAGATCGAGCACTGCATGACACCGCTCATCGAGCCGATCGAACGCGTGTTCGAATGACTTGACGCCGTAGACGCGCGCGCCGCCTTGGGCGGGCCCGAGCACTCCCTCGCGGGCGCAGATTGATTTGAACCCCGATCGATCGAACTCGAGCCGTCCCTGCGCCATCCATTGAAAGACGAGATCGTCGTAGGGAAATGCGCTCTGGTTGGCGGGGATTCGGCGCAGCCCCACCAAGCCGAACAGGATGTCGAGATTATCGCGCAGGGCGTCGAGTGTGTCGTTGGCTTCCCCAAAAGCAAGCGTGCGAGCCAGCAGCCGCAGTTCGTCCTCGTCGATGCCGAGGTGCTCCCGCCAGGCCTTTCGGACAGCACCCGCCTTGCTGTTGTCAGTCAGCGATCCGTAAAGCCGGTCGAGCCGGACTGCGCCGGACCGGTTGCCGACCATCTCGCGAAGCGGATCGCCGCGATCGAGTCGCCAATTCGTCACGAGCTTGAACCGGACGCCGACACCCGATCGTGCGAAGGCGAGTTGGGCGTCGCGCGCCCGCTGTAGTAGCGAGCGGGCGTTGGCGTTGATGAACTCCGGATCGACCAGGTGCGAGTAGCCGTAGCTGTCAGGAGTCACATGCCACTTACACTGCATGTGTTCGCGCAGCAGCGGTTCGCCATAATGGTCTAGCGCGCTACGTGCGGGGTCGTATTCGACCCAGATGTCATCGAAGCTCTTCGGCCCGGTCTCGAAGGCAACGCGCGTGATCGGGCTTTCTGGGTCGAGCAGGCGCGCCGCGTGCCACCAGAACAGGCGAGCCTGGAAGGTGTCGCCATCGCGTCGGACGGTTACGGCTTGCGTCATGGCGCTCTCCTCATGCGGCGCCGCCATCCCTGAATGGCGGCGTCGGGGCCATCGCGCGGGCAATCTGGACCGCCCGCGCGCCGTCGATGGCTTTCGAGGGATAGGCGTCGAGAACGATTCCGGGCAGGAGCCTCTGGGTCAGGTCCGAGAAGGTGAAACCGAAGTCGCGGCCGCCGCGCTGGGCGCCGGTGGCTGCGACCAGGGCATCCACGTGCTGCGGGCTGAGGCCGATTGGTTCCAGGCGGCTCGACAAGACGAAGCGGCGTTGTTCATCGCTCGGTCGGGCGAAGCTCAAGACGTCGGCCGCGCGCCGCCGGATCGCTGGGTCCAGCGCGCTGAGACGGTTCGTGCACATAAGGACGGCGGCCGGCAGCTTAGAGTTGGAGATGCGGTCGATGCCTCGGATGAAGGCGTTCACGCCGGCTCTGTCCTCGTGGTGCATCTGCGCCACCTCGCGCGATTGCGCGAGCGCGTCCGCCTCGTCAACGAGGAGGATGACCGCGCCCCGCGCCTTGCCACTAGGGGATTTCAACCTCGTGGCCTCGGCCACGGTGTAGTCGAATGCGGCGGACAGAAGCTGCGTCATCTCGCCGACCCGACCTTGGCCGCGAGTTGACAGGCTGAGCGGCAGGAGGGTGATGTCGATCTTCTCCTGCCGAGCCACGGCGTCCCCAATCGTCTCTGCGAGCTCGGTCTTTCCGGAGCCGACGTCGCCGGCCAGCACCACCAGAGGCGGACGGCGCAAGACGGTATCAAGCAGGGACTCGGCGCCCGGATGGTGGCGCTGCGCCCACGCGGCGAGACCGCTGGGATTGACGAGGAGGCCGAGAATTTTGGCGAGACGGCTCTTCTGGTCGTCCAGGCCCACGAGGCGCGCGAGCCGCGCTTGCGGCTCGAAGTCGGGATAGGTGACGCGGCGCTCGAAAAGCTCGTCGAGGGTAGGCTTGGCGTTCATCAGAAGCTCCGAACGGTGGCACGATCGAGGGCGCGGCCGCCCGCGGAATAGGTGCGGTCATTGGACAGGTAACCCGTGATGCCGGGCTCCGGCGCGCCACTGCGCGAGAAGGGAAGGCTCCGTTCGAATGTGGCGCGTCCATTCTCGCCGAGCTGAAACCAAGCCGACGTGTAGGTCATGTAGCTGTAGAACGACGCCCCGCTGACGTCCGCGCCCGGTCGGACACGGCCGGGGTCGTCGTCGTTGGCGGCGGTGCCGGCGAGCTCGCGTGCGGTGTACCGCAACGTCGGCTCGATCCAGTTGCCGTCCCGCTTGAAGCCGTAGGTAACGGTCTCGAGGTAACCTGCCTTGAGCATCTCCGCCGCCTCGGCTTCGAACTCCGCGATCTTGGTGTCCGATGGGCTGCCGTAGAAGCGCTGCATTCGCTTCAGGTCGGTGGCGACCTTAGCGGCCATGTGCTTGGCGTGCGTGACCGTGAAAGTCGAACTCTCGGTGTAGCTGTAGCTATACGACATCGCTGACCTCAGGCCTGGAAGGAGGAGCCGAAGACCTTCTGCCAATAGGCGACGGTCAGCTGCTTGTTGGGGGCGGCGAGCGCGGCGTCGATGGCGTCGCCGGCTTCGAGAGCGGCGTCGACGATCGCATCGGCGTTCGCCGCGGTGTAGAGGCGGGCCACGTTGTTGGCCGCGTTCACCGGATCGATGATCTGCACCGTTTCGGTGCACGCGGGGACCGACGACGCTGGGTAGTAGTCGGTGAACACGATGCGCTGCCGGAAGTCGGTGCGCGCGATATAGGTGAAGAAGTGCTGCAGCGCCTCAGGATAGTCGGAGAAGTCCAACCCGTCGTCGCACAGTTTGGCGAGCACCATCTCGATCATGAATGATTTGAAGCGGAAGCCATCTCGCTCCTGCTTCATGCGCCTCGCCCAGAACTTCGCGAGGCGCACGACCTGCGCGAAGTGCTTCTCCTGCGCGCGCTTGCGCTTGCCCGCGAACTCCAGATGGAGCGGAATGCTCGTCTTCAGGAACGACCCGTCGTCCTGGCTGACGAGGTTGCCATACCATTGCGCATCGCCGTCGTAGAGGATCGGCACCACATCGACGTCGAGCCCGGTCCCGCGAAACGAAACGGTGACCGAGTAGGTCTGCGGCTGCACCTGGTCGGGACTAAAGTTCGGGAAAGCCTTGCGAAGCCGCTCGGCCAGGTAATCGAGCAGCACCCTCACGTCCTTGGGCGCGTCCGCGCCGCTCACGTAGCAGGCGACGTCGATGTCGTTGAGGGAGCGAAGCGCGGTGCCCTTCGCGAGGCTGCCCGAGAGCATCATCTTCTTCAGCGTGAAGTCGGGGTGTTCGCCGAGGTAGCCTTCGAGCTTCTCGCGCAGCCGTCGCGCTTGCGCCCGGTATTCGTCCGCCTTGTCCTTCGGCAGGTTCACCTTGTCCTGCGCGAATGCGGCGATCTCGCTTTGACCGACGTGCTGCCGTCCCATCATCCCGCTCCTCTGTGGCCGGCGGCCCCGAGGCTGCGGCGTTGAAGATCAGGATATAATAGCCATTTTTTGGCTATTCAAGGGCATGTACGGTAGCTATTTCATATTGACAAAATACCCCTGATTCTCTATATGCTGACCAACGACGGAGGACGAGATGACAGCGAAAAAGACGATGACGCTGAACCTCACCGACGCCGAGATGCGCGTGCTGGACGATCTGTCGGCACGCAAGGACCTGACAAAAACCGCGGTGATTCGGCAGGCTTTGCGCCTTTATCAAACCGTCGAGGCGAGGCTCGAAAAAGGAGAGAAGCTCCTGTTCGAGAACGATGCGACGAAAGAAAAGGCGGAGCTAATGCTCCTATGACGGACGTCTCGACCATCTACCTGCTGGACGCAGCGAGCGGGGATGACGTCGAGGCAGAGTTGCGCGATGCCATCGAGGAAGCGCAGCTCGCTGACTGGCAAACACAGTGGCAACCGGCGCTCATCAAGGTACTTCAGGAACTGCGTCGTCAAGGTGTGCCGATCGCGCAATGGCCGCAAAGCTGGCATTGGGATTGGCGAGAAAAGACGACAAGGGTCCAAGGGTTTCTGGCGTTTCCCGGCTTCAGCGTGGTTTGCAATGGAGTGACCCAGGGTCTGATGTTGCTTGATTTGCGACGGGTTGCGCGAGAGGCGTCGCAAGCAGGCAAGCCGTTGGTCTACGTGGATTATCTCGAGGTCGCGCCGTGGAATCGGCCCGACCTTGGTCAACGCCCGCGACTGAAAGGCGTCGGCACCGCTCTCTTGACGGCTGCCGTCGCGCTTAGTGAGCAGGAAGGATATCGCGGCCGGATCGGCCTTCATTCCCTGCCGCAGTCCGAGGTCTTTTATCGTGAACGGTGTCGTATGTCGGACCTTGGTCTCGACGACGCCTATCAAAATCTCAGATATTTCGAGATGACTGTGGAGAATGCCCGGTCTTTTCTCGATGAGGAGTGACGCCATGAGAATAGAGCGAAGCAAGCAGTGGTGGCTTGATCGCGCCGCGCGCGAGGGCGCCGATGTGATCGGCGCGGGCGTCGTCGCGCGTGATCCTGTCTCGGACAGCCGTTCTGTCGCCGGCGCGCCGGCTCCGCGTGAGGAAGCCCGCATTGCGTTCGGCCGGTTTATCAATTTGATGCGCCGCCAACGTGGGTTTTCGATGGAGCGGCTGGCCGAGGAGGCCGAACTCGACGCCAGTGAGCTGCTGGTGATCGAAAGTGACGTCCATTATATTCCGGAGCCGCGCACGGTCTATCGCTTGGCGCGGACGTTCAGCGTTTCGCAGCAGCGCTTGATGCAGCTTGCTGGCCTGTCGGCGGCGAATGACAGCGGCCTAAGCCAAGAAGCGGTCAAGTTTGCGGCTCGATCCGAGTCGATGCAAAAACTTAGCCGGGAAGAGAATGCCGCACTCGATGCATTTGTTGCTGTGCTGAGTCGACAGGATCCAAAGCAGGGCAAGTGAAGAATATTCAACTTGGCACGCGCACGATCGCCGACATCGACGCACAGGTCGTCAAGGTTCTCCGAGGCCTTGGCAATCCTGAGCCGCCGATCGATCTCGCCATGGTGCGCGACCTGCTTCGGCTCGATCGCCAGTATTACAGCACGACCGACGACGGCCTCCTGCGTGAGACCGTCAGTCGGCTGAAGGTGGCGGGATCGCAAATCCTGCTGCGGCCGACCCTGCTCAAGGAAGCCGTCCAAAACCTGAGCCTGAAGGCCCTTTATCTGCCTGACCAGAAGCGGATCCTCATCGACAAGGATCTGCCGAAGCTGAAGCACCGGTGGAACGAGGCGCATGAGGTCGGACACGACATCATCCCTTGGCACGAAGGCATGATGCTTGGTGACACGGAGCAGACGCTCACGCCGACGTGCCACGCGATCATGGAGGCCGAGGCAAATTACGCTGCCGGTCAGCTGCTCTTTCTGGCGGAACGATTTCGCACCGACGCCTGTGATTCTGAACCGTCCCTGCAACATGTCCGCCAGCTCAGTGAGCGCTTCGGCAACACCATGACGTCGACCCTGTGGCGCTTCATCGAGCAGGGACACAGCGGTCGGCCGATGGTAGCGCTCGTGACAGGGCATCCGCACCCGGCCAAGCGGAAACCGGACTTCGATCCAAGCAATCCCTGTCGTTACTGTGTGCAGTCTCCGGCCTTCGCACTCCGCTTCGGCGGGCTCGGCGAGGTCGACTTGTTCCGGGTCGTAACCGGCTATGCCGGCGCGCAACGCGGCGGAAGCCTCGGCGCGAGGGACGTCATTCTATCCGACGCTGCCAGCGAGCGGCACCTGTTCAGGTTTGAAACGTTCTTTAATGGACACGAGGCTCTGACGCTTGGCCACTGGCTTCGAAGCACTCCGAAGTCAGTGTGAGGCGAGCATCCATTCTCTGACGCTGCTGCGGTTATCGCTGAGCCGAAGAAACAACCTGGTGACGAGACGGAAGATTGATTGGCGTATACGCCGGGACAGCCTTCATGCGCGCGAAGACAGACTCGTGAATATAAGCGCCCTCGGGAATCGCACGCGGCTCTGCAGCCGGCATATACCGGCCGAACCGTGAAGTGCGATCCTTCCACTCTTTGTAATCATCTGCCTTGGGGATCCACTCCAGGGCCCACCAGGCCAACGTCATCGAGTCATGCGGGTCACGCATGATGTCGGGGGCGACGTAACTGAACGGGCTGCCCTGCCGTTGGATGCCCCAGGCGAGTTGGTTGACGGTCTGCGTGCTGACGGTCAGGCCACATTTGGTCGCTTCGTGGATCATCCACAGCAGCGGAAACTTGGACAGACCGCTTTCGCTTTCAGGGTAGCCTCCGCCGATATCGGCATGAACGCCAGCGAACCAGACCTGTAGCGCGTCCTGCGGTTCAGCGTTATTGGTCGAGCTGAAACGGTTGCGCATGAAGGTTTGCGGTTCCTTCCAGGGCTCGAGACGAAACATCCGACGTCTCTCATCGATCGCGATGGCTTGGCGAAATACCTTCACACTCGGATTGCTCTGCGTGAAAGCCAGCTTTTGGAGGCTGAAGGCATAAAAGCGATCCGCACGCGGCACGATGATGCTCGCCACGGTGTCCCACACGCCGAGAAACTTGATGGTAGGCCATCGGCTCGAAACAATGCGCGCGAATTGTGATGCGGAGTCGTCCCGAGAGGCAGGTGGCGCTTCGCACTCGCCGTCTTCATCGATCGGCGCAGCGTCGAGCGCATCTCCCGGCTCTTGCTCGACCATCGCCGAGCTCGCCTGCTTGTAGGCCGTGAGCGCAGCACCGGCCAAGTTGCGTTGCTGAGGAGAGAGCAAACCGACCTTGTGAATCAAACCTGCCAAGACACGGGCGGTATATGCACCACGGCTGAAGCCGAACAGGAAAATATCGTCGCCTTCTTCGTAATTGTCGATCAGGAAATGATAGGCCCTGAGCACATTATCATCGAGGCCATAGCCTGTGGCGAGACCCAGTACCGTGACGGTGTTCTGCTTGAAGCGCGTCCAAGGGTTTGGCCGTGCCAGAGTCCCCACGCCGGGGTCGTAAAACACGATCTGTCGCGGGACGGTCTTCTCGGTTTTCCGGAGTACGCGATAGAGCTTGAGGACATTCGAAATGTTCTCACCGATCTCATTTCCCGTGCCGTCGCAACAGACGACTAGGTTTCTCATTTTGTCTCCCATACGGTGAGAAAGTAAAGGATCGCCATTCCCGTTGGGAACGAGGCATGGGCTCGGACCGAGTCTAGAGCTTGGCTGCCATTCGTAAATATCCCAATGCGTCTTCTGCTATAAGCTTCCCACCATCACGCGGTATGATTTCTTGCGTTGGCTAAAGCTTGACGTCCCCTTCGATCTCGGCGTCGAGTTCGACCTCCATGCCTTGCGTCAGCATCGCCGCCCGATCCAATAAGGCAGCGGGCACGGTGACGATGGACCGCTCGGGGCGTTGGGCAAAGTCCTCATCAAGGCGTGCGCGAACCCCGATCCTCGAACGAAAAGGGTCCGGCAGGCGTCCTATCTCGGGTCTGCTCAAGCGCCTCGACGTCCTCGTTGGTCAGGCCGATGCGGCGGCCCTGTTCGGCCAGTATGCTGCCAAGGCGCAGGCTTGTTTCGGAGCGAGAGTGTCGATTCTGAGTCATGCCGCCAAATCCTCCTCGGGGACCAGACCATCGCTTGGTGCGCCGCTCATCTTCTCTAGGAAACGAGCCAAAGTGGCCTTCCTCGCACCACGGTCGAGCGCATAGGACGTCTGCTTAAATTCCACGCCGTCAAGAAGTCCTTCGATATAGCCAGAGATCGTATCAGCCGCCATGATCAATGCCGCGTCCAGCGTATGGATATATTTGCTCGTGACGGTGCCCCGAGAGTGCCCGATCAACGCTGCGATCGTTGTCTCCGTAAAGCCCAGGTCATTAGCCACGCTCGCAAAACTATGACGAAGGACATGCGGCGTGACGTCCGCCAGGGTCGTATTTCGGAAAATCTTCTCCCAATGATTGGGAAAGCTGCCGAAAGGGTTGTCCTCCACGCCGCCGGGAAAAACGTACGTCTTTGAGGACTTCGATCTACGCTCTTCAAGGTATTCCATCACGGACAAACCAATCGGTCGGACCGATGCTCCTTCCTTGCTGTCGGCCAAGCGCAAACAGCTTGCTTCAATGTCGACGTCTTCCCAGCGAAGCGCCACCATCTCAGATCGACGGCATCCAGTGAGCGCGAGTTGCCGAATGATATCTACGGTCATCCGGTACTTGTCGTTCTTGCTTGCAGCTTGGAGGATAGAGCCGAGCTCTCGATACTCGGCGTCATCGAGGCGTCGGATTCGGACGTTATCTTTTGGCCGTCGAACCCCGTGCGCGGGATTGGCTTCTATTATTCCCGCCTCGATGGCGTAAGTCAGTATACCGCTGAGAAGTCCAACAGTACGCGAGGCTGCCCCCGCGCCGCCTCGCACGATGGATTTGCCGCGCAATTTTCCCGTCTTGAAGCTGCAATTGGTTTTACCGGCTATCACATCTTTCAAGACCTTATTGACATCCGCCTTGGTGACGTCCTTCACCCGCCGCGACCCGACCAGTGGGATGATATGCCGGCGGATTCGGCCGACATCACTGACAATGGTTGTCGGCTTCTTTGGCCGTCCGCTTTTGCCCATGATCAAGCCGGCGTGCAGATCTTCAAGATAGAGTTCGCACAGCTCCTTGACCGTGATGGCCTTGTGATTGAGCTGCCTCTGTTCCGACGGATCTTCACCACTTGCAATCTTGCCGAAGAGGACCCTCGCCTCCTGTCGCGCAAGCTCGGGCGTCCAGAATCCGTGTAGTCCAATCGTGAATCGGCGAGAGCGGCCGGCGAACCTGTAGTGAATGACATAACTACGCTTGCCTGAGGTATACACCCGAAGCCCCAGGCCAGGCTGTTCATTGTCCCAAATGAAGTAGTCCTTCTCCCGCGCCTTGGCGGAATCCGCGGTACGTTTCGTGAGTTTTGGCATGTGTTGTGATCGGCTTTTTCCTTGGCGAACGCGCCAAGGAAGCGCCGGGAACGAGGAACGACAAAGAGCAACTCGCTGGTCTGGCCTATCTGGCGGGATTCGTTTTTAATTTCAGCGTTTTACACCGGACAGCGCGATTGTGCTGCCCCCGTGTCGCTGACCATATCCCTCCGAAGGCAAAGGTCACACGTTCGAATCGTGTCGGGTGCGCCATATCGGCGCCATTTGAACGAAGCTATCACCGGCGCGACGAGGTTGGCTCATTAGCCCCCGCGTTCTCTGGCGTCACCCGCTGTCCTGCTGTGATGACGGCGACAGCATCCGCGTGAACATATCCACCAGCGGCCCGCAAAGCGGTTCAGGATCGCGCAGGCCTGCGGCGATGGCGTCGTCGACGACCCCGTGCATGCCGTCGAAAATGATGGTCGCGGCAGCGCGTGCATGCGGAAAGCGCCATGCGCCGTCTCGCTCGCCGGCCATGAGCAGGGCTTCCAGTTGAGCGATCACGATGCTCTTCTCCCGCGAACGGCGCTGGCTGTGGGTGAAGTCGTGGAAGACGACGTCGTGAAGCTGATAATTATGAAGATAGGTCTCCACCGCGCCGCGAATCCAGGCCGTCAAGCGCGCAGGATGATCGGTTGCCGCACAGGGCTCGATCACTGATGCGACGCGTTCGACGAAGTCTTGCGCGAACCGTTCACGCAATGCGGCGATCACATCCGACTTTGTCTTGAAATAGTGATAGAAGGTGCCCTTGGCGACGCCGGCTTTGGCGACGATGTCATCGACGGTGGTCGCCTCCACGCCGCGGGCGATGAACAGGTCTGCTGCCGCTGCCATCAGATCGTCGATGCGAACCTCAGCCGGCAGAATCCGCCGCCGCGATTCCGGTCGCTTTGATGACGCCGGCCGTGCTGTCGCTGCCATCCAAGCCCTCCGATCACATGTTCGACCCAAGGTCGATCTATCGCATATTTAGAATTATTCTCATAGGCTTATATTATTGACTGACGGTCAGTCAGTTGCTAGCAGAATGGCGCCAGGAGCGCCCCATGCCCCAATCCCGGAAGACTTTGGCGGTCGTCGCCGTCTATCTCGGCACCTTCATGACGACGCTCGCCGTCAGCATTGTCTCGGTGGCCCTGCCGGCGATCCAGAGGAGCCTCGCCATTGATCTATCCGGCCTGCAATGGGTGGTCGGCACGTATCCGCTCTGTCTCTCCGCCCTCATGCTTTCGGCAGGGCCGGTCGGCGATCGGTATGGGCGGAAGCGGGCCTGGCTGATTGGCGTTGCTGTGTTCATGCTCGGATCGGCGGTGTGTGCGGGCGCGCCGTCGCTCGGCGTGCTGATCGCCGGAGCGGCGCTGCAAGGTGTTGCGGGAGCGCTCGTGATCCCGGGCGCGTGGTCGATCCTGACCCAGGCGTTTCCCGATCCGCGTGAACGCGCCCACGTCATCGGCGGGNTGTCGTCGTTCAGTGCGATCTCGCTGGTGCTTGGACCGATGCTGGGCGGCGTGCTTGTGGATACGGTCGGTTGGCCCAGTATCTTCCTAATCAATCTGCCGGTTGGAGCGGCGACGCTGGTTCTGGGTGCGCGCGGCATTGCCGAGAGCGCGGACCCCGACCATGCCGCACTCGATCCGACCGGACAGGGGCTGAGCATCGTGTTCCTCGGCGCATTGACCTACGCGCTGATCGCGGCCGGCGGCGCAGGATGGGCCGCCCAGGCGGTGCTGGTTTCGTTTGGCGTCGCCGCCATCGCCTTCGTGCTGTTCGTCGTCGTCGAGCAGCGCGTGGCCCGCCCGGTGCTGCCGGTCGATCTGTTTCGCGATGGGATTTTTGCCTCCGTCAATTTTGCGTCCTTTCTGTTGGGCTTCGCCGGTTACAGCAGCCTGTTCCTGTTTTCGCTGTTTCTGCAGCAGGTGCAGGGTTGGTCGGCGTCCCAGGCAGGATGGCGTATGGCGCCCGTGTTTGCAGCGATGGCAGCAATGGCCTCGCTGTTCGGCCGGATGACCGTGCGCCACGGCACGCAACGGCTGATGATCCTCGGCCATCTGCTGATCGCTGCGTCCATGCTCGGCATGGTCGTGCTGTCTCCGGCGACGCCCTATGCGCTCGTTGCGCCGCTGTTCGTACTGCTCGGCATTGGCCTGGGTCTCGCAGTTCCTTCGACCGGCGCCGCAGTGATGGAATCGGCGCCGCGCGAGCGGAGTGGCGCCACGTCGGCGACGATGAATGCATTGCGCCAGAGCGGCATGACCATCGGCATTGCCCTGCTCGGCACGGTGATGAGCGCGCGGGCCATCGCTGTGATGGCTGCCGGCTTGGCGGATCGCGGCGGGGCTGCCGCCGTTCTCGCGCGCGATGCGGTGCAGCGGCATGCGATGCCGCCCGCTCTCAATATGACGGCAGATACGTTTTCCAAGTTGCTGGCGGGCGCGCTGTCGCAGGGATTTGCAGCGGCGGTGATCGTCGCCGGATTGTCCGCTCTGGTTGCTGTTGTCGTGCTCGTCGTCGCGATGCAGCGCGCGGGCGGGCGCCGCCGCGCGATGGCCGGCGCCGAAAAGATATGATCCCCAGGCGAAGACGAGGATGCCATGCAGTTCTTCCATGAAATCGAGCCGGACATCTACATCGCCACCGGCAAGCTCGAGACCGAGCAGGACGGACAACGCTGGACGACCGAATATGATGCGCTGCTGGCGCGCGGCCGCCCGCTGATCGTGATCGTGAATGCGCAGGACCAGCCGCTTCCTGCCGCAGGCCGACCGATGGTGTTGTGGTTGAAGGCGCGCCGGGCGGAACTCGCGCGCCTCGTTCGCGTCACATTCTATGTCGCTGAAGATGAGGCTGAGCGTGCGGACATGGAACGGCTGTTGCCGGGCCGCTCCAAAGCGTCGCCGTATCCTATGGCGATTGCGGCCAGCGAGGCCGAGGCGTTGCAAAAGGCTCGAGCGCGGCTCTAGCGATAGCTGCGGAAGAACGCGCGCATGTCGTCGACCAGCATCTCGCCGTTCTCCATGGCCGGGAAGTGTCCGCCGCGCGCACTGACGTTCCGCCGGACCAGGTTGTAACTGCGTTTCATCCAGCTTTCCGGCGCAGGCGGGAAGAGATCGTTCGGAAACAGCAACACGCCGGTCGGCACCTGCACGAACTCGTTCGCTTTCAGCCCGCCGGACGTGCCCTCGACGATCGAGACATAGATCCAGTTGGCAGCGTTGATGCCGCCGACCCAGTACAGCATGATGTTGGTGAGGAGCTGATCGATATCGAACGGCGGCGGCGCGTCCTCGCCCGGATTGGTCCAGCCGTGGAATTTCTCCAGGATCCAGGCAGCGAGGCCGGCCGGCGAGTCGGTCAGGCCATAGGCGAGCGTCTGCGGCTTGGTGCCCTGGATCTGCTGATAGGCGGAAATGCCGGGACGGATCGCCTGCACCTTATCCAGCCAGGCTTTCTCCTCCGCGCTGAGCGGCGGTGCGTCGCCGCCGAGCGGAGGACGCAGGCCGAGCATGTTCAGGTGGATCGCCGCAAGGCTTTTCGGATGATCAAGAGCGAGCCATGAGGTGACAATCGAACCCCAATCGCCGCCCTGCGCGACATAGCGCTCGCAGCCAAGCACGTCGGTCATCAACGTGCTCCAGAGCGGGGCGATCGCGCGCGGTCCTATCGGCGCATCGGGCGGATCGGAGAAGCCATAGCCGGGCAGGCTCGGCGCGACCACGGTGAACGCATCGCGCACATCGCCGCCGAAGCGTTCGGGATGAGCGAGCCGCTCGATGATCATGAGGAATTCGACGAACGATCCCGGCCAGCCGTGGGTGATCAGAAGCGGTAGCGGATTGTCGCCGGAACCACGCTCGACGATGAAGTGGACTTTCTTGCCCGCGATTGGCGTCGTGTAATGCGAGAAGGCGTTGATGCGTGCCTCCCACTTGCGCCAGTCGTAGCGGTTGAGCCAGTGATCGACCACCTCGCGCATGTAGGCGAGCTTCGTGCCGTAGCGCCAAGGCTCCGCCTTCGGTTCGTTTGCGGGAAAGCGGGTGCGCGCGAGGCGGTCCTTCAGGTCGGTGAGGACGCTGTCGGGCACCTGCAGCGTGAAGGGCTCGATCGGACGGTCCTTGAATGATGCGCGCACCAGTGCCTCCCGGTTTTTCGGGCGAGCCTGGTGCACAAGCTCACCCTCGATCGGCGTCGCCGGATCAGGCCTTCTTCGCTTCGGATTTCTCCAGGTTCGGTGCGTTGCTGCCCGATACCGCGAAGCGATTGGTGCGCGTCACGGCCAGAGCCGCGGCAGCCCTCTCGTTCTCCATGATCTTCGCCATCACCGCCTGGCCCGCACGCTCGAATGACTCGCGGTTCTCGATCACATGCTTCTGCGAGCGGCGCAGGCCGTCGATATAGCCATTGATCTCCGGCACGACATAACGGGCGACCATGTCCCAGCTCCGGAACGTGTTCTCGATGTTGGCCCAGTCATGCGCAAAGCCGACGATCGTGCCGAGCCCGCCCGACATGTCGATCACGCCCTTGATCGTCTTGACGAGATCATCCGGTGTGCCGATCGTCGCGGCGGAGCCAGGACCTGAGGCTGTCTTGTCGAGCGCCTCGTCGATCGATTTGAACGGCTTGGCACCTGGCCGTTGCAGCGTGCCGACGATGTATTCGTTGTGATGGCGCATCAGCCCCTTGCCGGCCTCCTCACGCGCCTTCTCGCGCGTCTCGGCGATGTGCCAGCTCAGCACCACGCGCCAGTCCTTGCGGTTGACGGTCTTGCCGTATTTCTTGGCGGCGTCCTCGGCGAAGCTCCACTGCGTCGGCAGCGCGGTCAGCCCTTCGGTTGACATCGATCCGATCGAAATCACGCCGATGCCATGCTTGCCGGCCAGCGTCATGCCCGACGGCGAGATCTGCGAGGCCACCGCGAACGGCATCTCCTCCTGCAGCGGCAGGATCTGCAGCGCCGCATCGCGCAGCGTGAACCATTCGCTCTGTGCCGTGACGCGCTCGCCTGCAAGCAGGCGTTTGATGATGCCGATCGCCTCGTCCTGGCGATCGCGCTGGACCATCGGATCGATGCCGAGCGCGTGGGCGTCCGACGACAGCGCACCGGGACCGGAACCGAAGATGGCGCGGCCGCCCGTCATGTGATCGAGCTGCACCATGCGCTGAGCGACGTTGAACGGATGGTGATAGGGCAGCGAGACGACGCCGGTGCCGAGCTTGATGCGCTTGGTTCGCTCGCCGGCGGCGGCGAGAAACATCTCCGGCGAGGCGATCATCTCCCAGCCGGACGAGTGGTGCTCGCCGCACCAGAATTCGTCGAAGCCGAGCTTGTCGAGATGTTCCGCCAGATCGAGGTCGCGGCGGAACTGCAGCATCGGGTGTTCGCCGATGGGGTGATGCGGGGCCAGAAATGCACCAAAGCCGATGCGCGGCATGAAGTCTCTCCCGAAGAAATTTATGGTTATATCGTCGGGCGGCAGGTTACGTGGCCGGGGCGTTTTGCGCAACGTGCGGTGCGCCGTCACATGTCACCTATACGGAATGCTGTGTCGGCGGAGTCCATTGTCGCACAGCGAAACACGCCGCAGTTTTTGGAGGACCGATTGATGAGACTGGCCAAACCCCGCATCGATATTGGCTTTCCCACCAATGATGTGCAGCCGCTGCTGGCTTTCTGGCAAGGCCAGATCGGTCTGCCGTTCGATCACCTGCTGCCGATCCGCAAGGGCCAGAAGCAGCATCGCCACGACCTGCTCGGCTCGGTGCTGAAGATCAACGAACTGGTGGAGCCGATTCCGGATCGCCCGCGCTCCGGCTATCGCGAGTTGCTGATCGCGCGTGAGGGGTTGCCGTCCTCGCAGACCATGACGGACCCGGAGGGCAATCGCGTGACGCTCGTGCCAAAGGGCACTTTCGGCATCGCGCGGATCGGCATTCGTCTTGCTGTGCGTGATCTCGCCGCGCATCGGAGGTTCTACATCGAGGCGCTCGGATTGCCGGAAGGGCCGCGCGCGGGAGAGGCGGCAACCTTCCTCGCTGGCGACACGGTCTTGCTGGTCGAGCAGGCGGCGGACGCACCGTCGGACGCTGGGATGGAAGGCAAGGGCTGGCGCTACATCACGTTCCAGGTGTTCGAGGTCGATCGCGAGCACGCGCATGTCCTGCAGCACGGCGGACGGGAAGCGCGGGCGCCGGTAACGCTGGGCACTACGGCGCGCATTTCGATGGTGCGCGATCCCGACGGAAACTGGATCGAGCTGTCGCAGCGCGCCTCGATCACCGGTTCGCTCGCGGTCAAGACCTGAGCGCGGAGCGATAGCTTAGGCCACTCCGCAGGCCTACGGCGGCACAGCCGCGTCGGTGGCGGTCAGCGCAAATCGATACCCGGCAAGCCGGTCACAAGCCGCACCCGCTGCAGCAGGTCCGGAATGTTGCTGATACTCGCGGGGCGCACCCAGATGACATCGTAACCGATCCGCCATTGTATGCCGTTGCGCAGCTGCAAGCCTGCGATCAGCATCCGGCCGCTGCCGATGAAGCCTTCGCGGGCGCTGAGTTCGGTGACCTCTTCGAACGGCACCGGCCCGTGCCGCCGTGAGAAAAGTCCGGTCTTGGTCAGGACAATCTTGCGGGCGATGAGGTCGAAGTCGGTGCGGCAGTCGGCTTCAAGCAGTGTTGTGACGGCGTTGAATCCGGCCAATGCCGCGCCCGCGATGAACAAGGCGACCAGCGCCAGCGCGCTGGTGTTCGGCATGACGACCAGAACGCGGACCGCGAGGTAGAGCAGCAATGCGCCGAGCGCCGCCATGCCGAAGCCGTACAGCGTGCCCGAGAGGCGCTGCCAGTCGGTGCGTTCAAAGATCAACGTCAGTGTGCGGTCAGTCTGCTGTAAAATCACGGCGCCTCCCCGATACGGTGCCGTGCATGAGTATCGGCAGCTTGGCCCGCCGTTCAAGGTAGCTTAGCCCGGCGGCTTTCGGATCGAGCAAAGGCCGCCAGGCTGCCAGCTTGAAAGGTTCAGCTCAGCTTGAAGCCCAGCGCGATCAGCGCAGCACGAATCCGGTCGCGGCCGTTGATCGACTTGGCGTCGCGCCAGCGCGATTTCATCGCCTTGGTCCAGCCGACTTCGGTGAGGTTTTCGCGGCGCTGGAAGGCGGCGAGCGTGGTGTCGTAGCTGTCGAGGGCTTCCTGCGGCAGACTCTGGTCATAGTGCTCGCGATGCAGGACCACCCGTTGCGGCAGTCGCGGCTTCACATTGTAGGGCCGTGCCGGATCGGGGTAGCCGACACACATGCCGAACACGGCGACCGCGCTCGGCGGCAGCTTGAGGATGCGCGCGACCTCCTCCGGATTGTTGCGCAGCGCGCCGATATAGACCATGCCGAGGCCGAAGGACTCCAGCGCGACGGTGGCATTCTGCGCAGCCAAGGCTGCATCGATCACCGAGACGACGAAGCTTTCCAGGAATGCCGTCGCGTCTGTCGGGTAGTCGTGGCGGCGGCCCATCGCCTCGGTGCGCGAAAGGTCGGCGATCCAGACCAGCAGCAGCGGGCATTCCTCGATGTGCTTCTGATTGCCGGCGATCTTCGCAAGCGCCGCCTTGGTCTCCGGATTCTGCACCGCGATCACGGTCCAGGCCTGCACGTTCGAGGACGACGAAGCCGATTGCGCGGCGGCGATCAAGGCTTCCAGCGTGCCGTTCGGTAGTGGATCGCGCAGGAAGCCGCGCACCGAGCGATGGCTCAGCAAGAGCTCGATGGTTTCGTTCCAGGCGAGCGGCACGTTCGATTCGGCTTCGCCATAGCGCGCGGCGATTGCCGATGTGATGTCGCAGCTCACCGGCGTTGCCGTCTGCGGCGTCTTGAGGGTCTCGTTCATGGTTTTCAGCCCTTGTTGTTGTTGCGTTCCGGCCTGCGGCAATCGATGGGATGCGTATCGATGATCCGCTAGGCGCCGGCGATGAACGGGTTGCTCAGCCGCTCCTGGCCGATGCTCGATCCCGGTCCGTGACCGCAGATGAAGCCGACGTCGTCGCCGAGCGGCAGCAGCTTGGTGGCGATGGAGTTGATGAGGGTGGCGTGATCGCCGCCCGGCAGGTCGGTGCGGCCGACCGATCCGTTAAACAGCACGTCGCCGACGTGGGCGAAGCGCATTTCCTGGTTGAAGAACACGACGCTGCCGGGCGAGTGGCCCGGACAATGCAGAATATCGAAGGTCAGATTGCCAATCGTGACCTGATCGCCCTCGTCGAGCCAGCGATCGGGAGTGACGTTGCGCATGCCGGTGAAGCCGAAGCGCTTCGCGCTCTCCTCGACGTTGTCGAGCTGGTACTTGTCAGCGAGATGCGGCCCCTCGATAGGCACGCCGCCAAGCCGCTCCTTCAGTTCGGCGGCGCCGCCGGCATGATCGAGATGGCCGTGCGTCAGCCAGATTTTTTCGACCGTCACGCCGGTCTTGGCGATCGCGTCCATGATTCTGTCGACGTCGCCGCCGGGATCGATGACCACGCCGCGGTTGGTCGCATCGCACCAGATCAAGGTGCAATTCTGCTCGAAAGCGGTGACGGGAATGATCGCGGCCCGTGCCTTGGGGGAGGATGTTGTCTGATCTGCCATGGCCCCACATTGCCGATTTTTTCGCCGGGGAAAAGAGCAATTGGCGGGCAATCGCGCGCTGCGGCCTGGTGCGCGGACATCTCGAAGTTTCAAGCGTCGGTGATGGCCCGGCAAGCGGAACAGCTCACCGGGAGAGATGAATTTTTCGCAGCGTTGACCGTCAGCGCTTGATTTGTGCTTTCAGGGTTGCCTCGACGGCCTGATCGAACGAATTCGCAGGTTTTTGCACCGTCCTGCGCTTCTCGGCGACGAACGCATCGCGCTGGGCCACGAGCCGGCTGAGCCTTTCGTTGAGCGATGTGCGTTCGGTCATCTGCGCATCGAGTTTCGCCTGGCGTTCCGTCGGCGAGAGCTTGCGGAAGTCGTCGGGCAGATCGTTTTCGGCAATGGCATCGAGCGTCTTGCGGCCCGACCGGACATCGCTGACGAGGTCGCCGTCGCCGGTGACGGCGTTGCCGGACTGGCGCGCCTGCTTGTTGATGAAGCTCGCCATGTCGGAGGCGGATGCCGGCGCCGCGGCTGCGACCGTGGCCACTTGCCGGGCCTTGTTCTCGGCTTTGCGCTGCATCGGCGCCGGTCCGTAAGGGATCACGGTGCGGCCGATTTTTTCCTGTAGGATGATGATCTCCTCGTCATAGGGCGTCTCGATCACCACCACATCGCCGCCATCCTGCGGGATCGGAATGAAGCGGCCGCCGCCGATCTGCGCCACCTCGCGCCAGACCCGCTCGGTGTCGCGCGCACCGCCGGCAAGCACGGCGTTGACGAGGATGTCCCTCTGCTTCGCGACTTTCAGCGTCTGCGGATATTTCGTGTCCTGGGCGTAGTCCATGTGCGGGGGTGCATCGCCCACCAGGAAAATGATGCGGCGAACGTCGTCGCCGCTGCTCCAGGCGAGCTTGTTGACCGCCACGTCCAGCGCTTCATTGACGCTTTCCGCCCAGTCGCCGCCGCCCTTTGCGCGCAGCTCCAGCAGGTTGGCATACAGATCCTGGATGTCGGTGGTGAGTTCGAAGGTCTGGGTCACGTAATCGTCGCCGATATCGCGATAGGCGACGAGGCCCATGCGGATCGTCGCATCGGGACTGGTGTCGAGGATCGCGGTGGCGATCGACCAGATCTTGCGTTTGGCGCCCTCGATCAGCGGCCCCATCGAGCCGGTGGTGTCGAGCACGAAGGCAACTTCAACCGTCGGCCGGGCTTCCGCCCTGGTGATGATGGCCGTCGACGACATCAGTGCAGCCGCGAGCATCAGGGCTCGCCAATTTCGGCGCGTCATTCTCCCCTCCAGATGGCGCGCCCCCAGCGCAGCGAGGTTCCCCCGGCATCACGACCGCGTGAGGCCGAAATTGCGGCAAGGACGGAACAAATTTGCGGCTTCGCCCGCGCGCGGCCGCCTGGGGCACCGAATGCCGCCGCGGTCGCCTACACTCCCGCGCGCGCAGGCGATGAGTTAAGGTTGATCCATGACCTTGTCGTTGATTCCCAGGATCGAGAGCGCTCCCGTCGACGGGCGCCAATCGGAGACCGCGCTTGCGATCGCGCGCGGCACCTCGCGCTTGTTGCGCGCGCTCGGCTTTTCGACATTGACGGAGCTGCCGTTGCCGTCGGGCCGGCGCGCGGACATCGTCGCGCTGAACGAGCGTGGCGACATCTGGATCGTGGAGATCAAATCATCGCTGGCGGATCTGCGCGCCGACAGCAAGTGGGAGGACTATCGGTTGCACTGCGACCGGCTGTTCTTCGCCTTCACCCGCGATCTGCCGTGCGACATCTTTCCGCAGGGAACGGGGCTGATCGTCGCCGACGCCTATGGTGCCCACATGCATTGCGAGGCGCCGGAGCATCGTCTGCCGGCGGCGACTCGCAAGGCGGTCTTGTTGCGCTTTGCCTCGGCCGCCGCTGCGCGTCTCGGGCGGCTGGCCGATCCTGACGGTTTTCTGGATCTCTGAACGGTCAGCGCGGGGCGCGCTTCGCCAGAATCCGCTGCAGCGTGCGGCGGTGCATGTTCAGCCGGCGCGCGGTCTCGGACACATTCCTGTTGCACATCTCGTAAATGCGCTGGATGTGCTCCCAGCGAACGCGATCGGCCGACATCGGATTCTGCGGCGGCTCGATCTTGGCGGAGCCGGTGGCGAGCAGGGCGTTGACGATGTCATCCGCATCCGCAGGTTTCGCCAGATAATCGACGGCACCGAGCTTCACGGCGGTCACCGCGGTCGCGATGTTGCCGTAGCCGGTGAGCACGATAGTCCGCGCGTCGGGACGCTGCGCTTTCAGCGCCTGCACGACGTCAAGCCCGTTGCCGTCGCCGAGCCGCAGGTCAATCACCGCAAACGCCGGAGCGGAGCGCTGAATTTGCGTCAGCCCGTCGGCCACGGAATCGCTGGTACGAACGATAAAGCCGCGGGCTTCCATCGCACGCGCAAGGCGTTCGAGAAACGCCTTGTCGTCCTCGACGATCAACAGGCTTCGGTCCGGCATGGCGAGCACGGCGGGAGAGGCGGCAACGGCAGGGGTGTCCAGGCTGGTCAAGGGGCAAACGCTCCGGTGTTGTCTGTCGTCAATGTGCAACATATGGCGTGTTGGCGCGGCGATGCCAAGGTGTGAAACGCGCGTATCGCTCAAAGCTGCGCGAGCTCCTTCACAAAAATCGTCAGGTTCTTGTAAGGGTTCCAGGTGTCGCGGCGCCGGCGAATCTATCCAAACGTTAATCTTGCGGAGCAAGCGTCGTTTCGCTGCCTTCGAACGCGTCGCGCGGCCAGACGATATGGACGATCGCGCCATGCGCGGGGAAGATGCGATTGCGAAACGAGACCTTGGCTCCGCTGCGTTCGAGCAGGGTGCGAGCGATGAAGATGCCAAGACCGAGGCCGCCGGAGCCGCTTTCGGCGGGCCGACGCGAGAGGTAGGGCTCGCCGATCTTGCGCAGCATGTCCGGCGCGATGCCGGGGCCGTCGTCGGCGATGACGATCTCGACCTGCCGCGTGTCCCACCACCCATCCACCTCGACCGTCTCGCGCGCAAAGTCGACGGCGTTCTCCAGAATGTTGCCGATGCCGTAAAGCACTGCGGGATTGCGGACGGCCACCGGCTCGTCCGTGTCCGCGGCGAGGCGGATCTTGATGGCGATGCCAAAGTCCCGGTGCGGGGCAACGGCCTCCTCCACCAGCGCCGACAGGCGCATGTGGTCGAAGGGCGCACCCGCGGGCGAGAGCTGGGTCAGCTTGGCGAGGATGTCGCGGCAGCGTTGGGTTTGCTCGCGCAGGGTCCGGATATCGGCCGCGATCGGCGTCGCTGGGTCGAGCGTCTTCTCCAGTTCGCGGACGATCAGCGTGATGGTCGACAACGGTGTGCCGAGTTCGTGGGCGGCCGCGGCGGCGAGCCCGTCGATCTGGGTGAGGTGCTGCTCGCGCGCGAGCACGAGCTCGGCCGCCGCCAGCGCGTCCGACAGCTTGCGAGCCTGCTCGGCGGCCTGAAACGCATAAAGACTTGTCACGCCGATGGCGATGATCGTCGAAAGCCAGGTCGCGACGCGATAGGTGAGCGGCAGGATCGGCGGGTCCTCCGCCGTCCATGGCAATGGCAGATACCAGAATGCCAGGATGGTTGCGGTGGCTGCGGCGAACGCAGCCAGCGAAAGCGTCAGCCGGGGCGGCAGCGAGGTGGCGGCGATCAGGGTCGGCGCCAGCACCAGGATCGAAAACGGATTCTCGATGCCGCCGGTCAGAAACAGAAGCGCCGCCAACTCGGCAATCATCAGTGCGAGCAGCGAGGCCGCGTGCTTCGGCTCCAGCCGCAACATCGGATTGAATGCGATCTGCAGGCCGACATTGACCGCCACTGAGAATGCGATCACCGAGAGGCATCCGAGCAGCGGCACGTCGAATTCCAGGCCCTGCTCGACCACGAAGATGGTGGCGAGTTGCCCCAGAACCGCAAGCCATCGCAGTCGGAGAATCGTGTCGAGACGGATGTAGGGGCGCGGTTCGCGGATATCGGTGGCCAGCGTATCGGACATGGCGGCAATTCTAGCGGCAGTGCCCAGCCTCCACAAATCGCCGCTGCGCTGCAGAATGTCGCTGCATTGCCGGTTGCGTGGCGCGCACCTATAAGCAGGGAATGTTCGACCCAACGGCAAAAGCGCCGATGCCGGCGATCCAGGCTGAGCACCTGGTCAAGGTCTACAAGAAAGCCCGGGCCGTTGACGATATCTCGTTCGATATCGCGAAAGGCTCGGTGACGGCGTTATTGGGCGGCAACGGCGCCGGCAAGACCACCACGATCGGCATGATCATGGGGCTCGTCAGCCCGACCGCGGGAGCGATCCGCGTGCTCGGCCACCCGATGCCGCAGGAGAGTGCCGCGGTGCTCGGCCGCATGAATTTCGAAAGTCCGTATGTCGATATGCCGATGCGGCTCACCGTGCGGCAGAACCTCACCGTCTTCGGCAAGCTGTACGCAGTGGCGAACTTGCGGGCGCGGATCGCGCAGCTTGCCGCCGATCTCGACCTGACCGACTTCATGGAACGGCCGAGCGGCAACCTCTCTGCGGGGCAGAAGACGCGGGTCTCGCTTGCCAAGGCGCTGATCAACGATCCCGAATTGCTGCTGCTCGATGAGCCGACGGCGTCGCTCGATCCGGATGCCGCCGACTGGATCCGGGGACATCTGGAGCGTTACCGCAAGAGTCGCGGCGCGACGATCCTGCTAGCATCGCATAACATGCTGGAGGTCGAGCGCTTGTGCGACCGGGTGATCATTCTCAAGCGCGGCCGCATCGAGGACGACGACACGCCCTCCGGCATTCGCGCGCGCTATAACCGCGCGACGCTCGAGGAGGTGTTTCTCGATGTGGCGCGCGGTCGGGCGCAGGGGCAGTCATGAGTGTTGTGCTGGAGCAACCGTCGCCGGTTCGGCGCGGCATCGGCTGGCATCGGATCGGCGCGATGCTGCTGCGGCATTGGTATCTGCTGACGTCGAGCTGGCCGCGCCTGCTGGAGCTGGTCTATTGGCCGGCGCTGACGCTGATTTCCTGGGGTTTCCTGCAAAACTATGTCAGCGGCAACGCCAGCTTCTTCGCGAAAGCCGGCGGCACGTTCATCGGCGCGATCATCCTGTGGGACATCCTGTTTCGCGGTCAGCTCGGATTCTCGATCTCGTTTCTCGAGGAGATGTGGTCGCGCAATCTCGGCAACCTGATGATGTCGCCGCTGACACCGTTCGAGTTCCTGCTGTCGCTGATGATCATGAGCATCATCCGGCTCGCTGTCGGCGTGGTGCCGATGGCGGCGATGGCCTCGGCGTTCTTCGATTTCAACCTGTTCGGTCTCGGCCTCGCGCTGGTGGCGTTCTTCTGCAACCTGATCTTCACGAGCTGGGCCGTCGGCATCATCGTGTCGGGCCTCGTGGTGCGCAACGGCATGGGTGCGGAAAGCCTCGCCTGGACGCTGGTCTTCATCCTGCTGCCGTTGGCCTGCGTCTACTATCCGGTCTCGGTGCTTCCGGTCTGGTTGCAATGGGTGGCTTGGCTGCTGCCACCGACTTATGTGTTCGAAGGGATGCGGGCGCTGATGATCGACAAGGTGTTCCGCACCGACCTGATGATCGAGGCGCTCGCCATCAATGCGGTGCTGTTCGCGGCCGCCATCGTCGCGTTCGTTGCGCTGCTGAACAGCGCCCGCAAGCATGGCAAGCTGATCCAGTCCGGCGAATGAACAGCCCTTATTAACGCATCGCAGCTCTGCGCGTGACTGCCGAAACTTTCGGCTAACCACGCCAAATAAAACGCCGCCCGTCATTGACGGGCCTGCAAGCTGTCTTCATTATGCTGCGCTGCAAAAGGGGATAATTAGGACGGAACAATGCCAATTGGTGAATTTGGCGGCGCGCCTCCCGAGGCGACCGAAGCCGCACCGGTGCTGACGACGCCGCTCTACTGGATGTACGAGATGGGCCAGGCCTCGCTCAATCCGCTGCGCGCGATGTCGGATGCGACCAAGCTCTTGTTCCAGAATCCGCTGAATCCGCTCGCGCATACCGATGTCGGCAAATCGATCGCGGCGAGTTGCGAACTGTTCGAGCGCACCACGCGCCGTTACGGCAAGCCCGAATGGGGCATCAAGGATGTCGAGGTTGCCGGCATGCGCGTGCCGGTGACGATCCAGACGATCTGGGAGCGTCCGTTCTGTAAGCTCTTGCATTTCGAGCGGATGGTCGCGCGCCCGCCGCGGACGCCACAGCCGCGCGTGCTGCTGGTGGCGCCGATGTCCGGCCACTATGCGACACTGCTGCGCGGCACGGTGGAAGCCTTCCTGCCGAACCACGAGGTCTACATCACCGATTGGGCCGACGCGCGCATGGTGCCGCTATCTGCCGGTCGCTTCGATCTCGACGATTACATCGACTACGTGATCGAGATGCTGCAATTCCTCGGCGACAACGTGCATGTGGTCGCGGTGTGCCAGCCGTCGGTGCCGGTGCTCGCCGCCGCGGCGCTGATGGAAACGTCGCGCGATCCGCATGTGCCGCTGTCGATGACGCTGATGGGGGGGCCGATCGATACCCGCCGCAACCCGACGGCCGTGAACAATCTCGCACAGGAGCGCGGCATCGATTGGTTCCGCAACACGGTCATTACCCGCGTGCCGTTCCCGCATCCGGGTTTCATGCGCGATGTCTATCCGGGTTTCCTGCAGCTGAACGGCTTCGTCAGCATGAATCTCGATCGCCATATCGACGCGCACAAGAACCTGTTCCGGCATCTGGTCGAAGGTGACGGCGATTCGGCGCAGAAGCATCGCGAATTCTACGACGAATATCTCGCGGTGATGGACCTGACCGCCGAATACTATCTGCAGACGGTCGATACCGTGTTCGTCAAGCATGCGCTGCCGAAGGGTGAGATGACCCATCGTGGTAAGCCGATCGATCTCTCCCAGATCGTGCGGATCGCGCTGATGACGGTGGAAGGCGAGAAGGACGATATCTCCGGTCTCGGCCAGACCGAAGCCGCTCACGCGCTTTGCTCGTCGCTCAGCGCCGACAAGAAGGTGCACTACGTACAGAAGGGCGTCGGTCACTACGGCGTGTTCAACGGCTCGCGCTTCCGCTCCGAGATCGTGCCGCGAATTTCCGATTTCATGCAGAACGCCGCGCAAGGGCGGAAGCTGCATGTCGTCAGCCGGCGGCCGAATGCGCGTTCCGCCGTCGATTGACCCCTGAGGCGTCGGGCGGGACGTCTGTCACGTCTCGCCTGCACCGAATCGCTGTCTGCGCTATAGTCGCAGCATGTCGTCCGATGCACGTCATGGATTGAGCTGGCTGCCGTTCCTGCGGCGGCCGGATGCGCTACGCAAGCGCGTTCGCGCGGTCGAGCCGCGCACTCCCGCACCGCAGGCGATTGCGGTCGAGCAGGACGGCGTGATCTATCCGGTCAAGGTGAAGCGCGTCCGGCAAGCCCGCCGGTACACCCTGCGCATCCACGCAACCCAGCGCGAGGCGATCCTGTCGATGCCGCTCCGCGGCAGCCTCGCCGATGCGAAGGTGTTCGCACAGAGGCACGGCGCCTGGCTCGCGGAGCGGCTGAAGCGGCTGCCTGACGGTACGCCGTTCGCGGATGGCGCCGTGGTGCCGCTGCGCGGCGAACCGCATCGCATCATCCATCGTCCGCAGATGCGCGGCACGGTCTGGGTCGAGACGGCTGCGGACGGCACGTTCCTGTTGTGCGTCGCCGGCGATGCTGCGCACATGGCGCGGCGAGTAAGGGACTATCTGAAGCGCGAGGCGCGCCGCGATCTCGCCGCCGCGGCGCGGCTTCATGCGGAAGCGCTGGGCGTCAAGATCCTGCGTCTCGGCGTGCGTGATCAATCGAGCCGCTGGGGCTCGTGCAATTCGGACGGGGCGCTGTCGTTCTCGTGGCGGTTGATCCTGGCGCCGCCGTTCGTGCTGGATTATCTCGCCGCCCATGAGGTCGCGCACCTGGTCGAGATGAACCATTCGCATCGGTTCTGGCGCGTTGTCGCCGGCATCTGTCCAGAGATGGAGCGCGCCAAGGCCTGGCTTACTCAGCATGGCAACGACCTGCACCGCTATGGAGCGAGTGAGTAGGGATGGCCTGGCACGGTTTCTAAGCGTGTCTCAAGCGCGTGGGAGTTCGCCGGAAACGGCGTGCGCGACGAATCTGCATCGTGCGCAAATCGAGGGGACGTCTGGCTTGCGGAGCCGGATGTTTTTAGGGGCGGCCGAGCAGCCGGTCCATCAGCCAGCCGTCGATGCCGAGTTCGGCGACCGGGCGCTGCGAGCCTTGCGTCGATGCGGTGCGGGCGCCGCCATTGCCTGAGGCCATCGGCGGCGGGGGCGACATCGGCACCGCGGTTTGGACAGGTAGCTGCTGTTGCTGTGACGGCGGTGGCGCGGCCGGAGCTGCTGTGAACCAGCCGCCGCCGGTGTTGCTCGCCGGCAGCGCAGCGACCGGCACGCCTTGATGGGCGGCGCGCATGAAGCGGGTCCAGACCTCCACCGGCAGGCCGCCGCCGGTCGCTTTCTTGGTCGGCGAGTTGTCGTCGTTGCCGAGCCAGACGCCGGTTACGAGGTTGGCGGTGTAGCCGATGAACCAGGCGTCGCGGAAATCCTGCGATGTGCCGGTCTTGCCTGCTGCCTGCCAGCCCGGAATTTCGCCCTTGCGGGCGGTGCCGGACAGCAGGGTTTCCTGCATCATCGCGTTCATCATGCCGACCGCGCGCGTATCGACCACCTGGCCGAACAACTCGGCAGGACGCTTATAGAGCGTTTTACCCTCGGCGGTGCGAATCCGCTCCACCACATGCGGCGTTGCGCTGAGGCCGCCATTGGCGAACGGCGCGTAAGCGCCGACCAGTTCGAGCAGCGTCACCTCGGAGGTGCCGAGCGCAAGCGATGCGTTTGGCTCGAGCTTCGAGGCGACGCCCAGCCGATGTGCGGTGCGTACAACGTTTTTCGCGCCGACTTCGAGGCCGAGGCGCACCGCCACCGTGTTGAGCGACATCGCCAACGCCTGGGTCAGCGTCACCGGGCCGAAATATTCCTTGGTGTAGTTTTCCGGTGTCCAGCCCTTGACGTTGATCGGCGCATCCTGCCGCAGCGTGTCCGGCGTCAATCCGTTCTCGATCGCAGTCAGGTACACGAACGGCTTAAAGGCGGAGCCCGGCTGGCGTTTGGCCGTGACCGCACGGTTGAACTGGCTGTCGGCGTAGTTGCGGCCGCCCACCAGTGCGCGCACCGCGCCGCGCGGCGTCATCGCCACCAGCGCGCCCTGGGTGACTTTGAACTTCACGCTCTTGGCAGCGAGTTCATCGATGATCGCAGCCTCGGCGACGCTCTGCAGTTTCGGATCGATCGACGTCTCGACCACGATGTTCTGCTCGACCTGTCCGACCAGGTCATCGAGCACGTCGACGATCCAGTCGGCGACGTAGTTGATGGTGCCGGCTCCGGCCGGTTTCATCGCATAGGCGGGATTGGCGATGGTTGCTTTCGCCTGCGCCTCGGTGATGAAACCTGCCTCCGCCATCGCGCGCAGTACGGTGCGGGCGCGGCGCTCGGCGCCTTCGGGATTGCGGTTCGGGGCCAGCCGCGACGGCGATTTGACGAGGCCGGCGAGCATCGCCGATTCCGCTAGTGTCACGGCGCGCGCTGATTTGCCGAAGTACTTCTGCGCCGCCGCTTCGACGCCGTAGGCGCCCGAGCCGAAATAGACGCGGTTGAGGTAGAGCTCGAGGATTTCCGCCTTGGAGTATTTATGCTCCAGCCACAGGGCGAGTTCCGCCTCCTGCAGCTTGCGCATCATCGTGCGCTCCTGCGTGAGGAACAGGTTCTTGGCGAGCTGCTGCGTCAGCGTCGAACCGCCTTGCGAGACGCCACGATGCATCACGTTCGCGGCCACCGCGCGGGCGATGCCCATCGGGTCGATGCCCATATGTGAGTAGAAGCGACGGTCTTCGATGGCGATGAACGCCTTCGGCAGATGGGCAGGCAGGTCCTTCAGTGCGATGTTGGTGCCGGCCATCTCGCCGCGTGTCGCGAGAATGGTGCCGTCCATGCCGGCGATCTGAATCGTCGGCGGTCGTTTCGGCACCTCCAGCGATTGGATCGGCGGCAGGTGCGCACCCACCCAGACGATCACGCCGACGATCGCGATCGCGACCCAGAGGCCGAGCACCGCAGTCCAATAGATCATATTGCCGAACAGGCCACGACCACTGCGCGAACGCTTCTTCTTGTGGGTTGCGCTGGGCTTTGGTTTCGGCTTTCCGCTGCTGGCGCTCTTGCGCTTGCTCACCGGCACCTCGTCGTCGCTGGGTGCAGCCGCCACGCGGTCCTCGCGCGTGAGGCGGAGATCCGACAGCGAGCCGGTGACGCCAAATCGCGGTTCCTGCCGCGGCGCTTTGTTTCGCCGTCCCCAGACCATACGCAAACGAACCCAGACCCGTGCACCATCTCCCGCACGCTAGCCGCCGGGGTTTAAAGGCGCGTAAAGCAGAGGTTAACGGCGGCTTAGGCCTTTTTGGAGGCGATCGTCCATCATCTTGATGGCGCGAGATTTTCTGAGCGGCGGTGGCGGCGTACGGCGGTCCTGTCTTAAGCTTCATGGTAAAATGGAGGACCAGCGCATGAGCGGTTACATCGATCCGACGAAGGAGACCTTTGCCAAATTCCGAACCAGCGATCGTCCGGGACCGATCCATATGCTCAATCTGGTCCGGCTGCGCACCAAAGCGAACTATCCGGACGGACGCGACGCCACGGGTGCGGAAGCTTATGCCGCGTATGGCCGCGAGAGCGGGCCGGTCTTCATGCGGGTCGGCGGCAGCATCGTCTGGCAGGGCCGGTTCGAACTGATGCTGACCGGACCTGCGGACGAATCCTGGGATCACTGCTTCATTGCGCAGTACCCGAGCGTTGCGGCTTTCGTGGAGATGATCCGCGATCCAATCTATCGCGAGGCGGTCAAGCACCGGCAGGCGGCGGTCGCGGATTCGCGGCTGGTGCGCCTCGCGCCGCTTCCGGTCGGCAAGACGTTTGGCGAGATTCCCGGTTGAACCCTTGCGGCCCCGCCATTGGCTCCGATGGGCGAGCCCGGAGCAGGCTCCGGGCTCGTGTCATCGTCGCGGCAGGCGTTCGGAGAGCGATCGCGGTCAGCTCCCGCCCGCGCCGATGATCGGCCCGAAGCCTTCCCAGCGCTCGCCGTTGAAGCGCATCATCTGCAGTTGCTTGTTGACGCGATAGTCCGTGGGTGAGGTGTTCACGGTGATGCCCGGCAGCAGCAGATCGAGCTGGACGTTTTGAAGGCTGGTGGCCTGCTTCATCAGGTTCTCACGGGTCAGATCGTCGCCACACATCTTCAGCGTGTGCACCAGCAGTTCGCTGGTCATGTAGCCATAGGCGTTGAAGTTCGAGGTCCGGTCGCCTTCCGGATAGTACTTCTCCATGAAGGCCATGAACCTCTTCATGCCGGCATCGTCCTTCCAGGTCGGATCGAGCGGGTCCTTGATATAATTGACGCTGATCACGCCTTTCGAATTCTCGCCGCCCGCCGGCAGCATCACCGCGCCGACCGATGTGGCGTTGATGTCGAGAATATGCACGGCCTTCCAGTTCAGCTCGGCCGCCTTCTTGATCGCTTGGGCTGCAAACTTCGGCGTCGACATGTCGTAGAGCAGATCGGCGCCGAGCGCTTTCAGGCGGATGATCTGCGGATCGACGGTCGGGTCGGTGGTCTCGTACGAGGCCTCGCCGACGATCATCGACGCGGCCTTGTCGCCGAGCGCTTCCTTCAAGCCGGCGACGTAATCCTTACCGAGATCGTCGTTCTGATAGAGGATGCCGATCTTCGCGTTCGGATGGTTGGCCAGAATATACTGGCCGTAGATGTGGCCCTCGGTCTGGTAACTCGGGTTGAAACCCATGGTCCAGCGGGCGTTCTTCGGGTCCGTGAAGCGCGCCGCACCGGTGCCGGCGAACAGCTGCGGCACGCCCTTCTGGTTCAGGTAGCGTTGCACGGCGGCGTTAGAGGGCGTTCCAACGAGCTGGAAGGTGGAGAGCACCTCGTCGCTCTCGACCAGCTTGCGCACCTGCTCCACCGTCTTCGGCGGGCTGTAGGCGTCGTCGTACTGGATCAGGTTGATCTTGCGGCCGTTCACGCCGCCCTGGTCGTTGATCATCCGCATGTAGGCGGCCTGCACCTTGGCGATGGTGGCGTAGGCGGAGGCCGGGCCCGAGAATGGCGCGGTCTGGCCGATCTTGATCTCGGTGTCGCTCGCACCGCTGTCATATTTCTTTTGCGCGTAAGCGGCCGGGCCGCCGAGCGCAATTGCAAGCGCTGATGTCAATGCCAGGTGAAGCAGGCGAGCCTTCATGCGGACGTCTCCCGTTGATCTGTTGCATTGTTCTTGTTGTTGGGGCGGATGGCATGGCGCGCATCGCTGACCCATGCCGCCGATATTGAGCGTGTGGTTGCGGCGGCGCAAGGCCCCTCGAGGCCGCGCACGGGAACGTGCAAGCCCGGTGAGGTCCGGTCGGCGAGGCGAGCGTTAGCGCGCGATCCAGAGCAGCGCGAGCGCGACGATGGCCGGTAGTGCCTGGACGAAGAAGATTCGCTTGCTGACCGAATAGGCGCCGTAGACGCCGGCGATGATAATGCAGCCGAGAAAGAAGGTTTTGATGTGCAGGGCGGAGAGCGGCCACTGATAGGCCAGCGCCCAGATCAACCCGGCTGCGAGAAAGCCGTTATAGAGCCCCTGATTGGCGGCGAGCACGGCGGTCGCTTCGGCCCGCTCGGGCGTGTTGCGAAAGGTCTTCAGGCCAATCGGCCTGGTCCAGAGGATCATCTCCAGCACCAGGAAATAGATGTGCAGCAACGCAACAAGCAGCACCAACAGGTCCGCGACCAACGCCATTCTTGCTTCCCCCGCCGTCTCAGGTGACCGTCTCAGGACGCGCCCATGGCGTCAAGCCGCCGGCCGTCCCGCCTCGCCACCCTCGGTGAGGAGGTGCACCAGCGCTCGCTTGATCGCCGCCTGGCGTGTCGGCGCGGTGATCTGCGCGCCGAGCAGATCGGTGACATAGAACACGTCGCGTGCCCGCTCGCCGAAGGTCGCCACATGCGCCGAGGCGATGTTCAGGTTGAGCTTCGAGATCGCGGTGGTGAGTTGATATAGCAGGCCGGGGCGGTCGAGGCCCGACACCTCGATCACCGTGTAGCGCTCCGACCACTGGTTGTTGATCGTGACGTCCGGTTCGACGGTGAAGGGCTTGGTCCGGGTGCGGGTGTTGGCGCGCCGTGCCAACACTTCCGGCAGCCGCACGCGGCCTTCCAGTGCCTGCTCGATGGTTTCGCCGATGCGGGTGGCGCGGCGGCCCTCGTCCTCGTCGCGATCGTACTCGCGCGAGATCGAAATGGTGTCGAGAGCGAGCCCGTCGGTGGTGGTGTAGATCTGCGCGTCGACGATGTTGGCGCCGGCCGATGCACAGGCCCCGGCGACGATCGACAGCAGCCAGGGATGATCGGGGGCGAGGATCGTCAGCTCGGTGACACCGCGCGCCTCGTCATAACCGACATTCACCGCCAGCTTGTGGCCGGCTTCCTCGCTGGCGCGGATGAAGCGGGCATGGCGAATCTTCTGGGCCAGGTCGACCTTGAGCCAGTATGCGGGATAGTGGCGGGCGACATAGGCGTTGACCTCGGCCTCCGGCCACTCCTTGAACGCTTCGCGAAATTCGGTCTGGGCGACGGCGATCCGCTGCGAGCGGTTAACCTCGGAGAAGCCGCCGGTCAGCACCGGCTCGGTCTCGTAGTAGAGCGTGCGCAACAGCTGCGCCTTCCACCCATTCCAGACGCCGGGACCGACGCCGCGGATGTCGGCGGTGGTCAGGATGGTCAAGAGCTTCAACTGCTCGAGCGACTGCACCACGGCGGAGAAGTTTTCAATGGTGCGGCGGTCCGACAGGTCGCGCGACTGCGCTACCGTGGACATCGTCAGATGCTCCTCGATCAGCCAGGCCACCAGCTCGGTGTCGGCCGGGCTCAGACCGAGTCGCGGGCAGAGCCGCCGCGCCACCTTGGCGCCAGCAGTCGAGTGATCCTCGGGGCGGCCCTTGGCGATGTCGTGCAGGAAGGTGGCGACGTAGAGCGCGACGCGATGCTCCGGCTGCATCTTGCGCATCAGGTCGCTCGCCAGCGCGAACTCCTCGTTGCCGCCGCGCTCGATGTCCTGAAGGATGCCGATGCAGCGCAGCAGGTGCTCGTCGACCGTGTAGTGGTGATACATGTTGAACTGCATCATCGAGACGATGCGGCCGAAGGTGCGGATGAACTTGCCGAGCACGCCGGTTTCGTTCATCCGCCGCAGCACGATCTCGGCGTCGTTCGAGGTCAGGATCTCGATGAACAGCGCATTGGCTTCCTTGTTCTCGCGCAGGTCCTGATCGATCAGGCTGAGCGAGCGCTTTGCGGCGCGCATGGCGTCGGGGTGGAAAGCCAGATTGTTCTTCTGCGCCAGGCGGAAGATGCGGATCAGGTTGACCGGATCCTGCTGGAAGACATCCGGCGCGGCGAGATTGATGCGGTTGTAGTCGACGACGAAATCGTCGCTATCGCGCAGCCGCCGCTTCGGCGAGGGGCGCAGCTTCGCCATCATCCGGCTCAACACCGGCGCGGGCTTGGCCTGCTGATCCTCCAGTTTGGCGCACAGGATCGCGGTCAGGTCGCCGACGTCCTTTGCCATCAGGAAGTAGTGTTTCATGAAGCGCTCGACGTCGCGCATCCCCGGATGCGAGGTGTAGCCAAGGCGCAGCGCGATCTCGCGCTGGATATCGAACGACAGCCGCTCCTCCGCGCGCTTGGCATGGAAGTGCATGTTGCACCGGACCGACCAGAGGAAGTCCTCACAGCGGCGGAACGTGCGGTACTCCTGCGCATCGAACACGCCGCGATCGACCAGTTCGCTGGTGTCGCGGACGCGGTAAACATATTTCGAGATCCAGAACAGCGTATGCAGGTCGCGCAGGCCGCCCTTGCCATCCTTCACGTTCGGCTCGACCAGATAGCGGGACTGGCCGGCGCGGCGGTGCCGTTCCTCGCGCTCGGCGAGCTTGGCGGCGACGAATTCGGCCGCCGTGCCTTGCACCACCTGCTTGTCGAAGCGGGTCACCAGCTCGTCGTAGAGCTGCTGATCGCCGACCAGAAAGCGGGTCTCGAGGACGGCCGTGCGGATCGTCATGTCGGCGCGGGCCTGACGGATCGATTCGTCGATTGAGCGGGTGGCGTGGCCGACCTTCAGGCCCATGTCCCAGAGGCAGTAGAGGATCGCCTCGGCCACGGATTCGCCCCACGCGGTCTGCTTGTAGGGGAGCAGGAACAGCAGATCGATATCGGACTCCGGCGCCATCAGGCCGCGGCCGTAGCCGCCGGTGGCGATGATCGCCATCCGCTCGGAATCCGACGGCAGCAGGCTCTTATAGAGGTGCTTGGTCGCCGCGTCGTAGAGCAGGCCGATGATGCTGTCGTGGAGGAAGCAGAGCCGCTCGGCGCAGCGCCGGCCGTGCCGGTCCTTCAGCAGTTGTTCCTGAGCGGCCGCACGGCCATTGGCCAGCTCGGCCTTGAGCAATTGGGTGATGGCCGTGCGAAAGTCGTCGTCGCGGCCTGCGTGTGTCTCCGCGAGCGCGTCGATGTCGGCACCGATCCGCACCGGGTCGAAGCCGTCGTCGCCCGCAGGTGCATTTTTTGTCGCGGCCATGTCCATCCGTATCGGATATCGGACACGCCGCGCGGTGTCATTAGGCTTTCTTGGCGAGGCCATGGCTCGATCGCAAAATTGAGGCGCGCGGTCCTGCTCGGCGCCGATTCTCGCAAGTTTTGCGGGCGGGTGTGTTGGCCGTGTGGCGGCAGGCCGCGTGCTCGCTATGGGAAGTTGGCTAAGGAATTGAAAGAGCTTGGTTATTCCTAGTGTCCAGCGGATGCCGATTTGTTGATGGCCTTGCTCGTCCTTGGACTTGCTTTGCTCGCGCACCGGCTCTGCCGGCGGGCATCGTCCCGTCGGCGCGGCTACTGGCCTGCGCTTCCGCTCGCTTGGAGCGCGGCCTTCAGCCGGTAGAGCGTGTCCAGCGCCTCGCGTGGCGACATATCGTCGGGATGGACGGCTTCGAACGCTTTGAACAGGCGATCGGCAGGCGTTTCCGGTTTTTCGTCCGGTGCTTCTCGCGCGGAGATCGCGAACAGCGGCAGGTCTTCGGCAAGGGCGCGGGTCGTGGAGGAGCGGTCCTGCGCCTCCAGCTTGGCGAGGATGGTCTTGGCGCGGGCGATGACCCCGGCAGGCAGGCCCGCGAGCTTGGCGACCTGGATGCCATAGGAGCGGTCGGCGGCGCCGGGCATCACCTCATGCAGGAACACGACGTCGCCCTGCCACTCCTTGACGCGAACCGTGGCGTTGAACAGCCGTGGCAGCTTGGCACCAAGCGCGGTCAGCTCGTGGTAGTGGGTGGCAAACAAGGCGCGGCAGCGGTTGCTCTCGTGCAGATGCTCGATCGACGCCCAGGCGATCGACAGGCCGTCGAAGGTGGCGGTGCCGCGGCCGATCTCGTCGAGGATGACGAGGGCGCGCTGTCCGGCCTGATTGAGGATCGCTGCCGTCTCCACCATTTCGACCATGAAAGTGGAACGGCCTCGCGCGAGATCGTCGGCGGCGCCGACCCGCGAGAACAGGCGATCGACAATCCCGATGCGCGCCCGCTTCGCCGGCACGAAGCTGCCGATCTGCGCCATCAGCGCGATCAACGCGTTCTGACGCAGGAAGGTGGACTTACCGGCCATGTTCGGGCCGGTGACGATCCAGATCTGTCCGGATTGCTCGGCTGCGCGCGGCGACAGATCGCAGGTGTTGGCGATGAACGGCTCGCCATTCCGCTTCAGCGCCTGCTCGACCACCGGATGGCGGCCGCCCTCGATGGCGAAATCAAGCGAGTCGTCGATCTCGGGCCGCACATAGCCCTGATCGGCGGCGAGTTTGGCGAGCGCGGTGGCGACGTCGAGCGTGGCGAACGCCTGCGCAGCCGCGTGCAGATCGTCGGATGCGGCGATCGCCATCGCCGAGAGCTTCTCGAAGGTCTCCAGTTCGAGGCCGAGCGCGCGGTCGGCGGCATTGGCGATCTTCGCCTCGGTCTCACCGAGTTCGGCAGTGGTGAAGCGCACCTGTCCGGCGAGCGTCTGGCGATGTATGAAGGTTGCGTTCAGCGGCGGCGATATCAGTTTGTCGCCATGTTGGGCGGTCACTTCGACGAAATAGCCGAGCACATTGTTGTGCCGGATCTTCAGCGCCTTCACCCCGGTCTCGTCGGCATAGCGCGCCTGCATCGCCGCCACCACGCGGCGGGATTCGTCGCGCAGCGAGCGCGCTTCGTCGAGGGCGGGTTCATAGCCGCCGCGTACGAAGCCGCCGTCGCGTTTCAGCAGCGGCAGTTCGTCGGCAAGTGCACGGGTGAACTCCTGCGCCAGTTCGCGCGGCGGTTTCCTGAGCGATGCGCAGGCCACGGTGATCTCACGCGGCGGCGCGGACATGCGTGCGAGCCGTGCCAGCACGGCATCGGCGGCGGCAATGCCGTCGCGAAGCGCGGCAAGGTCGCGTGGTCCGCCGCGACCGACCGAAAGCCGCGCCAGCGCCCGCGCCATATCGGGCGCCGCATTGAGGATGGCGCGTAGATCGTCGCGGCTGGCGGCGTCGTCGACGAAAGCCGTCACCGCATCGAGCCGGTGCGCGATCGCGCGCGCGTCCGTCAGCGGCGCTGCGAGGCGTTGCGCCAGCAGGCGGGAGCCGGCCGCGGTCACGGTGCAGTCGAGGGCGGCAAGCAGCGAGCCGCGCCGTTCGCCGGACAGCGTCCGCGTCAATTCGAGATTGGCGCGGGTCGCAGGATCGATCGCCATCGTCGTGCCGACGGCCTCGCGCGAGGGAGGCGACAGCGGCAGCCGTTTGCCGACCTGGGTGCGCTCGATGTAGGTGACGCAGGCGGCCGCCGCGGTGGCTTCCATGCGCGTCAACGTGCCGAACGCATCCATGGTGGCGACGGCAAAGTAATCGCACAGCCTGCGCTCGGCAGTAGCGCTGTCGAACACGTCGCGGGTGAGCGGCGTCACCGATGGCAGCTCGCGCAGTAGCGGCCCGAGCGTTTCGTCGCTGTAGAGCGCGTCGTTGACGATCACCTCGTTCGGATTGATGCGCGCGAGCGTCGCGTTCAATTCTGCATACGAGCACTCGGTGGCCACGAATTCGGAGGTGGAGATGTCGATCCAGGCCAGGCCGATGCGCTCACCGCCGGCGCTGGAAGAGCGGGAGCGTACCAGTGCCAGCAGGTAATTGTTGGCACGGGCATCGAGCAGGCTGTCCTCGGTCAGCGTGCCCGGCGTGACGAGGCGCACCACGTCGCGCTTCACCACGCTCTTGGCACCGCGCTTCTTGGCCTCCGCCGGGTCTTCCATCTGCTCGCAGACGGCGACGCGATGGCCCTTCGCGATCAGCCGGTGCAGATAGTCGTCGGCGCGCTCCACCGGAACGCCGCACATCGGAATGTCTTCGCCGGCATGCTTGCCGCGCTTGGTGAGCTGGATGCCCAGCGCACGCGAGGCGACCTCGGCATCCTGGAAGAACAGTTCGTAGAAGTCGCCCATCCGATAGAACAGCAGCAGCCCCGGATTGGCTGCCTTGATCTCCAGATACTGTTCCATCATCGGCGTGACGCGCGCCGCGCCGTCCGCAGTCGATTTCTCGGCCGTCTTGGCGGCGCGTGCGGGCGCTCCCGGCTCCGGTTCCTGGAGCGGTTCGGACGCGATCGGCTGAAGGTTGGGCCGCGGGGCGTTCATGGTGCGACAGACCTAGTGTCCCGAACCCGAAGTTCGCTGTCCTTTGCAGCACGCGCAGAGCGAACTTCGGATTCGATGAGGACACTAGCAACTTCATGATTCTAGTGTCGTTTCTGGATCAGAAATCCACACGATGGACTCGCGGAAACGATGATGCGAATTTCTGATCCACGACATTAGCAAAGTTCTCCGGGTGTTCCTACGCGAACGAGCCGGGCGACGGGGCGTTGTCCCCATCGTCACCAGCCGGCAGCTCGGCAGCGATGAACGATCCGCGCCCGGTCCGACGGGGTCACTTCGCCTGGGTCGAGGTCTTGGTCTGCTTCTTGACGTGGCTCTTGGTCTGGCCGCCTGCCGGCGTATCGCTCGCCCGCATGTTGCCCCAAGGATCGAGCGGTTTTGCGTCCGGAATCTGCTTCATCGTCCGCTTGTAGGCATCTTCCGTGGCCCGGCGCTTTTCCTGTTCCTCGGGCGAGACCTGTTTGCCGCCAGGATTGAGCGGGATGCCGGTCGCGCCCTCGAGCTGCGCGAATGCCGGAGCGGCGGTGATGATCAGCATGATGGCAAGTAGCAAGATACGCATGATGGTCCCCGAAACGTCTGGCTGGATCACGCCAGCAAGCGGCGGAAAAGGCAAGCCGGAGCGGCGCCATTAGGCGCGCACCTTGGCGGATGCATGGCTGATCTGGAGAAAATGGCTGATCCGGAGAAACTGACCGGCCGCACGCATGGCCCAAGATTTGACATTTGACCTGGCCTTGCCCCCTCCATAAAACCGTTCGACAACCTTGAATGCCCCACAACAGCAACGCGCCGACAAAGGCGGGAGGAGCAGCCACCATGCGTGATGTCTTTATTTGTGACGCGGTTCGGACGCCGATCGGTCGGTTTGGCGGCTCGCTGGCGAAGGTCCGTACCGACGATCTCGGCGCGATCCCGCTGAAGGCGCTGAAGGAGCGCAATCCGAGCCTCGATCTGGCCGGCATCGACGAAGTCGTGTTCGGTTGCGCCAACCAGGCGGGCGAGGACAATCGCAACGTCGCCCGCATGGCGGTGCTGCTGGCCGGCTATCCCGATTCGGTTCCGGCGCAGACGGTGAACCGGCTCTGCGCGTCGGGTCTCGATGCGGTCGGCAGCGTCGCGCGCGGCATTCGCGCAGGCGAGATCGATCTCGGCATTGCCGGCGGCGTGGAATCGATGACCCGTGCCCCGTTCGTGATGGGCAAGGCGTCGGAGGCGTTCTCGCGGTCGGCGGAAATCTACGACACCACCATCGGCTGGCGTTTCGTCAATCCGCTGATGAAGCAGCAGTACGGCGTCGATGCCATGGGAGAGACCGGCGAGAACGTCGCCGAGGAGTTCCAGGTCTCGCGCGCCGATCAGGATGCGTTCGCGATCCGCTCGCAGCAGCGAGCCGGCCAGGCGATCGCCTCCGGTTATTTCGCCGAAGAGATCGTTCCGGTCACCATTCCGGGCGGCAAGGCAGGTCCGGTCACCGTCGACAAGGACGAGCATCCACGCCCCGAGACCACGCTGGAAGGTCTCGCCAAGCTGCGGCCCGCTTTCCGCAATCCGGGCACGGTGACGGCCGGCAACTCGTCGGGCGTCAATGATGGCGCGGCGGCGATGATCCTCGCCTCGGCGGCAGCGGTCGAGAAGTATGGCTTGAAGCCGCGTGGCAAGATTCTTGGCCTTGCCTCCGGCGCGGTGCCGCCGCGGGTGATGGGCATCGGTCCGGTTCCGGCCGCCCGCAAGCTGATGGAGCGCCTCGGCCTGAAGATCAGCGATTTCGATCTGATCGAGCTCAATGAGGCCTTCGCCTCGCAGGGCATTGCGGTGCTGCGTCAGCTCGGCGTCAAGGAAGATGCCGACTTCGTCAATCCGCATGGCGGCGCGATTGCGCTCGGTCACCCGCTCGGCATGAGCGGCACCCGCATCGCGATGACTGCGCTGCACGGCATGGAGAAGCGTGGCGGCAAGCTCGCGCTCGCGACCATGTGCGTCGGCGTCGGCCAGGGCGTCGCCGTGGCGATCGAGAAGCTGAATTGAGCTGAGGCTCGATTGAGGCTGTTTCGGGGTGTGTGCTAGGCTCACCCCGGAGCGGCGCGGCTGTTGTCCGCCGCGATAAAAATGCGCCGGGAGACGCAGGCAAGGGAGACGTAAGCGTATGAGCATCGTCTATCCGCTGGACAGCAAGAAGGCCCATCCGCCGCTTCTCTATCCCGATTACAAGAGCACGGTCCGCCGCGCGCCGGTGAAGCCGCTCGTCATCATTCCGCACACGCTTTCGGAGCTGACCGGGCCGGTCTATGGCCACGACGCCGTGGGTGAGACCGATCACGATCTGACGCGGCAGCACGCGGACGAACCGCTCGGCGAGCGCATCATCGTGCATGGCCGCGTGGTCGATGAGGATGGCCGCGGCGTGCCCGACACGCTGATCGAGATCTGGCAGGCCAATGCCTGCGGCCGTTACACCCATGCCAACGATCAGCATCCTGCGCCGCTCGATCCGAACTTCACCGGCTCCGGCCGCGTGGTGACAGATAGCGAGGGCCGCTACAAGTTCATCACCATCAAGCCGGGTGCCTACCCGTGGGCCAATCACCACAACGCCTGGCGGCCTGCACACATCCATCTGTCGCTGTTTGGTTCCGCCTTCACCTCCCGTCTTGTGACGCAGATGTACTTTCCGGGCGATCCGCTGTTTGCGTTCGATCCGATCTCGCAGTCGATTCCGCTCGCGGCGCGCCAGCGGCTGATCTCGGCGTTCGATCTTGAGAACACCGTGCCGGACTGGGCACTGGCCTATCGCTTCGATGTCGTGCTGCGCGGACGCAATGCAACGCCCGAGGATCCGGATTGATGAGCGGAATCACGCCGTCGCAGACGATCGGGCCGTTCGCTGCGCCCGCGCTGACGCCGAACGAGGTCGGCAAGACCAATTACGATTGGAAGCAGCTTGTCGGCAACGATCTGGTGACGCCGGATGCGGTCGGCGAGCGTATCCGCATCGAAGGCCGCATGGTCGATGGCGACGGTGCGCCGATCGACGGCATTCTGTTCGAGATATGGCAGGCGGACGGGCAGGGACGCTACGCGCACCCACGCGATCCGAACCGGACCAATTCCTCCTTCAAGGGGTTCGGCCGGGTTGAGAGCGACATGGCCGGCCGGTTCGCGTTCGACACCGTCAAGCCCGGCCGAGTGCCTGGGCCGAACGGTGCGCTGCAGGCGCCGCACATCGTCGTCGCCGTGCATATGCGCGGCATCCTCAGCCATCTGTTCACGCGCATCTATTTCTCGGACGAAGCGGCAAATGCCGACGATCCGATCCTGAAACTGGTGCCAGCCGAGCGGCGGGGGACGCTGATCGCGCAGCGCGATGCGGCTGCCAAGGATGCCGTCTATCGCATCGATTTTCGCATCCAGGGCGATCGCGAGACGGTGTTCTTCGATATCTGACCGGTAAATGGCCGAGCCGGCGCTACTCCGCCGGTTCGCCCTGCGGTTCGGGTGGACGCCGTTGCAGCTCCACGGGCACGCGCGTCTTCTCGCGGAAGGTTTCCTTCGTCTTGCCGATGATCAGCGCCACCGGCAGTGCGCACAACGCGAAGATCGTCAGCAGGCGGAAATCGTTGGCATAAGCAATGATCAGCGCCTGCATGCTCAGCATCTGCTCGGCGAGGGCGCGGCCGCTGTCGGTGGTGATGTCCATGATGCGGGTGACGTCGGGCATCTTCAGCGCATCGTTGAACGGATTGACGAAGTCACCAAGCTCGGCCCGCGAGCGACGCGCGCCCTCGGTCAGCTGGGAGATCACGACCGAAATGCCAAAGGATGAGGAGATGTTGCGCACCAGCGTCTGGAATGAGGAGCCGTAGGTGCGCAGGTGGTCCGGCAGGGTGAGAAACGCGACTGTGTTGACGGAGACGAACACCATGCCGAAGGCAAAGCCTTGGATCGCGCCGACCATGAAGATGGTCTTCGCCGTGGTGTCGTTGGTGAAGCCCGACATCAGGTAGAGGGTGAAGGCGGTGAGCGCGAGGCCGGCCATCATCGTCGTGCGCGCCTCGATGTAGCGCATCGAGGAGCGGATGGTCATCATCGCGAAGAAGGTGCCGACGCCGCGCGACGACAGGATCAAGCCCGCCGACAGCACCGGATGGCCGCCGACGTTCTGCAGGAACGGTGATACCAGTGCCATGGTGGAAAACAGCACCACCGCCATCACCCCCATGAACACGGTGGCGGAGGCATAGTTGCGGTCCTTGAACAGATCGAAGCGGATGAACGGCTCCGGCGTCGTCAGCGAGTGGGCGAGGAAATAGTAGATGCCGGCGGCCGACACGATCGCGTAGGCGATAATCTCGCTGGACTCGAACCAGCCGACCTGCTCGCCGCGGTCGAGCGCGAGCTGCAGCGCGCCGATGCCGATCGCCAGTGCGACGAAGCCGAACCAGTCGAACTTCAGTCGCGGGTCCGGCGGCGTTTCCTCCATGAACAGCAGCAGGCCACAGGTGGCGATCAGGCCGAACGGCACGTTGACCAGAAAGACCCAGTGCCAGGAATAGGCGTCGGTCAGCCAGGCACCCAGCGTCGGACCCATGATCGGCCCGAGCATGATCCCCATGCCGAAGATCGATTGCGCCTTGGGGCGCTCGTGGGCGGGATAGAGGTCGATCACCAGCGATTGCGACAGCGGGATCAGCGCCGCACCGGCGGCGCCCTGCAGCAGACGGAAGATCACGAGCTGGGTCAGATCCTGCGACAAGCCGCACAGCACCGACGCGACGGTGAAGGTCGCGGTGCAGGTGACGAACAGCCGCTTGCGGCCGAAGCGGGCGGCGAGCCAGCCGACCGGCGCCGTCATGATGGCGGCGGCGACGATGTAGGAGGTCAGCACCCAGTTGATCTGGTCGAGCGAGGCCGACAGCGAGCCCTGCATGAACGGCAGCGCCACGTTGGCGATGGTCGAGTCCAGTGTCTGCATCACCGAGCCTGCCATCGCGCAGGTGGTGACGATCACCCGCCGCGGGCCGGGAGCATTCGCAGGCGTGGCGAGCAGGTTCATGGGAGCAGGGTCATTGGCGCTGAGTCATCGGAGCTGAATCATGGATCCTGGATCATGCTCGTGGCCCTGAGTCATGGGTTTGAGATCATCGGCTGGTTGCGGCGGCCGCGCTCTTCGCGGCCTCCTGCGCCGGCGCGGCCAAGCCGAGCAACGCCAGCAGTGAGCGGCTCCGGCCGGTATCGACTGAGACATACGCACTCATGCCGGCGCGCAGCTTAGCTGTGCTCTCGTCCGGATCGAAGGTGATGCGGATAGGCACCCGCTGCACCACTTTCACCCAGTTGCCGCTGGCATTCTGCGGCGGCAGGATCGCGAATTGCGCGCCGGTGCCCGGACTCAGCGAACTGATGCGGCCGGTGAAGGTGTGGTTCGGAAATGCATCGACAACCACCGTGACCTTCTGGCCGACCGAGACATAGGTGAAGTCGGTTTCCTTCGGATTGGCATCGACCCACGGGTTGGCGTCGTCGATGATGCTCAGCACCGGCGTCCCGGCGTTGACGTAGCGGCCGAGCTGAATGTTGTCGACCTGGGTAGCATTGCCGGCGAGCGGCGCGCGCACGATCGTATGGTTCAGGTCGCGCTGAGCCTGATCGAGTTGGGCCTTCGCCTGCATGTAGGGCGGGAACTGCTCCAGCGGCAGGTCGGGATTGTTGAGCAACTGATTACGGATGCCGGCCTGCTGCTGGCTCAATTGCTCGACTTGCGTTTGCGCGATCACCAGTTGCCCGTTCGATGCATCGAGGTCGAACTGCGATCCGGAGCGGTTGGCCATCAGCGTCGATTTCCGCTCAACGTCCAGCCGTTTCAGTTCGGCGGTCTTCTGGGCGAGCTCTATCATGCGGCCCAGCGCGCGATCGTTGGTCTGCAGGTTGGCGTGATCGGTGCGAGTGGTGGCGATGCGAGCCTCCGCCTGCAGCAAGGCGAGGCGGAACGGCTCGGCATCGATCTCGAACAGCACGTCGCCGACCTGCACCCGCTGCCCTTCGCGCACGACCACCTTGGCGATCTTGCCGGAGATGTCCGGCGTCACCAGCACTTTCTGCGCGCCGACATACGCGTTGTCGGTGGTCATGTAGCGGCCGCCGGAGAGATAAAAGGCGAGGCCCGCCACGGCCACCACCAGCGGGATCACCACCAGCAGGATCAGTCGGCGCATCTTGTTGGAGCGGCCTGCCAGCAGCCGGTTGCCAGTGCCGGCGGCGGCCGCCGGCTGTTCGTTGGGGAATTTCAGGACGGGATCAGCCATGGCGGCGCTCCTTGCGCTTCTTCGCCTGGCATTGGCTGCGATAGGCGGCGCGGACGTTGGCCTTGATCTGCTCGAGCTGGGCGATCAGGCGATCCGCCTCGGCAGGTTTTAAGTGCGACAGCGCGGTCTGGTTGATTTCATCGCGCAGCGTGCGCAGCTTCGCCATCAACGGACGTGCCGTGGGCGTGAGATAGAGACGATTGACGCGGCGATCGCTCGCGTCAGGGCGACGCTCCACCAGGCCGCTGCTGCAGAGCCTGTCCACCAGCCGGGTCAACGTGATCGGCTGGATGTCGAGCAGCTTTGCAAGCTTCGCCTGTTGCAGCCCCTCTTCCCGATACACCTTCACCAGCACTGCCCATTGCGCACGTGTCAGCCCATAACGTGCCGCCTGCTGGTCCGCATAGGCGCGCACGGCGCGCTGCAGATCGGCTAGCGCGAAGATGAAATGATGATCGGGATTCCTCGCTAGCATGCTTGTCGTTTCCGTGGCCGATTCCGTCGGCATTCTGGAAACGATAAGCTAGCTCATGAAATTGAATATGAGAATTATTGCGCACCGTGCCTGCAATTCGCGCATGCATGTTGCGCCGCGAGATCGGGCCTTTTCGGCATGTCGTGGTGCGTTGCAGCGCGGCCGGGCAAACAACGTCGAGGACAAGGCCGCTAGCCAGCGGCGCCAGCCTTGAGCCAAGCTAAGGTGTTGCCGGCGGTGTGTGTGGGCAGGCGGTGCGACGCGTCTCGCCTCACGCCCACTCGACGCTGGATTCGGCGGCGACATCCACGCTGGAGCGTACGCCGATGGTATCGAAATGCTGATCGAGGAAGCGGCGCGCGGCGCGCTGGCCGGCCCGCCGCAACAGGTCGAAGAACTGGAAATCGGTTTTGAGCTTGCTCGATCCGTTCAGCCGCGTGCCGAGCCCGCCGAGATGGATGCGGTGGATGTTGAGGCGGCGATAGCGGTTGTCCTCCGGGGTGAGCTGACCGTCGTCGATCAGCCGGTTAACGAAGTCCATCGTCCGCATCTCGGCGATCAGTGCCGAGTTGAAAGTGATCTCGTTCAGCCGGTTGACGATCTCGCCCGAGGTGCGCGGTGTCGTCTCGCGCTGCACTGGATTGATCTGTACGACGATGATGTCGTCGGCCTCGGTGGTGCGCAGGAACGGAAACATCGGCGGGTTGCTCATGTAGCCACCGTCCCAATACGGCACCCCCTCGATCTCCACGGCGCGAAACAGGAACGGCAGCGCGGCGGACGCCATCACCACGTCGGCATCCACCTTGTCGCGCGGGAAGATTCGCATGCGGCCGGTGTGGACATTGGTGGTGGAGACGAAGAGTTCAATGTCGCTGCTGCGAACCGCGCCGAAATCGACATAGCGTTCGATCAGGCCGCGCAATGGATTGATGTTGAGCGGGTTGAGGTCGTAAGGCGAGAAATAGCGCGCCATGGTTTCAAACCAGCCCTGGACGGGGGTGGCCGCAAACGGCAGCAGCGAGAATAGCCGATCCGCCACCACGCGCTGGACAGGGGGCAGGTCACCGCCCGCGCTCGCCGCGCGCCAGAAGGCCGCAAGCCGTTTCCGCGCTTCCTCGGGCCCGCCGCGTGCGAGCCCGTCGACGATCATTACGGCGTTGATGGCGCCTGCGGATGCGCCGGAGATGCCGGCGATCTCCAACCGGCCGTCGGCAAGCAGGTGATCGACGACGCCCCAGGTGAAGGCGCCATGGGCGCCGCCGCCCTGCAGGGCAAGGTTCACTTTCTTGCGGCCATCGCCGGTCTTCTCGCGTCTGCCGTCCAGGCGCAGACTGGTCAGGCCTTCAAGGTAGGATTTGAGACTTACCACCGGAGATCCTCGACGCTGTTGGGTCTATGACGCGCGGAAACGGAAGTCAGATGCTCGAAAACCGATCATGCCCGCTCAGGCGGGCATGCTGCGAGTCCGGATCAGCGCGGACAGCCGTTCCGGATTTGGCGTCTACAGGCGAGATAAGACGAGAATATTGCGGTGCAATATGTGATATTGCATAGCACAACATTTGCGCAGCGCGCGCTGCGCAGACACTATGCACATTGTCGTGAGGTCGCCGATTCGGTCCTTGCGCGGAACCGCGGCCGCTGCGAGGTGCGGCCGCTCACTCAAGTCCCTAGATAAGTGTCATGTCCGAGGCTGCACCGATCTTTCACGAACCGGGTCACGACCATGGCCGCTGCGCAGCCGATGCGCTTGCGCATGCGGAGTCCATTTGCCAGCAGCGCGGTCAGCGCTTTACGCCGATCCGCCGGCAGGTGCTGGAAGCGCTGTTGTCGAGCCACCGCCCGCTCGGCGCCTATGACGTGATCGAACAGCTTGCAGCTCGCGTTGCACGCCCGGCTCCCATCACCGTCTATCGCGCGCTCGATTTCCTGATGGAAAACGGTCTCGTGCATCGCATCGAGAGCCGCAACGCGTTTCTGGCTTGCGCGCATAATCACGAATCGTCGGCGACGGTCGCTTTCCTGATCTGCGAGCGCTGCGGCGCGGTCGGTGAAGTGCCGGCGTCCAGCATCACCCAGCCACTGATCGAAGGCGCGCGTGCAACCGGTTTTTCGCCGAAGATGACGGTGGTCGAGATCACCGGCGTCTGCGCCAACTGCAGCAAGGCCGCCTGATCGACCGAGAAAGAAACAAGACACGACGGTCCAGCGCATCAGCGGCGCGAACGGTCCAACCCGGGGCATTCACATCATGGCGCAGTCAACAGAGGCGGCACTGCCGCCCGCGCGTCCGCTCGATTTCTTCGCCGTCAGCATCATGCTTCTGCTCTGCCTGAGCTGGGGCATCAATAATGTCATGGTGAAACTCGCGCTGCCGGAGGTGCCTCCGCTGATGCAGGCGACGGTTCGCTCGATCGGCGGTTTCGTAGTGATCGTCGTCGCATCCTGGTTTCGCGGCATTCCGTTGTTCCGCCGCGATGGTACGCTGAAGGCGGGGTTGTTGATGGGCGCGGTGTTCGCCACCGAGTTCGTGCTGATCTTCTTCGGCCTGATCTACACCACGGCCAGCCGCGCGGTGATCTTCCTCTACACGGCGCCGCTGTTCGTCGCCTTCGGCGCGGTCAACCTGCTCGGCGAGACGCTGCGTCCGGCGCAATGGGGCGGGCTCGGGCTCGCTTTCCTCGGTATCGTCGTCGCCATCGGCGTGCCACAGGCGGATGTCGATTCGACGGTGCTGTTCGGAGACATGCTGCTGCTGCTCGGCGCGCTGGGCTGGGGCGGCACGACGCTGATCTTCAAGGCGAGCAATCTGTCGAAGGCGCCTGCTGAAAAGACGCTGGTCTACCAGACCGGGGTCTCCGCGCCGCTGCTGGGGCTCGGCTCGCTCGCGCTCGGCGAGACCATGACGGCGATGCCGGGGCCGGTGGCGCTGGGCTCGCTGGTGTACCAGACGGTCTGGGTGGTCGGGATCACGTTCCTTCTCTGGTACGTGCTGATGAAGCACTATTCAGCCAGCAAGCTGACGGCGTTCACCTTCATCACCCCACTGTTCGGCGTCGCCGCGGGCCATCTGATCCTGAACGAGCCGGTCACGCCGGCGTTCGCGGCGGCGGTGGCGCTGGTGATCGCGGGCCTGTTTCTGGTCAACAAGCCGGGGCGGCGGAGCTGAATCCCAGGTCGCAACGTGGGGCCGATTTTAACGTTTCGGTGACATTCCGCCGAGGTCGGGTGCCGGAACCTGTTTCCGGAGCCGATTACCCGCAAAATCAACCAAAACGGCGGATTTAGCCCGCTGATCGGCCGCCTTGCGCCCGCTTCGGGCCTGTTTTGAACCATTGGCGGTTGAACGGCGTCATAGAGACCTGATATTCAGGCGCAGCGCCGCGTGATGGGCAGCACGGTCATGCCTGCCCGGATCATGTTCGGTCACGCGATGCGCAACCGTTAGCCCCCAGGAATTGACGATGAACAAGATCGCGAACGTAGCCGCCGACGTTGATATTGCCGGCCCGAGTCCCCGCCGTATCAGCGTTCCGGTGACCGTCGGCGGCGTGAAAGTCGGCGGCGGAGCGCCGATCGTCGTGCAATCGATGACCAATACCGACACGGCCGACGTGCAGGGCACGATCGCGCAGGTGGCGGCGCTCGCCCGCGCCGGCTCCGAGCTCGTGCGCATCACCGTCGATCGCGACGAAGCCGCTGCCGCTGTCCCGCACATCCGCGAGGGCCTGGACAAGCGCGGCATCAAGGTGCCGCTGATCGGCGACTTCCACTACATCGGCCACAAGCTGCTCGCCGATCATCCGGCCTGCGCCGAGGCGCTGGCGAAGTACCGCATCAACCCCGGCAATGTCGGCTTCAAGGACAAGCGCGACACCCAGTTCTCGACCATCGTCGAGATGGCGATCAAGTACGGCAAGACCGTGCGCATCGGCGCCAACTGGGGCTCGCTCGACCAGGAGCTGCTGGCGAAGATGATGGACGAAAACGCAGCATCGGCTAACCCGAAGGATGCCCGCGCGGTGATGCGCGAGGCGATGGTGCAGTCGGCATTGCTGTCGGCCGCGCGGGCGGAAGAGATTGGTCTCGCGCGCGATCGCATCATTCTGTCGGCGAAGGTTTCGGCGGTGCAGGATCTGATCGCGGTCTATCGCGAGCTTGCGCGCCGGTCCGACTACACGATTCACCTCGGCCTCACCGAAGCCGGCATGGGCTCGAAGGGCATCGTCGCGTCATCGGCAGCGCTCGGCGTGCTGCTGCAGGAAGGCATCGGCGATACCATCCGCGTGTCACTGACGCCGGAGCCTGGCGGCGATCGCACCCTCGAAGTCCAGGTTGGTCAGGAAATCCTGCAGACCATGGGTTTCCGTACCTTCGTGCCGTTGGTTGCGGCCTGCCCCGGCTGCGGCCGCACCACCTCCACCGTGTTCCAGGAGCTCGCCGGTGAGATCCAGGCCTTCATCCGCGATGAGATGCCGACTTGGAAGACGAAATATCCCGGCGTCGAGAGTCTCAACGTCGCGGTGATGGGCTGCATCGTCAACGGTCCCGGCGAATCCAAGCATGCCGATATCGGCATCTCGCTGCCCGGCACCGGCGAAAGCCCCGCGGCGCCGGTGTTCGTCGACGGCAAGAAGTTCCGCACGCTGCGCGGACCGACCATCGCCGCCGATTTCAAGGAGATGGTGATCCAGTATATCGATCACCGCTTTGGCGCCGGCGGGCGCACGGCCGCCGAGTAAGGCGCGACGCCTATCCTCAAGTGAAGAAAATTCCTGCTGCGGTTGCTGCAGCGGGATTTTTGTTGGGTGACTGCGAGCGAAGCGGAAATCGTTTCGCCTGAACTCCGACATTCATGTGACGGCAGGCGCCGTGCATTACAGCGGGTCGGTATGCTCGCGGTTGCCGATGCTCGCTTCCTCCAGATCGAGGTCGCGCTCGATTCGCCGCCGGGTCTCGTCGGTGATCTGGCCGTCGCGCAGCATCTTGTGCAGGAAACGACGCTCCTCGGCGATCAGCTCGCGATGCATCTTGCCGCTCAGCGTGAAGATGTCCGCCGCCATCTCCTTGTCCGGATCGGGAAGCTGGCTCGCGCGATGCGCGTGGCGGGTGTTGAGCTGGGCAACGATTTCGTCGGCCACCTCGCGATTGTCGGTGATCTCGGTTAGCGTTCGGCGGACATCTTCGAGCGCTTCCCGCCGCGCCTTGATCTCGGCGATCCGCTCGCGACGGTATTCGTCGTTGCCGAAATGGCTGATGCCGAGCATTTTCACCACCAGCGGCAGGCATAGCCCGAGCCCGACCAAGGTGAACAGGATCACGCCGAAGGCCACGAACAGGATCAGGTCGCGATAGGGGAAGCTGTCGCCGCTTGGCAGCGCCAGCGGCAGTGCGAGGGCGGCCGCCAGCGAGACCGCGCCGCGAACGCCGGTGAAGGCGACGACGAAAACTGAGCGCCAGGGCATCTTCGCCTCTTCGAGCGACAGCCGCCCGCGCAACAGTTGGGCGAGATAGGCGCCGGGGAAGATCCAGGCAAAGCGCGCAACGATGACGACGGCGGTGACGAGGCCGATGGCGATCAGAATGTCATTGAGCGGAAACGCCTTCGACTTCTCGATCAGCGATCGCATCTGGAAGCCGGTCAAAAGGAACAGCGATCCCTCGGTCAGGTAGATCACGAGGTCCCAGAAGAAGATGCCTTGCAGACGTGTTGCCGAGGAGATCAGCAGCGGCCCGTTCCAGCTGATGTAGAGGCCGCAGGCGACGGTGGCGAGCACGCCGGAGCCGCCGAAGTGCTCGGGAATCCAGAACGAGAGATAGGGCGTGATGAGGGAGAAGATGATCTCGACTTTCGGGTCATTGGCCCATCGGCGCAGGCGCAGCGACAGCCAGCCGATCGCCAGCCCGAACACCACCTCGCCGATGACGATGGCGACGAAGGTGGCGCTGGCCCGCGTCAGCGAGAACGAGCCGGTCGTGATCGCGATTACTGCGAAGCGATAGAGGATCAGTGCGGTGGCGTCGTTCGCCAGCCCTTCGCCTTCGAGCACGATCAGGATACGCCGGGGCAGGCGCAGGCGGCGGGCGATCGCCAGCGGCGCGACAACGTCCGGCGGTGCGACGATGGCGCCGAGCAGGAAGCCGACGCTCCAGGGCAGGCCCAGCAGGAGATGGGTCGCGGTCGCGACCGCGCAGGCGGTGAAGATCACGCAGCCAATGGCGAGCAGGGCGATCGGCCGGATGTTGGCCTTGAAGTCGCGCCAGCTCATGGCGACGCTCGCCGAATAGATCAGCGGCGGCAGGATCAGCAGCAACACGAGATCCGGCGGCAGTTCGAGCCGCGGCACGCCGGGAACGAAGGCGATGCCGCTGCCGGTGACGAGCAGCAGGATGGCTGGCGCCATGTCGAGGCGCCGTGCGAGGAGGGCCACAGTGGCAAGCACCGCAAGCAGAACCAGGAAGATTTGAAAACTCGCTTCCACGACGGTCTCCTCGGGGACTGTCATTGGCGCGTGCCGCCGCGGCGGTCAATACGGTCCGGTACCGGATGTGGCGATATTCGGCCTGGACGCCTTCAACTGATCGCGCTGGCGGCGATGTTGACCATCAGCGCGAGCAGCGCGGTGTTGAAGATGAACGAGACGATGCCGTGGGCGACCGCCGTCCGGCGGATCGTGCGGTCGGTGATCGCAACGTCCGAGGTCTGCGCCGTCATGCCGATCACGAAGGCGAAGTAGGCGAAGTCCCAGTAGTCCGGCTTGTCGTCGCCGGGAAAGCTGAGGCCGCTGCCCGCCTCCTGCTTGCGATAGTATTCATGCGCGTAATGCAGCGCGAAAATCGTGTGCACCATCACCCAGGACAGCACGACGGTCGTGATCGCGAAGGCGATTTGCAGCGGCGTGCGCCCGGCCGCGCCGAACTCCGCCATGATCGCGCCGAGGCTTGCGAGGGCGGCTGCCGCTGTGAAGATCAGGATGACGAACCGGCCGTCATCCTGGATCAAGGCATGCCTCCGGATGATCGAGGGTTTGGTCTTCCAGACCATCGTATAAGCCAGGGTCAGGTAAAGTGCAGCGATCACGTCCCAGGCGATCAGCACGCGGCTCGGCAGCCGCCAGTCAGCAGGCAATGCCAGCAGGGTGATGATGCCGGCGGCGATCGAAACCCACAGCCGCATGCGCGACCGAAAGAAGCGCATCGGCCGCGACATCGAACGAAAGCGATCCAGCATTTGCGCATGATGATCGATTTCGTTCATGGCGGGCGGGCCTCAACGATGCGGCGGGGCGTTTGCTGCGCGGATCGCCGCACTGGATGCCAATGCCGGAAGGTCTGCGCGCATCCGGTTTTGCTTGAGGTTTGCCGAAGCTGACGGGCCGCGCCGCGCTGGATTCGGCATGGTCATGTCCGAAACCGGTTTCCGCAGCTCGGCCGCCATGCCCTAGTTCTGCCGTTCGGCGACGAAGCGCGCGGTGGCGCGCAGCACGTCGGCGCGGTCGCCGAAGCCCGCGAGCGCCTCGTCGGCTTTGCTGACGAGATTTTTCAGCCGCTGTCTGGCGCCATCGACGCCGAGCAGGGTGACGAAAGTGGTCTTGCCGAGCGCATCGTCCTGCCCGGCCGGCTTGCCGAGCGTCGCCGCGTCGCTTTCCAGATCGAGCAGGTCGTCGGCGATCTGGAAGGCTTCACCGAGCGCCTTGCCATAGATGTCGAGTGCGGCGTAGTCCTTGACCGAAGCCTCACCGAGCAGGCCGCCGGCGATGCAGCCGAAATGCAGCAAAGCGCCCGTCTTCATCTGCTGCAGCTTCTCCACGTCCGGCGGGGTCTTGTCGCCGAAGCGGCCTTCGCCGGCGAGATCCATCATCTGCCCGCCGGCCATGCCGCCGATGCCGGATGCGCGTGCCAGGGCCCGCGTCAGCTTCAGCCTCACCTCGGCCTTGGGGTGGATCTCGTCGCGGGTGATGATGTCGAAGGCAATGGTCAACAGCGCGTCGCCTGCGAGGATTGCGGTCGCCTCGTCGAACTGCTTGTGGGCGGTCGGCTTGCCGCGCCGCAGATCGCTGTTGTCCATCGACGGCAGGTCGTCATGGATCAGCGAATAGCAGTGGATGCTCTCAAGCGCGGCGCCGGCGAGCAGCGCGGCGCTGTGCGGCACGTCGAACAATGCGGCGCTTTCGACGACGAGGAATGGTCGCAGCCGCTTGCCGCCATTGAGGCTGCCATATCGCATGGCCTCGAGTAGCCGCTGCGGGCGAATGATCTCGTTTTCGAGCGGCTTATCCGCGAGGAGTTCGAGCAGCAGCGCTTCGGTGGCAGAGGCGGTGGCTTCGAGGCGCTGGGTGAAAGGTTTTCCGGAAGTCGCGTTCATATCAAACCGTTGTGAGGGGGCCATTCGGGCCGACATTCAATCAAGACGCGGAACTCGTCAATCCGTGCCAGACTTGACATTCGACGACACAGGCCTTTCCGATCAAAGGGTTAACCGGATAATGCAGCGTTGAAAGGGGCGGGTTGCCGACGTCATGGCCTATCGATCGCGCAATCCCGTCCTGCGGCTGTTCCGAACGCTGGTCATCCTCGTCATTCTGTTGCTGGCGCTGCCTTATGCGCTGGTTCCGCTCTACGGCGTCGGTCATCCGGTTTCGACGCTGATGCTCGCCCGGTGGTTCACTGGGCAGACTGTCACGCGGGAGTGGGTAGACCTCGCCGATATGGCGCCGGTACTGCCGTTGACGGTGATCTCGAGCGAGGATGCGAAATTCTGCAGTCATAACGGCATCGACTGGGACGCGGTGCAGGAGGTGCTCGACGATGCCCAGGATGGCGATTTTGCACGCGGCGGCTCCACCATCACCCAGCAGGTCGCCAAGAACCTGTTCCTGTGGGGCGGGCGCAGCATCATCCGCAAAGGGCTGGAATTCCCCCTCGCGCTCTGGATCGATCTGATCCTGCCGAAGCGGCGGGTGCTGGAAATCTACCTGAACATCGCCGAGTGGGGACCGGATGGCCAGTTTGGGGCGGAGGCGGGGGCTCGACATGCGTTCGGCCGCTCCGCCCGCTCCCTGTCGCCGCACGAGGCGGCGCTGATGGCTGCCGTCCTGCCCAATCCGGTGACCCGCAGCGCCCGCAATCCGGGGCCTGGCGTTCGTCGGATCGCCGCACGCTATGTGGCGCGCGCCCGCGGTGCGCCGGAAATCGCTGCCTGTCTCAGGCCTGGTTTTAGGCCCGGTTCCGGCAAATCCGGCCGCTAAGCCTGATTTTAAGCGGAATCAGCCATCATAAGAGCTGTTCCGGGACTGGAATTGGCCGCAGCCATCCTTTATAAGCGCGGCTCATTCACGAGCATGATCCGGAAAGGTGGATCGCCGGTTTTCCGGAAAGATCACGCTGTGATCGGTGGTTTCCATGCGCGCGGCGCGCGCGAACATGAGTTCAAGGACACTTTGTTATGGCCGTTCCGAGACGCAAAACCTCGCCTTCCCGCCGCGGCATGCGCCGTTCGGCAGACGCCCTCAAGAAGCCGACCTATGTCGAGGACAAGGATTCGGGTGAGCTGCGCCGCCCGCACCATCTCGACCTCAAGACCGGCATGTACAAGGGTCGCCAGGTTTTGAAGAAGAAGGAATCCTGATCGCGCATCATGCGCATCGGGTGCGCCGCTCGTGACGAGGACGGGCGGCGCCTTTTGGCGGGCGACGGGGCTCCGAGATTTACAGAGCTTCGAGACAACATGCGGCGGCCGGGAGTTTCGGCTCTCAGACCTGCAGGTTTCGAGGCTTGCACACGGGACGGTTGACCCCGATCCTTTGATTCTTGATTCGCTCAGGAAGGCCCGCCGATGTCGATGATCGGTTTCCCGCTGCTGCTGATTCCGCTCGCGATCGTCAACATCGTCGCGTTTCTCATGCCCGACGTGGATCTAACCACGCCGGTCTATACGCTCGTCCTGCCCTCGCAGACCGCCTGGACCTTCACCTTCGGCGACGTGCTGATCGCGCTCGGCATGCTGCTCCTGTATTTCGAAGTGACGAAGGCGGCGCGGCCGGGGGCGAAGTATTTCACCGATCATCTGCTGTCGTTCATCGTGTTCGCGGCCGCCGCCGCCGAGTTCGCGATGCTGCCGCAGAAGCAGTTCGGCAATTCGACCTTCTTCCTGCTGACGCTGTTGGCGTTCGTGGATGTTATCGCCGGCATCACCATCCGCGCCGTGCGGCCGAAAGCTGCGCGCGTGGCGCCGGCTCCCGCGCCGGTCGAGGTGGAGCGTCCTGCCGCCCCGCCGGTTGTCGCCCCCGCGCCGGTGCAGGCCGAGCCGACGCCGGCTCCGCCGCCCGCATCCCAGGCTGCACCTGATGTGATCATTCCGCCGCCGCCCAAGCCACCGGTGGAGGAGACTGGCCATCGCGAGACGTCGATGACGTCAGATCAGGACGCCCAGTCACCTGAACCGACGGTCGTTCCGCGCCGCTGAAGCGGCGAAGCTGCCGGTGATCGGATCACGCCATCCGCGAGAGCGCTTGTCCAGAAACCATATCCGCTGCGATTTGGCGGATTACGAAACCCTTGTAGGCCCTCGCGCCGGTGCCCGAGCAGGCGCGGCGCAACGGTCGCGTCTGCGGCGCGTGGGCAGCGGTTGCGATCAACTGGACGACAAAGGATGCGTCCGGGCGCGGATTGCGGTGGACCAGCTCGGCGGAGGCGGCCGCTTCGGTTAACGGCACCAGTGCGCGGCCTGCCGCTGCCGGGACATCGGCGCCCGGTTCTGACGCTTTGAATTCGCTTGCTGCCGCGTCTGCCATTGCCATCCTGTCCTGAACTGGGACAATCTCTCCTTGCCAGATTCGGACTCGCAAGCGGCATGCCGCCGCGGTCTTTCGGAAAATCTTTCGTTAACTCCTGTGTCACAATACCGCGCGTTTTCCAAAATCTTCAGGAGTTCGGCGTATCGTTTATCGAAAATCGGCAATCATGCTCCGGCCTGCTTGCCCTTGTGCGTGCCGGAATGACGCGAGCTGCATGTTCTGACCGATGATCGAAACAGACCAGATTCTGACGTCACTCGATCAAGCCAGTTTTGTCTGGGATATCGCCGCCGACACCATGACCTGGGGCGGCGGCGTTAAGGGCCTGCTGCCGCATTTTCCTGCGGATGTCCTTGCATCCGCCAGCGCGTTCGCCAGACGGATCGAGCCGGTGCGATCCGCGCGCAATGATGCGATGGCCGATACTTCGACGCAGGATGCGGGCACGGGTGTGCCCTATCAGGTCGAATACGGGCTGCGGCTGGCGAGTTCGGCGCCGCTGATTTGGATCGAGGAAACCGGCCGCTGGTTCGCTGATGCTTCCGGCCGGCCCGTGCGCGCATACGGCGTGATGCGGGCCATCAACGAGCGCCATGCCCGCGAGGAGCAGTTGCTGCGGCTGTCGCAGCAGGATCCGCTGACCGGCGAATTGAACCGGACCCAGTTGATCGCAGCCCTCGCCGAAGCGATCGAGGAGGCGAATCGCTTCCGCGCCTCGTTCTCGTTCCTGGTGGTGGCGATTGATCATCTCGCCCGGATCAACGATGCGTTCGGCTTCGATGTCGCCGACGAGGTGATCCGCGAGGTTGCGGTGCGGATCCGCCTGCGGCTGCGAGGCGGCGATGCGCTCGGCCGCTTCTCGGGCAACAAGCTGGGGCTGATCCTGAAGAACTGCTCGACTGACGACATGAAGGTCGCGGCGGAGCGCTTCCTGGCCTGCATCCGCGACGAGGTGGTGCCGACCAAATTGGGGCCGGTCTCCGTCACCATTTCGATCGGCGGCGTAAATGTGCCGCGCTATGCCAGGCTGACCGACGACGTCATTAGCCGGGCCCAGGAGGCGCTGGAGATGGCCAAGACCCGCCGCGCGGGCTCGTTCGCCTCTTGGCTGCCGAATGTCGAGCGCGATGCGCAACGGCGGGTGAACATCCGCGTCACCGACGAGATCGTCACTGCGCTCAACGATCGCCGCCTCGTGGTCGCGTTCGAGCCGGTGGTGCGGGCCGACACCCACGAGCCGGCGTTCTACGAATCGCTGGTCCGTGTGCAACATGACGAAGGGCTGGTGCTCGCGCCCGACATCGTCCCGGTGGCGGAAAAGCTCGGCCTGATCCGCCTGGTCGATCACCGCGTGCTCGAATTGGTGTTGGCCGAGCTTGCGGCGTCGCCCTTGGTGCAGCTCAGCCTCAACATCTCGCCGGAGACGACCACCGATCCGGACTGGTGGAGCAGCATTGAGGCGTGCTTGCGGGCGAACCCCTCGATCACCCAGCGCCTGATCGTCGAAATCACCGAGACGGTGGCGATCCGCCATCTCGACGATGTCCGCCACTTCGTGACGCGGCTGAAGAACCACGGCTGCCGGATCGCGATCGATGATTTCGGTGCGGGCTATACGTCGTTCCGCAATCTGCGGCGGCTCGGCGTGGACATCGTCAAGATCGACGGTGCATTCGTGCAGAATGTCGTGCACTCCCACGACGATCGCGCCTTCGTGCAGACGCTGATCGATCTCGCGCGGCGGCTCGGCCTGCAGACCGTCGCCGAATGGGTGCAGGATGCGGAGGCCGCGGCGCTGTTGCGTGGCTGGGGATGTGATTACATCCAGGGACGATTCATCGGCCTCGCGTCGGATGAAAAGCCGTGGGTCGCCGCTGCCGGTGCGGTCCGGTCGTCTGCGGCCACGCCAAGAACGGTTCTGGGCGGCTCGCTCTGACGTCAGGAACGCCGTCAGGAATTTTAAGGCCTAAGGCGCTGCACCGGTTAATGCCGGTGCGGATACGCGCATGGTCTGCTTGGGCCTGAAGCCGTGCGGATCAGCCCTTGTCGGGCTCCTTCGACATCTTCTCGAGCTTTTCCTGCATTTCCTTCATCTGGCGACGCAGCGTCTCGATATCGTCCGCGGTCTTGGCGGTGTCTTCCGCCGGCTTCTCGGTGGCAGGCTCGCTGCGGCGGGGGGCGGTGAACGGCTTGAACATCGAGAATGTCCGCTCGAACATCTCCATGTTGCGGCGAACCTGCTCTTCCAGCGGCCCGAAGGCGCCCATGCCGCCGAAAGCCTGTTTCATCTGATCGCGATACTTCTCCTGCTCGCGCGTGAGATTATCGATCGATTGTTCGAGAAAGCGCGGCACCAGCATCTGCATGCTATCGCCGTAGAAGCGGATCAGTTGGCGTAAGAACGTGGTCGGCAGCAGGTTCTGTCCCGCCTTGTTCTCCTGCTCGAAGATGATCTGCGCGAGCACCGAGCGCGTGATGTCGTCGCCGGTCTTGGCATCGTAGACCAGGAAATCCTCGCCGTTCTTGACCATGGTGGCGAGGTCTTCCAGCGTCACGTAGGTACTCGTCCCCGTGTTGTAGAGCCGCCGGTTCGCGTATTTCTTGATGGTGATGGGTTCTTCCGATTTCGCCATGGACACTCGCTAAAACAACAAGGGGCGGGAACCCGTCCGGAAGCGGCCCGGGCCGCGCTGATTGGCGCGTCGCAGCAAGGTAAGCATTTTCAGCAGGCTTCGGCTACCGTTTTGTGCGGGTCGGGTTAATCTGCGCCGGGAGCGCTCCGAGGCTGGTGCGTTGCGGGCCAGGCTATTATATCGCGTAAGGCGATTGACACGCTTTCGCGGGCTTCACAGGATGCGGGCGATCTGGTTCGTCCGCGTAGCGCGCTGTCAGTTGCCCGTGTACCGGACGAGCGACGTCCGCACAAAGACGATCTCGAGACGCCGACAGACCTCAAGCCACAGATTTCAAGCGACCGACTTCAAGTCCCCGACCTCAAGCCAAGGAGTTTCCCCATGAAAGACGATGTCGTCATCGTCAGCGCCGCTCGCACCGCCGTCGGCAGTTTCAACGGCGCGTTTGCCAGCACCCCGGCACACGACCTTGGCGCGGTGGTCATCAAGGCTGCGCTGGAGCGCGCGGGTGTCGAGGGCGAACGCGTGTCCGAGGTGATCCTCGGTCAGATTCTCACCGCCGCCCAAGGCCAAAACCCGGCCCGGCAGGCCTCTATCAATGCAGGGGTGCCAATCGGTGCGCCGGCGTGGATCGTGAACCAAGTGTGCGGCTCGGGCCTGCGTTCGGTCGCACTCGGTTACCAGGCGCTGATGAACGGCGATTCCGACATCGTCGTCGCTGGCGGCCAGGAATCGATGACCCTGTCGCCCCATGCGCAGTACCTGCGCGGCGGCCATAAGATGGGCAGCCTCGAATTCGTCGATACGATGATCAAGGACGGCCTGTGGGATGCCTTCAACGGCTATCACATGGGCACCACTGCCGAGAACGTCGCCAAGCAGTGGCAGATCACCCGCCAGCAGCAGGACGAGTTCGCCGCCGCCTCCCAGCAGAAGGCCGAGGCCGCGCAGAAGGCCGGCAAGTTCAAGGATGAAATCGTTCCGGTCACCCTCAAGACCCGCAAGGGCGACGTGGTCGTCGATAAAGACGAGTACATCAAGCCCGGCGTGACGGTCGACAGCATCGCCGGCCTGCGTCCTGCGTTTCAGAAGGACGGCACCGTCACCGCAGCCAATGCTTCGGGCATCAATGACGGCGCTGCGGCCGTCGTGCTGATGCGGGCGAGCCAGGCTGCGAAGGAAGGCAAGACGCCGCTGGCGCGCATCGCCTCCTGGGCGCAGGCTGGCGTCGATCCGGCGATCATGGGCACCGGGCCGATCCCGGCCTCGCGCAGCGCCTTGAAGAAGGCTGGCTGGAATGCCGCCGATCTCGATCTGATCGAGGCCAACGAGGCGTTCGCAGCCCAGGCTTGTGCCGTTAACAAGGACCTCGGCTGGGATACCTCGAAGGTCAACGTCAACGGCGGCGCGATCGCCATCGGGCATCCGATCGGGGCGTCCGGGACGCGGGTGCTGGTGACGCTGCTGCACGAGATGCAGAAGCGCGACGCCAAGAAAGGATTGGCCACGTTGTGCATCGGCGGCGGCATGGGCATCGCCATGTGTGTGGAGCGCTAAACGCAACCACACCGTTACAAGCGAATGAAGATGCCCGGCCTTGCGCCGGGCATTTTTTTACGCCAGCATTTGTCACGACGCAGTTCTGATTGCCGCGGAGCATTTCTCCCGTCGATGGCGTTTGATTTGGCGTGCATCCGTTCTGCTGGCGATGGACCCGCCGGATCGCAACTTGCCATCATTCCATTCGTTTTCCGCTCACAACGTGTATGCGTTCGCCGTCTGCAAGCATGGGCCCCTTGCGGATGCTGCTCTGCGCAAAGAGTCGCGCGACGTTTCGCGTGTGCGCGAGTGCCGAACGAGCCGCACAAACGTCATCGTCATGAATGAGTGATCGGTTTGCGATAGTTCACGAACGATGCAGTCGGTGAACACTCTTCAGGCTTGTCGGCTGCACCGGCATCACTAATGTAGTCGAAATTAGGCAGCGATTGCAGCATGTTGCAACGCAAATAATGACGGGAGCGAAACATGGCACGAGTTGCGCTTGTCACAGGCGGAACGCGCGGCATCGGCGAAGCGATCAGCAAGGCGCTCAAAGCGGCGGGTTGCAAAGTCGCGGCTACCTACGCCGGCAACGATGCCGCGGCCACGAAGTTTAAGGAGTCATCCGGCATTCCCGTCTACAAGTGGGACGTCGGCTCGTTCGATGCCTGCGGTGAAGGCATCAAGAAGGTCGAAGCCGATCTCGGTCCTGTCGACATCCTCGTCAACAATGCGGGCATTACGCGCGACACGCCGTTCCACAAGATGACGGTGGAGCAGTGGAATGCGGTGATGAACACCAATCTCGGCTCGCTGTTCAACATGACGCGCCATGTGATTGAGGGCATGCGCGCGCGCCGATTCGGCCGGATCATCAACATCTCGTCGATCAATGGACAGAAGGGCCAGTTCGGTCAGGTGAACTATTCGGCGGCAAAGGCCGGCGACATCGGCTTCACCAAGGCGCTGGCGCTTGAGACCGCCCGTGCAGGCATCACCGTCAACGTGATCTGTCCGGGCTATATCAACACCGAGATGGTGCAGGCGGTGCCGAAAGAGGTGCTCGACAAGAGCGTCCTGCCGCTGATCCCGACCAACCGACTTGGCGAGCCGGAGGAGATCGCCCGCGCAGTGGTGTTCCTCGCGGCAGACGAGTCGGGCTTCATCACCGGTTCGACGATGACGGTGAATGGTGGTCAGTACCTGACCTGATTCTGCCGTCTGCGTCGTGGCGCAACGCGGCGTGCAGTTTCGCGCGCCGCGTTCTGCTATGATGCGTCCGATTCCTCGCAGCTTCCCGCTGCGACCCGATGCCGGATTTCCACGTCCATGCGCGCGACTGCAGTTGGTCTAACGGCGATCCTGATGTGGTCGCTGCTCGCGGTGCTGACGGTGGCGACCGGGCAGATCCCGCCGTTCCAGCTCGCGGCGATGACGTTCGCGATCGGCGCCTGTGTCGGTCCGTTGACGTGGCTGGTGCGAGGAAAGGGCGTAGGATCGTTGCGGCAGCCGCCGATCGCCTGGGCAGTCGGCGTCGGTGGCTTGTTCGGCTATCACGCGCTCTATTTTCTGTCGCTGCGGCACGCGCCTCCGGCGGAAGCCGGGCTGGTGAATTATCTGTGGCCGCTTCTGATCGTCGTGTTCTCGGCGTTCCTGCCGGGCGAACGGCTGGCGCCGCATCACGTTGTCGGTGCGCTGCTCGGTCTCGTCGGGACGGTCGTTCTCTTCCTCGGCAGAGGTCTGTCCGGATTTGCGTGGGAGCATGCGCCGGGCTTTCTCGCAGCCTTCATCGCCGCTTTCTTGTGGGCGATCTATTCGGTGCTGTCGCGGCGGCTCAAGCATGTGCCGACCGACGCGGTCGCAGGGTTCTGCGCGGCCACGGCGCTGCTGGCCGCGATCGTGCATCTGCTGCTGGAGCGGACGGTCTGGCCGGAAACGGCAAGCCAATGGCTGGCGCTGCTCGCGCTTGGAGTCGGTCCGGTGGGAGCGGCGTTCTATGCCTGGGACAACGGCATGAAACAGGGCGACATTCGTGTCCTGGGGGCGGCGTCCTATGCGACGCCGTTGCTCTCGACCGGCTTTCTCATCGCGGCAGGCTTCGCAGAGCCCACCGCGACGCTTGCGATCGCGGCGCTGCTGATCGCAGGCGGCGGGCTGATTGCCGCGAAGGATTTGTTCGCTCGGAGCAAGGCGTAACGCGGTCGGCAGACCTGCCGCAGGCAAGGCAGGATCGCTAAAGCATGATCCGGAAAAGTGTAAGGCAGTTTTTTCGAAAAGATCATGCTTAGACAATGAGCTAAAGCGCGAGAATGATTCATCCAAATCTCATCGCGCTTTAGTTGAGCGCGCGCGGCCGATGGCGAGAGGCCGCTGCGGGCGCGCTTATGGTTTGAAGTCGGGCGGGGCGAGCTCGAAACCGGCGAAGTCGAATCCCGGCGCGACGGTGCAGCCGACCAGGGTCCAGTCGCCGGTGCTCCGTGCGGCTTGCCACGCCCGTACCGGTACGATCGCTTGCGGTGTCTCGCCGTTCACGATGTCCGGCCCGAGGCGAACGGTTCGCAATGCATCGTCGGCGATCGTCAGTTCGAGCGCAGCACCGGCGTAATAATGCCAGACCTCGACCGCGTCGATCCGGTGCCAGTGCGAGCGTTCGCCATGCGCCAGCAGGAACAGGATCGCGGTCGAAGCGGCGCGGCCAGCCGCATCGCAGCGGCGGTCGCGAAACGTCTCGCGATAGTGGCCGCCTTCCGGGTGCGGTTGCAGGCCGAGCCTGGTGATGATGTCGGCCGCCTGTGCGGGCAGAGCCTCCTTCGCAGGCATGCTCAGGACTTGTTCTTGCGCTCGCGAATTTCGCCGAACACATCGGCGGCGCCTTTCCCGCTCATGCCGAGGTGAGCTGCGACCGAAGGCACGTCGGCGCGCAGGAACACGTTGGCCTTCTTCTCCTCGCCGAGCAGCGTCGGAATTGTCGGCTGGTTGGCGGCGCGCTGACGTGCCACCTCGTCGGCGCGGGCCTTCAGCGCCGCATTGTCCGGCTCGATGGTGAGTGCGAACTTGACGTTCGCGGCAGTGTATTCATGGCCGCAATAGACCCGGGTGTCCTCCGGCAGCGCGCGCAGTTTCAGGAGCGACTCCCACATCATCGGATAGGTGCCCTCGAACACGCGGCCGCAGCCGATCGAGAACAGGGTGTCGGCGGCAAACAGCGCACGTTCGGAATCGAACATGTAGGAGATGTGGTCCAGGGTATGGCCGGGCGTCTCGAACACGCGGGCGGTCAGCGATCCGACCTTCACCGTGTCGCCTTCCTTCACCCGCAGATCAACGTTTTCGATCGGCTTCGCCTTGTCCTGCGGCGCCACCACGCGGCACTTGTATTTCTGCTTCAGCTCGGCGACGCCGCCGACATGGTCGCCATGATGATGGGTGATCAGGATATCGGTCAGCGTCCAGCCTTCCTTCTCCAGTGCTGCGATGACGGGAGCGGCTTCCGGCGCATCGACCGAGGCGGTGGCCTTCGTTGCCGGATCGTGAATGAGATAGCCGTAATTGTCGGTGAGGCAGGAAAAGATGCGGATTTCTGCGGCCATGAAACGTTCCATGTCTTGATGTTGATGAATGCTAGTGTCCCGAATCCGAAGTTCGCTTCCCTTTCAGCACGCTCAGAGCGAACTTCGGATTCGATAAGGACACTCGCAATTCATGTTCTCGTGTCGCTTCTTCGCATGATGGACTCGCGGAAACGATGCTGCGAATTTCTGACCCACGACACTAGCACAGCGGGCTGCATGCGTGAAATGCGGCGTTAACGCCGCTGTCGTGCAGGCTCCTGCACGGTTGCCGAACGTGATAATGTGGCTGCATGACGATGGATGTGATCGATCTCCGCAACTTCTATTCGCAAGGGCTCGGCATCGTCGCCCGGCGCTTGATCAATCGCGGCATCCGCGCGCGCTGGCCGAACGCGACCGGCCTGCGGGTGGTCGGCGTCGGATATCCGACACCGTATCTCGGTCTGTTCCGCGAGGACGCCGAGCGCTGCGTCGCCTTCATGCCGGCGGCGCAAGGGGTGATGAAGTGGCCGACCGAGAGACCTGCGCTGGTGGCGCTGGTCGATGAATTCGAGCTGCCGCTGCCGGATGCCTCGGTTGACCGGCTGCTGCTCGTGCATGCGCTGGAAGTGTCAGACGATCCGGTGGAGTTGCTGCGCGAAATGTGGCGCGTGCTGACGCCGAGCGGGCGCATGATCGTCGTACTGCCGAACAGGCGTGGTCCCTGGGCGCGGGCCGACACCACGCCATTCGGTTACGGCCGTCCCTATTCGCGGGCGCAGGTCACGCAGATCCTGCGCGAGACCTGGTTCACGCCCAGCGCCTGGAGCGAGGCGCTGCACATGCCGCCGATTCGTTATGGCTGGTTTTTGCGCTCGGCGATCGCATGGGAGCGGTTCGGCTCGGCGATCGCATCGCCGTTCGCCGGCGTGCATATCGTCGAGGCGACCAAGCAGGTGTATCGGCCGATCACGGCGCGGCGCGAACGGCGCAAATTGATCCCGTCGATGGAGCCGGTACTGGTGCCGTCGGCATCGCCGCGAGACAGAGTTTAATCAGGTCTGAACGTCAGACTGCGAATGCAGCCGCGCGCGTTGCGCGGTAACGGCGCTGTCGGAGCATGACGCCGAAACGGTCATGCTCCGACAATCGCGAAGACACGCAATCGGTAAGTCCCGAAGGGCAGAGGGCGCGGGCGATAAGAGGTGCCGCGATTGTCCGAATCGCGCGGCGCTATCAGTCGCCGGCCTGTGCAGGGCCTTCGTTCTGCAGCGGAAGTGCTGCGGTGCCGTCGGGGCGCGGCCCATGGCGACGGCGGCGGCGGTGCTGGAAGCGTTCGCCGCGCTCCGCGCGCTGCTCGCCATTGTTGCGCTCGCCGTTCTCGTAGTTCGCATTCGGCTGCGGCTGTCCGCCGGTGATGAAGGATGGCAGCCGGTCGATGTCGCCATCATTGGCCTGCGCTGTCGGCTGCGGCTGCTGCCGGTTCTCGCGATACTGCGGATCGCGTTGATAAGGCTGCGGCTCGCGGGCCGGATAGGGTTGCGGTGCGAACCCTGGCTCGGCGCCGAACGAGGAGAATTCATTGTCGCCGTCGTCGCCAGCGTCGTCGCGCACATCATTGTCGATGCGCTGCTGATGCTGTTGCGGCTGATTCTGCCGGAACTGTTCCTGCGCCGCGGCGATGATGCGGAAATAGTGCTCGGCGTGCTGGTAGTAGTTTTCGGCGGCGACCGGATCGCCGGAGCCCTGCGCGTCGCGGGCGAGCTGGACGTACTTTTCGGCGAGGTGGGAAGCGGTGCCGCGGATCTTGATCTCCGGACCGTTTGATTCGTAGACGCGGGTCAGCGGGTTCTGCCCACGGCGGTTATTATTGTTGTTGTGATTGTTGTTGCGGTTCCGCATCCGCTTGTTCTGGCCGTTTCTCATATCGCGCTTCTCACCAACCCCAGAGTGTTAACCGTATTTGTCTCGAATTCGCAGCAGCGGACACACGTCCGCCTTCAACAGTTTCACGCGTTCAATCGATATCCGTCTCGCAGCCGCATCAGTTGCAACCATGATGGCGCGCCACCCGCACCGCACACGCCGCTGCGCGCGCCGTGTCGTTCGTGAGCGTCAAAACGTCGTCGTGGGTTCTCGCCGCAATATCAGGCTTTCGTTCGTTCCGATCTCTCAGCCGCGCAGCGCTTTCAGCCACCGCATCCGAGTATGACCTGCCCTTGGAGCCGCTTGATCGGGGGGCGCTCCGTTGAGCACCCAGTTCCTGAGCGTTGCATCCGCCCAATCCCCACAGCGTCTGCGGGGCCAACTACCCGGAACCGATCGTTGAGCGGAAGCTAATCGCTCTCGCGGGATAATCCAAGGGGTAATTTCGGGTTTTTTGTGGGCTCTAACTGACCGGTTTCCGGCCCCAGACCACGCGTGGAATTCCGCTCAGATCGTGGCGATGCGGCCGAATCGTATGCAGTCCCATGCTTTGCATCAAATCCGCCACCTCGTCGGCCTGGCCCTGGCCGACCTCGATCGCGAACGCGCCGCCTGGCTCGAGCAGGCGTGCGATCTCCGGGGCTATCGCACGATAGGCGACGAGGCCATCGCTGCCGCCATCAAGCGCACGGCGGGGATCGTGCTCGCGTACCTCCGCCGCCAGGTGAGCGATCTCCCCGCGCTTGATATAGGGCGGATTCGAAACGATCAGGTCGAACGGCCCTTCGAGCTTATCGGTGTAGTCGCAGGGGATGAAGCGTGCCCGCGCAGCGAGAGCGAGCTTCTCGGCGTTCGCCTGCGCCGTCTTCAACGCACCGGCCGAGATGTCGGTGCCGATGCCGGTCGCGTCAGGCAGTTCGCTCAACAGGGCCAGCAGGATCGCGCCGGATCCGGTGCCGATATCGGCGATGCGTGGCGGATCGATCGGTCCTGCGGAGCGGATCAACTCGAGCGCAGCTTCGACCACGGTCTCGGTGTCCGCCCGCGGTACCAGCGTTTCCGCCGACAGCGTCAACGACAGTCCCCAGAACTCCTTCTCACCAAGAATGCGTGCCACCGGCTCGTGCGCGTGGCGCCGGTCTGCGAAGGCTGCGAGGCGTACGGCTTCGTCGGCCTGCAGCGTGCGGGTGGCGGCGGTGGCGAGGCCGGTGAGATCAAGCCCGGTCGCGGCACCGACCAGCAGGCGGGCGTCGAGTTCGGGGCTGTCGAGACCCGCATCTCTGAACTGGCGGGCGAGTTCGCGCCGTGCGGCGTCGAGGGTCAGGGCGGCAAGGGTGGAGGCGCTCACGCCGCCGCGCCTTCGGCCGCAAGCAGTGCAGCCTGATGCTCGGTGGTGAGCGCGTCGGTCAGTTCGTGCAGCGCCACGCCGGAGATGACGTCCGGCAGCTTGTAGAGCGTCAGGTTGATACGGTGATCGGTGACGCGGCCCTGTGGAAAATTGTAAGTGCGGATGCGCTCGGAGCGATCGCCGGAGCCGACCTGGCCGCGCCGTTCGGCGGAGCGCGCGGCATTCATACGCTGGCGCTCGGCATCATAGATTCGCGACCGCAGGATGTTCATCGCCGACGCCCTGTTCTTGTGCTGCGAACGGCTGTCCTGCATCGTCACCACGATGCCGGTCGGGATATGGGTGATGCGGATCGCCGACTCGGTCTTGTTGACGTGCTGGCCGCCAGCGCCGCCCGCTCGCATCGTCTCGATCCTCAAATCGGCGTCCTTGATCGCTACATCGACATCTTCAGCCTCGGGCAGCACGGCTACCGTCGCCGCGGAGGTATGGATCCGGCCCTGCGTCTCGGTGTCGGGCACGCGTTGCACGCGATGCACGCCGGATTCGAACTTCAGCTTGGCGTAGGCGCCGCGGCCTTCGATCTCAGCGATGATTTCCTTGAAGCCGCCGACGGTGCCTTCGCTGGCCGAGATCACCTCCGTCTTCCAGCCCTGCAGCGCCGCGAAGCGCTCGTACATGCGGAACAAGTCGCCGGCGAACAGCGAGGCTTCGTCGCCGCCAGTGCCGGCACGGATTTCGAGCACGACGTTGCGATCGTCCATCGCATCCTTCGGCAGCAGTGCGATGCGGATCTGCTGTTCGAGCGCGCCGCTCTTTTCTTCGAGCGCGGGCCGCTCGCTTTCGGCGAGCTGACGCATCTCGCGGTCGGTCGTGGGATCGGCGATCAGCGCGTCGATGTCCTTGATCTCCGCCTGCGCCGCCCGATAGGCCTTCACGGCATCGACCACCGGCGTCAGTTCGGCCAACTCGCGCGTCGCCCGCACATAGGTCTCGGCGCCGACCTGCCCGAGCAGTTCAGCCTCGAGCGTCGCATGGCGCGCCAGCAGGATGTCGAGTTTTTGGTCGGGAAGCATGGCACTCATCTAGGATATGTCGCCGCAAACGCAAAGTGGTCTCGGCCGGAAGGCTCCGCGGCCGCACCGGAGGGCTGTTCCGGGGCAGGTCAGAGTGGAAGGCCTTCCTTCTCGGCGAAATCTTTCAGCTTCTCCTTGATGGAGACGCTGCCGGACGGGGCCTGCAGCAGCTCCGCCATCAGGCTTTCGGCCTTGCCGATGTCGAGTTCGAGGATCATCGCCTTGACCGGGCCGTGTGCGGTGGCCGAGAGCGACAGCGAGCGATAGCCCATCGACAGCAGCGCCAGCGCGCCGAGCGGTTGCGAGGCCATCTCGCCGCACAGCGAGATCGGCACCTTGGCGGCGTTCGCCTTCGCGGCGATGTCGCGAAGCGCGCGCAGGATCGGTGCCGAATGGGTGTCGAAACGATCGGAGACCTTGCTGTTGCCGCGGTCGACCGCGAACATGAACTGAAACAGGTCGTTGGAGCCGACCGACAGGAAATCCACCCGCTCCAGCAACTCGTCGAGCTGATAGAGCAGCGCGGGCACTTCGACCATAGTGCCGACATCCACCCGCTCGGGCAGGCTATGGCCGTGCTGGCGCAGATAGGTGAGTTCGCGCTCGACCACCAGCTTTGCCTGGTCGAATTCGGTGACCTCGCTGATCATCGGGAACATGATTTTCACGGCACGGCCGCCCGCAGCGCGCAGCAGCGCGCGTATCTGGCTGCGCAGCAGGCCAGGCCGGTCGAGCCCGAGCCGGATCGCGCGCCAGCCGAGCGCGGGGTTTTCCTCCGCAATCGTCTCCATATAGGGCAGGGCCTTGTCGCCGCCGATGTCGAGGGTGCGGAAAGTGACCGGCTTGTCGCCTGCGGCGTCAAGCACGCTGCGATAGAGCGCGAGCTGCTCATTGGAGCGCGGCAGGCTCTGTCCCACCATGAACTGCAGTTCGGTGCGGAACAGGCCGATGCCGCTGCAGCCGGTGTCCTCGATGTGCGGCAGGTCGATGGCGAGGCCGGCATTCAGCAGCAGTTCGATCTTCTGCCCGTCCTTGCTGACGCACGGCTTGTCGCGCAGCGCGAGATATTGCGCCTGTCGCCGCGCGCGGAAGCGCACGCGCTCGGCATAGGCGGCTTCGATCTCCGCCGTCGGGCGGATGTAGATCGAGCCCGAGGTTCCGTCGACGATGATCGCGTCGCCGGGATCGGCGATGCCGACGGCGTTCTCGACCTCGCCGATCGCCGGGATGCCAAGCGCCCGGGCGACGATCGCGACATGCGAGTTGGCGGTGCCTTCCTCCAGCACCAGGCCGCGCAGGCGCTTGCGATCATAGTCGAGCAGCGCCGCCGGGCCCATCGAGCGTGCGATCAGGATCGCATTGTCGGGCAGTTGCTCGCGTGAGGGCGCGTGGTCGTGGCCCATCAGCTGGCGCATCAGCCGATGGCCGAGGTCTTCCAGGTCGTGCAGCCGCTCGCGCAGATATGGGTCGGTGGAGCGCAGCATGCGCGCGCGAGTGTCGGACTGCACGCGCTCGACGGCCGCTTCCGCAGTGATGCCCGTCGCCACCGCATCCGACAGGCGTCGTGACCAGCCATGGTCGTTAGCGAACATGCGGTAGGCTTCGAGCACGTCGCGGTGCTCGCCGCCGTCGGCGACATCGCCTCGCTCCAGCATGCGGTCGAGATCGGCGCGCAGCTTGGCCAGCGCCGTGTCGAGCCGCTTCAACTCCTTCGGCACATCCTCGGCGATGTAATTGGTGATGACGACGCGCGGCTCATGCAGCACCACATGGCCGAGCGCGATGCCATCAGAGAGGATCGATCCTTCGAGGTGGATGCCATGCCGGGCCGCGGGCTCCGCGCCGGGCTTCGCCAGGGCAGACAGTTCACCCGAGGCGATCATCTCCGCCAGCACCATGGCGGTGGTCTGCAGCGCCTCCACCTCCTCCTCGACATAGGTGCGGTGGGCGCGATTCTGCACCACCAGCACGCCGAGGGTGGTGCCCGCGCGCAGGATCGGCACGCCAAGGAACGAGTGGTAGATTTCTTCGCCGGTCTCTGGCCGATAGGAGAAGGCCGGATGGCTTTGCGCATCGGACAGGTTGAGCGCGTTCGCGTCGCTCGCGACCAGGCCGACCAGGCCTTCATCGGCGTTTAGCACGGTCTGGTGGACGGCTTCCCGGTTCAGACCTTCGGTGGCATAGAGCTCCAACGTACCGTCGTGGCGCAGGACATAGGTGGAGCACACCTCGGCCACCATGTTCGCGGCGATCAGCACGACGATCTTGTCCAGCCGATCCTGCGCCGAGACCTTCTCCGCCATGACTTCGCGGAGACGTCGTAGCAAGACGCGTGGTCCTCCCGAAGCGCTCCGCATGTGTTGGCCCCTGCGCTGCAGGCCGTAAACCACCGATTCCGGACCGGGAGCCGGGACGGCAGCCTACGCTGCTGGAAACATTCGACTTTTTAACCATGTTGGCGGCCGTTCGGCGCGCCACAACCCATGCCTAAAGGATTTGCCCCTGCTTTGCCAAGCAAAAGGCTGGCCAGTCTTTAGGCATGACAAATCTCCCGGCAGCCTTGGCGCCTGCGTCCGGATGTCGCTGCCGATGTGGCGCATAACGCGCGGGCGGTTCGACCCCGAATCTCGCGTCCGGGCAGGACACTCGTCCGGGCCGGATGGAGCTCCGACAGGCGGCTCAGGCCTGGTCGAGCCCGTAAAGAGTGTGCAGAGTACGGACCGCAAGCTCGGTGTAGGCGGTGTCGATCAGCAGCGAGAATTTGATCTCGGACGTGGTGATGGCGCGGATGTTGATATTGCGGTCCGACAGGGCCTTGAAGGCCTGGGCCGCGACGCCGGCATGGCTGCGCATGCCGATGCCGATCACCGACACCTTGGCGACATCCGTGGCGCTGTCGAGCCGCGCATAGCCGATCGCGTCCTTGGCCTTGGTGATGGTCTCCTTGGCGCGGTTGTAGTCGGCGGCGGGAACCGTGAAGGTCAGGTCGGTGAACTTGCCGTCCTCGGAGACGTTCTGCACGATCATGTCGACGTTGATGCTGGCCTCCGCCAGCGGCCCGAAGATCGCCGCCGCGACGCCCGGCTTGTCCTGCACGTGACGCACGGAAATCTGCGCTTCGTCCTTGGAGAAGGCGATGCCGGTGACGACTTGTTGTTCCACGATTTCCTCCTCGCTGCAGATCAGCGTGCCGGGCGGATGACTTGAATGGGGATCGATATCTTCGGGCTTGTCGAAGCTGGAGCGCACGAAGACGCGCACATTATGCACCATGCCGAGTTCGACCGAGCGCACCTGCAGCACCTTGGCGCCCTGCGAGGCCAGCTCGAGCATCTCCTCGAACGCGACCTTGTCCAGCCGTCTGGCCTTCGGCACGACGCGCGGATCGGTGGTGTAGACGCCATCGACGTCGGTGTAGATGTCGCAGCGGTCGGCCTGAATCGCGGCTGCGATCGCCACCGCGGACGTATCGGAACCCCCGCGGCCGAGGGTGGTGATGCGGCCGGTCTCGGCATTGATGCCCTGGAAGCCCGCGATCACCGCGACCTCCTTGCGCGCCTTGAACCGCTTGATCAGCTCCGAGCCGTCGATATCGAGGATGCGGGCGGAGCCGTGCGCGTCGCTGGTCCGGATCGGGATCTGCCAGCCCTGCCAGGAGCGCGCCTGGACGCCGAGCGATTGCAGCGCGATCGCCAGCAGGCCGGAGGTGACCTGCTCGCCGGAGGCGACGATGGCGTCGTATTCGCGGGCGTCGTGCAAGGCCGACGTTTCCGTCGCCCAGCCGACCAGCTCGTTGGTCTTGCCGGACATCGCCGAGACCACCACCGCGACCTCATGGCCGGCGTCGACCTCGCGCTTGACGTGCTGCGCAACATTGCGGATGCGCTCGATATTGGCGACGGACGTTCCGCCGAATTTCATGACGAGTCGGCTCATAGCGTGCGCCGTAATCCCCGCTAGATCGCCTTGAGCCCGGATCGCCTCGATCCGGGGTGTCAGCGCGATCGATTTCCATGGATGGAGCCTGATGATTGGGCATCATGCTCCGGATTCGATGTCGTGCGCGCGGTGCAAAAACCGCAGCACCGGTGCAAAAAGGCGCGTATACATACCGACGGGGGTGGCCGACCGCAACCGGGGTCTACCTCTGCTTTCGGGGTGCCGGACCGTGTTTTTGCGACGGACTCGAGGAGATTTTGCGACGTGAGGGCCTGATGGGGCGTTATATCGACGATATCCTGCAGCCCGGCGAGAAGGTGCTCTACTCCACCACCATCCACTGGATCGTCTACCTGCCGGCGCTGCTGGCCTGGGTGGTTGCGGTCGTCTTTTTCGCGCTTCAGCGCGGGGCGGTGACGGACGGGCTGAACATCCTCTGGCTTGCGCTGTCGCTGGTCTCGATGCTGATCGCGCTGTATTGGACCGTTCGGGCCTGGTTCCGGCGCTGGACCACCGAGACCGACGTCACCAATTTCCGGGTGGTGCACAAGGAGGGATTCATCCAGCGCCGCACCTTCGAGATGAATCTCGACAAGGTGGAGAGCGTGGACGTGACCCAGAGCATTCCGGGGCGGCTGTTAAATTACGGCGACGTACTGATCCGCGGCGTCGGTGAGGGCGACAAGGATATCCGTATGATCGGTTCACCCCTGCAGTTCCGCAACCACATCACGGTGCGATAGAAGAGGTTATGGCACCCGAATCAGATTTCCGAGGCACCACGGTCGATCCGGCGGAGGTTGCGCGCTTCTCCAAGCTGTCGGAGGAGTGGTGGGACCCGAACGGCAAGATGGCGCCGCTGCACAAGATCAATCCGCTGCGGCTCGGCTGGATTCGTGACACCGCCTGCCGCAAGTTCGACCGCAACCCGCGCAGCCTCACCTCGCTCGACGGCCTGCGCATTCTCGACATCGGCTGCGGTGCCGGTCTCTTGTCGGAACCGCTGGCGCGGCTCGGGGCCCAGGTGATCGGCATCGATCCGTCGGAGACCAACATTGCCGCTGCCAAGTTGCACGCTGACCGGTCGGGCGTGCTGGTGGACTATCGCGCCACCACGGTTGAGGCGATGAACCCGTTGGAGCGCTTCGATATCGTGCTGGCCATGGAGGTGGTGGAGCACGTCACTGATGTCGGGGTGTTCCTGGAGCGTTGTGCCGGGCTGATGAAGCCCTCCGGCATGATGGTGGTCTCCACCCTCAATCGAACGCTGAAGAGCTTCGCGCTGGCCATCGTCGGCGCTGAATATGTGTTGCGCTGGCTGCCGCGCGGCACTCATCAGTGGAGCAAGTTCGTCACACCCGCCGAACTCGCGCGGCATCTGCACCGGAGCAAACTGGAAATCGCAGAGCAGACCGGCGTTATCTACACGCCGCTTTCCGACCGCTGGTCGCTGTCGTCCGACATGGACGTAAACTATATGGTGTCGGCGGAAGCCTATTCGTAATGCTGGGTTGCTGACGGGCTGCCGAGAGGCAGCCAGGCGCTGCGCCGCCCTGGACGCGCGGCTGACATGAGCCTGCGTCGCTTGACCGCATGCAGACATGATGGTCTGCCTGAGGCCCCATCATCGCCACGTTACGTCTTCTCGTCGATGTTCAGCCTCGCAACGCTCTGGATTCCTTTCGTCGTGCTCGCTTCGCTGGGGCAGGTCGCGCGCAACGCGATGCAGCGCGAGCTGACGGCGTCGCTCGGCACGGTCGGTGCGACCCACGTGCGGTTTCTGTTCGGCTTTCCGTTTGCAGTCCTATTCGTCGCCGCGGTGATCTTCGTCACCGGCGATATCGTGTCATGGCCCAATCTCACGTTCTGGCTCTGGCTCGCCATGGGGGCGATGACGCAGATTCTCGCCACCGGGCTGATGCTGGCGGCGATGAACGAGCGCTCCTTTGTCGTCACCACCGCCTACATCAAGACCGAGCCGATCCAGGCCGCGCTGTTCGGCTTCATTTTCCTTGCCGATCATCTGACGTGGTTGAAGGTGCTGGCGATTCTGATCGCGACCGCGGGCGTCGTCATCACGGCGATTCGTCCTGGCGGTGAGAAGAGCTTCGGCGACCTGCGTCCGACCGTGCTCGGTCTGGCGGCGGCTGCCGGTTTTGCGCTCTCGGCGGTCGGCTTCCGTGGCGCGATCCTCAATGTCGGCGGCGTCTCGTTCGTCACCGCCGCGAGCTTTACGCTGGTGCTCGGCCTGTTCATGCAGACGGTGGTGCTCAGCGCCTATCTGCTGCTGCGTGATCGCAAGACGCTTGTTGCGCTGTTCCAGATGTGGCGACCGTCCATGTTCGCCGGATTCATGGGAGCCGCCGCCTCGCAGTTCTGGTTCCTGGCTTTCGCACTGACCAGCGTTGCCAACGTCCGTACGCTGGCGCTGATCGAGGTGTTGTTCGCGCAAGGCATCTCGTACTACTCGTTCAAGCAGCCGATCGCACTGCGCGAGGCCGGTGGGATCGTGCTGATCGTCATCGGCGTCGCGGTGTTGATCGCGGTGCAGTAGTTCGGCGCCGTCAGGCCGTCGTCTCAGTATTGCCGGACGCCGGCGGGGCAGGAGTCGCGGGGTGTTCGTCACTGAGGTCGCCGATCGCCGAGCGCGCGCGCTTGGTGACGAGCAGGATGATCGATGCGCTGGTGATCAGTCCGAGCACGATCAGCGCCTGGGCGAGGACGGACGTTCGATCGTCGAGCAGCGCCGCCCGTCCGGCCGCGCCGAGGCAGACGAACAGGATGGCTTGCGGGATGCAGAACAGGAACGTGGCCCAGGTGAACGACCACCATGGGATATTGGTCAAACCGAACAGGTAGTTGGTGACAGCGCCCGGGACCGGCGCGCCGAGCCGCATCAGTGCGACGATGCGCCAGCCTTCCTGATCGACCGCGTCCGATATCCTTCGCAACAATCGCCTGCGCCCGAGCAGCCGCTGTACCAAGCGGCCGCCGAACAGGCGTGCGGCGAGGAAGGCAATCAGGGCGCCGAGCGTCGAGCTCGGAACGATGATCGGCAGCGCGATCAGGCCGAAGGCTGCGCCCGCGAGCACGCACAACAGCGCGCGCGGCAGCAACACCAGTCCCGAAGCGATGCAGGCGAGGACCAGAACGCCGAACGACAGCAGCGTCAGCTGATGGCTCGTGCTCAGGAAGGCGGCGATTTGGTCGATCACGCGTGCCGCCGCGCGCTCAGTTCCGGTCTTCCGGCAGCGCCGGCAGCGGGATCACGTCGACGCCTTCTTCAATCAGCGCCTTGGCCTCGGTCGGCGACGCCTCGCCATAGATTGGACGATGCTCGATCTCGCCATAGTGCATCTTGCGCGCTTCTTCCGGGAACTGCTGGCCGACATCGTCGGCGTTGGCCTTTATGTGGTCGCGCAACTCCCGCAGCTTGCCGAGCAACTCGCTCTGTTGCGACATCAGCATCGGTTCGGCAGGGACAGCCGTGGATGCTGGCGCCGGCACCGACGTGTCCGTGCTCTTGCGGCGGGAGCGGGCCTTGGCCGATTTCTCCTCGACGATGCGCTGTTCGGTGGTACGGCCTTTGCGCGGAATCTGCGGGGCCATGATCGATTTCTCGACCTTGGTGGAGTTGCAGGCCGGACAGCTCACCAGCCCGCGCTTCGCCTGCCTGTCGTATGACGCGGAATCTTGGAACCAACTTTCGAACGCGTGGCCGCGTTCGCACTGCAACGAATAACGGATCATGGATTTTCCCGCACCAGATGCAGATGGCCTGTCGGCGTATTGGCATCCGAAATGCTGAAGCGGCGGCCGTGCTGCAGCGACGGAATCTTGCCGCGAGCATCAATGACCTTGGCCGGGTCGATCTTCGCCAGGATGACACCCGGATCGACGCCGCCTTCGGCAAGAATCTCGCCCCAGGGATCGACGATCAGCGAGTGGCCGTAAGTGAGCCGTTTGCTCTCGTGCGTGCCGCCTTGCGCCGCGGCGAACACGAATGCGCCGTTTTCGATCGCCCGCGCCCGCAACAGCACATGCCAGTGCGCTTCGCCGGTCGGTTTGGTGAAGGCCGACGGCATGGTGAGGAAGGAGGCGCCGCTCTCGGCGAGCGCGCGATACAGCGAGGGAAAGCGCATGTCGTAGCAGATCGTCAGCCCGATGCGGCCCCAGGGCAGATCGACGATCGCGGCCGCTTCGCCAGGCTGATAGTTGGCGGATTCGCGATAGCTTTCACCGTTCGCGAGGTTCACGTCGAACATGTGGATCTTGTCGTAGCGGGCGAGGATGCGCCCCTTCGGATCGATCAGGAAGCCGCGATTGGCGGCGCGGTCTTGCGTGGCGCGGATCGCCATCGAGCCGATATGCAGGAAGATGCGCAGCTCCTTCGCCAGTTCGCGATAGGCGGCGAGCGACGCGTCGCTGTCCTCATCGGCAATCGTCTTGAACAACTGCTCGCGGTTGGCAGCGAGCAGGTTTGTCATCTCGGGGGTTTGCACATAGTCAGCCCCCTTCGCTGCCGCCTCGCGGATCAGCGCGCTGACGTCCTTGAGATTCTCCTCGGGCGAAAGTTTGGCCCGGGTCTGCACCATCGCGGCGGTAAAGGTCTCGGTCACGGCGTCACCGTTTGTCCAGCGAGCAGCGCGTCAAGGCCGCCCGCATCGTTGAGCTCATAGAGATCATCGCAGCCGCCGACATGGGTGCCGCCGATGAAGATCTGCGGCACGGTGGTCCGCCCTCCGGCACGCGCCACCATCGCCTGCCGCAGCGCGGCGTCGGCCGAGACGTCGATCTCGTGGAACGCGACGTTCTTGCGGGTCAGCAGTTGCTTCGCCATCCGGCAGTAGCCACAGGTGGGCGTGGTGTAGATTTCAACCTGAGCGGTCATGGGTCCGATCCATCGATGCAGCCGCGCGCCGCACCATCTTTGTGACAATTATATAGGGTTTTGCGCGCCCTCCACAACTCGTGCAAAGACGAGGACATCGACGTTCGCCGCTTTCGCCCGCAACAGCGCGCGGGCGCATGCATCGACGGTGGCGCCGGAGGTCAGCACGTCGTCGATCAACACGATCCGCCGTCCCTGAACGTCTGCTCTGCGCTCGGTGGCGACCGAGAATGCGCCCTGGACATTGCGGGCCCGCTCGGTTCGGGACAATCCGACCTGCTGCTGCGTCGAACGGACGCGCTTCAGCGCCTGGCCGTTGACCGGAACACGGCTCAGCCGGCCGACGACTGTCGCCAGCGCGCCGGATTGGTTGTAACGGCGACTCCAGCCGCGTCGCCAGTGCAGTGGCACCGGCACGATCAGGTCGGCGCCGTCGAGAATGTCTTTCCCTGCGCGGGCCATCCAACGCCCCAAAGGTGGCGCGAGATCGGTGCGGTCCTGGTATTTCAGTCCATGCACCAGGCTGCGCGCCACGTCGTCATAGCGGACCGCCGCGCGGGCGCGGTGATAGGCCGGCGGGTCGGCAATTGCCGCCATCGACAGGATGCCGGGTCCCGGATCGTAGACGAACGGAATGCCAAGCCGCTCACAGAACGGCGGGGCGATGAACGACAGTTTCGCCCAGCACGCGGCGCAGACGCCTTCGCCTGCGACCGGCGCACGGCAGGAGACGCACAACGTCGGCAGCGCGATATCGAGCGTCCACCGCGCGACACCAGCCATCACCGCGCCACAGGCGCCAAACGCAGCACGCATGCGCCGAGCGACCGTCGGAGCTGTTTGATCGGGCATGAAGGCGTCCATCCCACGTAGGTTAGAGCAGCATACCCGCGTCTGGGAACCCGGTTTCCGTCAACATCTGGTTCCGGGCGACGGCTTGCGGGGAGCGACTGGGCCCGGAAACGACTTGTCCAGGATCGGCTTGTCCAAGAACAACTTGGTGGAGCAGGCCTTGCCGGCCGGCGATGAATGGCTGAAGAAGCGGGCGAGACTGGACCTGATCATGACTGACCCCGCCGTCCCACGCCTGATCGACCGCCACGCCCTGCGCACGCACTTGTCGCGCGCCGAGCGGCAGGGATCCGCACCGTTTCTGCTCGATCGGGTGGTGGAGGATTTCGGCGAGCGGCTGGCGGCGGTGCTGCGTACGTTCAACAGTGCGGCCGATGTCGGCACGCCCGGTCCGCAGTTGCGGGAGGTGTTGTCGCAGCGCGTGGCGGCGATCACGCGCATCGATCTGTTGCGCCAGGAGGACGACCGGCTTGGCCTCGCGCCGGAATCGCTCGATCTCGCGGTGTCGGCGCTGGCCCTGCAGGCGATCGACGATCTGCCGGGCGTGCTGGCGCAGGTGCGCCGCGCGCTGAAGCCGGATGGCCTGCTGCTGGTCGCGCTGTTCGGCGGCGACACGCTGACCGAACTGCGGCAGGCGTTTGCCGCGGCCGAAAGCGAGGTCGAGGGCGGGCTTTCGCCGCGCGTGCTGCCGTTCGGCGATCTGCGCGAGCTTGGTGCGCTGCTGCAGCGCGCGGGCTTCGCCTTGCCGGTGGCGGATGTGGATCGGGTCGTGGTGCGTTACGACACCGCCTTCGCGCTGATGCAGGACTTGCGGCGGATGGGCGCTACCAATCCGCTGGCCGAGCGACGGCGCGTGCCGCTGCGGCGGACCACCCTGCTGAGAATGGCGCAAATCTACAGCGAACGCTTCGCCGATCCTGATGGGCGCGTCCGCGCCACCTTCGATGTGGTCTGGCTGTCCGGCTGGGCGCCGCATGAGAGCCAGCAGAAGCCGCTCAAGCCGGGTTCTGCGAAGGCGAGCCTCGAGGCTGCTGTGAAGCGGAAGGGGTAATTGCTGTCATGTCCTGCGGACGCTGCGTTGCTCCTTATCGTGAGGAGCGTAGCACCGCTGCGCGTCTCGAACCCTGGGCGCAAATCATCCGCAAAAATCATCCTTCGAAACGTGCCCTTTGGGTGTTCCTCCGGATGGGGACTTGCGGCGGGCCGCGAGCAGTCAGAGCAAGTCGATCAGATGCGGGATCAGTGGTAGGTCCGCCGGCGGCATCGGATACTCAGAGAGCTTGGTCGCGCGCACCCAGGCGAGCTTCTGTCCCTCCCGCGCAGTGACCTCGCCCTCCCAGCGCCGGCAGATGTAAAGCGGCATCAGCAGATGGAAGTCGTCATAGCCGTGGCTTGCGAATGTCAAAGGCGCAAGGCAGGCCTCGCGCACAGTGATGCCGAGCTCTTCGTGCAATTCGCGGATCAGCGCCTGCTCGGGTCGTTCGCCTGCATCGAGCTTGCCGCCTGGAAACTCCCAGAGACCGGCGAGCGCTTTGCCCTCCGGCCGCTGCGCGATCAGCACGCGGTTGTCGGCATCGACCAGCGCGCAGGCGACGACGAGGGTGAGTTTCACGACCGGTAATCGCCGTTGATGGCGACGTATTCCTTGGTCAGGTCGCAGGTCAGCACGCGGTCGCGCCCCTTGCCGAGGCCGAGCGAGATTTTGATCTGTACGGTGTCCTTCTTCATCGTCGCCGACACCTTGTCTTCGTCATAAGAGGGATCGCGCGCGCCCTTGGTGGCGACGCGGATGCCGTTGAAGGCGATGGAAATCTTGTCGCGGTTGGCGGGCTCGCCAGCCTTGCCGATCGCCATCACCACGCGGCCCCAGTTGGCGTCCTCGCCGGCGACTGCCGTCTTCACCAGCGGCGAGTTGGCCACCGACATGGCAATGGTGCGGGCGGATTTCTTCGAGACTGCGCCGTCGACGATGATCTCGATCAACTTGCGTGCGCCTTCGCCGTCCCGGGCCACCTGCTCGGAGAGATCGGCCAGGATCGCGTTGAACGCCTTGGTGAAGGCTTTCAGCCGCGGATCGGACGCGCGCGCGATCTTCGGCGCGCCGTGCTCGGCCGCGGCGCCGGTCGCGAATGCCAGCAGCGTGTCCGAGGTGGAGGTGTCGCTGTCGATGGTGATGGCGTTGAAGGTGTCCTCGACGCCGCCTTTCAGCAGCGCCTGCAGTACGCCCGCCGACAGCGGCGCGTCGGTGAAGATGAACGACAGCATCGTCGCCATGTCGGGAGCGATCATGCCGGCCCCCTTGGCGATGCCATTGATGGTGACCTTGGCCTTGCCGAGCTTGACGGTGGCCGTCGCGACTTTCGGGAAGGTGTCGGTGGTCATGATTGCCTTCGCGGCATCGATCCAGCGGTCGCCGTCGGCCTCCTCCGCGAGCCGTTCCAGCACGCCGTCGAACTTGGTCGCATCGAGCGGCTCGCCGATCACGCCGGTCGACGCGAGGAAAACCTCGTTCGCCTTGCAGGCGGCCGCCTTCGCGGCGATCGCCGCAGTCAACGTGGTGGAGGCGCGGCCGGTCTTGCCGGTGAAGGCGTTGGCGTTGCCGGAGTTGACGACCAGGGCGCGCGCCTGGCCGCCCTTCATGTTGGTCTTGCACCATTCCACCGGCGCGCTGGCGCATTTCGACTTGGTGAACACGCCGGCGATCGTGGTGCCGGGATCGAGCAGCGCCAGCAGCACATCGGTCCGGTTCTTGTAGCGGATGCCTGCCTCTGCCGTCGCAAGGCGCACGCCGGCGATCGCGGGCGCATGCGGGGTGGTCTTCGGGGCGAGGGGGGAGACGGAGCTGGACATGCGATCTGCCTTGAGCCTGGCGTTGAACGTCACGGGAAAACGTTGCCGGAAGGTCCGGCCGTCCGCGCCTTGCGGCTAGGTCTGACGCAAAAAGTCTGACGCAGAAAACGAGGCTCAAGACGCGGATGCCCGGGCGAGAGCCCGGGCACCTGGTCAAATTACTGAAGTTCGCTGCAGAAGTCGAACGACTTCTTCGCCGCCGTGATTACTTCTTCGCGGGCGCCATCGCGCCGCCCTTGGCCGCCGGCGCGTCCTTCGCATCCTTCGCTGCGTCCTTGGCCGGTTCGTCTTTCTTGTCGAAGCGTTCGATCTTGGCGGTCTCGCGCAGCTTGCTGACCAGGTCGGCCTGGGCCTTCCGCGTCACATAAGTTTCAATCTGCGGCTTCACCTGATCGAATTCCGGCGGCTTGCGCTTGCGCTTGTCCTCGACCTTGATGATGTGCCAGCCGAACTGGCTCTTGATCGGGTCGGAGATCTTACCGGGCTCGAGCGCGAACGCGGCGGTGGAGAACTCGGGCACCATCTGTTCCTTGGTGAAGTAGCCGAGGTCGCCGCCGTCCGATGCGCCGGGATCCTTCGACTTCTTCTTCGCGAGCTCGGCGAAGTCGGCTCCCTTCTTTAATTCCTCGGCGATCTGCTTGGCTTCGCCTTCGGTCTCGACCAGGATGTGGCGGGCACGCACCTCCTCCTCGCCGCCCATCTGCTTGGCGGCTTCGTCATAGACCTTGCGCATCGCCTCGTCGGTGGTGGCGGCCTTGGCCTCGCTGGTGAGCAGCTTGTCCATCAAAAGCCGCTCGCGGGCGAAGGCGAGGCTCTTCTTGAAGTCGTCGGTCTCGCCGATTTTCTTGTCCTCGGCGGCCTTGGCGACGATCTTCAGGTCGATGACGTAGGACAGCAGGTTGTCGCGCTTGGTCGCCGGGTCCATCTGGGCGAGCTGGGCGGCGCCCAACTCTTCCTCGGCCATGTTCAAGTCGCTCTGGCGGATTTCGACGCCATTGACCTTGGCGAGAACCGGATTGGCATCCTGGGCGCGAACCTGACCGGCGCTTGCAAAGACAACTGTTGCGCAGCCGGCAAGCGCGATCGCGGCCAGTGCGGTGCGGAAAGCCCGCGGCGAGCGCGGAAGGAAGTCGGTCATGAAAAATCCTTGGGTGTCGACCTGGTGGTTTTGACCTTGGTGTCGGTGCTCGAAGCGGCGGACAGTCGCGCAATCGGCGGGCGTTAGCAATGCGCAAAGTCAGGCGAAATCATGAATTTCCTGAGAGGTTTTGCGCCGTTGACAAGGCTTTGACCGGCTCATATCTCTGCCCAGCCGGACGGAACGGGTCGCGGCGCGATTTCGGCTGCTTTCCCAATATCGCTCTCGTGTCCCGGTTTCGAAGGCCGCCAGCCATTTGAACGGCTGATTGCGGCCCAAAACGCTCCTCTGAAGGACGAACTTTCCATGATCGGTGCGCTCGCACGCAAGCTTTTCGGTTCCGCCAACGACCGGCGCATCAAATCCTACCAGCCACGGGTCAACGCCATTAACGCCCTCGAGCCGGAGCTCGTGAAGCTCTCCGACGAGGCGTTGCGCGCCCGCACCGCCGAATTCAAGCAGCAGCTCGCCGATGGCAAGACCCTCGACGACATCCTCGTTCCCGCCTTCGCCACGGTCCGCGAAGCCGCCAAACGCACCCTCGGCCAGCGGCATTTCGACGTCCAGCTGATCGGCGGCATGGTGCTGCACGAGGGCGACATCGCCGAAATGAAGACCGGCGAAGGCAAGACCTTGGTGGCGACGCTGGCGGTGTATCTCAACGCGCTCGCCGGCAAGGGCGTGCACGTCGTCACGGTGAACGACTACCTCGCCAAGCGCGACGCCGAATGGATGGGCCAGATCTACGGCTTCCTCGGCCTCACCACCGGCGTCATCGTGCATGGCCTGGACGACGAGCAGCGCAAGGCGGCCTACGCCTGCGACATCACCTATGGCACCAACAACGAGTACGGCTTCGACTATCTGCGCGATAATATGAAGTACCGGCTGGAGGACATGGTCCAGCGGCCGCACTACTTCGCCATCGTCGACGAGGTGGACTCGATCCTGATCGACGAGGCGCGCACGCCGCTGATCATCTCCGGTCCGCTCGACGACCGCTCCGAATTCTACAACACCATCGACGCCTATATCCCGAAGCTGGACAAGAGCGACTACGAGGTCGACGAAAAGCAGCGCACGGTGACCATGACCGAAGCGGGCATGGAGAAGATGGAGCAGATGATCCGCGAGGCGGGTCTGCTCAAGGGCGATTCGCTCTACGACATCGAGAACGTCTCCACCGTTCATCACATCAACCAGGGCCTACGCGCCCACACCCTGTTCACCCGCGACAAGGACTACATCGTCCGCGACGGCGAGGTGGTGATCATCGACGAGTTCACCGGCCGCATGATGCCTGGCCGCCGCTATTCGGAAGGCCTGCATCAGGCGCTGGAAGCGAAGGAGCACCAGCCGATCCAGCCGGAAAACCAGACGCTGGCCTCGATCACCTTCCAGAACTACTTCCGCATGTACGAGAAGCTCGGCGGCATGACCGGTACGGCGGCGACCGAGGCGGACGAATTCTTCGACATCTACAAGCTGGAAGTGCGGGAGATCCCGACCAACGTTCCGGTCGCGCGGCTCGACGAGGATGACGAGGTCTACCGCACTGCCAACGAGAAGTACGCGGCGATTCTGGCGGAGATCGAGCGGGCGAATGCGCGGCTGCAGCCGGTGCTGGTCGGTACCGCCTCGATCGAGAAGTCCGAGACGCTCGCCGAATACCTGAAGAAGAACGGCTACAAGCAGATCGACTTCGGCAACCAGAAGGCGCTCGACAAGCTCTATGCCGCCGCCCGCACCGGCAAGCCGGCGAAGATGTTCGCCGTGCTGAACGCGCGCTTCCACGAGCAGGAAGCCTACATCGTCGCCGAAGCCGGCATTCCGGGCGCGATCACGATCGCGACCAACATGGCCGGCCGCGGGACCGACATCAAGCTTGGTGGTTCGCTCGAAATGCGTATTGCGCAGGAGACCGCGGGCATCGAGGACGAGGCCGAGAAGCAGGCGCGCATCGCGCAGATCAAGGCGGACATCGAGAAGTTCCGCGAGATCGTGCTGAAGGCGGAAGAGACGATCGAGATCGAACCGGCCAAGGGCGGCAAGCCGGCCAAGACCATCACCAAGCCCGGTGGTCTCTACATCATTGGCTCCGAGCGCCACGAATCGCGGCGCATCGACAACCAGCTGCGCGGCCGCTCCGGTCGTCAGGGCGATCCCGGCCGTTCGAAGTTCTTCCTGTCGCTGGAAGACGATCTGATGCGCATCTTCGGTTCGGACCGGCTGGACTCGATGCTGCAGCGGCTCGGCCTGAAGGAAGGCGAGGCGATCATCCACCCGTGGATCAACAAGGCTCTAGAGAAGGCACAGCAGAAGGTCGAAGCGCGCAACTTCGACATCCGCAAGAACCTGCTCAAGTTCGACAACGTTCAGAACGATCAGCGCAAGGTGATCTTCGACCAGCGCATCGATTTGATGCGTGATGAGGACGTGGCCGAAACCGTCGCCGACATGCGTCATGCGCTGGTGAGCGACATGGTGGCCAAGCATGTGCCGGAAGGGGTCTATCCGGAGCAGTGGGATGTCGCCGGCCTGAAGGAAGAGCTCAATCGCGTGCTGGCGCTCGACCTGCCGGTGGATGAGTGGGCCAAAGAAGAAGGCATCGCCGACGAGGAGATCTCCGAGCGCATCGAGAAGCGCGTCGACGAGCACATGGCGGCGAAGGTTGCCCAATGGGGCCCGGACGTCATGCGCTATGTCGAGAAGACAGTGCTGCTGCAAACGCTGGACCATCTCTGGCGCGAGCATCTGATCATGCTCGATCACCTGCGCCAGGTGGTCGGCCTGCGCGGTTATGGTCAGCGCGATCCGCTCAACGAATACAAGGCGGAAGCCTTCAATCTGTTCGAGACCATGATCGCACACCTGCGCGAGGCGGTGACGGCACAGCTCATGCGGGTCGAGATCGTCCCGCCGGAGCAGCAGCAGCCGGAGCTGCCGATGATGGAAGCACACAAGCTTAATCCGGATACGGGTGAAGACGAGGTGCCGCTCGCGACCATGGCGTTCTCACCGCCGACCGCGCCGGCCGATCGTGACCCCAACAATCCGGCGACCTGGGGCAAGGTTGGCCGCAACGAGAACTGTCCCTGCGGTTCGGGCAAGAAGTTCAAACACTGCCACGGCCGGTTCGCCTGATCCTCCGATGGCCGGGGTTTATCCTCCGCTCTGATCTTTCGCGCTCATTCCGGAGCGCGCGTGAAACGCGCGAGCTCGGATCGCGAGATGATGCGGTCTGCATGTCTGCAAGCTCGGGATTCCGGATCGCTGCGCGTGGCGCAGCGTCCGGAATGACCGCGCTGTTGTTCTCCGAATAGGCTATAAAACGGTCGGATTATTCCAGGGGAAGGCCGATCCATCATGCTGACGATCTACGGTGTCTACCGCTCGCGCGCCTCGCGCAATTACTGGCTTGCAGACGAGCTGAACATTCCCTTCCAGAGCGTGCCGGTGATCCAGGCCTATCGTCTGTCTGATCCCGGCGCGGCCGATGCGCCGCTGCACACGCGCTCCAAACAGTTTCTGAAAATCAATCCGAACGGGCATATTCCGTCGATGGCGGACGATGGCCTCGCGCTGCACGAGTCGCTGGCGATCAACCTCTATCTGGCGAAGAAGCATGGCGGCCCGCTTGCGCCGGCCGATTTGGCCGAGGACGGGCTGATGAGCATGTGGTCGCTATGGGCTGCGAACGAAGTCGAGCAGCATGCCTTGCAGATCCTGACGCATCGCGCAGGCAAGCCGGAATTGCGCGGCCCAAAGCTCGCGCAGGCGGGCGTCGATGCGTTGCGCGGACCCTTCGCGGTGCTCGACCAGGCGCTGGCGGAGAGCGGTCATCTGGTCGGCGGGCGCTTTACGGTCGCCGATCTCAATGTGGCGGAGGTGGTGCGCTACGCGATGGGCGCGCCGGAGCTATTTGCGGAAGCGCCGCGGGTGAAGGCCTGGCTCGCGGCGTGCCATGCGCGGCCGGCTTTCAAGGCGATGATGGCAAAACGCGACGCCGAGCCGGCGTAGGACTGGATGGCGCTTTGCGGCCGCGCTTCGCAGGTTCGAGCGCGGCCGCTTGTCGCCTTTAAAAAAGGTCTCCGTAATCAGGCGGCGGACGATTCGCAGGCCTTGGCGGGGGCGGTTCGTTCCGCGCGTAGCGCGATCAACGTCACGGCAATGGCCGCGAGCGGAAACAGCGCGGCCACGAATGGCACCGAGCCCAATCCAGGCCCGTGGTCGATCACTGTGCCGCCCGCCCAGGCGCCGATCGCGTTGCCGAGATTGAACGCGGCGATGTTGAACGAAGAGGCGAGGCTCTGGCCGGCGCCGTGCGCCTTTTCCATCACCCAGAGTTGCAGCGGCGCCACGGTGGCGAAGCCTGTGGCGCCCATGAGGCCGACGAACAGCACCGCAGCGGTTTTGCTGTGCAGCGCGAATGTCATCAGCGCCAGTACGATGCCGAGTGCGGCCAGCGTGCCGAGCAGGGACGGCACGAGGCTGCGGTCGGCGAGCTTGCCGCCCAGGAGATTGCCGACGATCAATCCGCCGCCGAACACCAGCAGGATCGGCGACACGGCCGCGTCGGAGAAACCGGTGATGCGGGTCAGCGCCGGCGCGATGTAGGTGAATACGGCGAATACGCCGGCAAAACCCAGCACCGTGCTGGTGAAGCCGAGCAGCACCGGCTTGCGGGCGATGGCGCGCAGGTCGGCGCGCCAGTCCGCGGTTTCTGCGTCGCCCTTATCCTTCGGCAGCAGCAGGGCGAGCACCAGGATCGCAACGACGCCAACCAGCGCCACCGCCCAGAAGGTCGCGCGCCAGCCGAATTGCTGGCCGAGCCAGGTGCCGAACGGCACGCCGAGGATGTTGGCGACGGTCAGTCCGGTGAACATCACGGCGATCGCGGACGCGCGCTTGTCTTGGGCGACGAGGCCGGTGGCGACCACCGAGCCGACGCCGAAGAAGGTGCCGTGCGCGAGCGCCGTCAGAACTCGTGCGGCCATGAGGAAGCCGTAGCTCGGCGCCAGCGCGCAGGCGATGTTGCCGACGGTGAAGATCATCATCAGCGCGATCAGCACCGTCTTGCGCGGCCATCCGCCGGTCAGCACCGTCAACACTGGTGCGCCGGCGACCACGCCCAATGCATAACCGGAAATCAGGAGCCCGGCGGAGGCGATCGAGACGTGGAATGTGTCGCTGACCTCGATCAGCAGGCCCATGATGACGAATTCGGTGACGCCGATGCCGAAGGCTCCGGCCGTCAGGGCATAGAGTGCCAGCGGCATGATCAACCTCGTGGGAGTGTGTTTCTGCCGTGGGATATGGATGCACTGCAAAAAATGATATAGAAGGCAGGCGGGAACATTATCTATGAATTAAATTCACAATGGCGCGCGGCGAGGTCAACCGGTCCGGAGAGATGGAAGTGTTCGTCCGCGTGGTTGAGCACGGCGGCTTTTCCGCGGCCGCGCGGGCTTGCCGGATGACGCCCTCGGCGGTCAGCAAGCTGATCGGCCGGCTGGAGGCGCGGCTCGGGGCGCGATTGGTCAACCGCTCCACTCGCCGCCTGCAGCTCACGCCCGAGGGCTCGGCCTTCTATGAGCGAACGACCCGCATCCTTGCCGATCTCGATGAAGCCGAACGCAGCGCCGCGGCCGGCGAGCAACCAAGCGGACTGATCCGCTTCAACACCAGTGCCTCCTACGGCACCCACATTCTCGCGCCGGTCTTGTCGGAATTTCTCACGCGCTATCCCGCGGTGACGCTGGATATCGTGCAGACCGATCTGGTGATCGACCTGATCGCGGAACGCACGGATGTCGCGGTCCGTGCCGGGCCGCTGAAGAGTTCGAGCCTGATCGCGCGCAAGCTTGGCGATGTGGGAAAGCTGATCGTCGCGTCGCCGGCTTACCTGCAACGTTACGGTGAGCCGAAGAGCATCGCCGATCTCGACGCGCACAATCGTCTTGGCTTCGGCTATGCGCGGGCGATCCAGGGCTGGCCGTTGAGGGCGCATGACGGCAGCGAGGTGGTGGTGCCAACGATGGGTCGCGTGCAGGCAAGCGATGGGGAGACGCTGCGCCAACTCGCGCTCGGCGGTGCGGGTCTTGCGCGGTTGGCGACGTTTACGGTGCGTGGTGATCTTGCTGCCGGTCGCCTCGTGCCGGTGTTGCAGGAGTTCAATCCCGGCGATCGCGAGAGTTTTCACGCGGTCTATCTCGGCCAAGGTGGCTTATTGCCGTCACGCATTCGCGTGCTGCTCGATTTCCTCGCCGAGCGCGGCAAGGTTGGCGATTGAGCGTACGATCGCGTGATGGCCATCAGCGTGCAAGTGTCGTGTCATTACAAGTGTCTTGTCGTTTGGCGATGCCGGATCGGACGCGTCTTCATGCCGGCGCGTGTGATCTCGCGTCGTTGGCCGCGCCCCGCGCGAGAGACATTCGACGCAACGCGTCACCACCTGTGACCGCTGCAAGTTATCACTGTGATATGGCTTTCTTCGCTACACGCCGTCGTTGGTGAACGTGCGTATCAAACGATGCGGTTGTATCGAGCCGTAAGGCTGCACACGCACTTGTTGCGCACGTGATGCGCGCGTGTGTTGTGAATCGCGCGTTACAGGGCACGTTAGAATGTCGCAGGTTGCGCATACATGCGGAACGGCGAGTTTCGTGAAAAGTTGATCCGCCGACAATCGACGTTGCTCGAATTGCTGGAATGCCGGACGCAAAGCGGCGAGCCGGCAGCGCAGCACGGATTCATCATGCAGGGAATTGAATTCTTGTTGGACGTAAAAGCGTTGCTCTGTTGTCCGCGCTGCCGCTCGGCGCTCGATCTCGACCACGATCCGATTCGATGTACCAACACAGACTGCCATTACACACGCGCGGGTTTTCCGCGCGCGTCAGGGCAGCCCGTGCTGATCGATTTCGACCGCAGCATCTTTGATCGCGCCGCCTATGCGGACGATCGCGGCTCGGTGATGAAGCGCGACGACACCGGCCGCGGGATGGCCGTCCGCTTGCGGCGCATGCTGACGGGCGCGAATCCGGTGACGCCGGAGAAGTCGCGCGAGATGGTCATCCGTCTATTGCAGCAGGCGCCCAATCCGCTGGTATTGGTCATTGGCGGTGGTGCCATCGGCGCAGGCGCCGATCCACTCTATGCGACCGGAAACATCCGCGTCATCGGCACCGACGTCTATGCGTCTGCGAACACCGACGTCGTCGCCGACGGCCACTTCCTGCCGTTCCAGGATGCAGTGTTCGATGGCGTCTGGATCCAGGCGGTGCTCGAACATGTGCTCGATCCATCGACGGTGGTCGCGGAAATCCACCGCGTGTTGAAACCCGGTGGCGTGGTCTATGCCGACACGCCGTTTATCCAGCAGGTGCACGAACAGGCTTATGACTTCACCCGCTTCACCTTGAGCGGCCATCGTTGGCTGTTTCGTCACTTCGAGGAGATCGATTCCGGCGCGGTCGGCGGTGCGGGTAAGGCGCTGGTCTGGTCGATCCGCTACGTCGCCTTGTCGCTCGGGCTCAGCACGCGTCTGGCGACGCTGGTGGCGTTACCGTTCTTCTGGGTGCGGTTCATCGATCGCTTTGCAAGACCAGGCCCGAAATCGGATGCCGCAAGCGGAGTCTATTTCTTCGGCCGGCGTTCGGATCGCACGCTGCAGGCGAAGGATATGCTGCGCTACTACGAGATGAAACGGTGAGGGAGTGGCACGTCCAGATTGCGCCGGGGCGCGATCGAGCGCGTCAAAGCATGATCCGGAAGAGCGATCATGTCATCGAAGACATCGCGCGCACCAAGAGCCAAGGCGCAATGCGCTTGCGCTCAAGGTCATTGCGGGGTCAGCGCATCGACCAGCGGCTATCGAATGCGTTCGAGGGGACGACCGGCTGCGCACCGGCAATCGCCGTGTTGCGCTCCTTCTTCTCGGTCGGAGGCGCCGTAGGCTTCGGAGCGGCTGCAGTCCGAGTTTCGGTTGGCTTCGTCTCGTGAGCCTTCGGTTCGTGCCGGATCGCGGCAGGCGGCTTCGGTGCTGATGCCTGCGTCGGCTTCTGCGCTTTCGGAGGCTGCTTCGGCGCCGGTGCGCTCGACGTCGTTTTCGGCGCTGCTTCGCCATCAGCGCCGATGCCGATCTTCCGGGCAAGACTCGAGAAGAACCCGCCGCTGTCGGAGGAGTTCGATGCGGGAGCCGTGGCGACGCGCACCGTGGGCTTTGCGGCTTCGGTGGTGGCCGGCGCGGAGGTCGAGAGGAAGTCTCCGCCAGAGCTTGCGGGCGATGCGAGCGCGAGCGTCGGTTCGTCAGCCGAGCGTGGCGGATTGACCGTCGGCGGCACGGACGGGACGGCGGCGTAGGAGGAGAACGTCGTGCTCTTGGTGTCGGACAGACCGGTCGAGCCGTTCGGGGTCTTCGCCGCGAACAGCGCGTGCATGCCGCCGTCGATGCCCTTGCGCGCAACCACGCTCGGCGTGCCGCGGCTGATGAGCTGGGCGGTCTCGTATTCGTCCTTGCGCTGCTTCTCCGCCACCGCCTGCGCGATGTCATCGGCCACCTGATAGGTCGGGCACTTACCGGTCGGGTTGAAGCTCGGCGCTCGGTTGGAGAGCGGATCCTTGTCGGCGTTGAAGACGTAGCGCTGCTCGCAGACATCCACCTTCGGCTCGAGATGCGTCACCTCGAAGTGATCGTTGCCCTGCTTCAGCATCTTCCAGAACGGCATGTTCGGATTGTTGCGGTGCTTGGCGAAGTTCTGCGGCGTCATCCGGAACGGATAGGCCTGCACCTGGAACGAGCGCTGTCCGCCGAAGAACGATTCCCGACCGAGCGCATAGATTTCCGAGATCTGCTCGTCGGTCATCGCGTAGCATCCGCGCGAGGAGCAGTCGCCGTGCACCATGAGCTGCGAGCCGGTGCGGCCGAGCGAACGGTCGAACGCGTTCGGATAGCCCATGTTGAACGACAGGTAGTACGCCGACTCCGGATTCATCTGCGCCGGCGTGATGTTGTAGAAGCCCTCAGGCGCCTGACGGTCGCCTTCCCGGATCTTCGGGCCAAGGTCGCCGGACCAGCGGCAGATCGGATAAGTCTTCAGCAGCGCGAAGCGGCCGGTCTTGTCCTGCTTCCAGACTTCCAGCTCGGCTTCCTGCTTGAACAGGCGGACCAGGATCGGCGACTGCGGATCCATCTCCTTCGCCTGGATGTCTTGCGCCAGCTTTTCGGGGATCGGCTTGTTGGCCTTGGCGTTGGTGACGAAGGCCGCCTGCTCGGCATTGCATCCGGCCAGCGCGACGCAGGCTGCCACCGCAGCTGCTGCCACAAATCCGCGGACCGTATTGTCAGAAATCAAGTGAAGCTCCCCAAAGCAACCACAACCCCCACCGGAACGCCCCGAACCGTCCGATTACGTGCAACCTGCTTGAAGCCGTTGAGCAATCGTTATCCCTAAGCGCCCAGGCTCGCAAGCCGATTCACCGTGACCGCGCAGCCGCGTCCGCGCGATAGTGAATGGCCTGTAAATAGCTGATGAATTTGGCGAACTTGATGACGCCGGCTGCCTCGAAAAAGCCACGATGCGAGCCTTGTCGGGTCCGCTCACGTTCCGTCGCGGTGTCGAATCGCGCCGTGCCGGCTCGAGCGATCGACGGCCGTGCGAACGATCTGCGCAAATCAACCGCGGGTCCGGTTCAGCCGAGCTTGCGGCCGATATCGAGGAACTTCTGTCGCCGTTGCTTGCGAATGCTGTCGTGATCGAGGTTGCGCAGCTCGTCGAAGGCGTGGGCGATGGCCTCGCCGGCCGCCGCGATCACCCCTTGTGGATCACGATGCGCGCCGCCGATCGGTTCCTTGACGATCTCGTCGATGACCCCGAAGCGCAGCAGATCCTGCGCTGTGATCTTCATGTTGGTGGCGGCTTCCTGAGCCTTGGTGGCGTCGCGCCACAGGATCGATGCCGCACCTTCCGGCGAGATCACACTGTAGACCGAGTGCTCGAGCATCAAAACGCGGTTGGCGGTGGCGATCGCCACGGCGCCCCCGGAGCCGCCTTCGCCGATCACCAGTGAGACGTTCGGCACGCCGAGCTGCAGGCAGGCGTCGGTGGAGCGGGCGATGGCTTCCGCCTGGCCGCGTTCCTCTGCACCGATACCGGGATAGGCGCCGGCGGTGTCCACCAGTGTCAGCACCGGAATGTTGAAGCGGTCCGCCATCTCCATCAGCCGCACCGCCTTGCGGTAACCTTCCGGCTTGGCCATGCCGAAATTGTGCTTGAGACGGCTTTCGGTGGTCGAGCCCTTCTCCTGACCGATCACGCAGATGCTTTCGCCACGAAAGCGTCCGAAGCCTCCGATCAGCGCATCGTCGTCGCCGAACTTGCGGTCACCGGCGAGCGGGGTGAACTCGGTGACCAGCGTGTTGACGTAGTCGAGAAAGTGCGGCCGCTGCGCATGTCGCGCCACCTGCGTCTTCTGCCACGGCGTCAGATTCGCGTAGAGGTCGGCCAGCGTCTGCGATGCGCGCTCCTCGACCCGGGCGATTTCGTCGCCGATGTCGCTGCCGCTAGCGGCCAGCGCGCGCAGCTCGTCGAGCTTCGCCTCCAGTTCGGCGACGGACTTTTCGAAATCGAGATAGCTTCGCATTCTGTGACGGTGATCCGGTGACGGAACGGGTACGGGTCGTAAGTGCGGCCATGTCTGACGGCAGCCGACCTGCAAGTCAACCAGCCAGGGTGGCCCAAGCAACAGCGTTTTTCAGGCTAAGTGGCGAATTTTTCGGCCGAAATCGCATCCTTTGCGATCCCTTTCGGCTAGCTGACGCGATGGTTAAGAGATGAAGGGGGCGGGGAGCCTCAGCCCATCGATCAAAGCATCGCGGAAGGCGGCGATCGGCCGGCTCAGCCGTCCCGCCGGTGGCCGATGCAGTAGCCAGGCGCGCACCTGCGGTCTGAAGCTGTCGGCTTCGATGACCTGCACCGCGTCGTGCCACGGACTGCCGGCGAAGGCCGCGGGCGTGACGATGCCGATGCCATGGCCGCGGGCGACCAGCGACATGCGCAGGTCGGCGCTCATCGCCTCGACGCCGACCTGGAACGGCAAACGCTCGCTTTCGAAATGGTTGCGGATGAAGGCGCGAAAGCCGCATCCGTTCTCGTTCATGACCCAGGGAAACCGCGACAGCTCCGCAAGCGTCGGCTGCTTCGGCACGCCCAGCGATGGTGCGGCGATCAGCAGCACCGCCTGTGCGCCAAGGTCGTCGCAGGCGAGGTTGTCGGGAGGAGGCATGCCGTCGGCGAGGCACAACGCGGCGGCATCGAGCTCGCTGCGCTGAATCTGCTCGATCAGCCGTGGCGACCAGCCGGAGGTGATGCGCAGGGTGAGTTGCGGGAATTCGCTGCGCAGCCGGTCGAGCGGGAGCGCCAATGCTGCATCCGACAGGTACGGCATGATGCCGAGGCGAAATTCGCCGCGCACGTCGGCATCGGGCGAAACCCCCGCCCGCAGGTCTTCCAGCGAACGCAGCACCCGTCGGCCGTGCTCGTAGGCTTCGCGGCCGTCATGGGTGGGCTTCAGCGGTTTCGACTGCCGATCGAGCAGGGTGGTGCCGAGCCGCTCCTCCAAATTCTGAATTCGCCGGGTGACACCGGGCTGGGTCAGGTTCAGCCGGGCCGAGGCACCGACGATCGATCCAGTCTCGACCACGGCGATGAAGGCTTCGAGGTCGTGAATGTTCATGCGTAATGCTCATAATCATCATCGATTCAATTGAATTGTATCATCTTTCTGACTGGAAATAAAGTTGTCAGGCAAAATGCGAATTTCTCAAGTCGAGGCCTGTATTCATGACCGTCGTCAACGATGCCGCCCCTGGCCGCGGCGATCTCAGCCCGTCTTCGCCGGAGATCACCGCCCGCCTCACCCTGCTGTTTGCCGCCGCCGTCGGCATCATCGTCATCAATCTGTTCGTGCCGCAGACCCTGGTCGGGTTGATCGGTCCCTCTCTCGGGCTTGGTGCGTCGGCCGCCAGTCTCGTGGCAATGGCGACGCTGCTGGGTTACGCCTGCGGTTTGTTGCTCCTGGTGCCGCTTGCGGACCTGATCGAAAATCGCAGGCTGACGGTTCGCCTGCTGACGTGTGCGGTGATTGCGGCCGCCGTCGCTGCGGTGGCGCCGACGGCCCTCACCTTGCTGCTGACGTTGTTCGCACTCGGCGCCGCATGCTCGGCCATTCAGATCATCGTGCCGATCGCCGCCGCGATGGCGCCGCCTGAGCGGCGCGGCCAGGTAATCGGCGACGTGATGAGCGGGTTGATGATCGGCATCCTCCTATCGCGGCCGTTCGCTAGCCTTGTCGCGGACCTGTTTGGCTGGCGCGCATTCTATGGCGTGAGCGCGATGCTGATGGTGCTGCTGACGCTGGCGCTCCGACCGCGCCTGCCGCAACGCCAGCCGCAGGCGGAGCTGACGTATCCGGCCCTGATCGCCTCGCTGTGGCAGCTGCTGCGCAGTGAGGCGGTCTTGCGGCAGAAGGCGTTGTCGGCCGCCCTCGGCATGGCGGCATTCAGCCTGTTCTGGACCGCGATCGCATTGCGGCTGGTGCTGCCGCCGTTCGATCTCGGTCAGCGCGGCATCGCGCTGTTCGCCTTGGCCGGCGCGGTGGGCGCAGTGCTGACGCCGCTGTTCGGGCGTGCGGGCGATCGTGGCTGGACCCGACCGGTGACGATCGTGTCGCACCTCGTTCTGATCGCAGGTGCGGCGCTTGCGGCCTGGGCGGGTTCGTCGTCCGTCGCGGCGCCTGTGGTGCCATTGGTCTTGATGGCCGTGGCCGCTTTCATGCTGGATGTCGGTGTGGTCGGCGCGCAGACACTCGGCCGCCGCGCGGTCAACCTGCTGCAGGCGGAGGCGCGCGGCCGCATCAACGGCATCTTCGTCGGCGTGTTTTTCCTCGGCGCGTCGCTTGGCTCGGCGATCGCGGGCCTCGCCTGGACCAGCGGAGGTTGGCCGCTCGTCTGTGCAGGCATTGCCCTGTTTGGCGGGCTGGCGCTGTGGGTGGACAGCGTCGGAAAAGCCGCGTGACGGAGCTCAGGCGCCGGCGAGCGGATGCAGGTCGCGCACCAGGCTTTTCAGCCGCTCCTCGATGACATGGGTATAGATCTGCGTCGTCGAGATATCGGTATGGCCGAGCAGCGTCTGCACGATGCGCAGGTCGGCGCCGTTGTGCAGCAGGTGGCTGGCGAATGCGTGTCGCAACACATGCGGGCTGATGAGACGCGGCGGAATGCCGGCAGCCGCCGCGAGCTCCTTCAGGTCGCGTGCGAAATGTTGCCGGGTTAGATGGCCGCTTTCGCCGAACGACGGAAACAGCCATTTTGTCGCTTTGGGAGAACCTTTACTCGCTGCGCCTTTGACAATTTTGCCATCGGCCTTCGGCGTCGCTTGCACGGCCTCCAGGGCTGCGAGGTAGTCGGCCATCGCCTGTTTGGCGGACTCGTTCAAGGGCACGAAGCGTTCCTTGCCGCCCTTGCCGCGCACGACGATCATCCGCGCGTCGCGCCGCGCGGCGGCAAGCGGCAGCGTCACCAGTTCGGTAACGCGCAGCCCGGTCGCGTACAGCACCTCGAGCAGGCACGACAGGCGCAAGCCCCGCATCCGTTGCGCTGGCGTAATCCCGGCTTGCTCGGCGGTCTGCTTTGCCCGAGCGAGCAAAGTATCGACGTCGGTGATCGACAGCACCTTCGGCAGCGGTCGGCCGCGTTTCGGGCCGGCGAGAATTGCCGCCGGGTCGTCGTCGCGCAGGCCTTCACCGAGCAGGAAGCGATACAGGTGCCGTAACGCCGACAAGCGTCGCGCCACGCTGGACGACTTGAAGCCGCGCGTGTCGAGATCGGCGAGGTAGGCGCGCAGATCGTCGGTGGAGGCTTTCACGAGCGCCGACCGGCTTTGACCGAGGAATGCGGACAAGTCCTCCAGATCGCGGCGGTAGGCATCGACGGTGTTGTTGCCTGCGCCCTGTTCGGCGGTGAGCATGTCGAGGAACAGCGCGACCAGCTTGGCGTCGCCTGCGGTCGCAGAACTGGTCCCGGCTGCAGGGGTGTCATGTGTCTTGCGGCGAGCCACCGACGCCTCCGTTCATTGCCGCTTGAGGAACCGATCCTGCGGAACCGTAACAGTGATTTCCCGCGGCTTCGGATCGAACAGCGTGGACAGCGCGAACAAGCCGCCATAGATCAGTCCGCCGATCACCGCGATGATGGTCAGGAAGCGGAACAGGGTCGGCATGTCAGTCTGGGCTCCTCGCGCTGCTGGCCAGGCCGAAAGCCGGGCGAACGGGCCTCGCGGATGGTGTTAACGATCATGTTCGCCGCGGCCTGGCAAGCTTTCTGCGCCGGACGCTCGGTGTGAGTCTCACAGTCTAGCGTTTGCGTATGGGGTTCGTGGCGGGCCTCGGCAGCGGGGGCCGCTCCGGCACTGCCGATCATCTTTTGCGTAATGCGCGGCAGGTAGTATAGGTGGCCTTTCCTTGCCGGGCGGTTGTCCGGTTTCTTCGCGGGCCGGACGTTTCGATGTGACATCGAAGCCATTGGCCAATCGGTTGACGCAAGATTGTTTGATGCAAGAGTTGATGCGAGACGCAGTGCAAGAATCGGCACAGAGCCCGGCGCAGGATCCGGCGCCCGCCGGCGCGCGCGCCGCGGACAATCAAGCGCCGTCTCCGGATGGGCAGGATACCGGACACGATGCCGGGGCTGATCCTGCGCCGGATACCGCTCAGGCATCCGCGAGGCAGGCGGCGATTGCCGCCCATCTTGACGGCCGGACGATCGTCCTCGTCGGCATGATGGGGGCCGGCAAATCGACGGTGGGCCGCAGGCTCGCTGCGCGGCTGGGGTTGGCCTTCATCGATGCAGACATCGAGATCGAGGCGGCCGCCGGCATGACGATCCCCGAGATCTTCGCCGCCCATGGCGAACAGTATTTCCGCGACGGCGAGGCGCGGGTGATCGCACGGCTGCTCGATGGCGGACCGTGCGTGCTGGCGACCGGCGGCGGCGCTTTCATGCGCGCCGAAACGCGTGAACGCATCCGTGCCCGCGGCATTTCGCTTTGGCTGAAGGCTGACGCGGACGTGCTGCTGCGCCGGGTCAAGCGCCGCAGCGACCGGCCGCTGCTGCAGACCGCCGATCCGGCAGCCACCATCGAAAAGCTGATCGCCGAGCGTTATCCGGTCTATGCCGAGGCGGATCTCACCGTGCTGTCGCGGGACGTGCCGCATGATCGCATCGTCGAGGAATGTATCGCGGCGCTCGCCGGCCATCTGTCGCCGGCCGCCCCATCCGCAAGCTTAGGGACGCCATGACTGCTTCGACTTCCGCCTCGCCGCGTAACCCGGCTCCCACGCCGACCATCGTTCATGTCGGACTTGGCGAGCGCGCCTATGACATCGTCATCGGCCATGACGTCCTGGCCGAGCTCGGGGCGCGCATTGCCGCGCTGCGGCCTGGTGCGCGGACCGCGATCGTCACCGATCAAAGCGTCGCCAAGCACTGGCTGGAGCCTGCGGAAGCCGCGCTGGCGGCCGCGGGTGTCGCCACCACGCGCATCGTCACCGGCGAGGGTGAGGCGGTCAAAAGCTACGCCGGGCTGGAGCAGGTCAGCGAGGCGCTGATCGCCGCGAAGATCGAGCGCAATGATCTGGTCATCGCGTTGGGGGGCGGTGTGATCGGCGACCTGACCGGCTTCGCGGCGTCAATCGTGCGCCGCGGCGTCGATTTCGTACAGGTGCCGACCACGCTGCTGGCGCAGGTGGATTCGTCGGTCGGCGGCAAGACCGGCATCAACTCGCCGCATGGCAAGAACCTGCTCGGCGCGTTTCATCAACCGGTGCTGGTGATCGCCGATACCCAGGTGCTGGATACGCTGTCGCCACGCCAGTTCCGCGCGGGCTATGCGGAGGTGGTTAAGTATGGCGTGCTCGGCGACGCCAAGTTCTTCGCCTGGCTCGAGGCCAACCGCGCCGAAATCGTCAACGGCGGTGCCGCGCGCGAGCATGCGATTGCCGAGAGCTGCCGCGCCAAGGCCGCAATCGTCGCGCGCGACGAGCGCGAGACTGGCGACCGCGCACTGCTCAATCTGGGGCATACCTTCGGCCACGCGCTGGAGGCGGCGACCGGCTTTTCCGATCGCCTGTTCCATGGCGAAGGCGTTTCCATCGGCATGGTGCTGGCGTCGGAACTTTCGGCGGAATTGGGCATGATTCCTGCGAGCGATGCGGCGCGGGTGGCGAAGCATCTCGCAGACTCCGGTCTGCCGACGCGGCTGCAGGAGATCGCGGGGTTTTCGCAGGAGGGCCTTGCCGATGCCGACGCGCTGATGGCGTTGATGGCGCAGGACAAGAAGGTGAAGCGCGGGCGGCTGACCTTCATTTTGCTGAAGGCACTTGGGCAGGCAGTCATCGTCAACGACGTGCAGCCGCAGCTGGTGCGGGACTTCCTGGCGCGCAAACTCAAGGCATGATCACCGGCCCCGGTCATGCGCAGATAAGTTGGTGAACCCGCCATGGAATGGATCGCCTTCGGCCTCGTCGTTGGTTGTCTGGTCATCTCGGCGTTCTTTTCAGCGAGCGAGACCGCCCTGATCGGCTCCTCGCGCGCCAGCATGCTGCGGCTGGAGAAGCAGGGCCGTGTTCAGGCCGGTATCGTCAATCGCCTGCTCGCCGCGCGCGAGCGCGTGATCGGCGCGCTCTTGATCGGCAACAATCTCGCCAACATCACCGCGTCGGCGCTGGCGACCGCCGTGTTCACCGCATGGTTCGGCGATGTCGGCGTCGTCTACGCGACCGCGGCGATGACGGTGCTGGTGGTGATCTTCGCCGAGGTGTTGCCGAAGACCGTAGCGATCAATGCGCCGGACCGGGTGTCGCTCGCGGTGGCGCGGCCGATGCGGCTGATCGTGGCGGTGCTCGGGCCGCTCCTCACGGTGGTCGACGTGATCGTCCGCACGCTCCTGCGCCTCGCGGGCAAGCCGATCGGCGCCCACCAGCCGATCCTCTCGCCGACCGAGCGGTTGCGCGGTGCAGTCGATCTGATCCATCGCGAAGGCGGCGTGGAGAAGATCGACCGGGACATGCTCGGCGGCCTGCTCGACCTGCGCGAGCTCCATATCTCGGACGTGATGGTTCATCGCACCGAGATGGTGAAAATCAACGCCGACCTCACCACCGAAGAGATCGTGCGCGAGGTGCTGGCCACCGAATACACCCGGATTCCGCTCTGGCGCGAGAAGCCGGAGAACATCGTCGGCGTGCTGCATGCGAAGGATTTGCTGCGCGCGCTGCGCACGTCCGACGGCGATCTGTCGCGGATCGACATTAACGCGATCATGCTGCCGCCGTGGTTCGTGCCGGAGATGCGGCCGCTGTCGGAGCAGCTCAAGGCGTTTCGCCGCCGCAAGACCCACTTTGCCCTCGTCGTCGACGAGTATGGCGAGGTCGAGGGCATGGTGACGCTGGAAGATATCCTGGAGGAGATCGTCGGCGACATCTCCGACGAGCACGATGTGGTGGTAGCCGGCGTACGCACCCAGCCGGACGGTTCGGTAATCGTCGATGGTTCGGTGCCGATCCGCGATCTCAACCGGGCGATGGACTGGCAGTTGCCGGACGACGAGGCGACCACCATCGCGGGCCTCGTCATCCACGAATCGCGGTCGATTCCCGATCGGGGCCAAGCGTTCACCTTCCACGGCTTCCGTTTTCGCGTCCTGCGGCGCGAGCGCAACCGCATCACCTCGTTGCACATCCAGGTGGTGCCGCGTGTCGAGCCGGCGACCGGGCCCTTGCGCGCGCGGCAGGCGGGAACATCATTCTCGTTGTTTTAGGGACGAGGCGCCCAGAGACGAGGTGCGGCGCGTCGGACTAATCCGCTGCTGCCATGGCAGCGATGGCCGCGAAGTCGCAACTTTCAGGCGTGTCCTTCCGGATCATCTTCGTGACGGCGCGCAGGGGTGCGGCCAGCGTCTTCCAGGCGCCCTCGGTGAGGTTACTCGCCGGGAGCGGAGGCGTGGATCGCCAGCGCGTGCACGCCACCCGCGAGTTCGTCCGTCAGCGCGGCATTGATCATGCGATGGCGCTCGATCCGGCTCTTGCCGATGAAGGCCTTCGACACGATATAAACTCTGAAATGCGTCTGGCCGCCGGGTCGATGCCCTGCATGGCCCTCATGCTGGTGCGACTCGTCCTTGACCTCGATGCTTTCCGGAGCGAAAGCATCCTGCAACTTCTGTGTGATGATATCTTTCACGAGCATGGATGGGGCTTAGCCGCGGCCGTAGGCTGTCGTCAACGGCAACGTGGCGAGCAGGGCCCGGCAGTCAAGCCGGCTTGTCCGCGGGACAGTTTGTCTCTGGTGCCATGTTCCATATGAGACGGTCACATGATCGGCCGGTTTTTCGGCCGTCTGTGATAGAACGATGAAGACAAGGGAAAATAACGGTCGGTGATCTGCTTTCGTCTGTGTCAAGACTTGAAGCGTGACGCTCCTGATCGGCATAATTGCGCATGAGTTTCGATTCAAAACTGTTCGACAAGATCCGTATCGCGCCGCGCGGGCCGAAGCAGGCACCGGTGCGTGCGGATGTTGCAACCTGCGAGTGGCAGGGGTGCACCCATCCGGGCACGCACCGCGCGCCGAAGGGGCGCTCGCGTGAGCGTGAATATTGGCGTTTCTGCATCGAGCATGTGCGCGAGTACAATCAGAACTACAATTATTTCTCCGGCATGAGCGACGACGCGGTGGCGCGCTATCAGAAGGATGCGCTGACCGGTCACCGCCCCACCTGGAAGATGGGTGCCAACTCCGGCACCAAGGGCCGCGTCGGTGCTGAGGATGCTCTCGGCGGTTCGAGCGACCCGTTCAGCATGTTCAGCGAGCTGAATGGCCGTGGCCACTGGCGTCCGGGGCCGGAGGCCAAGGCCGCGTCCGAAGCGCGCAAGGTGATGAACGCCGAGCGCAAGGCGCTGCAGGTGCTGGGGCTGGAGGATGCGGCGACCACCGCGGAGATCAAGGTGCGGTTCAAGGCGCTGGTGAAGCAGCATCACCCGGATGCGAATGGCGGCGACCGCTCAACCGAAGACCGGCTGATCGAGATCATCAAGGCCTACAATTATCTGAAGTCGATTGCGCGCGGCTGACGTCCATCGTGGCCGTGATGCCCAGCGCGAGGCTGGGCATCACGACTGAAATAAGTGCAGCGCTCCTTCACGCCGGCATCGCGCCGACGTAAAGCGAGCTTGGCCGGATCAGCCGTCCAAGGCGCTGCTGCTCGCGCGCATGCGCGGTCCACCCCGCCGCGCGGGCAGTCGCGAAGATCGGCGTGAACGCCTGGCGTGGGATCTTCAGTGCGTCGAGCAGGATCGCGGTGAAGAACTCGACATTGGTATCGAGCGGCCGGTCCGGATTCTTCTGCTTCAGCGCTGTGCGGATGTAGGCTTCCACCTCGCCGGCGAACGGCAGACCCTCGGCGCCGAGTTCGAGCCGCTCGATCGCGTCCTTCAGCACGTCCGCGCGCGGATCGCGCACGCGATAGACGCGATGGCCGAAACCCATCAGCCGCTCGCGTCGCGCCAACGCACTGTCCACCCACGGCTTGATTCGCTCGCGGGTGCCGATCGCATCCAGCATCTCCAGCACCGGCTCGGGGGCGCCGCCATGCAGCGGTCCGGTCAGCGCGCAGTAGCCGGCGGTGACGGCGGCAAACAGGTCCGCATGCGTCGAAGCGACGACGCGGGTGGTGAAGGTTGAGGCGTTCATGCCATGGTCGCAGACGGTGACGAAATAGGCGTCGAGCGCCTTGGCCTCGCGCGGCGTCGGTCTCTTGCCAAGCAGCATGCGCAGGGTGTCGGCGGCGTGGCTCGCGGTCGGTTCAGGCGCCAGCGAGGCTTCGCCCTTCGCTCGCCGCACCAGCGCGCCGACGATCACCGGAAGCGCGCCGACGATGGTGGCGTCATGGCTGAGACCGTTCTCGGCTCGCAACCCGGCGACACCAGCGCGGAAACCGTCGACGATCGACAGCCCGTCGCTTGCCGCCAGGATGACCGGCAGCCGGGCAAAGGCGCGGGTGCGGGCCTCGCCGAGCGCGGCGCGGACCTCCGCCTCGCTGAGCTGGGTGCCTGTCGCGGCGGACCAGAGCCGGGCGGTTACACCCTCGAAGGAGGAGGTGGCAGCCAGGTGCCCGACGCGTTCTCCGGCGATGATGAGTTCGCCGCGCTCGCCGTCCACATGGCTGAGAACGGTTTCGGCAGCCTGCACGCCGTCGAGGCCGATGGCGGGCTTCGCGGCTGCGGTTTTTGGCAGATGGATCGTCATAAGAAGCTCCTCGTGCTGGATCGTTCCCGACGATCGTGGTGTGCGTTGCATCATTGATCAATCTTGATTACATTAATCAATATGAAAAAATCCGACGGCCTTTACCTCTCAGCTCAGGAAGCTGCGGCCGAACTCGCGATCTCGCCGGCGACGCTCTACGCCTATGTCAGTCGCGGCATGATCCGCTCCGAGCCGTCGGACGACTCGCGGGCCCGCCGTTATGCGGCGGAGGATGTCCGCGCCCTCAAGAATCGCCGCACGCCGTCGTCGGAGCCGCGCGCATTCCGGAATTTCGATGCTGACCTGCCGGTGTTCGATTCGGCGGTGTCCACCATCACCGAGGACGGGCCGATTTATCGCGGCGTCGATTGCGTGGCGTTATCGGAGACGGCGAGCCTCGAACAGGCGGCGACGCTGCTGTGGGACGCGGCTGCGATCGATCCATTCGCGAAGGGCAACCTGCCGGTCGTCTCCGAGGCGATGCAGACGGTTGCGCAGGCGACGCAAGACTCTTCACCGATCGAGCGCGCCATTGCTGTGCTGGCGCTGGCCGCGTCCGCCGATCCGCGTGCTTTCGTTCGGGCGGCGGAGGGGCGAGCGATGATCGGCGGCCGCATCATGCGGCTGATGATGGCGACGATGCTCAATAGCGAACCGTCCGCAGCGCCCCTGCACAAGCAGCTCGCGCAGGCGTGGGCGCCGGATTTCAAGGGTGCCGACGAGTTGTTCCGTCGTGCGCTGGTGCTGCTCGCCGATCATGAGCTGAATGCGTCGACGTTCACGGTGCGCTGCGCAGTGTCCACCGGCCTCAACCTTTACGATGCGGTGATCGCAGGTCTCGTCGCACTCAAAGGTCCGCGCCATGGCGGCGCGGGCATGCTGGCCTCGCAACTGGTGTACGCGCTGGAGCAGGGCGATATCACCGCGATCATTCGCGAGCGCGTGGAGCTTGGCGAGCGGTTCGCAGGCTTTGGGCACGGCGTCTACCGCCGCGGCGATCCGCGCGCTCTGTCGTTGCTTGCGGCCCTGACGCGGGCCGGGGCGTACAAGCGTTTCACGCAGGAGATTCCGGCGCGGATCGCGGAGGCGACCGGCGAGTTCGCCAACATCGATTACGCGCTGGCGGTGCTGATGCGGACGCTCAAGCTGCCGATCGGCCACGAACTCGTGCTGTTCGCCATGGCGCGCACCGCAGGCTGGATCGCACATGCCAGCGAGCAGTTGCGGCATGGCGGTCTCATCCGGCCGCGTGCGCGTTATGTCGGGCCGAAGCTCGCGCGCGGCGCGGCGCATCACAAGAAGCCTGCATAGGCAGTTCGCCGGTTACTCCGCGGCGAGATGCTTGCGCCGGCGGAGCAGCCATATCGCCACCCAGAGCAGCAGCCCGATCACGAGCAGCGGCAGCGCGATGTGTTCGACCTCGCGTCCATACTGCTTCCAGAGCGATCCGGCGAGCGCTGCGGGCAGAATGTGCGCGCACGCCCACAGTGCGATCGCTGGAATGTTGACGCTGAAGAAGCGCGCCGGCGGCATGCCGAAGGCGCCGGCGATCACCGGCACGAACGCGCGCACCGGCGGAACGAACCGCGCCAGCAGCACCGCCAGCGCGCCGCGCCGCGCAAAGAACGCCTCGCTCCGGGCGATAACGGCCGGATAGGACGCCAGCGGCCAGATGCCGAGAATCTTGCGCTGGTAGATGTGCCCGGCGAGATAGGATGCGCCGTCGCCGAGGGCCGCGCCTGCCACCGCCGCCGCAATCACCTCGGCAAGGCGCAATTCGCCGGCTGCGACCAAGGCGCTGAGGGCGATGATCAGCGTCGATCCGGGAACGAAGGCGCCGAACACCGGCACCGCCTCCAGCGCGGCGGCGGCGAAGACCGTCGCATAGGCAAGCCAGACGTGCGCCGAGACGAACTGGATGATCTGGTCGAGCAAGGAGGACACCGTGTCTTTCTGCCGCCGCTCGCCGCGGGCGTCCAGCAGAACCCACAGGAACCCGGCTGGCGCTTCTACCCGGCTGGGAGATGACCGGTGGTTCGCCGAGCGTTGCGGCTTAATCGCAAGGCAGCCCTTCAAATCCCGATGCGAGGGCTTATCTCTTTGGCAGAAAACAGGAACTTTCGTCGCCGCCCGGGCTTCTGCCCGCCGTTCCCGTCTGCTAAGTTGACGCCATTGCAGCCTGTGTGGCGGCTAGGCGTTCTCGATCTGTCGCAAGCATTTGGAGAACTGCCGAACCTGAACCGCACGGAATCTTGGTTCTGGTGCCCTTGTCGATCCGGCGTTCGCGTACGGTTTAAGGCCGGTTGAGGCGAATCTCGAATGGGGATGCTGGACCGCAGCCAACACACGTCTGGTTTCGGGTAACGCGCCCCGACGCCACGGAGGGATGATGACCGCCGCCGCTACAAATGACATGACCGCAATGCCCGACATGAAAGTTTCGGTCCGGCAGGTGTTCGGCATCGATTCCGACATGGAGGTTCCGGCCTATTCGGCCACTGACCCGCATGTTCCGGACACCGATCCCGATTACCGCTTCGACCGCGCGACCACGCTCGCGATTCTCGCGGGCTTCGCCAAGAACCGTCGTGTCATGGTCACCGGCTTCCACGGCACCGGCAAATCCACCCATATCGAGCAGGTGGCCGCGCGGCTGAACTGGCCCTGCGTGCGCGTCAATCTCGACAGCCACATCAGCCGTATCGATCTGGTCGGCAAGGACTCGATCGTGATCAAGGACGGCAAGCAGGTCACGGAATTCCGCGATGGCATCCTGCCGTGGGCGCTGCAGCACAACGTCGCGCTGGTGTTCGACGAATATGACGCCGGCCGTCCGGACGTGATGTTCGTGATCCAGCGCGTGCTGGAGGTGTCTGGCCGGCTGACGCTGCTCGATCAGAACAAGGTGATCAAGCCACACCCGGCGTTCCGTTTGTTCTCGACCGCCAACACAGTCGGTCTCGGTGACACCACCGGCCTCTATCACGGCACCCAGCAGATCAATCAGGGTCAGATGGACCGGTGGTCGATCGTCACCACGCTGAACTATTTGCCGCATGACAACGAGGTCGAGATCGTGCTGGCCAAGGCGCGCCACTACCGCACGCCGGAAGGCCGCGACATCGTCAACAAGATGGTGCGGCTCGCCGATCTGACCCGCAACGCGTTCGCCAATGGCGATCTGTCAACGGTGATGAGCCCGCGTACGGTGATTACCTGGGCGGAGAATGCCGACATCTTCGGTGACATCGGCTTCGCCTTCCGTGTCACCTTCCTGAACAAGTGCGACGAGCTGGAGCGCCCGCTGGTGGCGGAGTTCTATCAGCGCTGCTTCAATGCGGAGCTGCCGGAGTCGTCCGTCAACGTGGCGCTGAGCTGAGCTCGGCGAGGCGTCGCGCGGGAGCGTGGATCGATCAAGAAGTGTCTCTCTCCCCGCTGGCGGGAGAGGGCAGCAAGCGAGGCGAGCCGGGTGAGGGGTCCTTCGCGCAACGGAATGTCGTTCTCTCCCTCACCGCGACCCTCTCCCTGCGATGCGGGGCGAGGGGGAGGAACGGATGACCACCAACACCAAGTTCAGGGCAAGCCCGAAGGAAGCGCCGACCGAGCCGTTCAAGCGCGCGGTGACGTCGTGCCTGCGCGCGATCGCCAAGCAGCCCGAACTCGAGGTTTCGTTTGCCGCTGAACGGCCGGGGCTTGCGCCCGGCAAGGCGCGGTTGCCCGAACCGCCGCGCAAGCTGTCGAAGAAGGATGCGGCGGTCGTGCGCGGCCATGCGGATTCGATCGCGTTGCGGATCGCGTGCCACGATCCGGCGGTGCATCGCAAGCAGATGCCCGGCAACATGCAGGCGCGTGGCGTGTTCGACGCGGTCGAGCAGGCGCGGGTGGAAGCGATCGGTGCCCGCCGCATGTCCGGCGTCGCCAAGAACCTGACCGCGATGCTCGATGATCATTTCCACCGCGGCAAATATGACGAGATTACCGACCGCGCCGATGCACCGCTGGCCGATGCGCTGGCGATGATGGTTCGCGAGCGGCTCACCGGGCTTGCGCCCCCGGCGGCGGCGAAGAAGCTGGTGGACCTGTGGCGGCCGATCATCGAGGACAAGGCCGGCGCACGGCTCGATCGGCTGGAGGGCGTGATCGAGGATCAGCGTCGCTTTGCCGATGCACTGCATGACCTGCTCGACGCGCTGGAACTCGGCGACCGCCAGGATGCGGATCAGGACGACGAGGATCAGGACGAGAATCAGGACGGCGATCAGGATCAGTCCGGCGCGGAAGGCCAGCAGGAAGGCGAGGCGCAGCAGGACATGAACATGGAGCAGGCGGAAGCCTCCTCCGAAGAGGCCGCCGAAAGCGCCGAAGCGGCACAATCCTCCTCCAGCGATACGTTCGAAGACAGCGAGCTTGGCGAGGACGAGACGCCGGGGGATACCACGCGTCCGCCGATGCATGGCCGCAACGAGCCGCGCGGCCCGGAGTATCATGCGTTCGCGCCGAAGTTCGACGAAGTCGTCAACGCCGAGGATCTGTGCGATCCGGAGGAGCTGGAGCGGCTGCGCGCCTATCTCGACAAGCAGCTCGCGCATCTGCAGGGCGTGGTCGCGCGGCTTGCCAACCGCCTGCAGCGCCGTCTGATGGCGCAGCAGAACCGTGCCTGGGATTTCGATCTGGAGGAAGGCATCCTCGATCCGGCGCGCCTGTCGCGCGTCGTCACCGATCCGATGCATCCGCTGTCGTTCATGCACGAGAAGGAGGCGACCTTCCGCGACACGGTGGTCACGCTTCTGCTCGATAATTCCGGCTCGATGCGCGGCCGGCCGATCACCGTAGCCGCCACCTGCGCCGACATTCTCGCGCGCACCTTGGAGCGCTGCGGCGTCAAGGTGGAGATTCTCGGCTTCACCACGCGGGCGTGGAAGGGCGGGCAGTCGCGCGAAGCCTGGCTTGCCGCCGGCAAGCCGCAGGGACCGGGCCGGCTCAACGATTTGCGCCACATCGTCTACAAGTCGGCCGATGCGCCCTGGCGGCGCGCGCGCAAGAACCTTGGCCTGATGATGCGCGAGGGGCTCTTGAAGGAGAACATCGACGGCGAAGCGCTGGACTGGGCCCACAAGCGCCTATTGGCTCGGCCCGAACAACGCCGCATCCTGATGATGATTTCCGACGGTGCGCCGGTCGACGACTCAACGCTGTCGGTCAATCCGGGCAATTATCTGGAGCGGCACTTGCGCCACATCATCGAAGAGATCGAGACGCGCAGCCCGGTGCAACTGATTGCCATCGGCATCGGCCACGACGTCACGCGCTATTACCGTCGCGCAGTGACGATCGTCGATGCGGAAGAGCTGGGCGGCGCGATCACCGAGAAGCTCGCCGAGCTGTTCAGCGAAACGGCTGAGGCTCCTTCGCATACGGGCCGCCGCCGTCTGCATTGAAGGTGATGCCGGCCAGAGTCATCGCGCTTGAAGATGGGTCAGCGAGGGGGAATGTCTTGCCTCTCCCATGGGGAGGGGTGCGACGTGCGAAAGGCGTCCGGTGACGGGCGATCGGAAGGGGTGCGCAGGCTCGCTTCTGTTCTCTCTGCGCTGAGGCAAGGCGGAGCGTTCGCGGCGGGCTCTTTCCTCGCGGCGATGCTGGTTGCTGTCGATCCTGTAGGCCCAGCGCAAGCGCAAGCACCCGCCGTCACAAGTCCCGTCTCGGTCCAGGTCACAGCGCGGCCGCTCGAGGCATTCGATCTGCGTGACCGCACACGCCGGCGCTTCGGTCAGCTCGAATATCGCTCCGGCCTGGTGCTCACCTCGTCGTTCGGCCCGTTCGGGGGCTTGTCGGCCTTCCGGATCGATGCTGACGGCGAGACCTTCGTTGCCATGAGCGACAAGGGCGACTGGTTCACCGGCCGTCTGACCTACCGGGGCAAAACGCTGACCGGTCTTGCCGACGTGCAATCGGCGCCGATGCTCGGCATCGACGGATTGCCGATCACATCGAAGAAGATGTTCGATACCGAGTCGCTCGCCGTCGACGGGCAGACGCTATACGTCGGCATCGAGCGCACCCATCGCATCCTGCGGTTTGATTTCCGCAACGGCGGCATTGCGGCGCGCGGCGAAGAGGTGGCGGTGCCGCCGGCGGTGCGGCGTCTGCCCTTCAACAAAGGGCTGGAAGGCATGGTGTTCGTGCCGAAGGGCTTACCGCTCGAAGGTACACTGATCGCCCTGTCCGAGCGCGGCCTCGATGCGGCTGGCAATCTGCTCGCGTTCCTGATCGGCGGGCCAAGACCTGGACAGTTCACGATCCGTCGCAGCGACGGTTTCGATATCAGCGATGCGGCGCTGCTGCCGTCCGGTGAATTGCTCGTGCTCGAACGCAAGTTCTCGTTGCTCAACGGCGTCGGCATTCGCATCCGCAGATTGTCCTTGCAGGAGGTCGCCCCCGGTGCGCTGGTGGACGGCCCCTCGATCTTCGAGGCGGATCTCGGCTACGAAATCGACAACATGGAAGGCCTCGACGTGCATCGCACCGCCGATGGCGAGACCGTGCTGACCATGATCTCCGATGACAACTTCTCGATGCTGCAACGGACGCTGCTGCTGCAATTCACGCTGGTCGAATGACGGCGTGTCGCTGCGCCGCTTGACGCGCATCGGGCGAGCGAGCCGGCGTTTCCGCCGTCGCTCAGCGGATGGTGAAGCTGAACGGTACGGTGAAGTTGATGGAGGACTCGCGCATTTCCGGCGGGAAGGCGGGCAGCGGCTGGGCGCGGTGGATCAAGGCCAGCGTTTCCTGATCGAGCGCGGCCGAGCCGGAGGAGCGCACGAGCCTGCTCGATGTGACGCGGCCGTTGCGGGTCACTGTGAAATTCAGCGCCGTGGTGCCTTGCTCGCGGTTGGCGCGGGCGCTGCTCGGATACTGCTTGAAGCGCTGCAGGTGCGACGCCAGGATCGAACGATAGGATGCGGCGGCGGCCGCGGCGGCCGCGCCGGAGGAGGCCGACGGTGCTTGAGGGGCGATCCGTTCAGCCTTCGGTGCCGCGGTCGTGCGCGGTGCCGGCGGCTTCTTGGCCGGCGGCTTCTTCACCTGCTGCTGCACCGGCTTCGGCTTGACCGGTTCCGGTTGTGGCTTGGGCTCGACCTTCGGTGGCGCGGCGACCACCGGCTCGGGCTGCGGTGGGGTTGGTGGCAGCTGCTCCTCGACGACCTCCTGCTTCGGCGGCTCGGGAGGCGGTGCTTCGGCCTCCTGCATCTCCGGACCCGGCGCGAGATCCTGCGTCTGGATCTGCTCGGCGGCGGGAGCCGGCGGCGCGAGATCAACCATGATCGCGGGAATGCTCACGCCCTCGGAGGCAGGCCGCTGATACCAGAACAGCGCACCGGCAACAGCCGCAACGTGCAGGAGCACGATGATCGTCGCGGCGAGAGCATACCGTCTCGTCTCCCATCCATCGGGATGATGATGGAGCGCGAGTACACTCATGGCTTGGCGGCGGGTGTTTCCAGGCCGACCAGCGCGATCTTCAGATAACCGGAATCGCGCAGCGCGTTCATCACCTCCATCAGCTCCCCATAGCTGACGGCCTTGTCCGCGCGCAGGAAGATCCGCTCGTCCTTGTTTCCGTTGGTGGCGGCATCGATCGCCCCGGCGAGGCCTTCGCGTGGCGTCGCGGTCTCGCCGACGGCAACGCTGAGGTCGGGCTTCACAGTCACGAACACCGGCTTGTCGGGACGCGGCTGCATCTGCGCCGAGCTTGCCGGCAAATCGACGCCGATATCGACCGTCGCAAGCGGTGCGGCGACCATGAAGATGATCAGCAGCACCAGCATCACATCGATAAACGGCGTGACGTTGATCTCATGCTGCTCGACGAGATCGTCGTCGGCGAGGCTGGAACCGAGCTTTGCCCCCATGGCTATTCTGCCGCCCGCGACAGTCGCATCGACCGGCGACCCTGGTCGCGGCTGATCAGCAGCATGACCTGCGCGCCTGCATCGCCGAGCAGTCCGCGATAGCCGGAGATCGAGCGGGCGAGATGGTTGTAGATCACCACCGCCGGAATCGCGGCGACGAGGCCGAGTGCGGTGGCGAGCAGTGCCTCGGCGATGCCCGGCGCCACCACCGCAAGGCTGGTGGTCTTGGTTTCGGAGATGCTGATGAACGAATTCATGATGCCCCACACGGTGCCGAACAGACCGACGAAGGGGGCGGTAGAGCCGATCGTCGCCAGGACGCCGGTGCCGCGCGCGATCCGTCGCGCCATCGCGTGTTGCACGCGCTCGATGCGCAGTTCGGTGCGCTCGCGGAAGCCGTCGCTGTGGTAGTCGTCGCCGGACAGCTGGGCCTCGCGCTCGGCCGACTGAATGATTTGCGCCACCGCGTCCTTGCTGTTGCTGCAGGCGCGGGCAGCTTCGGCCAGGCTCGGACCGCTTTCCAGCATTTTGACGCGCTTGCGGGCCTTGGCGGTTTCGCGTGCGAGTTCGATCGTTTTCGCAAGCCAGATCGTCCAGGTCACGAGCGAGGCGAAGGCAAGGCCGATCATCACCGCCTTCACGATGATGTCGGCGCTCATGAACATGCCCCAAGGGGACAGATTCTGCGGCAGCGAACCTGGGACGTTGGCCATGGCGCTCTCGGATGTCATCGCGGCGAGGATGAATGCGAACGATAACGTTATAATGTTACATCTGTTCTGCCGCATGCAAGTCACTTCCTCGCGCGTCCGTCATTCCGACGGCAACATGTCTGGTCGGCGGCATCACTACACCCATTTCCGCCGGATGGTTTTTGAAGGTGTCTAAGGTCCTTCCGCCATATCCAAGCTTCTTAAGCGATTGTCGGGATGGCTTCTCGCTTTATTTGCAAATGCAAATTAGAATTAATATAATAAGCTTCGTAGCTTCCGTGACTTGAGCACCAATCCGGTTGGGGTGGGAAAGGGCCGGGCTAACGCCCGAAAACGATTGTGCCGGCGGCGTTTCTCCGGGAGCGGGAGAGGCGCGCGACCGCGGTCGGCAGCGTCCCTCACAATGGCAGCCCGACGTAATTCTCCGCCAGGGCGGCGATCGCCGCCTGCGAGCCGACGAGGTAGTCGAGCTCGGCCTGCTGAATGCGTTCCGAAAAGACATCGGTGTCGGGAAAGCGATGCAGGATCGACGTCATCCACCAGGAGAAGCGTTCCGCCTTCCACACCCGAGCCAGCGCCCGTTCGGAATAGGTGGCAAGGCCCGCATCGGATCGCTCCGCATAGAACTCGCGGAATGCCTCGGCGAGGTAGTGAACGTCGCTGGCGGCCAGATTGAGACCCTTCGCGCCGGTCGGCGGCACGATATGGGCAGCGTCGCCGGCCAGGAACAGGCGCCCGAACCGGAGCGGTTCGGCGACGAACGAGCGCAGCGGCGCAATGCTCTTTTCGATCGACGGGCCAGTGACGAGGCGGCTGGCCGCGTCCGTGTCGAGGCGTCGCTTCAGTTCATCCCAGAACCGATCATCGGGCCAGTGATCGACATGATCGTCGAGGGCGCATTGCAGGTAATAGCGGCTGCGTCTGCGCGAGCGCATCGAGCACAACGCGAAGCCGCGCGGATGATTGACATAGATGAGCTCGTCGGAGACCGGCGTCGTGTCCGACAGCACGCCGAGCCATCCGAACGGATACTCGCGTTCGAAGCTGCGGACCGCCGCGGCCGGCACGCTCGCCCGGCTGACCCCATGAAAGCCATCGCAGCCGGCGATGACGTCGCATCTGATCTCGCGTGCGACGCCCTGTACCTTGAAGCGGACCTTTGGCGCATGGGTATCGAAGTCGTGTAGGCTGACGTCGTCGGCGTCGTAGATCGTCGTCAGTCCACAGGCATCGCGGGCGTCGATCAGGTCGCGGGTGACTTCGGTCTGGCCATAGATGGTGACACTCTTGCCGCCGGTGGCCGTTTTCAGATCGATGCGGTGGCGTACACCGCCGAACAGAATCTCGAGGCCGTCATGGATCAGGGCTTCGCGATGCAGACGATCGCTGGCACCGATCGAATCGAGCAGATCGACGGTGCCCTGCTCGAGCACGCCGGCGCGAACGCGCGCCAGCACATAGGCGCGATCCTTGCGTTCGAGAATGATGGATTCGATGCCATACGCGTGCAGCAATTGACCGAGCAGCAGCCCGGCAGGCCCGGCGCCGACGATGACCACCTGCGTACGCAAGCGTCCTCCCGTTGCCCGCCTCCCGGCCGTTTTCTGCGGCGATTGCTGAGGCGAATGGCTCGCGAGCCGAAGAGCGGCTCCCACGTTTTAGCCTTCTTGCTTTAATACAAATTGCCGTGACGGTGAAGGGCAGGGGCCTCACCGTGCTCGCATTCGCGGGCTACGGCGTTTCAGCACAAAGGTTTTTCCCGGCGATGACGGCTATGCAGCCCTCCGCTCTCGCGGCCGAGTATGCGTTCACGTTCGAGGTCGAGATCGGCGAGGCGATCGATGCGGGCGATGTCGGCTACGGTAGGCGGCGGCTGGTCGCGATCACCGGCGGCACGCTGCAGGGCCCCGGTATCAGCGGCACGATTTTGCCAGGGGGCGCGGATTCGATGCTGATCCGCCGGGACGGAATGGTCGAGATCGATGTGCGCTCGGCCGTGCGAATGGACGACGGCAGTAACGTCTATGTCGAAAACAGGGGTATCCGCGTCGGCCCAAACGACGAGGCCGAGCGGATCAGGCGGGGCGAAACGGTCGGGCCCGGCGAGATCTACTTCCGGATGGTGTTGCGCTTCGAGACCGCGTCGGAAACATACCGCTGGCTCACGCGCGCGATCTTCATCGGCCAGGTGCGCCGGCGCGCGGGCGGTCTGACCATTGCTGTCTACCGCGTGCCTTAGGCATGATCCGGGCTGGAACGCTGCGTCTGCGCAAGCGGTAGAGCGGTTCTCTGATGGATCGTGATTCGGACGCGTGATCAAGCGGGATCGATCAGAATGATGCGGACATCGTTGACGTTGGTCAGCGTTGGTCCGGTCATCAAGAGGTCGCCGGTTTTCTCGAAGAAGCCGGTCGCGTCGTTGTCGTCGAGATAGGCTTGCGGATCGAGGCCGAGCTTCGTCGCTGCCGCCACCGTCGCCGCGTCGAAATATGCGCCGGCGGGATCGCTGGCCGAGCCGCCGCCGCCATCGGCGCCGTCAGTATCGCCGGCGAGGGCCGCGATGCCATGCAGGTCGCGCATCGCGGCAAACAGCGCCAGCACGTATTCCTGATTGGGGCCGCCGCGGCCCTGGCCGCGAACCGTGACGGTGAGTTCGCCGCCGGAAAGGATTGCGGTTCTGCGGCGCACGGCGTGGGCCGTCCGCGCCAGTGCGGCGTGCTGAACGGCGACGTCACGCGCCTCACCCTCCAGTTCGCCAAGATCGACCACATCGAAGCCGGCCATCTTGGCGACGGTGATAGCGGCATCGAGCGAGTCGCGCGGCCGTGCGATCAGCGTGAAGCGCGTGCGGGCGAACAGCGGATCGTCCGGCTTGCAGCTTTCGTTCGCCGGGTCCTGGAGCGCGCGGGCGATCGCATCGTCCGGTGTGATGCCGAACTGTTGCAGGATCGCGCGGGCGTCAGTGAGCGTGGTCGGGTCGGCGACCGTCGGGCCGGAGGCGATGGTGGCCGGGTCGTCGTTCGGCACGTCGGAGATCGCCAGCGTCACGACCGGGGCGGGTGCTGCGGCCCGTGCGAGCCGGCCGCCCTTGACGCGCGACAGATGTTTACGGACGGTATTGATCGCACCGATCGGCGCACCGGAACGCAGCAGCGCGCGGTTCATCGCCTGCTTTTGCGCGAGCGAGATGCCATCGGCAGGGGCGATCCAGTTCGCGGAGCCGCCGCCCGACAAAAGCACCAGCACCAGGTCGTCTGCGGTTGCCATCTGCGCCATCTGCAGCGTGCGCTCGGCCGCTTGCTGGCTCGCCGCATCGGGAACCGGATGTCCGGCCTCGATCACGGCGATGCGCCGTGTCGGCGCGCCATGGCCATGCCGCGTGGTGGCGAGCCCCGTCAGGCGCTCCGGCGCGAGCCCGCGTGCATCGAGGTAATGCCGCTCGGCCGCGGCCGTCATCGCCGCGCCCCCTTTCCCGGCGGCGAGGCAGATGATGCGTCCCGCAGGCGGGCTGGGGAGATGCTGCGCCAGGACACGATCCGGATGGGCGCGGGCGACGGCCGCGTCGAAGATGGCACGCAGAAGAGGGCGGTGGTCGGTCATGGCCTCTCGTTATGCCCCGGCGGCCGTCCAAAAGAAAACACCCCCGCAAAGCTTTGCGGGGGTGCCGATGCCCGGAGCCGTCGGGCCATCTCGATCAGTTGGTGACGTCGGCCGACAGGATGTCGCCGAACCGTTCCCAGGTCTGGCCCTTGAGGCGGATCAGCTGCAGCGACGACAGCGGCGCAAAGTCGGTCGGGCTGGTGTTGATCTTGATGCCTGGCAGCAGGCCGTCCAGCTCAAGATCCTTGAGGTTGGCGGCTTCCTTCATGACGTTCTCGCGGGTGAGATTGTCCTTCGCCTGCTTCAGCACCTGCACCAGCGTCTGACTGACGTTGTAGCCGAACACCACGAAGGCATCGCTGCGGTTCGCATCGGGATAGTACTTCGTCAGAAACTCGTCGAAGCGCTTCATGCCCGGATCGTCCTTCCACTGCGGATCGGTGGGGTCCTTGGCATAGGAGGCCGAGATGATGCCCTGCGCGTTGTCGAAGCCCGCCGGCTGGATCACGCTGCCGATCGACGACGATACGTTGTTGAGGAAGTGCAGCGGCTTCCAGTCCAGTTCGGCAGCGCGCTTAATGGCCTGCGCGGCGAACTTCGGCGTGGCGATGTTGAAGAACACGTCGGCGCCGGAGGCCTTCAGCTTGACGATGTGCGAGTCGATGGTCGGTTCGGTGGTTTCATACGCGCTCTCGGCGACGATCAGGTTCGTCTTGTTGCCGAGACCATCCTTGAAGCCCTTCAGGTAGTCTTTGCCGTAATCGTCGTTCTGGTAGAGGATGGCGATCTTGGCGTTCGGCTTCTCTTTCAGGATGTACTTGGCGTAGATCTGCCCTTCGGTCTGGTAGCTCGGCTGCCAGCCCATCGTCCACGGGAAGTTCTTCGGATCGTTCCACTTGGTCGCGCCGGTGGCAACGAACAGCTGCGGCACCTTCTTGCTGTTCATGTATTTCTGGATCGCGGTGTTGGACGGCGTTCCGAGCGGATCGAACACCAGCAGCACCTCGTCGCTCTCGACCAGTTTGCGCACCTGCTCGACGGCCTTCGGCGGGCTGTAGGCGTCGTCGTAGGAAATGAAGGTGATCTTGCGGCCGTTGATGCCGCCTTCGGCGTTGACCTTCTTGAAGTATGCGTCGATCGTCTTGCCGATCACGCCGTAGGCGGACGCCGGGCCGCTGTACGGCATGATGTTGCCGATCTTGATCTCAGTATCGGTCGCGCCGGTGTCGTACTTCTTCTGCGCCAGCGCCGTGCCGCTCATCATCGACAACGCGAGCGTCGCCGCGGACAACGCCGCAAGGGGGGTAGAAAGCTTGATGCTCATCGGGGTCCTCTCCTTGAAAGTCTCTTGGTTCACTTGATCAGCTTGTTGAGCTGGTCTCGCAGGTAGTAGGCCAACTGCCGAGCCCCGTTCGGCAACAGGAAGATCACGGCAATGATGAAGACGCCGAACACGGCGCCCGAAAGCCCTTTGGAAATGCCTTCTGCAATATTCGGCACGTAGACAATGAAAGCTGCGCCCGCGAGCGACCCTGGCAGCCAGCCGACGCCGCCGATGACCATGCCAAGAAACAGGGCGATCGCGAAGTTGAATGTGTAGGCGTCGGGCGCGACAAACGCGACCGTGATCGCACCGAGGGCGCCGGCGATCCCGGTCAGCCCGGCGCTGATGCCGAACGCCAGCGTCTTGTAGAGCGCGAGATTGATGCCCATCGAGGACGCGGCGATCTCGTTGTCGCGGATCGCCATGAAGGCGCGGCCCGAACGCGAGTTCAACAGGTTGACCGAGAGTAGATAAATGACCAGCGTGATCGCCAGCGTCACGTAGTACATCCAACGGTCCTGGCTGATCGGCAGACCGAAGGCCGGATCGGGCTTCGTCACCAGCAGGCCCTGTACGCCGCCGGTCCAGTGTTCGAAGGTCCCGAGCTTCAGGAGTGGCGGTGCTGCGACCGCCAGCGCAAAGGTCGCGAGCGCGAGGTAAACCCCCTTCAGCCGCAGGGCCGGCAAGCCGAATAGGAAGCCGATGGCGAAGCAGATGACGCCTGCCGCGAGGATCGCCAGCGGATACGGGACGTTCGCATGCTCCATCAGGATGCCTGCGCCATAAGCGCCGGCGGCGAAGAAGGCGCTGTGTCCCAGCGACACCTGGCCGCTGACGCCGGTCAGGATGTTCAGCGACAGGATCGCGATCGCGTAGATCAGGATCATCGTGAACTGGAACACGACGAAGTTCTTGACGAAGATCGGTGCGATCAGCAGTACGGCCAGCAACAGCAGATTGCCGATCATCGGCACGGTCAGGGTGCGTTTGGCCGCGGGTTCGGTCACGACGATCTGGGTCGCAGTCTCTTGAGCCGTGCTCATGGTCACACCCGCTGCACTTGGACGCGGCCGAACAGGCCGTTCGGTTTCAGGACGAGCACCGCGACGATCAGCGCCAGCGCGATCGGCAGCTTCAGCTCGTTGCCGACACCGGGGATGTAGGTGCCGGCGAGGTTCTCGATCACGCCGACCATGAAGCCGCCGGCGACGGCGCCGGCCGGGCTGCTCAGGCCGCCGAGGACGGCGCCGACGAAGCCGTATAGGAGAACGCCGCCCATCATGTTTGGTTCGAGGAAGATCACCGGCGCGATCATGATGCCGGCGATGGCGCCGATCGCGGCGGCAAGGCCCCAGCCGAGCGCGATCATCCAGCCGACATTGATGCCGACCAGCTTCGCCGATTCCGGTAACGTCGCGGCCGCGCGCATGGCGAGGCCGATGCGGGTGAAGCGGAAGAAGACGTAGAGCATCGCCAGCAGGATCAGCGTGACGACGATCATGCCGGCCTGGTGCGAGGAGATCATGCCGCCGAGCAGCGGAGCGGAGCCGAACGGCGAGGGAAACGGCTTGATGGTGAAGTCCCAAATCAGGCCGGCGACGCTGTTGATGATGGCGAACAGGGCGATGAAGCCTGCGATGTGCACAAGAATCGAGGCGTGGCCGAGCGGCCGGAACAGCAGACGCTCGATCGCGATGCCGGCGAACAGCGACAGCACCACCGAGATCACGAAGGCGCCCCAATATGGGATGCCCCACTGCATGCACTGCCAGGCGATGAAGGTCGAGAACATCGCCATTTCGCCCTGGGCGAAGTTGAGGTGATCGATTGCCTCGTAGATCATGACCACGGCGAGCGCCATGCAAGCATAGATTGCGCCCGTGGCGATGCCGGCGAGAACCTGGTTGAGAAACAGTTCCATGAGGGCCGCTTTCAGTAGCCGAGATATGATTTGCGGATGTCTTCGTTGTTGGCGATGTCCGCGGCGGGGCCGGATTTGACGATCTCGCCGGTCTCGATGACGTAGGCCTGATCGGCAAGTTCGAGCGCGAGCTGTGCGTTCTGCTCGACCACCAGGATCGTCACCTTGTCGCGGCGGTTGATCTCGCCCAGCACCTTGAACACGTCGCGCACCACCAGCGGGGCGAGGCCGAACGAGGGCTCATCCAGCAGCAGCATGCGCGGCCGCAGCATCAATGCGCGGGCGACCGCGAGCATCTGCTGCTCGCCGCCCGACAGCAGGCCGGCCTGCTGTGTGCGCCGCTGCTTCAGCACCGGAAATTGCTCGTACATCCGCTCGATGTCGGAGGCGATGCCGGCCTTGTCGCCGCGGGTGATGGCGCCGAGCTGCAGGTTCTCCTCGACATTCATGCGGGTGAAGGTGCCGCGGCCTTGCGGCACCTGGGCGATGCCAAGCTTGACGATGTTCTCCGTCGACATGGTGTTGATCGGTTTGCCGTCGAACTCGATCCGGCCGGTGGTGCGCACCATGTTGCAGATCGCGCGCAACGTGGTGGTCTTGCCCGCGCCGTTGGCGCCGAGCAGCGTGGTGACGCTGCCCTCCTCGAGCGTGAATGAGATGCCATGCAGCGCCTGCACCTGGCCGTAATAGGCGCGCAGATCCTTGACCTCCAATCGCGCGCTCATTGGTCCTTGCTCCCGAGATAGGCTTTGATGACATCGGGGTTGGCCTGCACCTCGGCGGGTGTGCCCTCCGCGAGCTTGCTGCCGAAGTTCAGCGCGACCACGTGATTGGCGATCGACATCACGAGGCCCATGTGGTGCTCGACCAGGAGCACCGTGATTCCGTGATCGTCGCGGATGCGCTTGATCAGGTCACCGAGGACGTAGACCTCCTCGTGGTTCAGTCCGCCGGCCGGCTCGTCCAACAGCAGGATCTTCGGTTCGGCGGCGAGCGCGCGGGCGAGCTCGACGCGCTTCTGGGTGCCGAACGGCAGGCCGGACACCAGGCTGTCGCGGTCGTCGTGCAGGTCGAGATAGTCGACGATGGCATCGACGCGCTGGTTCAGCATGCGTTCCTGGCGGCGGGTCCAGGGCAGATGCAATGCATCGCTGAGAATGTCGCCCTTGGTGTGGGCGTGGGCGCCGATGCGGATGTTGTCGAGGACGGAGAGGTTCGGGAACAGGGCGACATTTTGAAACGTGCGGCCAATTCCCGCATCGCAGATCCTGTGTGCCGGTCGCTTCAGGATGCTCTCGCCATCGACCAGGATGTCACCCTTGCTGGGCTGGTAGAGGCGGCTGAGGCAGTTGAACAGGGTGGTCTTGCCGGCTCCGTTCGGTCCGATCAGGCCGAGGATTTGCCCCTTGCGCATGTCGAACGACACGCTGTTCAGAGCCACGATTCCACCGAACACGACGCTGACGTCGCGCACGGCCAGCAGGGGCTGCCCCTGCGATGCTTGCGCACTCATGCGCAACGCGGCCCACCAAGCGGCTTGATGCCGCCGGACTGCCGGGTGTGATCAGCCCTGGTGCGATCAGCCCTGGTGTGATCAGCCCTGGCGAACTCCCTCGATCTCACGTGGCGCTCTCCCTCTCGTGCTCATTTTCTTGTTCTCCTGATTCTTGTTTTTGGGCGCCGCGAGGGCGCCGTCGAGTATTGCTTCTATGTCCCTTACCATCGCCACGAGGCGCGGTCCAACTTCATGGATCAGTTTATCTTCATTGAAGCGGAACGAGGGGGCGCCACAATTGAAGGCATAAGGACCGGTTCCGTCGTTCATGCGCAGGGCGACGCCGACCCCGTGGACATCGTCGAGCCATTCGCCGGCGGAAATCGTAAACCCGTACTTGGCCATGGTTTCGCCGGCGCGTTGGATGCCTGCATAAATGGCAGGCCATTTGTCGCCGGTACGATCGCGGATGATCTCGAGCAGCTCGGCGCGCTTGTCTTCGGGCAGCGAATAAAGGTAGGCGCGGCCCATCGCCGTGGTCGAGATCGGAATGCGCGAGCCGGTGTCGAGGCCTGCGCTCCACGATGATGCACCGCGGCATTGCGCGAAGTACATCATGCTCAACCGGTCGCGCGCACCGACAGCGACGTCGCCGCCGGTATCCTCGGCGAGCCTTCGCATATGCATTTCGGCGATGCCGCGAATCCCGAGATTGGAAAGCGCGGCATAGCCGATCGCCATCGCCGGTGGTGCAAGCTGGTATTTATCGAAGCGCGACACCTGCGCAAGGTAACCGAGCTTCGTCAGCGTATAGGTGAGTCGGGAGACCGTTGGCTTCGGCAGCTTGGTGCGCGCTGCGATCTCCTGGTTGCCGAGCAGACCGTCCCGCGGATGGAAGGCACGCAGAACGTCGAGACCTCTGGAAAGCGCGACGACGAATTTACGATCGGTCGCAGCCTTCTTCTTGACGCGTTTCATCCCACTACCGAACTCAAGTCGTTGACAATCGACGCTCCCCAAATTACCCCACGATGTCAAGATGCGAAATGGAATTCCGCAACGCGAAACAGTCGGGAGAGTGCGCGTGAGTGAACAACTCAGTCAAACAGTCAGTGCAGATAATCGGGACGGGATTCTGGTTCTGACCATCGATAACCCGCCGGTGAATGCGCTCAGTCAGTCGGTGCGCGCGGGTCTCCTCGCTGGTTTCACGAAGGCGAAAGACGATGCGAGCGTGAAGGCTGTCGTGCTCGCATGCGCCGGCCGTGCCTTCATCTCGGGCGCCGACATTCGCGAGTTCGGCAAGCCGCCGCAGGCGCCGGGTCTCGGCGACGTTCTGGCGCTGATGGAGAATTCGTCGAAGCCGGTGGTGGCCGCGATTCATGGCAACGCGCTGGGCGGTGGCCTCGAAGTGACGCTTTGCTGCCACTTCCGCATTGCGACGCCGACCACGCGTCTCGGCCTTCCCGAAGTGAAGCTCGGCCTGTTGCCGGGTGCCGGCGGAACCCAGCGTCTGCCGCGGGTGGTCGGTCCGGAACTGGCGGTGAAGATGATCGTCACCGGCGAGCCGATCACCGGAACGGAAGCGCTGAAGGTCGGCCTGATCTCGGAGACGTTCGAGGGCGACCCGGCCAAGGCCGGCGAGGCGTTCGCGCGCAAGGTGCTGGCAGAGAAGCGTCCGCTGGTGCGTGTGCGTGACGACGATTCCAAGCTCGCGGCCGCCAAGGCCGACCGCAAGCTGTTCACCGACGCCGCCGCTGCCGCCAACAAGCGCAATCGCGGCCTGATCGCGCCGCTCGCCTGCGCCGAATGCGTCAGCTACACCCTCGACTATCCGTTCGATAAGGGCCTCGAGCTCGAGCGCGCCAAATTCCTCGAGCTGATGAACGGCGATCAGTCGAAGGCGCAGCGTTATGCCTTCTTCGCCGAGCGCGAGGCGGCCAAGGTCGCAGGCGTTCCCGCCGACACCAAGCCGCGCGATGTGAAGAGCGTGGCGATCATCGGCGCCGGCACCATGGGCGGCGGCATTGCCATGTCATTCGCCAATGCGGGTATCCCCGTCACCATCATCGAGATGGGCGACGAGCAGCTCAATCGCGGCCTCGGCATCATGAAGAAGAATTATGATGCGACCGCCGCGCGCGGTGGGATAACCGCCGAAGATGCGACCAAGCGCATGGGGCTGATCAACGGCAAGATCGGCCTCGAGGCCGCCAAGGATGCCGACCTCATCATCGAGGCGGTGTTCGAGACCATGGCGGTGAAGAAGGAGGTTTTCACCAAGCTCGACGCCATCGCCAAGCCGGGCGCCGTGCTCGCCAGCAACACGTCGTATCTGTCGATCGACGAGATCGCCTCCGTCACCAAGCGGCCGCAGGACGTGCTCGGGATGCACTTCTTCAGCCCGGCCAACGTGATGCGGCTGTGCGAGATCGTCCGCGGCGCCAAGACTGCGCCGGATGTGCTGGTCACGGCCGTCGCGGTTGCCCGCAAGATCGGCAAGGTGCCGGCGGTGGTCGGCAACTGCGATGGCTTCGTCGGCAACCGGATGCTCGCCAAGCGCGGCAAGCAGTCGGACCTGCTGCTGTACGAGGGCGCGCTGCCGCAGCAGATCGACGCGGTGGTCACCAAGTTCGGCATGCCGATGGGGCCGTTCGCGATGAGCGATCTCGCTGGTCTCGACATCGGCTGGCGCTCGCGCAAGGACCGCGGCATTAAGTCGGAGATCCCGGACGCGCTGTGCGAGGCGGGACGCTTCGGCCAGAAGACCGGCAAGGGCTACTACAAGTACGAAGCCGGCTCGCGCGCGCCGATTCCGGACCCGGAGGTCGAGGCGCTGATCGACCAGACGCTGCAGAAGATGGGCAAGAAGCGCCGCGCCGTCTCCGATGACGAGATCCTGGAGCGGATGGTCTATCCGATGGTCAACGAGGGTGCGCGGATTCTCGAGGAGAAGATCGCTGCGCGTCCGAGCGACATCGATGTGGTCTGGCTGTACGGCTATGGCTGGCCGATCTACCGCGGCGGCCCGATGCACTATGCCGACAGCGTCGGTCTGAAGCAGGTGGCGGATCGTCTGTCCTACTATGCCAAGCAGACCAACGATCCGTCGTTGGAGCCGGCGCCGCTGCTGAAGAAGCTGGCCGACGAAGGGAAGACGTTCGCGTCGCTCGCGGCAGGCTAAGCCGCCATGCCCCGCCCGTGGGAAAAGCATTACCCGAAGGGCATCCGGTGGGATTCTGAGATTCCCGCCGGAACCCTGCCGGGTTTGCTGTCCCGCGCGGCGAGAGACTACGGCTCGCGGACGGTCATCGATTTCCGCGATCGCGAGATGACCTTCAACGATCTGGCGGCGCGCGTCGACATCGCCGCCGCCGCTTTTTTGCGCGCCGGTTATGGCAAAGACACCTCGGTCGCACTGTTTCTCGGCAACACGCCGGATCACCCGGTCAATTTTTTCGGCGCCACCAAGGCCGGCGCCCGCATCGTCCACCTGTCGCCGCTCGATGGCAGCCGGACGTTGGCACACAAGCTTGCAGACAGCAGCGCGCGCATCATCGTCACCAGCAATCTGACAGCGCTTTTGCCGGTGGCGCTGTCGTTTCTGGATCAAGGATTGGTCGATCGCGTGATCGTCTGCGAGGACGAACGATGGGGCGACAGCGCCAATGCGCTGCTCCCGGTTCCTGATCGGCCTGAGGTGGCGAGCTTCGGCCAGTTCATCGACGGCGTGATGCTGCCGGACAAATGGCCCGCCGTTGCGCCCACCGACGTCGCTGCGTTGCAATATACCGGCGGCACGACCGGGCTGCCGAAGGGAGCGATGCTGACCCACGGCAACCTGCTGGCCGGCAACGCGATCTACGATATCTGGGGATCGGTGTCACGGGCCGAGCGGGGCAACCCGATCGACAAAGTCATCTGCGTGCTGCCGCTGTTTCACATCTTCGCGCTGATCACGATCCTGCTGCGGCAAATCGATCGCGGCAACGTGATCCTGATGCATCAGCGTTTCGACGTGGAGGCGGTGCTGCGCGACATCGAGGTCAAGCGGGCGACATCCTTTCCAGGCGTGCCGACGATGTGGATCGCCATCGCCAATCATCCTGGCATCGAAAAGCGCGACTTCTCGTCGCTGCAGTTCATCGGCTCGGGCGGTGCGCCGCTGCCGGTGGAGATCGCAAAGATCCTGGCGGAGAAGACCGGACTGTCGCTGCGCGGCGGCTGGGGCATGACGGAAACCTGCTCCGCCGGCACCGCGCATCCGAAGGATGGACCGGACAAGCCGGCCTCGATCGGTCTGCCGCTGCCCGGAATTGAACTCGACATCGTCTCGCTCGACGATCCGGCGCAGGTGCTCGGTCCCGGCGAGATCGGCGAAATCCGCATCAAGGGGCCGAACGTTACGGCAGGCTACTGGAAACGCCCGGACGAGAGCGCTGCGTCGTATGTCGATGGCCGCTTTCTCACCGGCGACGTCGGCTACATGGATGAGGACGGCTATTTCTTCATCGTCGATCGCAAGAAGGACATGATCATCTCCGGCGGCTTCAACGTCTATCCGCAGATGATCGAGCAGGCGATCTACGAGCATCCCGCGGTGCAGGAGGTGATCGTCATCGGCATTCCCGATGCCTATCGCGGCGAGGCGGCCAAGGCGTTTGTCAAATTGCGCGCCGGTGCAGAGCCGTTTAGTCTGGAGGCGTTGCGCGACTTCCTATCGGGCCGGGTCGGCAAGCACGAGCTGCCTACAGCGCTCGACTTTAAGGACGAGTTGCCGCGGACCACCGTCGGCAAGCTTTCGAGACATGAACTGCGCGTGCAGCAGTCTGCAGGTTCGGCGGGCTAGAAGGGCTGGAAAGAGCAGCATGGCTGACGTAGCAATCGTTCGGAATTCGTGACGTCACGCGCAGCGCCGCAGGCATCGGCGTTGCTTGGAGTTGGTATTTTGCCGGGAGGATAATGCGATGGATCTCAGCTACAGCAAGGAAGAGGTGATATTTCGCCAGGAGGTCCGGGACTTCTTCCAGACCGCCGTTCCGAAGGAGACCAAGCGGAAGCTGTTGGAAGGCCGCCATATCGGCAAGGAAGATATGGTCACCTGGCAACGCATCCTGAACAAGAAGGGCTGGGCAGTCACACACTGGCCGAAGGAGTGGGGCGGTACCGGCTGGACGCCGGTTCAGCACTACATCTTCAACGAAGAGCTGCAGATGGCGCCGGCGCCGCAGCCGTTGGCGTTCAACGTCAGCATGCTCGGTCCGGTGCTCTACAATGTCGCCAACGAAGAGCAGAAGAAATATTACCTGCCGCGTATCGCCAATCTCGACGACTGGTGGTGCCAAGGCTTCTCGGAGCCGGGCGCGGGTTCCGATCTCGCATCGCTGAAGACCAAGGCCGAGCGCAAGGGCGACGTCTACGTCGTCAACGGCCAGAAGATCTGGACGACGCTCGCCCAATACGCGGACATGATCTTCTGCCTGGTGCGTACCGATCCTAACGCGAAGAACCGCCAGTCGGGCATCTCCTTCCTGCTGATCGACATGAAGTCGCCCGGCATCACCGTGCGTCCGATCGTCACCATCGACGGCGGCCGCGAGGTCAACGAGGTGTTCTTCGACAACGTGCAGGTGCCGGTCGCCAATTTGGTCGGTGAGGAGAACAAAGGCTGGGACTACGCCAAGTTCCTGCTCGGCAACGAGCGCACCGGCATCGCCCGCATCGGCGCGTCGAAGGAGCGGCTGCGCCGCATCCGCGAACTCGCTGCGAAGGTCGAGGCCGGCGGCCGGCCGATCATCGAGGACCCACGCTTCCTGGAGAAGCTGACGGCGGTCGAGATCGAGCTGAAGGCGCTGGAAATGAACCAGATGCGCGTCGTCGCGGCCGAAGCCCATCGCGAGAAGGGCAAGCCCGATCCGGCATCGTCGATCCTGAAGATCAAGGGGTCGGAGCTGCAGCAGGCGACCACCGAGTTGATGATGGATGTGATCGGTCCGTTCGCAGCACCTTACGATCCGGGCGAGCACAACGGCTCCAACGAACTGGACGATTGGACCACGATGATCGCGCCGGTCTACTTCAACTACCGCAAGGTTTCGATCTACGGCGGTTCGAACGAAATCCAGCGCAACATCATCGCCAAGGCGGTGCTGGGTCTCTGAGTATGATCACCGAAAGGCGGGTGCCGGTTTTCGAGCAAACATCATGCGCAAGGGCCGAACCCGCTTGAATCACCCTCGGGCGCGCCGGTGTCGGCCGCGCCCGGTTCTGCCAAACGACAGTTCAGTTTCTTGAGGAAGTAGAGATGGATTTCGATTTGTCCGAGGAGCAGCGGCTTCTCAAGGATAGCGTGGAAGGCCTGCTGGCCGATGCTTATGATTTCGAACAGCGCAAGAAGCATGCCTCGTCGAAGAAAGGCTGGAGCGACGAGATCTGGAAGAAGTTCGCCGAGCAGGGCCTGCTGGGCCTGCCGTTCGCGGAGGCCGACGGCGGCTTCGGCGGTGGCGCGATCGAGACCATGATCGTCATGGAAGCGATGGGCAAGGCGCTAGTCGTCGAGCCTTACTTCGCGACGGTGGTGCTCGGCGGCGGTTTCCTGCGTCATGGCGGCTCGGAAGAGCAGCGCAAGGCGCATGTGCCGGGGATCGTCGACGGCTCGAAGACGTTCGCGTTCGCGCAGCTCGAAAAGAACTCGCGGTACGATCTCGCCGATGTCAGCACGACAGCGAAGAAGAAGGGCGCGGGCTGGGTAATCGACGGCGAGAAGTTCGTCGTCGCCAATGGCGATTCCGCCGACATGCTGGTGGTGACCGCGCGGACCAAGGGCGGTCAGCGCGATCGTGCAGGCATCGGCGTGTTCCTGGTCCCGGCGAACGCAAACGGCGTGCGCGTCAAGGGCTATCCGACCCAGGATGGCTTGCGTGCGGCCAACATCACGTTCGAGGGCGTCGAGGTCGGCGCGGATGCCGTGCTTGGCGATCCGGAGAATGGGTTGGCGCTGGTCGAGCGCGTGGTCGATGAAGCGCGGGCGGCGCTCTGTTCGGAGGCTGTCGGCGCGATGGATGAATCGCTGAAAACGACGATCGAGTACCTGAAGACCCGTCAGCAGTTCGGCGTCAATATCGGTAAGTTCCAGGCGCTGCAGCACCGTGGTTCGGACATGTTCGTGGCGCTCGAACAGGCGCGCGGCATCGCGATGTACGGCACCATGGCGGTGAATTACGACGATGCGCAGGAGCGCTCGACCGCGATCGCGGCGGCGAAGGTGCAGGTCGGCCGCTCCGCCAAGTATATCGGCCAGCAGGCGATCCAGCTGCATGGCGGCGTCGGCATGACTCAGGAGTACAAGATCGGCCATTACTTCAAGCGGCTGACCATGATCGAGTCGACCTTCGGCGATGCCGACTATCACCTGAAGAAGATCGCCGAGCGCGGTGGTCTCTTCAAGGACTGATCGATCCGGTGCAATCGGAGCCCGGCGGCTGGGAGCAGCCGCCGGGTTTTTGGTCTCTCAGAACGGTTGCGATCTCATGCCCTGTTCAAAGTGCCAGGGATACCTCAGGGATGATCGCGATCCAGAACAACACGCAAGGATGAGGAAGGAAGAGCGATGCCGAAGTCGCCATTCGATTTGACCGGCAAGGTTGCCGTTATCACCGGCTCGAGCCGCGGCATCGGCCGCGCATCGGCTGAATTGCTTGCCCAGCTCGGCGCCAAGGTGGTGGTGTCCAGCCGCAAGGCCGAGGCCTGCGAGGAGGTCGCCAAGGGCATTCGCGCCAATGGCGGCGATGCGCATGTGATCCCCTGCAACATCGGCCGCCGCGAGGAAGTGGAGCGGCTGATCAAGGAAGCCAACGCGCATTACGGCAAGATCGACATCCTGGTCTGCAATGCCGCGGTCAATCCGCACTACGGCCCGATCCAGAACCTGACCGACGAGGCGTTCGACAAGATCATGGGCTCGAACGTGAAGAGCAACATCTGGCTCTGCAATCTGGTGATGCCGGACATGGCGGCGCGCGGCGGCGGCTCGGTGATCATCATCTCGTCGATCGGCGGCCTGCGTGGCTCGACCACCATCGGCATGTACGGCGTGTCGAAGGCAGCGGATTTCGCGCTGGCGCGCACGCTGGCCGGCGAGTGGGGCCCGAAGAAGGTGCGCATCAACTGCATTGCGCCGGGTCTGGTGAAGACGGATTTCGCCCGCGCGCTGTGGGAGGATCAGGAGATGCTGACGCGGCGCACGGCGACCACGCCGCTGCGGCGGATCGGCGAGCCGCACGAGATCGCTGGTGCCGTCGCCTATCTCGGCTCTGACGCCTCGACCTTCATGACCGGGCAGACCATCGTGATTGACGGCGGCGTCACCACTGCTGCCGTTTGAGCCTTTTGACAGGCAGTCCATTTGATCGGGAAGTCTATGGCCGACAAATCCGTCTCTCCCACTGATGTGCTGTCGTTCTGGCGCCAAGCGGGGGAGGCGCGGTGGTGGACCAAGGACGACGCCTTCGACGACGAAATCCGATCACGATTTCTCGATGTCTGGCAGGCTGCGAGGGCGGGCAAGCTGGATGCTTGGCAAGAAACTGCCGACGGAACGCTCGCGCTGGTCATCGTGCTCGATCAGTTTCCGCGCAACATGTTCCGCAATGACAGCCGGGCTTTCGCGACCGATGCGCTCGCCTGCGCGATCGCGCATCGGGCGCTGGCCGCGGGGTTGGATGAGCAACTTCCTGCCGATCTGCGCGCGTTTCTGTACATGCCGCTGATGCATTCCGAGCAACTCCACGATCAGGAGCGTTGCGTTGCCCTGTTCGAACGGCTTGGCAATGCCGAAAACACCACGTATGCGATCATCCACGCGGACATCATCCGTCGGTTTGGCCGCTTCCCGCATCGCAACCGTGTGCTGGGTCGCGTCACCAGCCAAGAAGAACAAGCCTTTCTGGACAGCGGCGGATTTTCCGGCTGATATAGCGACACCTTGTCGCTCTTGCTGATCCTGAAATGGGGGCCGGCCTTCCAAAAGGTCACGCTGGAACAATGAGTTGAGTGCGCGGCGCCCGGCGTCGCGAGGTTTTGACGCGCGGCCGCCACAAGGGCCGCGAGAAGGAGGAACGCCATGAATTCCGCTCGAAGCGCCACCCGTAGACACGTCCTGGCCGCTATCGGCGTGGTCTGGGCCGGCGTGCTTGCCGGTGCAGCGCAAGCCCAGCAGCCGCTCGAACTGAAGATCATGGCGCCCGCCAATCCGGGCGGCGGCTGGGATCAGACGGCTCGCTCGATGCAGCAGGCGCTGATCGCCGCCGGCATCGCCCGCAGCGCGCAGGTGACCAATGTCGGCGGTGCAGGCGGTTCGGTCGGCATCGCCCAGTTCGTCAACTCGGCGAAGGGGGACGGCACCCAGCTGATGGTGAACGGCTTCGTCATGGTCGGTGCGCTGGCCATGAACAAATCGCCGGTGACGCTCGAGCAGGTGACGCCGATTGCCCGCTTGACCGAGGAATACCAGGTGATGGTCGTACCGGCCAATTCGCCGATCAAGGATGTGAAGGATCTGGCGGCGGCGCTGAAGGCGGATATCGCCAAGGTCACCTTTGCGGGCGGCTCGGCCGGTGGTATCGATCACATCATGGCCGCGCTGTTTGCTGGCGCCGTCGGCGCCGATGCGACCAAGGTGAACTACGTTCCGTTCTCCGGCGGCGGCGAGTCGCTTGCGGCCATCCTCGGCGGCAAGGTGACCGCCGGCATTTCCGGCTATGGCGAATACGAAGGCCAAATCAAGTCCGGCAAGCTGCGGGCGATCGGCATCACCTCGCCGGAGCGCAGGCCGGGTCTCGACATTCCGACCTTCAAGGAGCAGGGCGTCGATCTGGTGCTGACGAACTGGCGATCGGTGGTCGCGGCGCCAGGCATCACGCCTGAACAGAAGAAGGTACTCTCCGATGCCATCGACCGGCTGGTGAAGTCGCCGGCCTGGAAGGAGGTGCTGGCCCAGAAGGGCTGGGACGACGCCTACCTCTCCGGCGATGCCTTCGCTGACTTCCTGAAGAAGGAGACGGCGCGCGTGAATGACGTTCTGAAGTCGATCGGCCTCGTGAAATCATGACGACCGGAAGTGACGCGCAGGAAGGCGGGGCCGCGCGGCGCGGGATCGATTGGGCCGGCGTCGTCATTGCGATAGCCTTGGCGCTGCTTGCCGCCGTCATCGCCGTGGATGCGTTCCGCATCCAGGCCAACGTGACTTATGGCATGGGCCCGCAAGCTATGCCGCTGGTCATCGCCTGCGGCCTTGGCGTGCTAGCGCTCGGCAATCTGGTCAACGCGTTGCGCGGTGATTTCCCAGAGCGCGAGGACATGGACTTCCGCCCGGTCGCGATCGTGCTGTTGGGGCTGGTCGCGATGATTGCGATCATCGGCTTCGATGGCGGCTTCATCCCGGCGATGACGGTGCTGTTCGCGGCAACGTCCTGGGCGTTCGGACGGCGCGCGCTGATCGCCGACATCGTCATCGGCTTCGTGATCGGCGCGCTGGTGTATTTCGTCTTCAACCATCTTCTCACCCTCAGCCTTCCCGCTGGTCCCATTGAACGTCTGTTCTGACGGCCGCCCAAGGATCGTTTGATAAGCATCGTTTGATAAGGATCGTTTGGCATGGATACATTCGCCGCGTTGGCTCATGGCATGGCAGTGGCCGTGCAGCCGATGAACCTGCTGTTCGCGCTGATCGGCGTCTTTCTCGGCACGGCGGTCGGCGTGCTGCCGGGCATCGGACCGGCGCTGACCGTCGCGCTGCTGCTGCCGGTCACCTACAAGCTCGATCCGGGCGGCTCGCTGATCATGTTCGCGGGCATCTACTACGGCGGCATGTATGGCGGCTCGACCACCGCGATCCTGATCAACACGCCGGGCGAAAGCGCCTCGATGGCGACGGCGTTGGAAGGCAACAAGATGGCCAAGGCCGGCCGCGGCGGTCCGGCGCTGGCCACTGCAGCCATCGGTTCGTTCGTGGCCGGAACGCTGGCGACGATCGGACTGGCTTTCGTCGCGCCGTATCTTGTCGATATCGCCGTCAAGTTCGGACCTGAGGATTACTTCGCGCTGATGGTGGTGGCGTTCGTCACCGTCTCGGCGACGTTCGGCGATTCGCCCGTGCGCGGACTGACGAGCCTGTTCATCGGTCTCGTGCTCGGGCTTGTCGGGATCGACAAGCTGACGGGACAGCCGCGCCTGTCGTTCGGCGTGCCGGAACTGCTGGACGGCGTCGAGGTGACGACGCTGGCGGTGGGGCTGTTCGCGGTCGGCGAGGCGCTCTATGTGGTGTCGCGCCGTCACAAGGTCGACGAGAAGCTCGAGCCGGTGCGCGGCTCGCTCTGGATGACCAAGGAAGACTGGAAGCGTTCCTGGAAGCCATGGCTGCGCGGCTTCGGTTTCGGCTTCCCGATCGGTGCGCTGCCGGCGGGCGGCGCGGAGATCCCGACCTTCCTGTCATATTCCACCGAGCGGCGGTTGACCAAGTATCCGGAAGACTTCGGCAAGGGCGCGATCGAGGGCGTTGCCGGACCCGAAGCCGCGAACAATGCGTCCGCCGCGGGAACGCTGGTGCCGCTGCTGACGCTAGGACTGCCGACCTCGGCAACGGCGGCGATGATGCTGGCGGGTTTTCAGCAATACGGGCTCAATCCCGGTCCGTTGCTGTTCGCTGAGAAGCCGGATCTCGTCTGGGGGCTGATCGCAAGCCTGTTTATCGCCAACACCATGCTGCTCGTGCTCAACCTGCCGCTGGTCGGCCTGTGGGTGCGGCTGCTGGCGATCCCGCAGCCTTGGCTCTATGCGGGCATTCTGGTGTTCGCGACCATGGGCACCATCGCCGCGAAGCCGTCGATCGTCGAGCTGACGATGCTGGCCGGATTCGGCGTGCTCGGCTTCCTGATGCGCCGGTACGATTTTCCGATCGCTCCGGTGGTGGTCGGTTTAATCCTGGGGCCGTTGGCCGAGAGCCAGTTGCGGCGGGCGCTGTCGATCAGTCTTGGTGATCCGATGACGCTGGTGCAGAGCCCGATCTCGGCGACGCTGCTGGGTGTCGCGTTCCTCGCGCTGGTGCTGCCCTTCGTCCTGAAGGGCATGAGCCGCTTCAAGGCGACCGAGGACTGATGCGAGCCTCCGGGCGTGTCCGACCAGTCTTGTCCAACCAAATGTTAACGGATCGTTGCTAGTCGTCGGACCTCGCCGTGGATGCGGCGCGAGGATCAGAGGCAGTGGCGATCACCGATGGCGAGCAGGCTCCGGAACGCGGCGGCGTGCTCGCGTGGGTGCGTTCGTTGCTGGGCGGTTCGAGCGATGCCTCGCTGACCAAGCGTCTCGCCGGCACCATCTTCATCATTCGCGTGGTGAGCGCGGCGCTCGCTTACGTCTCGCAGGTGCTGCTCGCACGCTGGATGGGCAGCTCCGAATACGGAATTTACGTCTATGCCTGGACCTGGGTGCTGCTGCTCGGCAGCATGATGGACTTCGGCATTGCCGTCACGGCGCAAAAACTGATCCCCGAATACCGCGGCAGGAACCAGCTCAATCTGCTGCGCGGCTTTCTGTTCGGCAGCCGCTGGATGACGTTCGGCGTGTCGATCGTGACGGCATGCCTGCTGGCTGGTCTCGTCTCGCTGCTGTCGCCCTGGATCGAGAAAGATACAGTCGCTGCGCTCCATGCCGGCTGCACGATCCTGCCGGCGCTGGTGCTTGCGAACACCCAGGATGGCATCGCACGATCCTACGACTGGATGCGGCTGGCACTGACCCCGCAATTCGTCGTGCGCCAATCGTTGATCATCGGCTTCACCGCCGGCGTGGCAGCGATGGGGGCCAAGCTCGACGCGATGATGGCGATGGCGGTGTCGTCCGCCGCAGTCTGGATCGCCATGATCGCGCAGATGATCTTCCTCAACCGTCGTCTTGCGGTGGAAGTGACGCCGGGGCCCCGTCATTACAATTATTCAGGCTGGCTCGCGACCTCGCTGCCGATCCTGCTGGTCGAAGGTTTTTACCTGCTGCTGAGCTATGTCGACATCCTGGTGCTGCAGGCGTTCCGTCCCTCCGAGGAGGTCGGCATCTACCATGCAGTGGTGAAAACGCTGGCGCTAGTCTCGTTCATTCACTACGCGATGTCGGCGGTCACGGCCCATCGCTTCAGCGAATATCACGTCGCCGGCGATCGCGAGCGGCTGTCGGACTATCTCATGCATGCGATCAAATGGACGTTCTGGCCGTCGCTGGCGGCGACCGCATTGCTGCTGCTGCTCGGCAAACCGCTGCTCTGGCTGTTCGGTACGCAGTTCACCTCCGGCTATGGCGTGATGTTCGTCGCCGCGATTGGCTTGATCGCGCGCTCGGCGATCGGCCCGGTCGAGAAGCTGTTGAACATGCTCGGCCAGCAGAACGTTTGCGCATTGGTCTATGCGCTGGCTTTCGCGATGAACCTTGTCCTGTGCCTGCTGCTGGTGCCGCGCTACGGTGTTTATGGTGCTGCGGCCTCGACCTCCCTCGCGCTGGTGTTCGAGACCGTGCTGTTGTGCTGGATCACCCGGCGGCGGCTCGGCTTCCATGTCCTTGCGTTCGGCAAGGGCAAGGCATGATCCCGGAAAAGGCATGATCGAAAGGCGGGAGCCGGTTTTCGGATCAGATCAAAGCCGGAGCGGAGCGGAGCCTTATCACGATCGCAGGGGTGTGCGTCATGCGGCGGTCCAGCCGCCGTCCATCGACAGGTTGGCACCGGTGATCTGGCTGGCGTCGTCGCCGCAGAGATAGAGCGCAAGCGCTGCGACCTGATCGGCGGTGACGAATTCCTTGGTCGGCTGTGCCTCCAGCAGCACGTCGTTGATGACCTGTTCCTTGGTCATGTTGCGCGCCTTCATCGTATCGGGAATCTGCTTCTCCACCAGCGGCGTCCAGACGTAGCCGGGCGAGATGCAATTACAGGTGACCTTGTAGGTCGCAAGTTCCAGCGCCACCGTCTTGGTCAGGCCGGCGATACCATGTTTGGCGGAGACGTAGGCGGCCTTGAAGGGCGAAGCGACCAGCGAATGCGCGGACGCCGTGTTGATGATGCGGCCCCACTTGCGCTTCTTCATGCCGGGGACTGCGGCGCGGATGCCATGGAAGGCGGAGGACAGATTGATCGCGATGATCGCATCCCATTTTTCGATCGGGAAATCCTCCACCGGCGAGACGAACTGGATGCCCGCGTTGTTGACCAGCACGTCGACAGAGCCGAAGGTCTTTTCGCCGAGCGCGACCATGCCGGCGATCTCGGCAGGTTTGGTCATGTCGGCGGGCGAATAGACTGCCTTCACCTTGAATTCGCTCTCGATGCCGGCGCGCTCCTTTTCGATCGCAGTCGCCTCGCCGAAACCATTGATGACGACGTTGGCGCCGGCACCGGCCATCTTGCGCGCAATGGCGAGCCCGATGCCGCTCGTCGAGCCGGTCACCACTGCGGTTTTGCCTTTCAGATCAGCCATTAGACGCTCCTGTCGGGGTTTGTTCGAGGCGCTGGTTTCGGCCATCGCCGGTGAGATCGTAAGTCACCATGGTTTCGCCGAGTTGCGGATTTGTGAAACATTCCGGATGCTGCATGGTGATTTGGACATCCTGCATGCCAGACTTCCAGTGTTCGACCATGCCGACCCGGGAGAAGTCGTAATCCTTCGAGCTGGATTCGAAATTCTTCGATTTGTAGATCAGATGAACCACCGTGACGGTGTTTTCCTTGGCCGCCTCCGACAAGGTCGCCACGAGCGGGTCGTTTTTGAGGTCGGGCGGCAGCCGCGCGATCAATTCCCTGAGAGCCTTGCGTGCGGTGTGCAGTCGCTTGTTGGCGTCGGTGATCTGGCGCGTGCGGCTGGAGTAGCGGATGTCCTTTTCCCGCTCGGCAGCTTCGAGGACCGTATCCGGCAGAGCCCCTCGGGCGCTGAACAGATCGACCTGGAAGATCAGCAGATCGTCCTGCTTCTCCTGTTCGAGCACGTAATCGAGCGGCGTATTCGAGACGAGGCCGCCGTCCCAATAGTGCTCACCGTCGATTTCAACCGGAGGGAATCCTGGCGGCAGTGCGCCGGAGGCCATGATGTGCTCCGGGCCAATCGGCTGCTTGGTGTTGTCGAAATACGCGAAGTTGCCGGTTTTCACATTGACTGCACCGACGCTGAGGCGGACCTGCTTGGCGTTGATCAGATCGAAGTCCACGAGCCGCAGCAGCGTGTCGCGCAGCGGAGCCGTATCGTAGTAGCTGATCGCCTGCGGTGCTCCGCGCGGCCAGAACGGCGCCGGCGGAACGCGCGGCTGGAAGAACCCTGGTACGCCGAAGGTGGCGACCCAGGCGGCGCTCGCCTCATTGAAGGCGAAACGGGAGTGATCGCCCTTGCCGAGCGGACGCCACAGCACCGGGGAGGAGACCAGCTCCCAGAACTCCTTCAGCCGTTCGACGCGTTTCTCGCGCGGGTTACCAGCGATGATCGCCGCGTTGATTGCGCCGATCGAAATGCCGGCGACCCAGACGGGGTCGAACTGATGCTGGTAGAGCGCCTCGAAGGCGCCGGCCTGATACGAGCCGAGCGCGCCGCCGCCCTGCAGGACGAGCACGCGTCGGGCATTTGCAGGGCAGGAGGCCAGCGCCGGTGTCGTCGCGACCGCGTCAGTCATGCACATATCCTCGAACGAGCGACCGCCGGTTGTCCACCGGCAGCTATCCCGTCTTGCCGCAAGGGAACTGCCTGGCCGCGAGCCATGCCCAAAGATCGTGCAGGGCGGCTGGCGTGTCAGCTCGGCTTGTCCGGAGCGGCAAGGATCAGGGCCCAGAACACCTTGTACTTGCTACCCGGTGCGTAGACCGCTGCAATTCCCATTCGCGTGACCCCGCGCTTCAGCATGTTGTCCCGATGCGAGGGCGAATCGCGCCATCCGGAGAAGGCCTCGGCGAGGGTATGATAGCCGGCGGAGATGTTCTCAACGGCGATGGCGGCATCAAAGCCGGAGGTCTTCATCCGCTTGCCGAGATTGCCGATGACGTCGTGATCGAGCTTGTTGCGCTTGGCCATAGCCTCGGCCTGTGCCTGGGCGGCCTGCGTCAGCAGCGGATCGACGGTGACGGCGCCAAGGCCGTTGTTCTGCCGGTAGCCGGAGATCATCGAGGCAGCCATGCCGCTGTCGAGCCGGGCATTGGCGGTGGCCATGCTCTCATAGAAGGCCGGTTGGCCGGGCGGCGGATCGCGATCCCCCGCGCATCCTGCCAACGGCAACAGACACAAAAGCGCAAATCCAAATCGCTGCATCAGCCCCCCAGAATCGTCGTCGTCCGTTGTTGCACACCGACCGTGGCTGAATGGTGAACACGGCGCACAAACCCGGCACGTCATGAGGACTCAACAAAAATGGAAGCCTAAGAATGAATTGCCATTCATAGGTGATCGAGAGGGGTTTGCCCTGTGGTGAAGCCGCCGGTTAGACTGGGCCACAACAAACCTACCCGAGGAAGCGTTCATGCCGTTGCTCCAGCGAGCTGCTTTGACCGCACTTCTCGCACTGGCGGTGCCGCTGATCGCCTTTGCGCAAGACCAAGAGCCGATTGCATTGCGCGGCATGGGCTCTTTCCATATCGGCGGCCGCCTGGTCGAGATTTCCGGCAAGCCTGTCAAGGAAGTCACCTTCACCGCAGGCGGCGTGCCGGCGAAAGTCGATCCGAACGGCACCTATCAAGTGGAGCAGATGTACGTGCAGTATTTCCTACCGGCGAAGGAGCGCGGCACCGTGCCGCTGCTGATGTGGCATGGCGGCGGATTGACTGGCGTCACGTACGAAACCACGCCGGATGGCCGCGAGGGCTGGCTCACCATGTTCCTGCGCAAGGGATGGGCGGTCTACAATTCGGATGCGGTCGAACGCGGCCGCTCGGGCTGGGCGCAGTATCCGGACATCTTCAAGGGCGAGCCGGTCTTCCTGACGACAGCGAATCCGTTCGAACGGTTTCGCATCGGCGCGGGTCCAGGCTCGTATGATCCGGATCCGGCGAAACGCAAACTGCTACCCGGAAACCAGTTTCCAAACGAAGGATACGAGAACTTCGTCAAGCAGAACGTGCCGCGCTGGACCACGACTGACGATGCGATCCTCGCAGCATATCTGGCCGAGATCGACAAGGTTTGCCCGTGCGTAATCCTGTTCCATAGCCAGGCCGGTACTTTCGGCTTCAAGGCGGCGCAGGCGCGCCCCGACAAGATCAAGGCGCTGGTCGCGGTCGAGCCCGCCGGTGTCGGCGATATCGCCAAAGCCGATGTGCTGAAGGCCATCCCGACGTTGATGATCTACGGTGATTACATCGAGCAGGATTCACGCTGGCCGACCATTCGTGCGACCGGTGTCAAGTTTGCCGAGGCGATCAAGGCGGCGGGCGGTACGGCAGAGGTGGTGGATTTGCCCAAGGTCGGCATCAAGGGCAATTCGCACATGCTGATGATGGACAAGAACAATGCCGAGGTCGCCGGGCTGATCCAGACGTGGCTGGAGGGCAAGGGCCTGACGCGCCAGCCGTGACGGGGTTTGGGACATGCTGGATGGCCCAACCTAAAGACTGACGGATTGCTGGTCAGGCCTTTGTCGCATTGAACAGATGCAAGGTTGGATCAGGCTCCGGCCGCAAAGATACGATAGCGCTTCGGCTTCAGGCCGATGATCTCGCCGATCTTGAGCTCTCGGTCGCGCGGCGCGTCGATTTCGATCATTGTTTCGCCGCCGTCCGTCTGCAGCGCGATGTCCGCCCGCTGAATCGGGCCGAATGCACGCACGCGCCGTACGGCCCCTTCGAGGTCGCCGCTGCCTGGCGCCTCGAGCGAGACGTCGTGACGGCGAATGAACAGTTGCGACGGCCCCGATGCTGCGCCATTCGGTTCGATACCGAGCACCTTATCCCCGAGCTGCACGCGGCCGGCCTCGACATGGACCGGCAGCACGATCGACTCGCCGATGAAGGCGTGGACGAATGCGGTCTGCGGTCGGTCGTAGACCTCCTCCGGCGTTCCGATCTGCTCGATCTTGCCCTTGTCCATCACCACGACGCGGTTGGCGACCTCCAGAGCCTCTTCCTGGTCGTGGGTGACGAAGATCGAGGTGACGTGAATCTCCTCGTGTAAGGCGCGCAGCCATTGCCTCAGCTCCTTCCGGACCTTGGCATCGAGGGCGCCGAACGGCTCGTCGAGCAGCAGGATGCGGGGTTCGATGGCGAGCGCGCGGGCGAGTGCGATGCGCTGGCGCTGGCCGCCGGAGAGCTGGCTCGGATAACGGTTGGCGAGCCATCCGAGCTGCACCAGATCGAGCAGGTCGCCGACCCGCTTCTTGATGCCAGCCTCATTCATGCGGATTGCGCGCGGCTGCACGCGCAACCCGAAGGCGACGTTCTCGAACACGCTCATGTGGCGGAACAGCGCATAGTGCTGGAACACGAAACCGACATTGCGTTCGCCCGCGCCGCGCGCCAGCGCGTCTTCGCCGTCGAAGCTGATGGTCCCGGAGTCGGGCCACTCAAGACCGGCAATGATGCGCAGCAGCGTCGTCTTGCCGGAACCCGACGGCCCCAACAGCGCAAGCAGTTCGCCGCTCTCGACCCGGAGGTCGACGTGATCCAGCGCTGCGAAATCCCCGAAACGCTTGACGATATTCCTGACTTCAATGGTCACTGTGCTGCTGCCTTTCCAGCCGGCCCTCGAGAACGATCTTGATCACCAGCGTCACCAGCGCGAGCATCGCCAGGAGCGAAGCGATCGCGAACGCGGCGACGAACTGATATTCATTATACAGGATCTCCACCAGCAGCGGCATGGTGTTGGTTTCGCCGCGGATGTGTCCCGATACCACGGAAACCGCGCCGAATTCACCCATAGCGCGGGCGTTGCAGAGCAGGACGCCGTAGAGCAAGCCCCACTTCACGTTGGGCAGCGTGACGCGCCGGAAGGTGCGCCATCCCGATGCACCGAGCGAGAGCGCGGCTTCCTCTTCCGAGGTGCCTTGCTCCTGCATCAACGGGATCATTTCCCGCGCCACGAACGGGAATGTCACGAACGTCGTCGCCAGCACGATGCCCGGCAGAGCGAAGATGATCGGGATATCGTGCGCCTGCAGCCACGGCCCGAGCCACCCTTGCGCGCCGAACAGCAGGACGAAGACCAGTCCGGAGATGACCGGCGAGACCGAGAACGGCAGGTCAATCAGCGTATTCAGCAGAGTCTTGCCAGGAAACTCGAACTTCGCGATCGCCCACGCTGCCGCGACGCCGAAAATCAGATTGAGCAGCACGGAGATGACCGCGACCGTCAGCGTCAAACGGATGGCGGCGAGTGCTTCCTCATCGATCAACGCATTGAAATAGGCATCAAAACCGCGCGATAACGCCGAGGTGAACACGAGCAGCAGCGGTAGCACCACGAAGACGGTGAGGAACGTCACCGCGAGCGCAATGATCACCCAGCGGATCACAACAGGCTCGGTGCGAGCGCTCTCGCGGGCGCGGGCGAGCTTTTGCGGCGGTTTTGCGAATGTCGCTGATGTGACGGTCATTCGGTGATCGCCCGCGATTGCGCCCAGCGTTGCAGGCGGTTGATGACGAAGATGATGGCGAAGGCGACCACCAGCATGACCACCGCGATTGCGGTGGCATCCGCGTAGCGGAATTCCGAAAGGCGGATCACGATCAGAAGCGGAGCGATCTCCGAAACGTTCGGCAGATTGCCAGCAATGAAGATCACAGAGCCATATTCGCCGACCGCGCGGGCGAAGGCGAGCGCGAAGCCGGTCAGCATCGCCGGCAGCAGGCCAGGCAGGATCACCTTCGAGACGGTGTGCCAGCGGCTGGCGCCGAGGCTTGCCGCGGCTTCCTCGATCTCGGGATCGAGGTCGATCAGCACCGGTTGCACGGTGCGGATCACGAACGGGATGCCGATGAAGATCATCGCGAGAAAAATGCCCAGCGGCGTGAATGCGACCTTGATCCCGAGTTCCGCAAGCGGCGCGCCAAGCCAACCCTTTTGCGAGAACAGTGCGGTCAGCGCGACGCCGGCAACGGCGGTGGGCAGCGCAAACGGAATATCGACGATGGCATCGAAGATGCGACGGCCGGGGAAGCGATAGCGGACAAGCGCCCAGACGACGATCATGCCCATGATCAGATTGACCACCGCGGCGGCGAAGGCCAACCCGAACGACAGCTTCAATGCATGCAGCGTGCGGGCGCTGGTCACGATCGCCCAGAACTGCGCCGGAGACAATTCGGTGGTCTTCAGGAATAAGCCGGCCAGCGGGATCAACACGATGATCGACAGCAGCGTCAACGTCAGGCCCATGGTCAGGCCGAAGCCCGGCAACGTCCTGCGCCGTGTCATGACCCTGCTCACCCCGCTTCGCGCGACCGCTGGTGCAGCACCACGATCCTGGCTCGGGACGTGCTGTCCGGCGATCGGATCATCGATCTTACGATATTGATAGAGGGAGTTCCCGATTTTTGTGTGACGGCCGGGCGGCTGGTCTAGCTCTGCGGTGTTGGACACGTCACTCGTCTCGTCATCGGTGCAAAGGGATCAAGGAAACAAGTTCCCGCTCCGGAGGGCGATCCGGGGCGGGATGCCTTGGCAGATATCGTGGGGCGGGCGCGGTCAGTTCTTGTAGATCTGGTCGAAGATGCCGCCTTCGCCGAAGTGCTCCTTCTGGGCCTTGGTCCAGCCGCCGAACAGGTCGTCGATCGTGAACAAGCTCACTTTTGCGAAAGAGTTTTCATACTTTTTAGCGACCTCGGCATCGCGTGGGCGATACGAGTTCTTCGCGGCGATCTCCTGCCCCTCCTTGGTGTACCAGTAGCGCAGGTAGGCATCGGCGACGTCGCGCGTGCCCTTCTTCTCGACGACTTTATCGACGATGGTGACCGGCGGCTCGGCGAGGATCGACAGTGGTGGCACGACGATCTCGAACTTGTCGGCACCGAACTCCTTCAGCGCAAGGAACGCTTCGTTCTCCCAGGCGAGCAGCACGTCGCCGACGCCGCGTTCGACGAAGGTGACGGTGGAGCCGCGCGCGCCGGTATCGAGCACGGGCACGTTCTTATAGAGGCTCGCGACGAAGGCCTTCGCTTCATCCGCGCTCTTGCCCTGCTTCAGCGCGTAACCCCAGGCGGCGAGATAATTCCAGCGCGCGCCGCCGGAGGTCTTCGGATTTGGCGTGATGACGGCGACGCCGGGCTTGACGAGGTCGTTCCAGTCCTTGATCGCTTTCGGATTGCCCTTGCGCACCAGAAAGACGATGGTCGAGGTGTACGGCGCCGAATTCTGCGGCAGTCGCGCTTGCCAGTCCTTGGCGATCAGGCCTTTCTCGGCGATCGCGTCGATGTCGTAGGCAAGAGCGAGCGTGACGACGTCGGCCTGCAGCCCATCGATGACGCCGCGCGCCTGCGAGCCCGAGCCGCCGTGCGACTGCTTGATCTCAACCTTCTTGCCGGTCTCCTTGCTGTAGGCAGCGGCGAAGGCCTTGTTGAATTCGACATAGAGTTCGCGCGTTGGGTCGTACGAGACATTCAAGAGCGATGTGGTCTGCGCTGAGGCAGCGCCCGTCAAGGCAAGAACGACAGCAGCAGCGAGGGCAAGACGAGCGCGCATTCCGATCTCCATATGGTCAGCGATGATGCCGCTGAAGTCGCGTTAAATTCGGAAGAGCCGGTGCAACTGTCAATGAAATGCGATTTTGTATTTTCTCCAGCGAAGGGCGCAACCTGCTATGAAACGCTGGCGGTGTGAATGCCGCATTCTGTCTTGCCGCGGTCGCGCCAGCGGCCCGCACGCGGATCTTCGCCGGGCTTGGTTCGCGTCGTGCATGGCATGCAGCCGATCGACGTGAAGCCTGATGCCAGCAACGGATGCGGCGGAATGTTCGCTGCATCATACAGCGCCTTGATGTCGGCGGCGGTCACATTTGCGAGCGGATTGAATTTCAGTCGCGTGCCATCCGCTTCGACGACGGGGATGTCGGCGCGGTCGCCGCCCTGAAAGCGCTTGCGGCCGTTGAACCATCCGGTGAAGGGTTCCAGCGCGCGGGTGAGCGGCTCGACCTTGCGGATGCGGCAGCACGCATCGGCATCGGAGAACCAGAGGCCGCGCTCCGCATCCAGCCGCATCAGGTCTTCGTCCCGCGGTTTGATGGTGCGGACGTCGCGCAGGCCGAGCTGTCGCGTCAGCGTATCGCGATAATCCAGGGTTTCCTGGAACAGCCAGCCGGTGTCGAGGAAGATCACAGGAACCGCAGGATCGACGTCGGCGACCACCTTGAGCAGGGCGGCGGATTCGGTGCCGAACGAGGAGACGACCGCGAGCTTCTCGCGGCCCGTGATGCGCAAAGCGGTGGCGACGATCTCAGCCGGCGAGGCTTGCGCGAGTTCACGATCGAGCGCAGCCGCGGTCGCGACGACCGACGGGGAGGCTTGGGCCTGCGCTGAATCGAGAAACGCCATCGTCATCTCCGTCAGTTGGAGCTGGCCGTGATAAGCTGATGGTTCAGCAGCCGCTTGCGAAAGGCGGTGATGCGCCCGTCGCCGGTCGGCTGATAGAACACGCTATAGCGCTTGATCACCGTGGCGAAGGCCTCGGCGTCGCTGTCCTTCTTCACTTCGAGCGAGTCGAACCCGGCGCGAAGCATGAAGACGAATTGGTCGCGCAGGACTTGTCCCGTCGCACGCAACTCCCTCTGGTAGCGATACTGCTCCCGCAGGATGCGGGCCTGGCTATAAGCCCGGCCATCCTTGAAATTCGGAAACTCGAGAGCCACCACGGTCAGTTTATCGAGATAGGGCGCCAGTTCGTCGATGTCGCGGCTGTTCGGCCAGATCACGCCGGTCTCGGCGTTGCGCGCGGTCAGTTCGTCCGCATCGGCGAGGAAGCGCGCGGCCGGAACCAGCACAGGGCCGTCGACGGGGACGGGCGTATCATCGAGAATACGGATGTAACGGTCGGCGACGACCTCGCCGCCTTTAACGAGTGGCATAGACGCGCTCCTTGAAGGGCTCTACGCCCAGACGCTTGACGGTATCGATGAACAATTCGTCCGGCCGCAGCCGCAGCGCGAGATAGGTCTCGACGATATCTTCCACGACGTTTGCGACCTGATTGTAAGGCACGGCGGGGCCGATCAGGGTGCCGACCACCGCCCCTTCGTCAGCGCGGCCGCCGATCGTCACCTGATAGAATTCCTCGCCGTTCTTCTCCACGCCGAGGATACCGATGTGGCCGACATGGTGGTGGCCGCAGGCATTGATGCAGCCGGAGATGTTGATGTGCAGCTTGCCGATCAGGCCCGCAGTCTCGTGGTTGGCGAAGCGGCGGGTGATCTCCTGGGCGACCGGGATCGAACGGGCATTCGCGAGCGAGCAGTAGTCGAGCCCGGGGCAGGCAATGATGTCCGACACCAGGTTCACATTTGGCGTCGCGACGCCGATCCGGTCGAGCTCGCGCCAGAGGGCGGGCAGGTCGCGTTTGGCGACGCTCGGGAAGCAGAGGTTCTGCTCGTGTCCGACGCGAATTTCGCCGAAGCCATAGCGTTCCGCGAGATCGGCGATCGCGTCCATCTGGTCGGCGGTTGCATCGCCCGGCGGCCCACCGATCGGCTTCAGCGACAGCGTGACGATGGCATAGCCCGGTACGCGGTGCGGCGCGGTGGAATTGCGATACCAGGTGCGGAATGCGGGATCGGTCAGCCCCTGCTTTAGCTCGTCGGGATTGTCCGTCAGCCGTTCATAGGCCGGGTAGCGGAAGCGCGAGCGGATATCGGCGACGATCGCCTCATCGAGGGCGAGCGAGCCGTCCTTGATCTTCAGCCATTCGTCCTCGACCTCGCGGGCAAACTGCTCGACACCAAGCTCGTGCACGAGAATCTTGATGCGCGCCTTGTAGATGTTATCGCGGCGGCCGTACTGGTTGTACACGCGCAGGATTGCTTCGATGTAGGTGAGGATATCGCGGCGGGTGACAAACGGCTTGATGGTCTTGGCGATGAAAGGGGTGCGGCCGAGGCCGCCGCCGACCAACACCTCGAAGCCGGTTTCGCCGGCGCCGTTGCGATGCAGGCGCAGCCCGATATCGTGGATCTTGATCGCCGCGCGATCGTGGTCGGATGCCGTCACTGCGATCTTGAACTTGCGCGGCAGGAACGAGAATTCCGGATGCAGCGTCGAATACTGGCGCAGCAGTTCGGCCCAAATCCGCGGATCGTCGATTTCGCCCGGCGTCACGCCGGCCCACTGGTCGGTGGTGACGTTGCGGATGCAGTTGCCACTGGTCTGGATCGCATGAACGCCGACGGAAGCGAGGTCGGCCATCGCATCCGGCAACTCGGACAGCTTGATCCAGTTGAACTGGATATTTTGCCGGGTGGTGAAGTGGCCGTAGCCGCGATCATATTTGCGCGCGACATGCGCGAGCATCCGCAGTTGGTTCGCTGATAGCGTCCCATAAGGAATCGCGATGCGGAACATGTAGGCGTGCAGCTGAAGATAGACGCCGTTCATCAGCCGGAGCGACTTGAACTCATCCTCGGTCAGTTCGCCGGAGAGACGACGCTTGATCTGGTCCCGGAATTCGCTGACGCGCTCTTGGATGAAGATGCGGTCGAGTTCGTCGTAGGTGTACATGGAAGCTGGCTCGTAACGATCAGGCGCTGGCGGGCAGAGCGATGGTGGTTCCGCGCAGGCGGATCGTCTCGCGGAAGTTTCCGGGCTGAACAGTGCCGGTGCCGTCGATGACGACCGGAGCGATATAGGAGCCGACCGCGCCGATGTCGTCGGCGATCGCCTCGGCCCACAAGCGCTTGGCCTCGTCGACCGTGCGAACGATGGCTGCGTCGGCGAGCTCCGTGGACCAGCTCTTGCCGGCGGTGCGGTAGATCACCACGCCGTCACCCGTGCGGTTGGCGGTGACGATCGACGGACCGGTGATCTTCAGTTTCTGCTGCAGGGGAGATGTCATTCGGCTGCTATCTGGAACGTTGAGAGGATTTGCTGGAGTTGGGCGTCGCGCCATGGGGCGGAGTGCGCCACCACGTCGCCGATGATGAGAATCGCGGGGCCGCCATCGACCTGCGCCGCAAGCTCTGGAAGCTGGTCGAGCGTGCCGACCACGGATTTGGCATCGGTGCGGGTCGCGCGGGCGAACACGCCGACCGGCGTCGTTGCAGGCCGGCCGGCCGCCAGCAGGCCGCCGCGGATCGTCGCCGCCGCAGTCATGCCCATGTAGACGACGACGGTCATCTTCTGATCGGTCAACGCCGACCAGTCGACGGCTTCGGCATCCTTCGCCTTGTGGGCGGTGAGCAGGGTGATGCGCAGCGCTTCGTGGCGGAAAGTCAGCGGCACTTCGGAGGCAGCCGCAGCGCCGATGCCGGCGGTGATGCCGGGCACGACCGCGTAAGCGACGCCCGCTGCGCGCAGCGCTTCGATCTCTTCACCGCCGCGGCCGAAGATGAACGGATCGCCACCCTTCAGCCGCACGGCGCGTTTGCCGTCATTCGCCGCTTCGATCAGCAGGCGATGGATCTCGTCCTGGCCGATGCCGGGCTTGCCGACGCGGCGGCCGACCGGCATGCGTGCGGCATCACGGCGGATGCGATCGAGAATCTCCGGCGAAACCAGCTCGTCATAGAAGACGATGTCAGCGTCCTGCAGCGCGCGCAGCGCCTTGATGGTGAGCAGGTCCGGATCGCCGGGCCCGGCGCCGACCAGTGTCACGAAGCCTTTGCGGTCAGCCACCGCATAGGCGGATGGATCGTCGATCGCATTTAGGGCCGCTTCCGCTTCCCGGGGCTTGCCTGCGAGCACCAGGTTGCCGATCGGGCCGTCGATCACGCGTTCCCAGAAGCGGCGGCGCAGCGGGAAGTCGCCGATGCGAGCATGAAACGCCTTGCGTCGCTGGCCAATGAAGCTTGCCAGTTCGCCGATGCGTCCCGGCAGCGCTGCTTCGATGCGTTCGCGCAGGCGGCGGGCGACCACCGGCGAGGTGCCGCTGGTGCCGATGGCGACGACGACGTCACCGCGATCAACGATCGCTGGTGAAATGAAGGTGGAATGCGCGAGGTCATCCATCACGTTGACGGGCAGGCCCGCATGGCGCGCGCGTTCGGCGACGGCGGGGCCGCGTTCACCGGCACCGGCGCAGAGCACGGCAATCGCGCCCTGCCAGTCATCGTGCAGCGGATCGGCGTCGGTGAGATCGATCTGAGACAGGGCTGCCTCGCCGAGGGGTGCCATGTCCCGCAGCGCCGCATCGCGGTCGAAGGCATACCAGCGAATACGCGCACCGGCCGCCAGCAGCACGCGCAGCTTGGCGAGGGCGAGCTCGCCCTGCCCCACGAGGACGAGGGGGCCTGCGCGCAGATCGAGAAACACCGGCAAGAACCGCATGAACACTCCACTGCCCCGCGAAGGGGTTGACTGGAATTATTTTCTATATATGTCTTGCACTTGCCGCGTAAAGAGAAAATTATTTCTTCTATGCGGCAAGGAAAACATAGAATTTTTCCCCACAAATCCGAAGCGCCAGAGATGCATCTTTCCAGCGACGGTTTTCGGTTTGGTCGTGGCGGCGTTGCCGCTGCCGTCAACCGCTTCCAGAGAAGCAAGTTGCGAGCCGTTTGGCCTGGCTTTTCTGGCTCCGACCGGCCGTTGGAACAGGCATCGGCGGCTCACCCCCTCCTGGCGCCCCGGAGGGCGTGACCGATGGATCACCTCGACCAGCTCGAAGCCCAGAGCATCTACATTTTTCGTGAAGCGTTCGCGCGGCTGAAGAAGCTGGCGCTGCTGTGGTCGCTCGGCAAAGACTCCAATGTGATGATCTGGCTGGCGCGGAAAGCCTTCTTCGGCCGCGTGCCGTTTCCGGCGTTGCATGTCGATACCGGCAAGAAGTTTCCGGAGATGTACGCCTTTCGCGATCGCTACGCGAACGAATGGGGCCTCGATCTAAGAATTGAGCCGTGCCCGCCCATCGATGCCGTCGATCCGACCCTGCCGCCTGCCGCACGCTCCGCCGCGCGCAAGACCGAGGGATTGAAGATGGCGCTCGCCAAGCATGGCTTCGACGGGCTGATCGCAGGTATCCGCCGCGACGAGGAGGCCACGCGCGCGAAGGAGCGTGTGTTCTCGCCACGCGGCACCGAGGGCGGATGGGACGTGCGCGATCAGCCGCCGGAATTCTGGGATCAGTTCAACGCGTCGCCGCCGCCGGGTGCGCACCTGCGCATTCATCCGATCCTGCATTGGACCGAAGCCGACATCTGGGCCTACACCCAGCGCGAGAACATTCCGATCATTCCGCTATATCTGTCGAAGAACGGCAAGCGCTATCGCTCGCTCGGCGATCAGGACATCACCTTCCCGGTCGCATCGCTCGCCGCCAGCATCGAAGACATCCTGATCGAACTTGAACAGACCAAGGTGCCGGAACGCGCCGGTCGCGCGCTCGATCATGAGACCGAAGATGCGTTCGAGCGTCTGCGGGTCTCTGGCTATCTGTAAGCGGAGTTTGCGTGATGAACATTCAACTCGCCACAGCCGCAGCCGCGCGTGATGTCGCGCAGGCCCCGGCGCCCGCGATCTCCCGTCCGCAGGTGCGCATCGTCATCGTCGGCCATGTCGATCACGGCAAATCAACCCTGGTGGGTCGTCTGCTGCATGAGACCGGCAGCCTGCCGGATGGCAAGCTCGAGATGCTGAAGGCGGTCAGCGCGCGGCGCGGCATGCCGTTCGAGTGGTCGTTCCTGCTCGATGCGCTGCAGACCGAGCGCGACCAGGGCATCACCATTGATACAACGCAAATCCGCTTCCGTACCCATGCCCGCGAGGTGGTGCTGATCGACGCGCCGGGCCATGCGGAGTTCCTGCGCAACATGATCACCGGCGCGTCGCAGGCCGATGCGGCAGTGCTGATCATCGACGCTGCCGAAGGCGTGCGCGACCAGACCCGCCGACACGGTTATCTGCTGCACCTGTTGGGCATACGCCAGGTCGCGATCGTCATCAACAAGATGGATCGCGTCGGCTTCAGCCGCGAGCGCTACCAGGAGATCAGCGACGAAATCTCGGCACATCTGAAGGGACTTGGCGTGCAGCCGACGGCGGTGATCCCGATCTCCGCGCGCGATGGCGATGGTGTCGCCGCGCGTACGCCGGCGATTGCCTGGTATGGTGGCCCGACGGTGGTTGAGGCGCTGGATCAGCTTACGCCGGCGAAGCCGATGGATGCGATCGCGCTGCGGCTGCCGATCCAGGCGATCTACAAGTTCGACGATCGGCGCATTGTTGCTGGCCGGATCGAGTCCGGCTCGCTGAAGAGTGGCGACGAGATCGTCATCATGCCCGCGGGCAAGATCGCCAAGGTCAAGACCGTTGAAAGCTGGCCGGTGACGCCGATCGCGGCGCCGCAAGGGGCCGGACGCTCGGTCGGCATCACCCTCGATCGTGAGTTGTTCCTGGAGCGCGGCGACGTGATCGCTCATGCGCCGGCCTCGGTGCGCGACACCAAGCGCCTGCGCGCGCGCATTTTCTGGCTGCACGATACGCCCTTGACGGTGGGTGCCACCATGCTGGTCCGGATCGGCACCATGGAAACCCGCGCCAGCGTCGTGGCGATCGAGAATGCGGTCGATCCGGGCGAGCTGTCGAGCGTCGGCACGCAGTCGATCGGCCGCAACCATGTCGGCGAGATCGACCTTGCGCTGGCGCGGCCGGTAGCCGCCGACACCCATGCGGACAACCCGCGCACTGGACGTCTGGTGATCGAGGTCAATGGCCGGATTGCCGGCGGCGGATTGGTGCTGAGCGTCGATGCCGGTACCCGCGGTGTGCCGGTCGATATCGTTCCGGTGGAATCGGCGCTGCGCAGCGACGAGCGTTCGGCGCGCTATCGTCATAACGGCGCGGTCGTCTGGCTCACCGGGTTGCCTGCGTCCGGCAAGTCGACGCTGGCGCGGGCGCTGGAGCGCCGCCTGTTCAGCCGTGGCGGCTCGCCGATCCTGCTCGACGGCGATACCCTGCGCGCGGGGCTCAATGGCGACCTCGGTTTCTCGCCGAAGGATCGTGCCGAGAACATCCGCCGCCTCGCCGAAGTGGCGGCGCATCTCGCCCGCAACGGGCATATCGCCATTGTCGCCGCCGTCTCGCCGTCACGCGACGATCGGGCTGAGGCGAGGCGCATCGCCGATGGCTTCTTCCACGAGATCCACGTCGCGGCTTCCGCCGACGTTTGCGAGGCGCGCGATCCGAAGGGGCATTACCAGAAGGCCCGCGCCGGCCAACTCGCCGGGTTCACGGGCACCGATGGTGGCTATCAACCACCACTCAATCCGGAGCTTGCACTCGATACCGGCATGACATCCGTCACCGAGGCTGCCGACGAAGTCGAACGCCTGCTACGACGCAGCGGCGTCCTGTTCGAAGACCTCGCCGATCTTGCCGCCAACATCTGATCCATCAACCAGAATCGACAACGAAATATCGAGATAGATGGCCATGAACCGCCGTTTGACATTCTCCGCCGCCGCTTTGGCCCTCGTGCTGAGCCTCGGGCCATCGAGCCTCGCTCACGCGCAGGGGGCGAACACGCTGCTCAACGTCTCCTACGACATCGCGCGTGAGCTCTATGCCGAGATCAACGTTGCCTTCGTCAAGCAGTACAAGGCCAAGACCGGTCAGGACGTGACCATCAACCAGTCGCACAACGGTTCGTCGCGGCAGGCGCGCTCGATCCTGGAAGGGCTCGAGGCCGATGTCGTCACCTTCAACCAGGTGACCGACGTGCAGGTGCTGCACGACAAAGGCAAGCTGATCCCGGCCGACTGGGCCAAGCGGCTGCCGAACAATTCGTCGCCTTATTATTCGCTGCCAGCCTTCCTCGTTCGCGCCGGCAATCCAAAGAACATCAAGGATTGGGATGATCTCGTCCGCTCCGACGTGAAGGTGATTTTCCCGAATCCGAAGACCTCGGGCAACGCCCGCTACACCTATCTCGCGGCCTATGCTTACGCGAAGGCGAAGTACGGCGAGGGCGCGAAGACCGATGACTTCATCAAGCAGCTCTTCAACAACGTGCCGGTGTTCGACACCGGCGGGCGCGCTGCGACCACGACCTTCGTCGAGCGTCAGACCGGCGACGTGCTGATCACCTTCGAGGCCGAGACCAATGCGATCCGCGATCTGGCGGGCAAGGACAAGTACGAGGTGGTGGTGCCGTCGGTGAGCGTGCTGGCCGAGTTCCCGGTCACGGTGGTCGACAAATATGCCGACAAGCATGGCACGCGCGCGCTGGCGACGGCCTATCTCGAATATCTCTATTCCGACGAGGGGCAGACCATTCTCGCCAAGCAGTACAATCGCGTGAACAATCCGAAGATCGCCGAGCAGTTCAAGGCGCAGTTTCCTGCCGTGAAGCTCGTCAAGGTCGAGGATGAGTTCGGCGGCTGGGACAAGGTCAACAAGGACCATCTCAACCCGGACGCGAAGCTCGATCAGCTGTTCGGCGCGCGGTAGTCGTGGTTCGCTTCCAACATTTGCATCCCATTGCGGCAACAACGTTTGCAAATGTTGGAATCTAAGAACCAAGCATACAATTTAGTGGAGCTTTGGATTTGACGTTCGCATTGCGAGCCCGCGGCTGGGTGGGATGCGAATGTCAAATCCGCTCCACTAGCCGCGTACACCCAGCTTTGCGGCTTGCGTGAAAGGCGCGCTTTCGATCATGTCCGCGCGCCGGAAAAGCGTGATCCCCGGCTTCGGCCTTGCCCTCGGTACGACCGTGCTCTATCTCGGCGTGATCGTGCTGCTGCCGTTGTGCGCGCTGATCATCAAGGCAACCGATGTCGGCGTGGCGCAGTTCTGGATGATCCTGACGGCGCCGCGCACGTTGGCAGCGATTCGCGTTACCGCGACAATGGCGCTGGCGGCGACCGCATTCAACGCAGTTTATGGCCTGTTGCTGGCGTGGGTGCTGGCGCGGTATCGCTTTCCTGGCAAGCGGTTGCTCGACGCGTTGGTCGATATCCCGTTTGCGTTGCCGACGGCCGTCGCCGGTCTCGCCTTGACGGCATTGTTCGCCAAGAATGGCTGGTTCGGCGCGCCGCTCGATGCGTTCGGCATGTCCGTCGCCTATACGCCGCTGGGCATCGCCATCGCGATGGCGTTCACCAGCATCCCATTCGTGGTCCGCACCGTGCAGCCGGTGATCGAGGATCTTGGGACTGATGTCGAGGAGGCGAGCCGGTCGCTCGGCGCAAGCGACTGGCAGATCGTGCGCAAGGTGATCTTCCCGTCGATTTTCCCGGCCTTCCTGGCGGGATGTTCGCTGGCCTTTGCGCGTTGTCTCGGTGAGTTCGGCGCGGTGATCTTCATCGCCGGCAACCAGCCGATGCGCACCGAAATCGTTGCGCTGCTCGCCTTCATCCGGCTTGAGGAATACAACTACGGCGCAGCGGCGGCGATCGCGTGCGTGATGCTGGCGATGGCGTTCGCGATGCTGATCGTCACCAACCTGATCCAGGTCTGGCATCTGCGTTATCTCGGACGAGGCGACTGATGGCCGGCAAGCAATCGCAAGCTCAGCGCATGCTGACGCCGGTCGGCGGAGATCCCCTCACGCGACGGATCCTGCTCGCGGTCGTGCTGGTCGTCTCTGCATTCTTTCTCTTGGCGCCGCTCGTGTTGATCTTTGCGTCGGCGCTGTCGCAGGGGCTCGATGTCTTCCTGAAGAACCTGACCGAGCCTGCGACGGTTTATGCGATCTGGTTGACGCTGCTCACGGCGCTGGTTGTCGTTCCGATCAATATCCTGTTCGGGCTGGCTGCCGCGTGGACCGTGACGAAGTTCGATTTTCCGGGGCGGACGCTGCTGATTGCACTGATCGAGCTGCCGTATTCGATCTCGCCGATCGTCGCCGGCGTCGCCTATCTGTTCGTCTACGGCACGCAAGGGCTATTAGGCCCGGTGATCGAGCAGCTCGGCATCAAGATCATGTTTGCGCTGCCTGCGATCTTTCTCGCCAGTCTGTTCGTGACCGCGCCGTTCGTGGCCCGCGAGTTGATCCCGCTGATGCAAGTGCAGGGCACTGACGAAGAGGAAGCCGCCGTCACACTCGGAGCATCAGGGCTCGCCACCTTTATCCGGGTGACGCTGCCGAATGTGAAATGGGCGGTGGTCTATGGCGCAATCCTGTGCAATGCGCGGGTGATGGGCGAGTTCGGTGCGGTCTCGGTGGTCTCTGGCAACATTCGCGGCGTGACGACGACGCTGCCGTTGCAGATCGAGCTGTTGTTCCATGACTACAACGTGGTCGGCGCGTTCACGGCCTCGACGGTGCTGGCCGGGGTGGCGCTGCTGACGATCCTGCTGAAGGTCGTGCTGGAGCGATTTGGCGGCGACGAGGTCGGTTCAGGCCCGCGGTTGCATTAACGCACGATCAGACGCGGCTCCGCCTGACCGGGCGCCGGGAACGCAAACCGGCAAAATCGCCGTTGAATTTCGCTCTGCGGCGCCTGACCCATGAAATTCGCAAGGGTTTTCAAGCCATTGCCGGGGCTTCTCATCGGCGGTCCTTTGGCGTTACAAGTGCGTCCGTCATGCCCCTGGGCCCCTGCGGTCCGGGTGTGGCGCCCATTCGATTGACCCTAGCCTTTGTGAGATCCCCGATCATGAACCGAGTTGACGCCAGCGGATTGAAGGTTGCCGCTTCGCTGTTTGATTTTGTCGCGAAGGAAGCGGCTCCCGGAACGGGCGTTGCTCCGGATGCGTTCTGGGCAGGCCTTGCTGGCATCATCAAGGATCTGGCGCCGAAAAATCGCGAGCTGCTGCAGACCCGCGACGCGCTGCAGGCGAAGATCGATCAATGGCACCTTGCCAACAAGGGCAAGGCGGTCGATCCGGCCGCCTATCACAAGATGCTGCAGGAAATCGGCTACCTGTTGCCGGAACCTGCGGCCAAGAGCGTGGCCACGGCGAAGGTCGATGACGAGATCGGCAAGATCTGCGGCCCGCAGCTGGTCGTGCCGCTGACCAATGCCCGGTATGCCCTGAACGCGGCGAACGCACGCTGGGGCAGCCTTTATGACGCGCTTTATGGCACCGATGCGATCCCACACGCGCCGGAGGATGCTGCGGTCAAGGGGTACAACAAGGCGCGCGGCGACAAGGTGATCGCCAAGGCTAAGGCGATCCTGGACCAGGCGGCGCCGCTGCAGACCGGCAGCCACGCCGATGTCACCGCCTACACGATCGAGAGCGGCGCGCTGGTGGCGGCGCTGAAGCAGGGGCGCACCGGGCTGAAGCGCGCGGAGCAGTTCGCGGGCTATCAGGGCGACGCGAAGGCCCCAAGCGCCGTGCTGCTGGTCAACAACGGCCTGCACGTCGAGATTCGCATTGATCGCAGCAATCCGGTGGGCAAGGACGATCCTGCGGGCGTGGCCGACGTCGTGCTGGAATCGGCGGTCAGCACCATCCTCGACATGGAGGACAGCGTTGCGGCAGTCGACGCCGACGACAAGGTTCTCGTCTATCGCAACGCGCTCGGCCTGATGAAGGGAGATCTCGCCGCCGATTTCGAGAAGGGCGGCAAGACACTCAAACGCTCGCTGAATAAGGATCGCGTCTACACCGCGCCGAATGGCAAGTCGCTGACCCTGCATGGCCGTTCGCTGCTGCTGATGCGCAACGTCGGCCATCACATGTACACCGATGCGGTGCTGGACAGCTCCGGCCAGGAGATTCCGGAAGGCATGCTGGACGCGGCGATCAGCGGCCTGATCGCCATTCACGACCTCAAGGCCAAGGGCGACATTCGCAACAGCCGCACCGGTTCGGTCTATATCGTCAAGCCAAAGATGCACGGCCCTGCGGAGGTCGCACACACCTGCGAGATCTTCACCCGCGTCGAGCAGATGCTTTCGCTGGCCAAGAGCCAGCTCAAGGTCGGCATCATGGACGAGGAGCGCCGGACGACGGTGAACCTGCAGGCCTGTATCCAGGCGGCCGCTGACCGCATCGTCTTCATCAACACCGGCTTCCTCGACCGCACCGGCGATGAAATCCACACCTCCATGGAAGCGGGGCCGATGATCCGCAAGAACGACATGAAGGCCACGCCGTGGATCAAGTCGTACGAGGACTGGAACGTCGACAAGGGGCTCGCCAACGGACTTCCAGGCCATGCGCAGATCGGCAAGGGCATGTGGGCTGCGCCGGACAAGATGGCGGACATGCTGGCGCAAAAGATCGCGCATCCGCAGGCCGGCGCTTCCACCGCCTGGGTGCCGTCACCGACCGCGGCCACGCTGCACGCTTTGCATTATCATCAGGTCGATGTGCTGGCGCGGCAGCGCGAGCTCGACGGTCATCCGCGCGCCAAGCTCGATGACATCCTGACCATCCCGGTCTCGCAGTCGAACTGGGCGCCGGACGACGTGAAGCAGGAGATCGACAACAACTGCCAGGGCATCCTCGGCTATGTCGTGCGCTGGATCGATCAGGGTGTCGGCTGCTCGAAGGTGCCGGACATTCACGATGTCGGCCTGATGGAAGACCGTGCGACGCTGCGCATTTCCAGTCAGCATCTCGCCAACTGGCTGCACCATGGCGTGGTCAGCAAGGACCAGGTGATGGAGGCGTTGAAGCGCATGGCGGTGGTGGTCGATCGGCAGAACGCGGGTGATCCGCTCTACAAGCCGATGGCGCCGTCGTTCGATGGCATCGCGTTCAAGGCCGCTTGCGACCTGATCTTCAAGGGCCGCGAGCAGCCGAACGGCTACACCGAATGGATTCTGCACGCGCGTCGCCGCGAAGCGAAGGCCGCCGGCTGATCCATCGCTTCCCATTGTCAGCCAAGCCCGGTCCAGCTCTGCTGGATCGGGCTTTTCTTTGTAGGAACGATCGCGATTGCCGACCGTTGTCCGCTCTCTGATGTCCGATGGAGGATTGAAGATGGATTGGAACCGCGTCGAAGGAAACTGGAAGCAGTTCAGGGGCAATGTGAAGGAGAAGTGGGGCAAGCTCACGGACGATGATTTGAACGTCATCGAAGGCAAACGCGAGCAGCTCGAGGGCAAGATCCAGCAGCGCTATGGATACGCAAAGGACCAGGCGCGCAAGGAAGTCGATACCTGGTTCAGCTCGTTGAAATAAGTCGCTGGATCGCATGCAAAAGCCCCGGCCGGTGCCGGGGCTTTGTTTTGCCGCGTGCGTCAGAACACCGCGAGATATTTCAGCAGCGAAAGGATGCCGATGATGACGACGATCGCTTGCGCGATCTGTTTGGCCCGGCCGTCCAACGGCAACATGTTAATCAGATACAGAACCAGGATAACGACGAGAAACGTGATGAGAATACCGATCAGTATCGACATTCAGCGGCCCCTTTCCTTGGCGTGACGCGAGCCGTGCAGCTCGGCGCAATCTCGATGCAGGCATCTCGGCCTGCATCTATGTTGGCAACGCACGCGGTAGGGCTGGAGTTCCCGGCCGATGGCCGGACGGTCGGTGCCGGCCGTGTGGCCTAATCGATCGCGGCGACAGGTGTGCGTGCGAACTTCGCGCGGATGCGTTCGGGTGCCGGGCTGAAGTTGGCGACGGAGCGATGCTTGCTGGCGCTCTGGTTGGCAACGACGAGGCCACCTTCGCCCGCAACGATGTCACCCTTGCGGATCGTCTTGTCGTCCGCGATGGCGATCGAAGCGAGGCCGACCGAGTCCTTGCCATTGCAGGTACAGCCGGCGATGAGCTGCTCGCGATATTTGAAGGCATTGGGAAGCGACGAATACGACTTGCCGCCGTCGGTCGTGGCAGTGTCGATCGTGCTGCCGTAGAATACCTTCGTTTCGCTGGCCGGGCACAGGTTGTTGCAGGTCGCGGCCCGGCTCTGGTCGCCATTGGCGGTGACAGGGAAATAGCGGCCGTCACACGTCCTGACGCAATAGGCGGTGGAAACGCTGCGGCTGCGGGTGCGAATGGTGGCGGTTGGTCTGGGTGGGAATGGCATGCTGTCTTCGCGGCCGTAGCCGAGGGGCCGTTGAAACGGTGATGGCGGCGGCGATGAATCTCCGCCGAAGAAGGCCTCGAAGAGATCGAACGCCCGGACAGGCGAAGGCGCTGCGGCAAGGCCGGCTGCGATCATCGTGGCGGTGAGGGCGAGGCCGATCCGGCGAGACATTTTCATCGACAGATGCATGACACCCTCAAGACTTGGTTCTGCTCAATACTTAGTTCTACTTACAACACGCCGACCGGGCTGAAGTTGCAGCGGTTGCGGGGGCCGATCATCTCTCTGGTCGCGGAACTCTTCCGCTCAAACGGACTTTGCTTGATCAGGGTTCGGGATGAGGACTGGATCATGTCGCTAGGCACTATTCTGATTATCGTTCTGATCTTGCTGCTGCTCGGTGTCTTCCCGAGTTGGAGGCACAGTGCCAACTGGGGCTATGGCCCCTCCGGAATCGTCGGCACAATCTTGATCGTGGTCCTCATCCTTCTGCTTCTTGGTCGCATCTAGAACGTCCGGGCAGCCGGCGTGGGCAAGCCGCGCATGGCCCCTGCTCAGTTTGACGTCATCGAACTTTTGACGGTGTCGATTGCGCCGAGAAAGGTTTGCCGCGCGCTGTCGCAAATGTCCTTGAGACTTGGTCGGCCGAGGGCGGCGATTGGTTCAACCCAGCCGCATGCGAAAGTGAGCACCGCCGGCATCCATGGCGCGCGCGGGCGGGATGGAACCTTCAAGTCGGGCCTACGTTGACTTCATACCGTTGATAAGGAGCGTTCGATGTCGAGTGATGACGAGGGAGCCGTGAAAAACGTGATGGATAAAGCGACCTATGAACGCCTGCAGAAGGATGTCGAAAGCGTCAAGGGCGAGATATCGGCCCTGACAGCCCAGTTATCCGATGCGCTGAACACGTTCACAGGCTCGGCGCAGAAGCAGGCCCGCAAAACTTACAAGCAGGCCCGTGCCAGCGTGGATTCCGTCGTCGATGATGCCACGAAGAAAGGTTCGGCCGCGTTCGAGGCCGCTCAGGATGCGGCGGCGACGATCGAGGACACGCTCGAGGATGCGATCGTCCAGCGCCCCATTGCGGCGATTGGTCTGGCGATCGGGCTCGGCTTTCTGATCGGCGTCACCTGGCGCAGGTGATCTTGGCCCAGTGGATCTGACGTAAGTGATCGTGAAACGCACGGACTTCGGGAGAGCAGGCTCGTGCCTTCTCTCCCTGGACCGGAAGGGGCTTTGAGGAATGCTTCAGCGGCTGGTTGACGATGTGAAATCGAGCGCAGGCAGCGCCGCACGTCTGGCGTGTCTGGGGATCGTAATGGCGGTCTCCTTTTTTGTTGTCGTTGGCTTTCTGGCGGCGGCGGCGTTCATGTATGTGTTGGCGCGGGAAGGGGCCGTTGCGGCGTGCTTCGCAGGCGGCGGTGTTTTCTTTCTGCTCGCGCTGATTGCCGCGACGATCTATTCCATCATCCAACAGCAGCAGCAAAGACGAATGGAAGCGGCCAGGGCGCAGGCAGCGAAATCGCCGGTCTCGACATTCCTGTCCGATCCGGCCGCGATTGCGATCGGCCTGCAACTGGTCCGAACCGTCGGGTTACGGCGGATGATTCCGCTGCTGGCGATCGGCGGCGTGGCGCTGGGGCTGTTCGCCGGCCAGCGTCGTGAGCCGACCGAATCGACCGACGACGCCGAGTGAGGCGTCGTCTCTTGGCTATCGCCATCGCGGCAACAAGCGTGACCCAAGTCTCGCGACCTCAAGCATGATCCGGAAAAGTGTGAAGCGGTTTTCCGAAAAGATCATGCTCAAATAATGAGCTAAAGCGCGAGACGATTCGTCCAAATCTCCTCGCGCTTTAGAGCGTTTTCAGACGAAAGCCTGTCCCGGACTCGATCCGGATGGAATCAGTTCGCGTCAAGAAAATGCGTCGAAACAAGTGCGTCGAGACTTTGGTTCTGATTCGATCAGAACCAAAGCTCTCTAGGTCACGCATCGGCCTGGTTGGAGGTGCTTCGCAACCTCGGTCAGCGCGCTGACCACGCCCTCGCAAGCGACGATGCGGCGGGGTGGCTTCTCTCCAGAGAGAAAGCGGCTGCCGGCGGACGGGGTGGGCGGGTTCGCCGCTCCCGCTCCAGCGGTTTCTCCAACCCTTATGGCGATGGTGGTCGCGGGAAGGTTGGGAAGCTGAAACGTGATCGTGCGCTCGTTACCCGAACCAACGGTAGCGATCTGGCTGCGGTCGGCTTTCTCCGTCCGATTGATGTTTGAGACGGCGAGCGTGGTGCCGCTCTGGATACGAGCATCGTCGGGAGAGAGGGTATCGAGATTGCGGCCGGCGGCGTCTTCGAAGTGAAGGCCGCCGAATACGGCTATTGCTGCTGTCGCGGCCACCAGGCCGGTGAGATGGTACGCAGAACGGTATGTCATTGACGCCTCGGCGATTGAGCGATCGCTCGTACGTGAACCCTGTTGCGAACTAAACGTCGTCCAGGGCCCGCCGGTTCCCGGAGGCCCGACCGGCGCGCAAAGGCGGCAAGAAAATATTTTGTGATCGGAGGTGGGATTTGCAGGAACGAATTCGCGGCTGGCGCGTCGTCCTGACAGCCGGCTATTCCCCCTGCCCCTAGTTAGCCGGCAATTATGGGGCGCAGTCGTGGTGATGCCGGCTGCGCCCTCGTTTTTGTCTTGAGCCCTGCTGGGCCACGAGCTTCTTCTGACTCAACGCAAACGCTTAGTTCGCTGGACGGCACCGAGGTCATGACGCGCAGGAGGGCGCCGGGTTTTTTCCGGCGCCCTACTGGCGAGATCGTTACGAAGCCGCGACGCGCGGCGGACGGCTCCGGGAATTGCGCTTGAAGAACAGCGCCTGGCTGGCAACGGCGGAGACCATCGCCGGCTGGAACGGCTTGGAGATCAGGAACGCGGGCTCCGGGCGTTCGCCGGTCAGGAAGCGCTCCGGATAGGCGGTAATGAACACCACCGGCACTTCGAATTCACGCAGCATTTCGTTGACGGCATCAAGACCCGAGCTGCCATCCGCGAGCTGAATGTCCGCCAGGATCAGGCCCGGCGTCTTCTTGCGCGCGATCTCGACGGCATCGCTGTGGGTGCGCGCGACTCCGATCACGTTGTGACCGAGATTCTTGACGAGGCTTTCCAGGTCCATCGCGATGAACGTCTCATCCTCGATGATAAGGACGTCGGTCGCGATTTCCGCCGCAAGCTCGCGGCCGGCGGCCTCGGAATACTGCCGCACGTCCTTCGGGTCGCAATCGAGAATGAAAGCGACTTCCTCCTCGGAGAAGCCTTCCAGCGAGAACAGCAGGAAGACTTGTCGCGGCAGCGGCGTGATATTGGAAAGCCGCTGCTCGGGGCGCGCGTGCAGTGGCACGACGTCGACATTCTCGTTGATGGAGACGGAGTTCCAGATTTTGGTGAACATGCGGAACAATCCGGGACGCATGCCTTTACTCTCATCGAGCAGGTTCGGATCCTGCAGCAGAGCTTCCAGCATGGCGGCCACGTAAGCGTCCCCAGACGCTTGGCTGCCGGTCAGGGCGCGAGCGTAGCGCCGCAGCAGCGGCAGTTGTTCGGCAACCAGTTGAGATCGAGACATTCCGCCTCCGTAGAATTGTCAATTGGCGGGGCGGAGAGTTCCGCTCCCGCGGCGCTCTAATCTACGCACATCCTTGTCAAAAGTTCCCAAAAAGTCCGGAACTTTTACCGTTCGAACGAGTTAGGCACCTAATCGAACGGCGGCAAGGGCTTCTAAAGTCTAGAAAAAACGCCCCGGGAGCACAGAAACTATTCTCGAGGTCATTTACGGATCGGGGTCATGAAAGAATTAAAACCTCTAGGAGTGCCGCAAGACGCCGCTGGAAACTCGACACGGGACAAGCGTCCTGGTGGCTTGAACAGCGAAATCCAAGCGCGGATCGGTCATCAATTGCGCGCGATGTATGATGACGTCGTGCGTCAGGGCGTGCCGGAGCGGTTCGCCGAACTCATCCGGAAACTCGATGATCCCAGTGCCGAAACGCCCGCAACAAAAGCGGAGGGGTCTGACTAATGCCTCTCACTGACACTCTGCGTGACGACATCCTGGCGGCAGTTCCCAATCTGCGCGCCTTCGCAATCTCGCTCAGCGGCAACGCCGATCGGGCAGATGACCTGGTGCAGGAGACGCTGTTGCGCGCGATCGCCAACATCGACTCGTTCCAGCCCGGGTCGAATCTGCCGGCATGGCTGTTTACGATTCTTCGCAACCTGTTCCGCTCCGACTATCGCAAGCGTCGGCGCGAGGTCGAGGATGCGGATGGCAGCTATGCCAACACGCTGAAGACCCAGCCGGGTCAGAACGTGCATATCGAGTTTCAGGAGTTCCGCGAGGCGCTCGACAAGCTTCCGCAGGATCAACGCGAGGCGCTGATTCTGGTCGGCGCGTCCGGCTTCTCCTACGAAGATGCCGCGGCGATCTGCGGCTGTGCGGTCGGCACGATCAAGAGCCGTGTGAATCGCGCCCGCTCGAAGCTCAGCAATCTTCTTTATGTGGATGGGGCTGATGACTTCGGTCCGGACAACACGGTCCGCGCGGTGATCGGCGGCAGCAGCGGCTAAAGCACGATCCGGAAAAGTGTGAAGCAGTCTTCCGAAACGGTCATGCTTACACAATGAGCTAAAGCGCGAAGACGATTCATCCAAATCTCATCGCGCTTTGGCGCATTTGCCGGTTCTGATGAATCAGGACCGGCAAATGCTTTCCGTGCATGGCTACTACTGTCCGTGCATGGCTACGTTCCTTGCTTTGCGCGACCGGTCTCGCTTCGCGCGAAAGCTCTCGTCACGTAAAGGCCTCGTCACATAAGACCTGGCACAAACGCGTCCCCTCATCCGTCTGTCGCGATCGAGCAGACTCCGCCCATCGGCGTGTGGCTCGCGCTTGCGTGAGGGCTGGGAGAGGGGTGATTTGTGTTCCGACAGTGCGGTGAATTCCGCGCTGGCGTGCCGGCTGGTCTTACTTGCGCGGCAGCAGTCCCGACAGGCGGCCGGTGCGATCCATCTCGGTCTTGTCGACCACGGTGCGCATCGGGGCGGAGATTTCGAAGACGTAGCTGGTTTCGGTGAAGTAGCGGCGTGACGTGCCGCCAAGCGCTTCCGGCGCGACACGGTCGAGCAGGATCGCGCCGAAATCGTTGTCTTCGTGCCGCGTTTCGGCAGTGACGTTGAACTCCTCCCACTTCATCGCGAACAGTTCGTTCGGTCCCTTGCCGGTGACCTGCCACTTCACGGCGACTTCGACGCCTGCCCGGTCGCGGGCGCTTGCGGCGGCCTGCGAGGCGAGCTCGAAGAAAAGCAGGCAGAGGCTTTGCGCAGCGCGCGAGCTGACGATGATGTCGGGCCCCGTCGCTGCGATCCGTTCGGCATAAGGGATCGCCCGCGAGGTCAGCAGGCTCTTCAGGTGTACGCCCTGCCAGTGGGTATCGCTCAGCAGCGAGACCACATGCGACATCGCATGGATGCGGCCGATCAAGAGCTCGCGGGCCGTATCGACATCCGCGCCAGGCCGCATCGTCCTGGTGACGATGGATTGGATCACCGCCAGGATGTTCTTCACCCGATGGTTCAGCTCGGCGATGACGGCCCCGAGCCGGGCTTCGAAGCTGATGCGTGCTTCGATCTCACGACTCAGGCGCAGGTTGTTGTAGGCGACATATCCAAACAGGCCGCAGAGAATACTCGTGAGGGCGACGCCGACGATCATCACGATCGCTGCGAGGGATTGAGCCCGCACCGTCGGATCCACCTTCGCATAGTAGGACAGAACGAAGTCGCGGCCGCCGAACGTCACGCCTTGAGATACGGCGGCGCTGGCGCGTTCGGGAGCGATCTGAGAGGGGCCGACATGGCTGCGGCTGTCTGCGGTGAACTCCTTCAGATCGTCGCGGGGATCGCGCAAAGCCACCGTGAACGGGGATGGCTCATCATTGCCCAGCATCAGCGGGCCCAGCAGATAGGAGAAGGTGATGAAGCCGATCGGTACCCCGCTGCCGTCGGCAAAGACCGGAGCGGCGAGAACCACGCCGGTATTCTCATCCGAGCGCGGGAGAGTTGCGGGCTCCGACGCGGCTGGCGCGCGGCGTGCGAGCGCCGCCGACAGGATCGGTCCGAACGTCGGTGCCCGATCGAGGACCCGCCCCGGCAGGGCGATAGTCTCGGGTGTGCGCGGATCGATGTCCATCAGCACGTTGAGAGCGCCGGATGGAGGCGGCGAAGGAAGCGGGGAATCGTCCACCTGCCGTACGGTAGGTCGCGAATACCCCGATTCTGCGAGGATTTGTTCCGCCTTCGGAATTTCGCCGGCACCGATATGAGCGATCCAGGTGGCGAGGACGAAATCGGTTCGGAAGGCGTAGATCGAAGCCCGCAGCGGCTCCAGCGCGTTGATATGCAGCGCCTGGTTCGATCGGATCAGTCCGACGGCGACCCGCGCCAGCAACTCGCGCTCGGCGAGACGTTCTTGAACGAGGCGGGCATGAGATTCGATACCGCGCGCGAGGGCGGCCTGCTCGATCGCGATCTCCTGTTCGTAGACGCGGAGAGCAACCAGCCCCGACACCAGCAGGCCGATCAGGGCAACAAGGGCAACGATGAATCCCAGCCGAACCAAGCGACGACTCTAAACACAACGAAGCTGTGGGGAGTTATTTCCGGAGAGATGCGAATTGCACGATTGGTTTACGACAATCCACCTCACGCGGAATAATGACAACACGATCATCGCTGCACAAGTCTCGCCCGGAGCTGCAGACCGTCAGCCGCAAGCAGGTTGAAATTCGGCTAAGTCAACGCGTTATCAGCATTTTGGTTCCATGGCTGCGGTGGCTTGCGTGCAGGCGGACGGAAACGATGCTGAATTAACCTTAAGAGCAGCAAGACGAAGGATTAGCGCCCAAGCAACGGCGCGACGGCGCTGTCGTCGCCAGAGGGGCGTGGTGAGGGTGCGGATTGAGCCTTTGTTTGCGTGGTTTGCATGTTGTCGGCCAAAAGAGGTTGCTGCCCGTCGCTCGGTCGGACGATCAGACCCAGTCCGGCCACCAGCATCACCACTCCCACCAAGATCAGGCTCAGAAAGGCGCTGCCATAATCCTTCATGCGGAATCTCCGGCTAGCTAACCCGGGGATTCCGGCGATGTTCCTGAAAATACGAGAAAAATATGAAAAGAGGCGTCCGGATTGCTAACGCAGGCCGCCTTTGGTCTCGATGAAACGCATGATCTGGTCGAGCCCTTCGCCGGTCTTGAGATTGCTCATGACGAAGGGCCGCTCGCCGCGCATGCGCAGCGTGTCGGTGCGCATCTTGTCGAGCGAAGCGCCGACATGCGGCGCGAGATCGATCTTGTTGATCACCAGCAGGTCCGAGCGCGTGATGCCCGGTCCGCCTTTGGACGGGATCTTGTCGCCCGCGGCAACGTCGATGACGTAGATCGTCAGGTCGGCCAGCTCCGGCGAGAAGGTTGCAGCCAGGTTGTCGCCACCGGACTCGATCAGTACGAGGTCGAGCGTCGGAAACTTGGCGCGCATGTCGGCGACCGCCGCCAGGTTCATGGAGGCGTCCTCACGGATCGCGGTGTGCGGACAGCCGCCGGTCTCGACGCCAGCAATGCGGTCGGCGGTGAGCGAACCGGCGCGCACGAGGTATTCCGCGTCCCATTTGGTGTAGATGTCGTTTGTGATCGCCGCGATGTCGTAGCTCTCGCGCAAGCTCTTGCAGAGCAGGTCCATCAGTGCGGTCTTGCCGGATCCGACCGGCCCGCCGATGCCGACGCGCAACGGCCCATGCGGGCTTGGCGTCCGCGAGCGGGACGGTGAGGTTGCGGTTGTCGTTCCCATCGGGCTCTCGTCTCTATGATCTGAACAGTCTCGTATACTGGGCTTCGTGGCGCATGCTCGCAAGATCGGCGCGAAACGTCGCGCTGCCGAGGTCGTCGAGTGTCGCCGTCAGCGCTCGCTCCGCGGTTGCTGCCACCGTCGGCTCCAGTGCCGCCAACACGCGTTGGCTGTGGGTCTGGCCGAGTGGGACCAGCCGCACGCCCGCGGAGATCCAGTTGGAAACCTGCGCATGCAGAAAGGCCTGCAGCGTCCAGTCGAGCCGGATGCTATGGCCCGCGCTGACGACGCCGACGGCCGCCGGGTAGGCGATCGGACCGTCCCAACTCTGCCTCAGCCGGGCCAGGCTCTCGCAGGGCCAAGCAGCCTCGGTGATATCAGCGAAGGCACGTCCCTGGGCGGTCGTTTCCAGATGCCGCTCCCGCGACGGAGCAAGGGCCGCGGCCAGCTCGGCGACATCGGCCAGCAGGCGGTCGTCGCGAGCGGATGCCGCCCGCCAGGCATGGCTGAGGAGAACGCCGTCGCAGAAGCCCGCGCCGTCGGCCAGCATCGCAGCCAGCCACTGCCGGAGGGTGTCCGCGTCGGCGATGTCGCCTGTCTCGACCGCCCATTCGATGCCGCTCGAATACGAGAAGGCGCCGACGGGGAACGCGGGGGACAGCCAGGTCATCAGGCGGAACAGGGCCGCGTGGTCGGCCTGCCTGTCGTCGCCGGAGACGGTGGCGGCCTCGATCTCGGGAGCAGACGCGCCTTTGCGACGGCTCATGGCAGATCAGGCTTTGTGCCCATGGGTGTGAGAATGGCCATGATGATGGGCATGATCATGGTGGTGGTCGGGATGATCGCACGCCTCGCCAGGCGCATGATGATGGTGATGCCCCTGGCCGTGACCGTGCGTGTGAGGGCCATGATCATGCTTGTGATCATCACCATGATGATCATGGTGGTCATCGCCATGGTGCGCATGATGATGCCCGTGACCGTGCTTGTGGTCGTGGTGATGACCATGACTGTGGGCATGATCGTTGTGCGCGAGTTCAGAAGGGGATGCCATGAGATAGGCTCCGCCTTCAGGATCGAACGGTGCTTCGATCTCCATGACGCGCGCGCCAAGCCCGCGCACCATCTCCTCGATCACATGATCGCGGCGGATGCGGAGCGCTTTCGGCAGAAGCTGGGTCGGCAGGTGACGATTGCCGAGATGCCAGGCAACGCGCACCAGATCGGCTGCATCTTTGCCACGAATTTCGACCAGCGGTTCCGGAGCGGCGACCACCTCGATCAGGCGGCCGTCCTCCAGCACCAGGGCGTCGCCGCTGCGCAGAGCGATCACGTCCGGCAGATCGAGCAGGAATTCCAGCCCACGCGTGCCGGCCATGGTCATGCGCCGCCGATGCCGGTCGTCGAATTCGAGCACGACCGTATCGGCGGGAGTGTCGCGCCACGTCTTTGCGGCTTTGACGGAAGTGGCGCGCAGCATGATTGTGCCTCTTAACGCTTGATGACGTCGGCGGGGTTGATGATTTCGATTTGGGTCGGGGATGCCTTGAATGGCGCCGACAGGTCACGCCACACCTTCATGTGCGGCGCGCGGCTATGCGCGTCCAGCGCTTCGCGCGATTCCCAGCGCTCCACAACCACAAACAGGTTGGGATTGTTCACGCTGACATGGCTGTCGTAATAGATGCAGCCCGCTTCCTTCTGAGTTGCGGCGACGCAATCCTTCGCGCCTTTGATGTAGGCGTCACGGTGCTCGGGCTTTACCTCAGTGGTGGCGACGACGTAGATCATTCAGGTCTCCCGGATGTTCTTGTTGCAAGCTTGTTGTTGAACCGGCGCACAGTAGAGCATGACGTCAGAGCTGGAAATCGGTTTTCCGGGCATGCGGATGGGCAGGATTGCGACGGTCGTCTCGCTTACGGCCATGCCTTGGTAACGATGATGCATTGTCACGTACAGGCTCATGGTTTCGGTGCGGACAATCCCGCCTCCGCCGCCTGCGCGGCGCGTCGCCAGTCCTCGTCATTGCCTCCGGCCTCGATCAGGTTGCAGGCATGTTCGATGCCGGAATAGAGCCTGGGATTGGCGCAGTAAGTGATTGCATGGCGTGACCAGGTCTCCCGCGGGGCGTTCGCAGCATGGGTGAGGGCGGTTTCGAACACCCGTTGCTCGAATGGCACCGGAACAACGAGGCCCGCATTGGCGGCGTCCACATGGGGAGCAAAGCCGCAATTCGCCGTGGTCACGACCGGCAGGCCATTGGCCATCGCTTCCAGGATCACGGTAGCAGTGACGTCGAGCCGCGCCGGATGCACGAGGAAATCCGCGGCGGCGAATGCGGCCTTGAGCTGTGTATCCGAGGCCATGCCGACGACGCGGATGCGGCTCCCGGAGCCCGCGCGCTCGGCCGCCGCCAGCAGGGAAGCGGTTTTGCGGTTGGTCCGGTCGGTGCCGCAGATGAGGAGCATCGCCTCCGGATGCTTGGCCAAGGCCTCCAGCGTCCGGTCGAGGCCCTTCACCATCGGCTGCAAGCCGATCCAAAGCCAGACGACGGCGCGTTCCGGCAGATCGAAGTGATGGCGTGCGGCGGCCCGCTTGGCCGCATCGGTCGGCTCGGTGGCGCGATGTGCGGGATCGATGGTTGGCGGCAGCACCACCGTCCGGTCGGCCTGGGTGCCGTGGGCGCGGACGTAGGCAGCGAGCTGCGGCGCAGAGAGGGTGATGATCTTGGTTTTCGACGACGGGTCGAAGCAGGCGCGTTCGAGTCGGGTCAGCGTGCGATAGCGCGGCAGCAGCGGCGCCCATTTCGGATGGTCGCGATCGAGGTAGCACCAGTCGGCGCAGAACAACACGTCGAGGCCCGGCAGCCGCTGGAAGCCGATCCGCAGCTCCGCATCTGTCCCGACCTCCGCAAATCGTTGGCCGAACGCGTCCATCGATCCATGATTGGTTCGTCCGTCGTTCGGCAGCAATGATAGCTTGACGCCTGTGGGCGCGCTGTCGGTGCCTTGCGTGGTGTACAGCGTGACGTCGTGGCCGCGCTCCGCCAGGACACCGGCGATGCGTAACGCATGCCGTTCGAGACCGCCTGCCGGCTGCAGGCGGAAAATGCCGAGCGCCAATCGCAGCGCTCGTTGTTTGGCGCGGTCGCTCGTCATGACTGCTCGCGGGCGATCATGGCGCTATCCCACATGGCGCGCAGGGTCGTATCGAGATCGGGCGAGGGCGTGAACCCCAGCAGGTGCTGGCCCTTGTCGGGATCGCCGATGGAGATCGAAGGCTGGCCGGCCGCAGCATGCTGGCTGTCGATCTCGAAGATCACCTTGGCGCCGCCGAGTGCGGCCATCCGGGTCAGCAGCCAGTCGAGCGTGCGGCCCTGGCCGGTGCAGACATTGATGATCTCGCCGGACAGCTCACGCGCGACGGTCCTTTCGATCGCCGTCATCAGATCATCCACCGCCACAAAATCGCGGACGGCATCGCGAACCCCCATCGTTACGAGATAGGCGCCGTCGCGCATCCGTGGCTCCCGGATCTGACGCAGGAACGAGGCGGCGGCCAGCGTCGCCGATATCCCGGGGCCGATCACGTTGAACGGACGCAGCACCGTCGCGCGCAGGCGGCCCGAGCGGGTGCGCGCCAAGGCTTCGTCGGTGATCATCAGCTTGGTTTGGCCGTAAACGGTTCCAGGGCGGCATTCGGCTGTTTCTGCAACGCGCGTGTTCCCGGTCTCGCCATATTCGGCGGCACTGCCGAACAGGATGATGCGGGTATCGGGAGCCGCCGCACCAAGAACGTCGAACAGTGCTTGCGTCATGCGCAGGTTGTTCCACTCGTTCTCGTCGGTCCGGCCGCGGCCTCCCGCAGCATGGATCACGACCGCAGGCTGGGTGCGGCGGATCAGATCGGCGATCTGAGCAGAATCGTCGAGGTCGGCCTGTACGCGGATGGACTCTGGGGCTGCCGTCGCGGGCTCCTGTGGCCGTCGTGAGACCGCCACCAGCCTGTGGCTGCCGTGCACAGCCAGATGCCGGACGACGTGCGCGCCGATGAACCCGTCTGCGCCGGTAACGAGGATCGTGGTCATACCGCTCCAAAGTGCAACGCCATCAGCGACTTGGCTGTCCCCGGCAGCAGATGGCTCAGGCTGCTTTAGAACAGAAAGTAGCGCTGCGCCATGGGCAGGACTTCGGCGGGCGGGCAGGTAAGCAACTCGCCATCGGCGCGGACCTCGTAGGTCTCCGGATCGACCTCGATCTTGGGCGTCGCATCGTTGTGGATCATGCTCTTCTTGGAGATGCCACCGCGGGTGTTCTTGACCGCGTAGAGGTCCTTCTCGAGGCCGAGCTTGCGCTTTAGGCCGCTCGCAACGGCGGCCTTCGAGGTGAACACGACCGAGGAGGCGGTGCGCGCGCGGCCAAGCGTTCCGAACATCGGCCGGTAATGCACCGGTTGCGGCGTCGGGATCGATGCGTTCGGATCGCCCATGGGAGCCGCGACGATCGTGCCGCCCTTGACGACGCAGTCGGGCTTCACGCCGAAGAAGGCGGGCGACCACAGCACGAGGTCGGCGAGCTTGCCCTTCTCCACCGAGCCGATCAGCTTTGAGACGCCGTGGGCGATCGCCGGATTGATCGTGTACTTGGCGATGTAGCGCTTGACGCGGAAGTTGTCGTTGCCGGCCTTGTCCTGAGGCAGTGCGCCGCGCTGTTTCTTCATCTTGTCGGCGGTCTGCCAGGTGCGGATGATCACCTCGCCGAGCCGGCCCATCGCCTGGCTGTCGGACGACATCATCGACAGCGCGCCGAGATCGTGCAGGATGTCCTCGGCGGCAATGGTTTCCTTTCGGATGCGGCTTTCGGCGAAGGCGAGATCTTCGGCGATCGACGGATCGAGATGGTGGCACACCATCAGCATGTCGAGATGCTCGTCGATGGTGTTCCTGGTGAAGGGGCGTGTCGGGTTGGTCGATGACGGCAGCACGTTCTTCAGGCTTGCCACCTTGATGATGTCCGGCGCGTGGCCGCCGCCCGCGCCCTCCGTATGGAAAGCGTGAATGGTGCGGCCCTTGAAAGCCTTCACGGTGTCTTCGACGAAGCCGGATTCGTTCAGCGTGTCGGTGTGGATCATCACCTGGATATCGTGATCATCGGCGACGCTGAGGCAGGTGTCGATCGCGGCGGGCGTGGTGCCCCAGTCTTCATGCAGCTTGAGCGCGCAGGCGCCGGCCTTGATCATCTCGATCAGCGCCGCGGGCCGAGACGCATTGCCCTTGCCGGAGATGCCGAGATTGACGGGAAAGGCATCGAACGACTGGATCATCCGGCCGATGTGCCATGGACCGGGTGTGCAGGTGGTCGCGAACGTGCCATGCGAGGGGCCGGTGCCGCCGCCGAGCAGCGAGGTGACGCCCGACATCAGCGCATGCTCGATCTGCTGTGGACAGATCAAGTGGATGTGGCTGTCGAAGCCGCCGGCGGTGAGGATCTTGCCTTCGCCAGCGATGACGTCGGTGCCGGGGCCGACGACGATGGTCACCTTCGGCTGGATGTCGGGATTGCCGGCCTTGCCGATTGCGTGGACCTTGCCGTCCTTGATGCCGACGTCGGCTTTGACGATGCCCCAGGTGTCGACGATCAGCGCATTGGTGATGACGGTATCGACCGCGCCCTGGCGGTTGGTGATCTGGCTTTGGCCCATGCCGTCGCGGATCACTTTTCCGCCGCCGAACTTCACCTCTTCGCCATAGACGGTGAAGTCCTTCTCCACCTCGATGATCAGGTCGGTGTCGGCGAGCCGCACACGGTCGCCGGTGGTGGGGCCGAACATATCGGCATAGACGCTGCGTGACATCCTCGCGCTCATGCCGCGGGCCCCATCGTTGCGAAATTTGGAAGAGCGGCGCGCGTCACAACTTTCCCATGACGTCGCCGCGGAAGCCGTAGATCATGCGCTTGCCGGCGATGGCGACCAGCGTCACCTCGCGGGTTTGCCCCGGCTCGAAGCGGACGGCGGTGCCGGCGGCAATGTTCAGCCGCATGCCGCGCGCCTTCTTGCGATCGAACTTCAGTGCCGGATTGGTTTCGAAGAAATGGTAGTGCGAGCCGACTTGGATGGGACGGTCGCCGGTGTTGGCGACCGTCAGCGTGGCCGTCCGGCGGCCCTCGTTCAGAACGATGTCGCCGTCCTTGATGAAGAGCTCGCCGGGAATCATGGCTATCTCATACGGCGCCGAAGGCGAGACCGACGCCGATCAGTGCGCACGCTGCACCGGCGACGCGAACCACCGGCTGCAGGTGCGCCGAGCGCAGGCCGAGTACCGCGCCGATGCCGACGAGATGCAGCGCCGTGGTGCTGAGCGTGAAGCCTGCCATGTATTCGAGGCCCCCATGGTTGGCCGCTTCGATGCCGTGGGCATGGCCGTGGAACAATGCGGCGATGCCGACGATGGCGGCGCCGAGCGCCACCGGTAGGTCGATCGCGAACGCCACCAGCAGGCCGAGCACGACCACCGAGGCGAGGATCGCCGGTTCGACCAGCGGCAGTTGCACCTGCGCCATACCGAGTGCACCGCCGACCAGCATCACGCCGATGAACGACAAGGGCCAGATCCAGAGCGCGCGACCGCCCTTCAATGCGGCCAGCAGACCGACCGCGATCATGACGGTCATATGGTCGAGGCCGGATAGCGGGTGTTGCAGACCTGCCATGAAGCTGGTCGTCTCACCATGGCCGGGGTGCGCGAAGGCTGCCGTCGGCAGCAGCGTCAGCACGAGAGCCAGTCTCAGCATGAAAGAATCTCCTGTTTCAGTCTTGTTCTTGCTTGCGGCGAGGCGAGCTTAGCGGATCGGGTCGTGCACGGTCACGAGTTTTGTGCCGTCCGGAAAGGTCGCCTCGACCTGGATGTCATGGATCATCTCGGGAATGCCGTCCATCACCTGCGCGCGGGTCAGAACCTGCGCGCCAGCCTGCATCAGGTCGGCGACGCTGCGTCCGTCGCGTGCGCCTTCGAGGATGAAGTCGGAGATCAAAGCGATCGCCTCAGGGTGATTGAGTTTGACACCGCGATCGAGTCGGCGCCTGGCCACCATGGCGGCCATGGAGATGAGCAGCTTGTCCTTTTCGCGGGGGGTCAGATTCATCGGTCGGTCCAGTTCGCCAGCCCTGTCGGTTTCATCTGCCTCAGCTCAACCAGAGTCTTGGCAGAGCCTTCGCATCGATATGCGCCAGCACGGTCACCACGTCGGCTCGCAGCGCCGCCGCATCCTTAGCGCAAAAGCGGGCGAGCGCAAAACCGTTCCACGCCGAAACGCCGACTTCGCCTGCAAAGGTTGGCGATGCCGTTCGTATGCGCTCCACGATGGCCTCGGTGCCCGGCACGATCAGCACGGTGGCGATGGCATTGCCGCCGTCGGCGATCGCCCGTTGCGCGAGCCTGTCACCGACGGCTCCGTCGAGCTGCAGCGTCTCCGCGAAGATCAGCCGGCCATCGCGGCGAACCCGCCAGCGGTCGGTATAGGCGCCGCGTGTCACTCGTTCGTTCATGGCGGCGCGGCCGAAAACAACGATCTCGGCCAGCAGCAGCGATGCGTTGTCAGCGAGATCGATATCAAAGCGCCGCGCGAGTTTGGCCCGGTCGAACAGGATCGTCTCCTGCGGCAACCAGGCAAGGTGGGCTTCGGCTTGCACCCGCAGCTTCACATCGATGGCCGCCGCATCGCCCTCGGAGCGATAGATCTTTTCCGCCGCTGCGGTAGTGAGGGTGACGGCGGTGCCTTCACCGGCTTCGATGGCGACGGAAAACCGGTCGCCGCCGGCGACGCCGCCGGCGGTGTTGACCAGGACCGACGACAGCGCATGCGTCTCCGGCGAGGGAAAGCGCACGCGCAGCGAGCCTTGTTCGCGCACGTCACGGCGTCGGGTGATGCCGTTGACCAGCGCGGTGTCGAACGCCACCGTGCCCACGGCACGGTTGGCGGCGAAGACATCGATTGCATTCGGTCGGTTGCCTGATGCCTGCTTCATCGCTCCTCTCGCATCGAATGACGATGGCATGAGCCGCGTCGCTTCGCCAATCCCGCCCAAGTTCGCTGGGGCGTCATGGTCTGGGATGCGGTATCCTTAAAGCGCCATGGCGCGGCTGATCGCGCTCGGATCCAGATCCGCGCGGTCGCAGGTGAAGGTCACCGCGCCACGGTCCATCACCGCGAACTTGTCGCCGAGTTCGCAGGCAAAGTCGAGATATTGCTCCACAAGCACGATGGCGATGTTGCCGAGGCTGCGCAGATAGGCGATGGCGCGTCCGATGTCCTTGATGATCGACGGCTGAATGCCTTCGGTGGGTTCGTCGAGCAGCAGCAGCTTGGGGCGCATCACCAGGGCGCGTCCGATCGCGAGCTGCTGCTGCTGGCCGCCCGAGAGGTCGCCGCCACGCCGACCGAGCATCGATTGCAGCACTGGAAACAGCGAGAAGACGTCGTCCGGAATGCTACGGTCGTTGCGCTTGAGCGGCGCGAAGCCGGTGCGCAGGTTCTCCTCGACCGTCAGCAGCGGGAAGATTTCGCGGCCCTGCGGCACGAAGCCGATGCCGCGCCGCGCCCGTTCGTAGGGCTTGAGCGCGCTGATGTCCTGGCCGTCGAATGCGATGGTGCCGCCGGAAATCGGCTGCTGACCGACCAGCGCGCGCAGGAGGCTGGTCTTGCCGACGCCGTTGCGGCCGAGGACGCAGGTCACCTGGCCGGGTTCGGCGGTGAGGGATACGCCGCGCAGCGCTTGCGCTGCTCCATAAGAGAGGCTGATGTTGGTGACGTCGAGCATAAATCCACCTTTCGTTCGCCTCACCCTTCGAGACGGCCCTGCCGGCCTCTCAGAGTGAGGTGAACTCTTCCTCAGTTGTGAAAGTCATCCTCAAGGTGAGGAGCGCGATCAGCGTCTCGAACCATGAGGCCCTGTCTTGCGTTTCATCGTCCCAGATACACTTCGATGACGCGTTCGTTCGACGACACCTGATCGATCGAACCTTCGGCCAGCACCGAGCCCTCGTGCAGACACGTCACCTTCACGCCGAGCTCGCGCACGAACGTCATGTCGTGTTCGACCACGATCACGCTCTTGTCCCTGTTGATCTCTTTCAAGAGCTCGGCGGTCTGATGGGTTTCCACGTCGGTCATGCCGGCGACCGGTTCGTCCACCAGCAGCAGCTTCGGATCCTGGGCCAGCAGCATGCCGATCTCGAGCCACTGCTTCTGGCCGTGCGACAGGCTGCCGGCGAGACGATCGCGTGCATCCTTCAGGCGGATGGTCTCGAGCACGCGCTCGATCCGCTCGGTCTCCGCCCTGCTCTCGCGCCAGAACAACGTTTTGCGCACGCGATGATCGACATTCAAGGCGAGCAGCAGGTTGTCCTCGACGCTCTGGCTCTCGAACACGGTCGGCTTCTGGAACTTCCGGCCGATGCCGAGCTCGGCGATCTGCGTTTCGTCCAACCGGGTGAGGTCGACGGTGCCGTCGAAGAACACCTCGCCGTCGTCGGGGCGGGTCTTGCCGGTAATGATGTCCATCATCGTCGTCTTACCGGCACCGTTCGGGCCGATGATGGCGCGCATCTCGCCAGGCTCGATCGCAAGCGACAGGTTCTTGATGGCTCGGAAGCCGTCGAAAGCGACATGCACACCGTTGAGATAGAGCAGGGCGCTGGTGGTGCGTTCGGTCATGAGGCTCACTCCGCCGGATGGGTTTGCGCCGACGTGGCGTCGGGCCCGCGCCTGAGCGGAATGTGCTGGGCGCGCCATGGTGCCCACCACTGCTGCAGCGTGCCGATGATGCCGCGCGGCATCAGCAGCGTCACCAGCACGAACAGCGCCCCGAGCATGAACAGCCAATAAGGGGCGAGCACGCCAGAGGTGAACACGGTCTTGGCGTAGTTGACGAGCACCGCGCCGAGCACCGCGCCGGTGAGTGTGCCACGGCCGCCGACCGCCACCCAGATGACGGCCTCGATCGAGTTGGCCGGCGCGAACTCGCTCGGATTGATGATGCCCACTTGCGGCACATACAGCGCGCCCGCGACACCGGCCATGCAGGCTGACAGCGTGAATACGAACAGCTTATAGGATTCGACGCGGTAGCCGAGAAAGCGTGTGCGTGGTTCCGCATCGCGGATCGCGATCAGTACCTTGCCGAGCTTGGAGGTGACGATCGTGCGACAGATGACGAAGCCTGCGATCAGCGCCAGGGCGCTCAGCATGAACAGCGCCGCGCGGGTGCCTTGCGCCTGCACGCTGAAGCCGAGGATGTCCTTGAAATCAGTCAGGCCGTTGTTGCCGCCGAAGCCGAAGTCGTTGCGAAAGAAGGCGAGCAGCAGCGCATAGGTCATCGCCTGGGTGATGATCGACAGATACACGCCGGTGACGCGCGAGCGGAAGGCGAGCCAGCCGAAGGCGAAGGCGAGCAGACCCGGTACGGCAAGAATCATCAGCGCGGCAAACCAGAAGTGGTCGAAGCCATGCCAGTACCAGGGCAGCTCCTTCCAGTTCAGGAACACCATGAAGTCGGGCAAGGTCGGGTTGCCGTAAACGCCTCGGTTACCGATCTGCCGCATCAGGTACATGCCCATCGCATAGCCGCCGAGTGCGAAAAAGGCGCCGTGGCCGAGCGAAAGGATGCCGCAATAGCCCCAGATCAGGTCGATCGAGAGCGCCAGCAGCGCATAGCAGAGATACTTGCCGAACAGCGCCACGATATAGGTCGGGACGTGGAAGGCGGACGTCGGCGGGACCAGCAGGTTGAGTAGCGGAACGACGATGCCGATGGCGGCGACGACCAAGAGGAAGATCGTGGCGCTGCGGTCAAGCGAGCGGATCAGGATATGGGTCATGCTGCGCAGGCCTTGCTGATTGTTCGCATCCTTCGAGACGCGGCCGGAGGCCGCTCCTCAGGATGAGGGCCTCGCTTGTGGGAATGGCTCGTATTCCTCATGGTGAGGAGCGCTACGGAGCGGCGCGTCTCGGACCATGAGGCCATCAGGCGCGGCTGTGGGTTCATCATGCTTCCACCGCCCGTCCCTTGAGTGCGAACAGGCCGCGTGGCCGCTTCTGGATGAACAGGATGATCAGCACCAGGATCGCGATCTTGCCGAGGACGGCGCCTGCGATCGGCTCCAGGAATTTGTTGGCGATGCCGAGGGTGAAGGCGCCGACCAGCGTGCCCCACAGATTGCCGACGCCGCCGAACACCACCACCATGAAGCTGTCGATGATGTAGCTCTGGCCGAGGTTGGGGCTGACGTTGTCGATCTGCGACAGCGCCACGCCGGCGATCCCGGCGATGCCCGAGCCGAGGCCGAAGGTGAGCGCATCGACGCGGGAGGTGGCGATGCCCATCGAGGCTGCCATGCGCCGATTCTGCGTCACCGCGCGCATCTCCAGCCCAAGGCTGGTGTAGCGCAGCATCAACAGCAGGATCGCGAACACCGCCAGCGTGAAGGCGACGATCCAGAGGCGGTTGTAGGTGATGGTGATCTGGCCGAGTTCGAATGCGCCGCTCATCCACGAAGGGTTGCCCACCTCGCGGTTGGTCGGGCCGAACGCGGTGCGCACCGCCTGTTGCAGGATCAGCGAGATGCCCCAGGTGGCCAGCAGCGTTTCCAGCGGGCGCCCGTAAAGGAAGCGAATGATGCCGCGCTCCATGGCGACGCCGATCGCGCCTGCCACCAGGAAGGCGAGCGGCACGGCGATCAGCAGCGAGTAGTCGAACAGGCCGGGATAGGAGGAGCGGATGATGTCCTGCACGACAAAGGTGGTGTAGGCGCCGATCATCACCATCTCGCCATGCGCCATGTTGATGACGCCCATCACGCCGAAGGTGATGGCAAGGCCGATGGCGGCGAGCAGCAGCACGGAGCCGAGCGAAATGCCGTACCAGGCGTTCTGCGCCGCCGACCACATCGCAAGCGAACTCTGGATTGACGAGATCGCCGACTGCGCGGTTTGCGCCACCAGCTTGGAGGGATCGTTGGCGACGCTGGTCAGCAGGGCCAGCGCGTCCTGATCACCGCGATCGCGAATGGTGGCGATGGCTTCGATGCGGCTCGCCTCGGGCGCATCGGCCTTGGCGAGCAGGATTGCCGCGCGGGCTTCGGTGAAGGCGCGCTTGACGTTGGCGTTGGTTTCCTTCGGCAGCGCGCCCTCGATGGTCGCGAGCGCATTGGCGTCACGCGACTTGAACACGGACTGGGCCGCCTGCAGCCGCCGTGCCGGATCGGCGGACAGCAGCGTCAAGCCGCCGAGCGCGGCCTCCACGCTGCGGCGCAGGCGATTGTTGAGGCGAACGGCGCTGAGACTGGCAGGCACCGAGGCGACTGCTGCGCCGGTGATAGCGTCGACGATCCTGTCGTCGCGCTCCTTGATGTAGGCTTTCTTGGTGGCCGGATCTGCGAGCAGCCGGCCTTCCTGCAGCGCCGTGATGATCGGGAGTGCGCGGGCATCGCCGCTTGCGGCAATGGCGCTGACGGCGGATTCAGTGTCGGAGAAGGAGTCGCTGGCGAATTTCGCGGTTGCATCCTCGAGAGGGCTTGCGGATGCGGGAGCGATGAGGGCACCGGCAAGCAGGCACATGATGGCCGCCGCGCAAGCGCGTCGAAAGATCTGATGAAACACGTGAACCACCCCGGCAGAGGTTACTTTTGGAGAAGGGCGGCGGATGCCGCCACCCTTCATTGCTCGTGAACAAGCTCGCGAAGGAGGAGGGATGCTTTCGGTCTCTCCTATGATCCCTGGCCGCCGCACTTGTTGGTCTTGGTGTTCCAGTTGCCGCACTTCTTTCCGACCCAGTCGCCGACCAGATCCTTCGAGCCTTCCAGCTCCTTTGACCATGCATCGCCGGCCACCAGACCCGGCGTCTTCCACACCACGTCGAACTGGCCGTCCGGCTTGATCTCGCCGATGAACACCGGCTTGGTGATGTGGTGGTTCGGCAGCATCTCGGATTCGCCGCCGGTCAGGTTCTTGGCCTTGATGCCCGGCAATGCGTCGATCACCTTGTCAGGATCGGTGGACTTCACCTTCTCGACCGCCTTTACCCACATGTCGAAGCCGATCACATGCGCCTCCATCGGATCGTTGGTGACGCGCTTCGGGTTCTTGGTGAAGGCCTGCCATTTCTTGATGAACTCCTCGTTCGCCGGGTCCTTGATCGACTGGAAGTAATTCCAGGCGGCGAGGTGGCCGACCAATGGCTTGGTGTCGATGCCAGCCAGCTCTTCTTCGCCGACCGAGAAGGCGACGACCGGAATGTCGGTGGCCTTGATACCCTGGTTGCCGAGCTCCTTGTAGAACGGCACGTTGGCGTCGCCATTGATGGTGGAGACCACGGCCGTCTTCTTGCCTGCCGAGCCGAACTTCTTGATGTCGGCGACGATCGTCTGCCAATCGGAGTGGCCGAACGGCGTGTAGTTGATCATGATGTCGTCCTGCTTGACGCCCTTGGACTTCAAGTAGGCTTCCAGGATCTTGTTCGTGGTGCGCGGATAGACGTAGTCGGTGCCGGCGAGCACCCAGCGTTCCACCTTCTCTTCCTTCATCAGGTAATCGACCGCCGGGATCGCTTGCTGGTTCGGCGCAGCGCCGGTGTAGAACACGTTGCGCTCGGATTCCTCACCCTCGTATTGCACGGGGTAGAACAGGATCGAGTTCAGCTCCTTGAACACCGGCAGCACCGACTTGCGCGAGACCGAGGTCCAGCAGCCGAACACGACCGCGACCTTGTCCTTGGTGATCAGCTCGCGGGCCTTCTCGGCAAACAGCGGCCAGTTCGAAGCCGGGTCGACCACCACCGCCTCGAGCTTCTTGCCCAGCACGCCACCCTTCTTGTTCTGCTCGTCGATCAGAAACAGGATGGTGTCCTTCAGCGTGGTTTCGCTGATCGCCATGGTGCCCGACAGTGAATGCAGGACGCCGACCTTGATCGTGTCCTGGGCGTGTGCGGCGTTGCCGAACGCCAGGCCGAGCGCGAGGCCCGCGGCGGTCGCCAGCATCCTGCGGCGGCCGAGCGGCCGGGCAAGGGCTGTGGTCAATTGAGTCAACATGCGATGGTCTCTCCCTGACGCAGACTGAAAGTCGCTGCGAAACGGCCCCGCGGCCGCTAGCGTCAAAGGAATCGCAAGAACTGTGCCATCGTTGTGCACTGGAATAACTTATTGATTTTGCTGCACAAATTAACGCAATACCGCTTCGTGGCAGGATTTGTCTGCTCATACCGTGAGCAATGCGGCTGCGGTGGAAACGAGCTTTCTGATCAAAAAATAGGCAAAATTCTGAGTTTGTATAATTTTAGTGCAGGAGCGCTAGCGGGCATCCTTCCAAGGGTCTTTGTCCTGTTTCGCGTCGGGAATGCTCTTGAGGGCGTTCTTGTAGGCGTCTTCTCGTTCCTTGCTCGCTTTCTGAGTATTTTCGGTCTTGTCCGCGTTTGCCGCCCGCCGTTGACCCCGTCCACCACCACCAAAAGCATCGGCCGGGGCGGCCATCAGCGCCGACAGGGCCAGGACGGCGCACAAGGAGACCGCTTTCGAGATCGCTTTTGCCATGGAGGCCTCTGTGGATTGCCAAGAGCGTGGATGGTCCGCCGGCACAATGTCCGGATTGGGACGGTTCCAATTTTTCGCGTCATTCGCCTTGAAAGGAACGCATCCGTGGCGCATATGATGGTTCGACCGCGATTTGATCCGGTCGCCGTGGGCTGCGTGTTCTGATCCGTTGATGCCGTCATCTGGCTCCGCTGGTGTCTGGCCCGCCTTTTAGCTAACAAGCAGATGCTCCAAACACGCGAGCATCATCGATGCTTCGCTCGCGCCGGCCGCAAACCGCGACGGCGCCCGTGTTGACTCATAGAAAGAACCCTTTTGACTTCCTTTTCGGATTTCGGCCTTGCCGATCCCATTTCTCTGGCCCTTCGGGAAGAGAACTACGTCACTCCAACACCCATCCAGGCTCAAACCATTCCGATCGCGCTGACCGGACGCGATGTCGTCGGCATCGCCCAGACCGGCACGGGCAAGACGGCCTCGTTCGCGCTGCCGATCCTGCATCGGCTGATCCATCCGCGGAAGCAGACCGCACCGAAGAGCTGCCGCGTGCTGGTGCTCTCGCCGACGCGCGAACTGTCGGGCCAGATCCTCGACAGCTTCCAGGCTTACGGACGCCATCTCCGCCTGAATTCGACGCTCGCCATCGGCGGCGTGCCGATGGGCCGCCAGGTTCGTGCGGTGATGCCCGGCGTCGATATCCTGGTGGCGACACCGGGGCGCCTGCTCGATCTCGTGCGCGGCAATGCGTTGAAGCTCAACCAGGTGGAATTCCTGGTGCTCGACGAAGCTGACCGCATGCTCGATATGGGTTTCATCAACGACATCCGTAAAATCGTCGCCAAGCTGCCGGTCGAGCGGCAGACGCTGTTCTTCTCGGCAACGATGCCGAAGGCGATTGCCGAACTCGCCCAGGATATGCTGCGCGATCCGGCGCGCGTTGCCGTGACACCGGTGTCCTCGACCGCCGAGCGCGTCGCTCAGCGGATCATCCAGGTCGATCGGGGCGCCAAGCCGACGCTGCTGGCGAAGCTCCTGAAGGCCGAGCCGGTGGATCGCGCGCTGGTGTTCACCCGCACCAAGCATGGTGCCGACAAGGTGGTGAAGAGCCTCGCCAAGGTGGACATCGCGGCACAGGCGATCCACGGCAACAAGTCGCAGAACCATCGCGAGCGGACGCTTGCGGCATTCCGCTCGGGCGAAATCCGGACCCTGGTGGCGACTGATATCGCCGCCCGCGGCATCGATGTCGACGGCGTCAGCCATGTGGTGAACTTCGACCTGCCGAACGTGCCGGAAACCTACGTCCATCGCATCGGCCGCACCGCGCGCGCCGGCGCCGACGGCGTCGCGATCTCGCTGGTCGATGCCGACGAGATGGCCTACCTGCGCGATATCGAACGGCTGATCAAGCAATCGCTGCCGCGCGAGGATCAGCGCACCGGCGACACCCGCACCCATGCGGAGCGTACCGGCGATACCCGCGATCATCGCGGGCGGCGGGCGCAGCAGGGCCGGCCGCAGACGGTGCATGGTCAAGAGGCCAATGGTCCTGTGAGCTACGGTCGTTCCGGCAACGGTCCGGCAGCCGGAGGGCGCCCCAACGGCCAGCCTGCGGGTCATCATTCCGCCAATGGCAATGGCCCGACAGGCGCCAAGGGTCGTCGTCGCCGCCGCAAGCCCGTGCAACGCCCTCATGCCGAGGCGGCTGCGGTCGTCCAGAGCGGAATGGGCGGCATCGCCTTCATGACGCGGGACAGCCGTCCTGCGCGGCCGCAGGAGCAGCGGCAGTCACCCAAATCGGTGCAGGGACGTCATCGCGACTCCCGGCGTCCGCAGCGTTAAAGTACAAATCGATTCGGAGACAACGATGGCCAAGGAAGAACTGATCCAATTCGAAGGACTCGTTACCGAGATCCTTCCTGATGCCCGCTACCGTGTCCAGCTCGATGCTGGGCACGAGATCGTCGCCTATACGGCCGGCAAGATGAAGAAGAACCGCATCAAGACGCTGGCCGGCGATCGGGTGACGGTCGAGATGTCGCCTTACGATCTCGAGAAGGGGCGGTTGATCTTCCGCCACAAGGATGAGCGGAGCTCCGCACCGCGCCCGCCGGGGCCGCCGCGGGGCAATCAGCAGTTCCGCCGCCGCTGAGCGGCTGCTCCGTCCGGGCTGGAGAAGAGGTTCGGCGTCTGGGTGCTTGCAACGAGAAACGCGATCCGGTGATCCGGATCGCGTTTTTTATGGCGATTAATCGCTCAGCATGAATTCCAACAGACGGTGGTCGACTGGCGTGGTCGGGCAAAGAACTGGTCCGACAGCTTCAGCGGTCCAGTCACGACGTAAGCCACCGGGGGCGTGTAGTCATAGGCGATCTCGCTCCAGATCAACTGCGAGTTCGGCATGGCGAGCGCAGTTGGAAGCGTCACGGTGGAGCCGACAGTGCGGGCCGTGTCGTTGGAGGCCTGGCTCCAGCCTACCTTCGCAACCCCGTTGGCATCGATGTTGATCGCGGACACCTTGATGCGAAGCGGCGTCGTCGAATAGGGCGTCATGATCGCCGATGCGGCATTGAAGATGTTGGTCATGTCCGCGTCGTTGATCACCATCGACTGCGCGACCAGATCTGATAGCGAGCGCGCCGTCTGCACGACCTTGCGGTCGATCGAGACCGCGGTTGAGACTTCCGCCGTGCCGAAGACGAGCGTCAGCATGAGCGGCGCGATGATCGCGAATTCGACGGCGGCTGCGCCGCGATCGTCGCGGGCCATCCGAGGCAACGGTGAAGCCCGGAAACGCCAGAGGAGTGCTCTTGAGATCATCTTAGAACGGTCCGGGCTCGTTGCGGAACGCCGCGGTCGCGACGAGAAGACGTTTGGTGTTTCCATCGACATCGCCGAGGCTGAAGCCGAGCCCGGTCACAAACAGCGGCCAACGATAGGTGGCGCGCACGACAACGATGTTGCCGGCGCTGCCTGGTTCGAAGCGCGACTGCTGGATGTAGTTGCCGGATGAATCGACAGGACGATTGACATCGACCGCCGCGAATGTCGGGTAACTTTTGACGTCGATATCGACGGCGTCGCAATTGAACAACGTTGCGACACGCTGGCACATGTCACTTTTGAACTGTGCCGCGCTCTTGCCCGCCATCTGAACCTGCCCCGTCATGATCTGCCGGGCGGAGTCCTGGACCGCAGTTTCCAGAGCCTGGTTCGCGAAGAACGCCAATGCAATCTCAAAGATCGCAAACAGCGTCATCAGGAATGGAATTCCGATCAGTGCGAACTGAACGGCGGCGGAGCCGTCGCGATCTTTGCGGATGCGTCGCAGCGCACACGCAAGCATAAGGGTCGGGGAGACGCGGGAGCGCACTGGGCAGGTCCTGAAGGCAGGAGAACGTTACCGCCCACAGTACATGGGAGACATTGTTGAATTCTTGCGCCGGATTCCAACAATCCTGCCCGCCGCGTTAACCGGCTGGTAACGCTATTCCAGCCTGCGCGCTATTCCCTTTTCTCGGCGGCGGCAAGCCCCGCGGCTTGATTGGCGAGCGAGCCGCTTTGTCCAATGGTTGCGTTGAAGTAGGTGGGCGAGTCGCCGAGCATGACGCGTCTCTGGCAGGTGGGCGTGCAGCTATAGGACTCGCGCTCGACGCCGCGATAGACCGTCACCAGCTTGTCGTTAGGGGCTTCGACCTGGATGGTCCGGTCTACGAGAACGTCGCCGCGTCGGTCGAGCACCATCACGTTGGTCGAGCCGTAGCCTTTGCCCGTCACCACCATCATGCCGCCAGGTTGCAGGGAAACGTCAGCGATCAGCGGGTTTCCGACGACGATGGTAGCCACCTTCTCCGGCAGCTTGATCAGCTTGGCCTGGTCGACGGCGACGGCAATCGCTTCCAGTGCCGAGGCGTGTGACGAACTCAGAATAACGGCGAGGCCGAAGGCGGCCGCTCTTGCAATATCGATGATGCGCAACGCGCTGCGCGGAAACGACGCCAACATACTCTTACTCCGGGACGCGTAACATGCCGGCTCTGGAAACGCGGTGCCGGCGCCCGTGTGCTGAATCTGCCGTTAATTGATGAATGAACTGCAAATGGGGGTCTATTCGGCAGGCTCGAATCGCTGTTGGCGCAGGGGGTGTACGAGCTGGCCCGAGAAGCTGGAAGGCATGGTCGGATCGTCGGCGCCATATGCTGCAGGCAGCTTGCCTACCGGCATATAGAACGTGCCGAATATGATGTCCCAGATCGGGAAGGTCGAAGCGAAGTTGGTGTTGCCACCTTCCTGCAGACCCGTGTGATGCCAGCGGTGGAAAACGGGTGTGGCGACGACGTATTTGAGCGGACCGAGCGTCCAGTTCAGGTTGGCGTGAACGAACGCGGAGTAGAAGATATTGAACGGACCGAGCCAGATCATCACGTTCGGCGAGATGCCGGCCAGCAGCAACACGACGTCGACCAGTACGGTGCCGAGCAGCAGGTTCACGGGATGAAAGCGCGCGGCCGAGATCCAGTCGACGTCTTCCGAGGAGTGATGAATGGCATGATAGCGCCAGAGCGTCGTGTCGTGGAAGGTCCGGTGAATCCAGTAAAGTGCGAAGTCCGACACCACCAGGAACAGGACGGCCTGCAACCACAATGGCAGTTTCGAAAGCGGCCCGAAGCCATTTTCGAAGAAGGCGATGATCTGCTCTTCGCCGTGGACGTTGAAGATCAGTCCGGCGCCGATCACCAGCGAGCCGATGCGTACCATCCGGCCAAGCGTCGGAATGAAGAACCAGTAGACGATGTCGGTGACGAGTTCGCGCTTGCGCCACCATGGTAGGCCGGGATTGCAGGCCCAAAAGTGGTTAAGAACGGTGAAAACGATGGCGAGCACAATCGTAGACGGGATGACCTTCAATAAGGTCTCCCCGATCACTTGGACAAGGCCGAGAATCGTCTCGATCATTTTGGTCTCCGCTGCCAATGGATTCATACGGGCTTAATATTTAAGGCCCTCCTAAATGCGCGGGCCTTCGGTTGCCGAATAGCGATTATGGGTAGCGGCGGGATGCCGGCACTTTTATGGATTTCGCTAACGCTTCGCTAACCCTCGTCGCGAAGGTCGCGGCGACCCGAACTTTCTGCAATCGAATTAACTGCGCTGCAAGTCTCGAACAGTAGGGTTGCGTCATGGCCGGGTCGCCGGGGGACACTCCGGGTGAGGTCAAACAAGAATTCGACAGCCCCAGTGTTCAGATGGAGTTACCCATGAAGAATCTTCTCGCTCGGTTCGCGAAGGATGAGTCCGGTGCGACTGCGATCGAGTACGCGCTGATCGCCGCCGGCATCGGCATCGCGATCATCACCGCGGTCAACACGCTCGGCACCGCGATCTCCAACAAGTTCACGAGCATCACTACATCGCTCCGCTAAGCGGCAAAGTGCTTCGGGGCCTCCGTGAGAATATCCGGAGGCCTTTCTTCTTTTCGTGAGGCGCGATACGCGTTTGGCGGCTGCAGCGCGCCTGTGGCTGATGATTTTACGATTATTCACAAATCGCAGCTAAGCTGCCCTTTAAGAGTTGCCGGTCAATGCTGCCCGCTGAGGCCGCGATCTTCTCTCTGGTGAACAGCCATGACCCTCGATATCGTCCGGCTGATGCTCTTTCCCGCGTTGATGGTGTTTGCCGCGGTCAGTGACCTGTTCACGATGACGATCTCGAACAGAATTTCGCTGCTTCTGGTGGCGGGCTTCGCGTTGCTTGCGATCTTCGGCGGGATGAGCCTCGAAACGGTGGCGATGCACCTCGCCGCGGGCGGGCTCGTGCTGGTCGTGGCCTTCATCTGTTTCGCGTTCGGCTGGATCGGCGGAGGCGATGCGAAGCTGGCGGCTGCCACCGCGCTCTGGTTCGGCTTCGACTATCTGATGGTCTATCTCGCCTATGCGGCGGTCGCAGGCGGTGTGCTGACGCTGCTGATCCTGCAATTCCGAACCTGGCCACTGCCCAAGCCCCTGCTGTCGCAGGCATGGGCGCATCGCCTGCACGACCGCACGAGCGGCGTGCCTTATGGAATCGCGCTCGCGGCCGGCGCGCTGCTAATCTACCCGGAAACCGAGTGGATCAAGGCGATCGATATCAGCCACTTCATCGGTTAGGGCCCAGGATCCGCCGGGGATTCAACGGGTTCCGCGGCCTTGGAATCTGCCGGAAGGTTTCGTTAACGCGATTTAGATACGCCTCATTAACCATGCTTTGACCTTTAGCTGGTCAAATCCCATGACGGCGGATGCGCCGCAGCGTCATGTGGAAAGTGAAGCGTATGAATGCCGCCCGTGTCACAGTTCTGGCCATCGCGATCGGTGCGGGTGGTATCGCCGCGTACCTCGCCAGCGGCTCTGATCCAAAACCTGTGCTGCAGGCACCTGTCGCCAAGCTCGACACGATTGATGTGCTGGTGGCGCGATCAGACATTCCGCTTGGACAGGCCGTAAAACCTGACGACCTGCAGTGGCAGAGCTGGCCGGCGGGCACCATCAGCCCGAGCTTTATCCGGCGCGATCAACAAGGAAACGCCATCACCGATCTCACCGGGTCGATCGCGCGCTCGCCGTTCTTCGCAGGTGAACCCATTCGCGAGGTCAAGCTGGTCAAGGGCAACGGTTCGGGTTTCATGGCGGCGATCCTGCCGTCGGGGATGCGGGCGATCTCCACGGAGATTTCGCCGGAAACTGGAGCCGGCGGCTTCATCCTGCCCAATGATCGCGTCGACGTGATTCTGTCGCGCCGCGAGCGCAATCCCGACCGGACCTCCGGCGCCGCCGAGGTGGTCAACTCGGAGATCATCCTGAGCAACGTTCGCGTTCTCGCCATCGACCAGACGGTCGAGGAAAAGAACGGACAGAAGGTTGTGGTCGGGCGCACGGCGACGCTCGAACTGGCGCCGCAACAGGCGGAAGCGCTGGCGCGCGCCCGGCAAAGCGGAACACTGTCGCTGGCGCTGCGCAGCCTGGTCGATGCCAATGCACCGTCGGCAAACGTGGAAGAGCGTAGCAGCCGGCGCGACACGATTAACATTGTCCGGTTCGGCGTCTCGACAACAACGACGAGCCAGAAGTGATCGAGGGGATGGGTGGGATGACTCGGCGGTTGACGCTCCGCTCGCAACTGGCGCAGGCGGTCTGCGCGTTGTCGTTCATGGCCATGGCGGTCGTGGCGCTGACACCGGCCAATTCCCCGGCGATCGCCAGCGATTACCGGGCCGGTTCGCCGGCGCCGATCCAGGGCGCCACGCGCTTCCTGCCGCTCGGCATCGGCAAATCGGTGGTGATCGACCTGCCGCGCGAGATCAAAGACGTTCTGGTCGCCGATCCGAAGATCGCCAACGCCGTGGTCCGCTCGGCGCAACGCGCCTATATCATCGGTGCCGCGGTCGGTCAGACCAACATCTTCTTCTTCGATAGTGAGGGGCAGCAGATCGCCGCCTACGACATCGCCGTGACGCGCGACCTGAACGGCGTTCGCGCGGCGTTGAAGCAGGCTATGCCGAACGCGGACATTAGCATCGAAGGCGTCGGCGACGGCGTGGTGCTGTCCGGCGTCGTGAACAGCCCGGTCGATGCGCAGCAGGCTGCCGACCTTGCCGGACGACTGGTGGGCGATCCAGCCAAGGTCGTCAACGGTATCGTCGTGCGCGGCCGCGATCAGGTGATGCTGAAGGTGACGGTTGCGGAAGTGCAACGCGACGTCATCAAGCAGCTCGGCATCGATCTCAGCGGCTCGCTGAACATCGGAACGTCGGTGGTGAACTTCAACAATGCGAACCCGTTCTCGGTGAACGGCAAGGCATTGGTCGATTCGAATGCGATCACCGGCCAGTTCAAGTCCGTCAATGCGACGGTCCGGGCGATGGAGCGTGCCGGCGTGGTGCGAACCCTGGCCGAACCGAATCTCACGGCCATTTCCGGCGAGGCCGCAGCATTCGTCGCAGGCGGCGAGTTTCCGATCCCGAAAGGCTATACCTGCGATCCGGTGACGCGCAGCTGTTCGACCCAGGTCGATTTCAAGAAGTTCGGCATCACGTTGAATTTCACGCCGGTCGTGCTGACCGAAGGGCGGATCAGCCTGCGGGTGATGACGGAAGTGTCGGAGCTCTCCTCCGACAATTCCCTGCAACTCGCCCAGGCCGTCAGCCAGACGACGACGAACACGCTGACGATTCCCTCGATCCGGACCCGTCGCGCCGATACGACGGTGGAGATTCCGTCCGGTGGCTCGCTTGCCATGGCAGGCTTGATCCAGGAGCAGACCCGGGTCGCGCTGAACGGCTTGCCCGGCCTGATGCAGCTGCCGGTGCTCGGTACGCTGTTCAAGAGCCGCGACTACGTCAACCGTCAGACCGAACTGATGGTGCTGGTGACGCCTTACGTGGTGCGCGCCGTCGCGCAGAAGGATCTTTCGCGGCCGGATGATGGATTCGTCGACTCGTCCGATCCATCGTCGGTCATGACCGGTGCGATCAATCGGATCTATGGCGTGCCGGCGCATGTCGATCCGGTGAGGCAGCGCCGGAACGTCTTTGGTTTCATCACGGATTAGGCGGCAAGGGCACGCGCATGATACGTTTCACATTTGTCCCGGCCGTTGCGGTCCATGGCGGGCGATGGCTGCCGGCTCTGCTTCTGGCAGTGGCGCTCGGCGCCTGCACGCACACGAAGGAAGAGGTGGTGACCGGTGGCATTCCGACCGACTATCGCCAGCGGCATCCGATCGTCGTGCAGGAGGCGGATCGTACGATCGAGGTATTCGTCGGCACCGGCCGTGGCGGGTTGACCGCGCCGCAGCGGACCGACGTCATGGCCTATGCCCAGGCGTGGATGCAGGAGGGCACCGGCCCGCTGGTGGTCGAGGTGCCAACGGCGACGCCGAATGCCCGGGCGGCGCAGCAGTCGCTGCACGACATCCAGTCCATCGTCGCCTCGGCGGGAATTCCATCGCGTGGCGTCAGCGTGCGCCGTTATACGCCGGCTGATCCGCGGCAGTTTGCGACCATCAAGCTCAGCTATCCGCGCGTCACCGCCGATGCCGGCCCGTGCGGGCTCTGGCCGGAAGATCTCGGGCCTTCGTTCAAGAACGATATCTATCAGAACAACCGGCCATACTGGAATCTCGGTTGCGCGTCCCAGCGCAACCTGGCGGCGATGGTCGCCAATCCGGCCGATCTCGTGCAACCACGCCCCGAATCGCCGGGCTACACCGCGCGGCGGACCACCGTGCTCGGCAAGTACGCGAAGGGCGATTCGACAACCACGCAGTATCCTGATGTGGAACGCGGCAAGATCAGTGACGTCGGCAAATGATTAATTACGCGCGACAAACCAACGAGGCGGATGGCACCGGAACAACGGCGGCTGGCGAGGAGCATATCGCGCCGTCGCCGCGCGTGTCCGTGCAGGCCTTTTGCGAGACGGTTGAGACGGCTGCGTCGGTCCAGTCGGCCGGTGAGGATCGGCGGCTGGCGAAAGCGCATCTGAAGATCCAGATGGGCGGCATGACGGCGGCGATCGAAGCCTATCGCAACGCTCCGACGCCGAATGTGATCATTCTGGAGACGGAAGGCCGCGGGGATATCCTTGCAGGCCTCGATCAACTGGCTACGGTTTGCGACGCCGGCACCCGCGTCATCGTCGTCGGACGCATGAATGATGTCATGCTTTACCGTGAGTTGGTTCGCCGCGGGGTCAGCGATTATGTGATCGCTCCGGTGGCGCCGATCGATCTCGTTCGCGCCATATGCGGCCTGTTCTCGACGCCTGAGGCCAAGCCGGTGGGCCGACTGATCGCGGTGACCGGCGCCAAGGGCGGCGTCGGCGCATCGACGATCGCCCACAACATCGCTTGGGCCATCGCTCGCGACCTGTCGCTCGATTCCGTGGTGGTCGATCTGGATCTCGCGTTCGGCACCGCAGGGCTCGACTACAATCAAGACCCGGTGCAGGGCATCGCCGATGCGGTGTTCTCGCCGGACCGGATCGACACGGCGTTCATCGACCGCCTGCTTTCGAAATGCACCGATCATCTCAGTTTGCTGGCGGCCCCGGCGACGCTCGACCGCGTCTACGACTTCGGGGCCGAGGCGTTCGACTCCGTGTTCGATACCCTGCGCTCATCGGTGCCGTGCATCGTGCTCGATGTGCCGCACCAGTGGTCCGGCTGGACCAAGCGCGCGCTGGTGGCCGCCGATGACATCCTGATCGTCGCGGCGCCGGACCTGGCGAACCTGCGCAACACCAAGAACCTGTTCGATCTGCTCAAGGCGGCGCGGCCGAACGACCGCGCGCCGCTGTATTGCGTCAACCAAGTCGGCGTGCCGAAGCGGCCGGAGATCAAGATCGGAGAATTCTCGAGAGCGATCGAGAGCGAACCGGTGGCGATCATTCCGTTCGAGCCGCAGCTGTTCGGTCTCGCCTCGAACAACGGCCAGATGATCGAAGAGATCGCATCGAAGCACAAGGTGACCGAGCTGTTCCTGCAGATCGCCCAGCGCTTGACCGGCCGTGCCGAGGCGAAGAAGCCGCGCAACTCTCTGCTGTCGCCATTCTTTGGGAAGTTGCTCGCCAGATAGTCTTTCGCGTGGAGTATCGTCGTGTTCGGTAAGCGTAGCGCATCGGAAACGGAAACCAGGCTGCTCAAGCCGGTCGCCAGCGAGCCTGCGCCCGCGCGCCTGCCGACCGAGCCGATTGCGGCGCCACCGATCGCGCCTGTCCGGTCCGCTCCGCCGCCCCAGCGCGAGGTGCGCCGCTCCGAGAACTACTACCAGATTAAGGGAACGGTCTTCGGCGCGCTGATCGAGGCGATCGATCTCGCTCAGCTCGCGAAGCTCGACGGCGAGTCCGCGCGGGAGGAAATCCGCGATATCGTCAACGAGATCATCGCGATCAAGAACATCGTCATGTCGATCGCCGAGCAGGAAGAGCTGCTCGACGATATCTGCAATGACGTTCTCGGCTATGGCCCGCTCGAACCGCTGCTGTCGCGCGACGATATCGCCGACATCATGGTCAACGGGGCCGACACCGTCTACATCGAGGTCGCTGGCAAGATCCAGCGGACAGGCATCCGCTTCCGCGACAACCAGCAGCTGTTGAACATCTGCCAGCGGATTGTCAGCCAAGTCGGCCGGCGTGTCGATGAATCCTCGCCGATCTGCGACGCGCGGCTGGCGGATGGTTCGCGTGTCAATGCGATCGTGCCGCCGTTGGCGCTCGACGGGCCGGTGCTGACGATCCGCAAGTTCAAACGTGACAAGCTGACCCTCGATCAACTCGTCAGGTTCGGCGCCATCAGCAACGAGGGCGCCGAGATCCTCAAGATCATCGGCCGGGTCCGCTGCAATGTTCTGATCTCCGGCGGCACCGGCTCGGGAAAGACCACGCTGCTGAACTGCCTCACGAACTACATCGATGAGGACGAGCGCATCATCACCTGCGAGGACGCGGCGGAACTGCAGTTGCAGCAACCGCATACGGTGCGCCTGGAAACGCGGCCACCGAATCTCGAGGGCGAAGGCCAGATCACCATGCGCGATCTGGTGAAGAACTGTCTGCGCATGCGCCCTGAACGGATCATCGTCGGCGAAGTGCGCGGACCGGAGGCATTTGACCTGCTGCAGGCCATGAACACCGGTCACGACGGTTCGATGGGCACGCTGCACGCCAATAGCCCGCGCGAGGCGCTGTCGCGATGCGAATCGATGATCACGATGGGTGGCTATTCGCTGCCGTCGCGGACCATTCGGGAGATGATCTGTGCCTCCGTCGACGTGGTGATCCAGGTTTCACGCCTGCGCGATGGCTCACGCCGCATCACCCACATCACCGAAGTCATGGGGATGGAAGGCGATACGATCGTGACGCAGGATCTGTTCGTGTACGACCTGCTCGGCGAAGACACGAGCGGCAAGATCCTGGGACGACATCGCTCGAACGGCATCGGCCGGCCCCGGTTTTGGGAGCGGGCGCGTTACTACGGCGAGGAGAAGCGGCTCGCGGCCGCGCTCGACGCCGGTGAGCTTCCCGCCAGCGAGCGCGTGGGCCTGCGATGACGATGCAAGCGTTCTCGGTGGCCTTCATGGCGGCGGTCGCGATCGGCGGCCTGGCCTGGGTGTTCCTGTATCCGATCCTGTCCGGCGAGCGGCAGGCCGAGCAGCGGCGCGCGGCCTTCGCGAAGTCCGAGCCGGTCGCCCGTCGCGCTGACCGCGTGCAGCGATCGCGCCGGCAGCAGGTCGAAGAGTCACTCAAGGAGGTCGAGGAGCGGCACAAGCAGTCGAAGAACATTCCGATCGCCACGCGTATCGCGCAGGCCGGGCTGAGCTGGAGTAAGCAGCAGTTCGTCATCGGGTCGGTGGTCTTCGGGGTGTCGATGCTGCTGTTGGCGCTCTTGCTCGGCGCTGGATTTCTGCCGGCTCTTGGTTTCGGATTTGCCGCGGGTTTCGGGCTTCCGCGCTGGTTGCTTGGTTACCTGAAGAATCGCCGCGAGCGGCTGTTCCTCGAAGGGCTGCCCGACGCAGTCGATATCATCGTGCGCGGCATCAAGGCTGGCCTGCCGCTGTTCGATTCCATCAAGGTCGTTGCCGCGGACGCGCGGGAGCCGGTTCGCAGCGAATTCGCAGCCATCGTCGAGACGCAGGCGATCGGCATGCCGATCGGCGAGGCCTGCAGCCGTCTCTACGAACGGATGCCGGTCCCGGAGGCAAACTTCTTCGGCATCGTCGTATCGATCCAGCAGAAGGCCGGCGGCAATCTATCCGAGGCGCTTGGCAATCTGTCGAAGGTGCTGCGCGATCGCAAGAAGATGCGGGCTAAGATCAAGGCGATGTCGATGGAGGCGAAGGCGTCGGCCGCCATCATCGGCTCGATGCCGCCAGCCATTATGGGCATCGTCTACATCACCAATCCGTCATACATCGAGCTCCTTTGGACGACGTCGCCCGGCCGCCTGATGCTGGCCGCGAGTGCCGTGTGGATGACGATCGGCGTCCTCGTCATGAAGAAAATGATCAACTTCGATTTCTGAGCTGCCGATGATCGATGCTCTGATAGACACGCTGCATGATACGCGTCTGATGACGATGTTCTTCGCTGCCATTGCAGTGGGGGCGACCGTCTTTACGCTGATCTCGCCGCTGTTCGTCACCGATGGCCTCAGCAAGCGCATGCGTGCGGTGGCCGACGAGCGGGAGCGGCTCCGCCAGCGCGAGCGGGATCGCCTGAACCGCACTGAGAAGGTCTCGTTGCGGCAGACGCCGAAGCAGGTCGTGCAGAAGGTCGTCGAGGACTTCAATCTCGGCAAATGGCTGGCGCAGGAGGCGGCGCGGGAAAAGCTGCTGCAGGCCGGCTTTCGCGGACAAGCTCCCTACGTCACGTTCCTGTTCTTTCGCCTGGTGACGCCGATCGTCGCCCTGCTGGCGACGGTCATCTACGTCTTCCTGATCGCGAATATGACTCAGGGACTGGGCGTCAAGCTGCTGATCTGCATCGTCGCGGCCTATCTCGGCATGCAGGCGCCGATGATCTATCTGAAGAATGCGATCAAGAAGCGCCAGCTCTCGATCAAGCGTGCGTTCCCCGATGCGCTCGATCTGTTGCTGATCTGCGTGGAATCCGGCATGTCGGTGGAGCTTGCCTTCCGCAAGGTGGCGAGCGAGATCGGCACGCAATCGGTTCCGCTCGCCGAGGAGTTCACCCTGACGACGGCCGAGCTGTCGTATCTGTCGGACCGCAAGATCGCTTACGAGAACCTGCAGATGCGCACCGGCCTCGACGGCGTGAAATCCGTCTGCATGGCGCTGGCGCAGTCCGAGCGATATGGCACGCCGCTTGGGGCGACGTTGCGCGTCATGGCGCAGGAAAATCGCGATGCGCGCATGACGGAGGCGGAGAAGAAGGCCGCCGCATTGCCGCCGATGCTGACGGTGCCGATGGTGCTGTTCTTCCTGCCGGTGCTCTTCGTCGTGATCCTCGGACCGACCGGCATTCGCATCGCCAACACCTGGTAAGGCGCTTGGCGGCGCCGATGATAACGCCCGTCAGGTGCGGGAGGCGGGCCCGGCCTCGGCTCTGCGGCTGCGCGGCTGCTCCGGGCTGCCGCGCAGCATTTCTTTCAGAGAGCTGACGCTTTCGGCGGCTTCGTCAGGAGGCAGGCCGGCGGTGATGATGGTTTCCGCTTCGGCCATACGCCCTTGCAGGCCGACGACCAGCGCCAGGTTCTGCCGGACGCGCGCGTCGCCCTTGGCGACGGTCTGCGCCCGGCGAAGCGCGTCTTCCGCCTGCGGCAGCTGCTTCGAGAGCACATAGGACATGCCGAGATTCGACAACACCGACGGCTCATCCGGCTTGATCTTCAGAGCATTTGCGTAATAGCGCCGAGCGTCTTCATGGCGGCCGAGCCGGTCCAGCGCAGTTCCCTGCACCGAGAGAATGTGCCAATCGGGATTGTCGGGCGTATGCGCGCGGGTCAGCGTGTCGAAGCCCTGCTGGTAGCTGCCGTTGTCAACCAAGGCGCGGCCATATGCGGCCAGCAGCGCGCGGTTCTCGGAATGGGTGATCGCGGCCTGTTCCAGGACGGCGACGGACTGCGCGCGCTGTCCGGTCGCGCGCAGCGCAAGACCATACTGCAAGGCGACGTTCGGATCCTTCGGGTTGGCGCGGTGACGCTCGCCATAGATCTCGACCGCCCTGCGCCAGTCGGCGTCCGACTGCGGAGCGGGCGCCGATGCCGTCGCGCTGGTCGAGCCGGTGATGTCCTTGAGGGCCAGGCTGGAGCAGCCGGCGGCGCTCAGGCCAGCCATCGCCAGAACGCTTGCGGTGGCAACGAAGCGGATAGGGGATCGACCGCGCATGGGGCGTTGACTCATCTGCGTCCGCGGACACAGGCGGACGGTGAGAGCAATAGACTGTTAACCCTAATGTCTGGTTAACTGCTTGGTATCCCGCCGCGGGTACTCTGTTCCCCGCTCTAGGCGCAAACCCCTCTGGTCTCGTATAGAAACAGCATGCATCCGATCTTCGATGTCTCTTCGGCAGCCCAGGCGACGCCGATCACCTTTGTCACCAAATCGACGCTTGATGACGTCGTCGGCGGACTGAACGCTTCGGCGCGAACCTTCGTCAGATCGAGTGGCTTCGCCGCCAAGCCCGGACAGTGTTTGCTGATGCCGTCGTCCACGGGCGACATCGAGGGCGTGCTGTTCGGCCTGGAAGATGCAGCGAGTCGTTGGAAAGATCCTTTTCGCCCCGGTCAATTGCCAGGCTTGCTGCCGCGCGGCACCTATCGCTTTGCGAACGCGCCGCACGATACGCGTCTCGCCGTGCTCGCCTTCGCGCTCGGTAGCTATCGCTTCGCGCGGTACCGCAAGGCGGATAAGCCGGAGGTGACGCTCGCGCTGTCGAATGACGTCGACGGCGCAGAGCTGTCGCGGGTGGTGGAGGCGGCAACGCTGGCGCGCGATCTCATCAACACGCCGGCCAACGATATGGGTCCGGAGGAACTCGAGGCGGCAGCGCGGGCGATCGCGGATCGCTATGGCGCGGCCTTCTCCAGCATCGTCGGCGACGATCTGCTGAAGCAGAATTTCCCGCTCGTGCATGCGGTTGGCAAGGCTTCGACGCGTGCGCCGCGGCTGATCGACTTCACCTGGGGAGATGCGAAGCATCCGAAGGTGACGCTGGTCGGCAAGGGTGTCTGCTTCGACACCGGCGGGGTCGATCTGAAGCCGTCGAGCGGCATGCTGATCATGAAGAAGGACATGGGCGGCGCCGCCAACGTGCTGGCGCTGGGGCAGATGATCATGGACGCGAAGCTGAAGCTGCGCTTGCGCGTGCTGATCCCGGCGGTTGAAAATTCGGTCGCCGGCAATGCGTTCCGGCCGCTCGACGTCTATCCCTCGCGCAAGGGGCAGACGGTCGAGATCGGCAACACCGACGCCGAAGGCCGTCTCGTGCTGGCGGATGCACTGGCGCTCGCCGATGAAGAGAAGCCCGATATGTTGATCGATCTCGGCACGCTGACGGGGGCGGCGCGCGTGGCGCTGGGGCCGGAACTGCCGCCATTTTATACCCGTGACGATGCGCTGGCGGCCGATGTCGCCCGCTGTGCGCAGTCGGAGCACGATCCGCTATGGCGGCTGCCGCTGTGGGCGCCTTACGATGCATGGCTCGATTCCAAGGTCGCCGATATCAACAACGCGCCATCCGGTGGTTTTGCCGGCTCGATCACCTGCGCCCTGTTCCTCGGCCGTTTCGTCGAGCCGACGACGCCGTGGCTGCATGTCGACATCTATGGCTGGACGCCGTCGGCGAAGCCGGGACGGCCGGAGGGCGGTGAATGCCAGGCGGCGCGTGCGATTTTCAAGCTTCTGGACGAGCGCTATGGCTGAGGCGAGAACGGCTGATGTGAAACCCGATCCGCGCCTGACGCCTGCGCGTGGCGACATCGCAGCCAGCCACCTTCGCGGTCAGGTCGCGGCCGGACGTTTTGTCGACGGCGAAACGTTCGAGGTGATCGATCCGGTCGCGCCTATGCGGCGCGCGCCGTCGCATGATGCCGCGCTGGATACGGAGTTGCTCAAGGGCGAGCGGGTAACGATCTACGATCGCAACGAAGAGGGCTGGTCGTGGGGACAGGCGGACGGTGACGGCTATGTCGGCTGGCTGCCGGATGCCGCGCTGGTGCGCCCGCGCAGCACGCCGACTCACCGTGTCTCGGCGCTGCGGACGTTCGCGTTTCCCGGTCCATCGATCAAGCTGCCGCCGGCGGAGCAGCTTCCGCTCGGGGCCGCGGTCCAGATCGTCGGCGACGATGGGACGTTTGCGATCACCAATCAGCGGCATTACCTGCCGCGGCAGCACGTCGAGACGTTGCCGACGTTCGAGCGCGATTTCGTCGGCGTCGCCGAGCGTTTCGTCGGTACGCCCTATCTCTGGGGCGGCAAGACCAGCTTCGGCATCGATTGCTCGGGATTGGTGCAGATATCGCTCGCCGCCTGCGGAGTCGCGGCACCGCGCGACAGCGACATGCAGCAGCGTCAGGCGGGTGAACCACTGGCGGCGGCGGACGCCGAGAATCTGCGTCGGGGTGACTTGATCTTCTGGAAGGGCCATGTGGCGATCGTGCGCGATCCAGCGACGATCGTACACGCCAACGCCTTTCACATGAGCGTGGCGATCGAGCCGATCGCCGTGGCGCGCGCGCGTATTCTTGCGGCGACGGGCGCCGATATCGTTGCGATCCGACGGCTTGTGCAGCCGCCGGTGGATCAAGCCCTCAGCAACTAAGGCTATTGCGAGACGATGTCGACTGGCGCCGTCTCCATGCGGAAGGCGGCGGCGAACAGCGCGCGGGTGTAGTCGTCCTTCGGGTTGCTGAAGATGTCGGCGGCGGGGCCTTCCTCGACCACCTTGCCGTGACGCATCACAATCAGGTGGCTTGCGAGCGATGCCACCACGCGCAGGTCATGCGAGATGAAGACGTAGGTCAGGTCGTTCTTGCGCTGCAAGTCGCGCAACAGATCGACCATCTGCGCCTGGAACAGCATGTCGAGGGCGCTGGTTGGCTCGTCGAGCACGATGAAATTCGGCTCCAGCACCACGGCACGGGCAATGCTGATGCGCTGGCGTTGGCCGCCGGAGAATTCGTGCGGGTAGCGGAATCGCGTCGCCGGATCAAGGCCGACCGAGTCCAGCGCCTTGATTACGCGCTGTTCGCGCTTCTCGCTGGAGAGCTTCGGCTGATGCACACTCAAGCCTTCGGCAATGATGTCGCCGACCGACATGCGCGGGCTGAGCGAGCCGAACGGATCCTGGAAAACGATCTGCATGTCGCGGCGGATCGGCAGCATCTCCTTGAAGCGCAGGCCCTGAATGTCGCGTCCGAGGAAGACGATCGGGCCGTTCGAGGAGATCAACCGCAGCAGCGCCAGGCCGAGCGTGGTCTTGCCGGAGCCGGATTCGCCGACGACACCGAGCGTTTCGCCCTTGCGCACGGCGATGCTGACTCCGTCGACGGCCTTGATCTGACCGACCGTGCGGCGGAAGAAGCCGCGCTTGATCGGAAACCAGACCTTCAAATCGTCGGCCGACATCACCACCTGTTCGTCGGGGCGAGGCGGCGCCGGGTCCGGCTTCGGCTCGGCGGCGAGCAGCGCGCGCGTGTAAGGATGCTGTGGTGCCGTGAAGACCTGCTCGACCGGTCCCTGTTCGACGATCTTGCCTTTGTTCATCACGCACACCACGTCGGCGATGCGGCGGACGATGCCGAGGTCATGAGTGATGAACAACAGGCTCATGCCGAGCCGCTTACGGATGTCGCCAAGCAGCGCGAGGATTTGCGCCTGCACGGTCACATCGAGAGCGGTAGTCGGCTCGTCGGCAATTAGCAGGTCGGGCTGGTTGGCCAGCGCCATGGCAATCATCACGCGCTGGCGCTGTCCGCCGGAAAGCTGGTGCGGATAGGAGCCGAGCCGCTGCTCCGGATCGCGGATGCCGACTTGCGTCAGCAGTTCCAGGATCCGATCCTTCGCCGCCTGTCCGCGCACGCCGCCGTGCAACTGCAGGATTTCGCCGATCTGCTGCTCGATCGTATGCAGCGGATTGAGCGAGGTCATCGGCTCCTGGAAGATGATCGAGATGTCGTTGCCGCGCAGGCCGCGCAGCGCGCGCTCGTCGAGCTGCAGGATCTCGCGGCCCTTGAAACGGATCTGGCCGGTCGGGTGATGCGCGGTCGGGTAGGGCAGCAGCTTCAGCACCGAGAGCGCGCTGACCGACTTGCCGGAGCCGGATTCGCCGACCAGTGCCACGCATTGGCCCTTGTCGATCTTGAACGAGATCCGATCGACCGCGATGGAATCCCGCTCACCCTGGCGGAAGGCGACCGACAGGTCGTGGACATCGAGAAGCGGGTTTGCGGTTGCGTCCATCGGGCTTACCTGAACGTCTTGCGCGGATCGAAAGCGTCGCGCACGGCTTCGCCGATGAAGATCAGCAGCGACAGCATGATCGCCACCGAGAAGAAGCCGGTGAAGCCGAGCCACGGCGCCTGCACGTTGGCTTTGCCTTGCGATAGCATCTCTCCCAGAGAGGGTGAGCCGGGCGGCAGGCCGAAGCCGAGAAAATCGAGCGCGGTCAGCGTCATCACCGAGGAGGAGACGATGAACGGCAGGAACGTCATGGTCGCCACCATGGCGTTCGGCAACAGGTGACGGAACATGATGACGCGGTTGGAGACGCCGAGTGCGCGCGCTGCCTGGATATATTCGAAGTTGCGGCCGCGCAAGAACTCCGCGCGTACCAGGCCGACCAGCGACACCCACGAGAACAGCAGCAGGATTCCGAGCAGGACGAAGAAGCCCGGCACCAGCACCGAGGATAGGATCAGCAGCAGGTAAAGCGAGGGGATCGCGGTCCAGATTTCGATCAGGCGCTGGAAGGTCAGATCGATCCAGCCGCCGAAATATCCCTGCACACCGCCGGCGGCAACGCCGATGATCGAGGAGATGATCGTCAGCGTCAGCCCGAACAGCACCGAGATGCGGAAGCCGTAGATCAGCCGTGCTACCACGTCCCGTCCCTGATCGTCGGTGCCGAGCCAGTTGTATTCGAGATCGCGGCAGCCCGTCAGTCCCTTGCGTTCGACCACCGGCTTGCACTGCTCCTCAGTGAGCAGCCATGTCGGCTTCGAGGGTGCCGGCGTCGGCAGATCGAGGTTGTGGGTGTTGTAGGAATAGCGGATCGGCGGCCAGATGATGGTGCCGCCCTTGTCTGCGATCAGCTTCTGCAGATAGGGATCGCGATAATCGGCGGCGGTTTCGAAGTCGCCGCCGAAGGTGGTTTCCGAATAGCTGATGAAGGTCGGCCAGAAGAACTTGCCGTCATACCTGATGAACAGCGGTCGGTCGTTGGCGATGAGTTCGGCGAACAACGAGATGACGAACAGGAAGCCGAAGATCCAAAGCGACCAGTAGCCGCGGCGGTTCGCCTTGAAGTTCTGCCAGCGCCGCCGGTTCAGCGGCGACAGCAGCGCGCTGTGCTGCGAGGGCGGAACCGCTTCGCCCAACGGAGACGCGGCCGTGGTTTCGATCGGCGTCTGGACGCGCGCCTGGCGCGTGGCTTGATCGGTGGCAGCCATCAGACCTCGCGCGCCTCGAAATCGATCCGCGGATCGACCCACATATAGGTGAGATCGGCGATCAGGTTCACGACAAGGCCGATCAGCGAGAAGATGAACAAGGTGCCGAACACCACCGGATAGTCGCGGTTCAGGACACTTTCAAAGCCAAGCAGGCCGAGGCCGTCGAGCGAGAAGATGGTTTCGATCAGCAGCGAGCCGGAGAAGAACGCGTGGATGAAGGCGGAGGGGAATCCTGCGATGACGATCAGCATGGCGTTGCGGAAGATGTGACCGTACAGCACGCGCGTCTCGCTGCAGCCCTTGGCGCGCGCGGTCATCACGTACTGCTTGCGGATTTCGTCCAGGAATGAGTTCTTGGTCAGCAGCGTCATGGTGGCGAAGGCGCCGAGCGCCATCGACACCAGCGGCAGCGTCAGGTGCCAGAAGTAGTCCGCGATCTGTGCGTACCACGGCATCTGCCAGAATCCTTCCGACGTCAGGCCGCGCAGGGGGAAGATGTTGAAGAACGAGCCGCCGGCGAACAGGATGATCAGCAGAATCGCGAACAGGAAGCCGGGAATTGCAAAGCCGATGATGATGACGCCCGAGGTCCAGACGTCGAAACGGGAGCCGTCCCGGACCGCCTTGCGAATGCCGAGCGGAATCGAGATCAGATAGGTCAACAGCGTCATCCAGATGCCGAGCGACATCGAGACGGGAAGTTTCTCCTTGATGAGCTGCACGACGCTGACATCGCGGAAATAGCTCTTGCCGAAATCGAAGCGCGCATAGTTCGACAGCATCAGCAGGAAACGCTCGGGCGCCGGTTTGTCGAAACCGAACTGTCGTTCCAGGCTCTTGATGAACTCCGGGTCGAGCCCCTGCGCGCCGCGATATTTCGCGTTGACGCCGTCTGCGGCCGCGGTCGGATTGTTGCGGGCGAAATCGCCGCCGGAGGAACCGGAAATGCGAGAGCTTGCGCCGGTGTCCGAGCCGGTGAGCTGCGCGATCACCCGTTCGACCGGCCCGCCGGGTGCGAACTGCACGACGATGAAGGAGACGAGCATGATGCCGAGCAGGGTCGGTATCATCAGGAGTAATCGTCGGGCGATGTAGGCTGTCATCGGTCGGCGATCCTACAGCAGGATGGTAACAAAGTGGAAACGGGCGCCCGTTTCGCGCGCCATGGATTGGCGTTCGTTCGCGGACCGCGGAGCGCCGCCTCAGCCCGGCCGGTCAAGTTTCGGAGCCTTGTCGCGGTCGTACCACCAGGTTTCAAGAACGCCGCGAGCGTAACGCGGTTTCTCCGCCGGGTGGCTGTAGATGTCCCAATAGGCGAGCCAGTGGTTGCCCTTGTACCAGTGCGGAACCCAGTAGCGCCCGGAGCGGACCAGCCGGTCGAGCGCGCGGCAGGCCGTGGTCAGCGATGGGCGATCCTTGGCGGTCACCGCCTGCTCGATCAGCGCATCGATGGCCGGATCGGCGATGCCGGAGAGGTTCTTCGTTCCCTTGGTCGCGGCGGAGCGGGATGTGAAATAGTCCCGCAGCGAATCGCCGGGCGTTGCCGAGAAGCCGAAACGCTCGGTGACGATGTCGAAATCGAAGTCGTTCTTTCGGCTCTGCATCTGCACCGCATCGATCAACCGCAGATTGGCGTCGATGCCGAGCAGCCCCAGGTTCTTGATGAACGGCATGTGATGCGGCTGGAACGTGGGCTCCTCCAGCAGGAATTCGATCGTCAGCCGCTCACCGTCCGGTCCGACGCGCTTGCCGTCCTTGATGCGGTAACCGGCCTCGTTGAGGAGCTGGCCCGCGCGGCGCAGCAGCGCCCGATCCTGACCGGAACCGTCGGTGACCGGCGGCGTGTAAGGCTCGCCGAACACCTCGTCGGGCACCTTGCCGCGGAACGGTTCGAGCAGCTTGAGTTCGTCGGCGGATGGCGGCCCCTTTGCCATCAGGTCGGAGTTCTGGAAGGGCGACTGCGTCCGGTCGTAGGACCCGTACATCAGGTTCTTGTTGGTCCACTCGAAATCGAATGCGTCGATCAGGGCTTCGCGCAGTTTCGGATTCTTGAATTTCTCGCGCCGGGTGTTGATGAACCAGCCTTGCGCGCTGGAGGGCGTGTCGTCAGGCAGGATCTCGCGCTTGACACGGCCGTCGCGGATGGCGGGGAAGTTGTAGCGTGTCGCCCAGATGCGCGAGGTGAATTCCTCACGGAACAGATAGCTCTTGCCGGTGAAGCCTTCGAAGGCGACGTCGCGGTCGCGATAGTATTCGAAGCGAACGGCATCGAAATTATACTGGCCGATCATGACGGGCAGCGTCGCGCCCCACCAGTCCTTCACGCGTTCGTATTCGATGAAGCGGCCGGGCTCGAAGCGGCCGACCTTGTAGACGCCGGAGCCGAGCGGAGCGTCGAGCGAGGAATCCTCGAACGATTTCGCCGTGTAGTAGGCACGCGAGAAGATCGGCAGCGACGCCGCGAATTGCGGCACGTCGCGGGCGCGGCCCGCGGCGAAGCGCACGATCACGGTCTTGTCATCGATGGCTTCCACGCCAGCCATGTCGCGCAGCATCTGCGTGATGGTCGGATGGCCTTTCTCCTTGAGGATCATCAGAGAGAAGGCGACGTCGTGGGCGGTCAGCCTGCTGCCGTCGTGAAAGCGCGCTTCGTCGTGCATCAGGAAGCGGTAGGTGAGGCCGTCCGGCGAGATTCGCACCGCGCGCGCGGCAAAGCCGTACATCGCGTCGGGCTCGTCGAGCGCGCGGGCCATTAAGGTGGCGAACGTCAGCTCCATCCCCAGCGCGGCCTCGCCCTTCAGGATGAAGGAATTGAGGGTGTTGAAGGTGAAGAAGCTCTGATTGAAGGCGCGGGTCGAGCCGATCTGCGAAAACGTGCCGCCCTTCGGCGCATCCGGATTGACATAGTCGAAATGCTTGAAGTCGGCGGGATACTTCAGGTCGCCGAAGTCGGAGATGCCGTGCCGCTCGGTCCCACTCTCGGCCTGCGCCAGGGCGCCGTGCTGGAGCGTGACCGTTGCGATGGGACCGGCGAGGGTCGCGCCGGCGGCGAGGACGAGGACATCCCGTCGCGAGATCGGGAGCCGTGGCGTGGCGTGCATCCGGTGCTTGTCAATCAAGAGCGCTTGCCTGTCTTCGCTGCCTTGTCCTCATCCCACCACCATAACGAGGGCAGACCCGAGACGCCATATTTCGGCAGCGGCTCGGCGTGACTGAAACGGTCCCAGCGGGCGTAGCGCGCCTTGCCATAGGTGTATTGCGGGACCACGTAGAAATTCCACAGCAGCACTCGATCCAGTGCTTTGGTTGCAGCCACCAACGTTGCCCGATCCTTGGCGAAGATCACCTTCTGGATCAGTGCATCGACAGCCGGGTTCTTGATGCCGGCCGAGTTCTGCGCTCCCGGCCGGTCGGCGGCCTTCGAACCCCAGAATTCGAGCTGTTCGTTGCCGGGCGACAGCGACTGCGGCCAGAGATCGACGATGATGTCGTAGTCGAAGCTGCGCAGCCGGTTCTGATACTGCACGTTATCGACGATACGGACGTTGACGGTGATGCCGAGCCGCTCGAGCGACGGCTTGTAGAACAGGAACAGCCGTTCGTCGTTCGGATCATCGCCGAGGAATTCGACCGTGACCTGTTTGCCGCTTGGGTCCACCAGCCGCTGGTTCTTGATCTCGAAGCCGGCTTCCTTGAACAGGCGCAAGGCTTCGCGGCGGTTGTTCCGCACGGCCTCCGGATTGCCGTTGACGGGATTGGTATAAACCGTGGTGAAGACCTCTGGCGGGACCTGTCCGCGAACCGTCTCGAGGATCTCCAACTCCTTGCCTTCGGGCAATCCGGATGATGCAAGCTCGGTGCCTTCGAAGTAGCTGTTGATGCGCGTGTACTGTCCGTAGAACAGCTGCTTGTTCATCTCCTCGAAGTCGAAGGCGTAATTGAACGCCCGGCGGAAGCGCGCATCTTTGAACAGCTCGCGCCGCTGGTTGAAGACGAAGGCCTGCATACGGCCCGAGGAGCGGATCGGAAACTCCTCGATCACCACGCGCTTCTCGCGGACGGCGGGGAAATCGTAGGCGGTGGCCCACTGCTTGGCGCTGGACTCGATGATCCAGTCGGCCTGGTCGGCCTTGAAAGCTTCGAGCGCGACGATGTTGTCGCGGAAGAATTCGTAGCGCAGCTCGTCGAAGTTGTCCTGGCCAAGATTGATCGGAAGCTTCACGCCCCAATAGTCCTTCACGCGTTCGAGGACGAGAGTGCGGCCCGGCGAGAATTCCTTCACGCGATAAGGGCCGGAGCCGAGCGGCGGCTCCAGCGTGGTCGCGGTGATGTCGCGCTTCCGGCCGTCCTTGTCGGAGCCTTCCCACCAGTGCTTCGGCAGCACCATCAATTGCCCGACGATCACCGGCAGTTCGCGGTTGCCGGGGCTGTCGAAAACGAACCGGACCTCGTGGTCGCCGACCTTTTCAGCCTTCGTCACGTGATTGTAATAGGAGGCATAGCGTGGGCTGAGCTTCTTCAGTGTATCGAACGAATAGATCACGTCCTCGACCGACACCGGCTTGCCGTCATGCCAGCGCGCTTCCTTGCGCAGACGATAGGTCGCCCAGGAAAAATCGTCTGGGTGGGCGACTGCTTCCACCAGCAGTCCGTATTCGGTGGAGATTTCGTCCTGCGACTGCGTCATCAGCGTTTCGTAGATGCGGGCGATGCCGGGTGCAATCGAGCCCTTTACGCCGGCGACGGCGACGTTGAAATTGTCGAAGGTGCCGAGCGATATCTGCCGTGCGACGCCGCCCTTCGGTGCCGACGGGTTCACATAGTCGAAACGCTCGAAGCCCGGCGGGTACTTGATCTCGTCGAACAACGACAGCGCGTGGCGCCATGTCACGCCGCCTTCCGCAGTCTGCGCGTGCGCAATCCCCCCACTCAGTTTCGCCAGCGGTGCCACCGCAAGGGCCGCACTCGTTTGCAGGAGATGTCGCCGGGAGATGCTCAAGACGTTGAATCCTCGATTGTTGTCGGGAAATGGAAACGTGAAGCCTTCAAGCCGATTATGTCGGTTTTCTGATAGGTGGCTACAAGCGGCCTTCACATGCCATTGCGGCCAATCGCCCCGTTTCACCAGGAGTTTATGCCGAAAACACAACGGCCGGGGAAAGCCCCGGCCGTCAACTCAATTCGCGTTAATGTTGAGTGCGCGAACTTATTTCGCTGCGGCCTGCGGCAGCGGAACAGGGCTATCGGCCAGGGTGCGCAGATAGTCGATCACGTCTGCGCGCTCGCTGTCGCGCGGCAGGCCGGCGAAGCTCATGCTGGTTCCGGTGATGTAGCTCTTCGGGTTGGCCAGGAAGTGATTCAGCTCGTCGAACGTCCACTTGCCACCCTTGGCCTTCATGGCGTTCGAATAGTTGAAGCCGGCATGCGAGCCCTTGTCGCGGTTGACCACCTCATAGAGGTTCGGGCCCACCTTGTTCGGGCCGCCCTTCTCGAAGGTGTGGCAGGAGATGCACTTCTTGGCTGAAGCCGCGCCCTTCTCGACCGAGGCGCTGGCCAGCAGCTCTTCGATCGGCTTGGAGGGTTCGGCGGGAGCGGCCGGGCCGCCCGCGGCCGGGGTTTCCGGCACCTCGATGTTATAGCCGGACTTCTCCAGCTTCGGCGGGGTGAAGAGCGCACCCGCGGCGATGTTCATCACCAGCAGGAAGAGACACGTTCCGAGCAATGCGCCGAGAATCTTGTTGAGTTCGAAGGAGTCCATTTTGCCCAGCAGTCCCAGGGTTTCGAATCGAGCCGAAAGATGTTCGATGGGCCGCGCACAGCGGCGGCAGGCCGCATTCCGCCCGGATAGAGCGGTTTCGAGGGAATAACGGTTTGCCTCGGCTCTGGCAACCCGTATAAACAGCCCCGCCGCGGGACAATCCCGTACCCCAAGGCCCCGTATTGTCTTGCCTTTTCCCGCCCGGTGCGGACCGGCGAGGCGTGCGCATCGCACCCATGTCTGCATCCATGTCTGCACCCACGCCTGCATCCAGGCCCGCCCCATGTCGTCAGCCTCGACCCTGATCCTGATTCCGGCGCGCATGGCCTCGACCCGGCTGCCGGGCAAGCCGTTGAAGGATATCGCCGGCCTGCCGATGATCGTGCAGGTGTTGCGCCGCGCCGCCGCCGCCGCTGCTGGCCGGGTGGTGGTGGCGACGGATGCTGCCGAAATCGCCCAGGCGGTGCGGGACCAGGGTGGCGAGGCGGTCATGACCCGTGCCGACCATCCCTCCGGCTCGGACCGAATCTTCGAGGCGCTGCAAACTCTCGACCCGGCGGGCAGGGTTGAGACCATCATCAACCTGCAAGGCGACCTGCCGACGATCCCGCCGGCGGACATCCGCGCGGTTGCCACGGTTCTGGACGATCCTGCGGTCGATATCGCCACCCTGGCCGTGCCGATCAGCCGGGACGACGAACACACCAATCCCAACGTGGTGAAGGTGGTCGGATCGCCGCTGTCTGCCACGCGCCTGCGCGCGCTCTATTTCACCCGCGCCACCGCGCCCTATGGCGACGGGCCGCGCTATCATCACATCGGCATCTACGCCTACCGGCGTGCGGCGCTGGCTCGTTTCGTGACGCTGCCGCCGTCGCCGTTGGAGAATCGCGAGAAGCTGGAGCAGTTGCGGGCGCTCGAAGCCGGTATGCGGATCGACGTGACAGTGGTGGATTCGGTACCGCTCGGGGTCGATACGCCCGAGGACCTCGAGGCGGCGCGGCGGATGCTGGGTGCAATGAAGCCCTGACGCGAAACGCCTTGAAGAATGAGCAGAAGGCAGTAAGAGCACGGCTATGAAAATCGCATTCCAGGGCGAATTGGGCGCCAATTCCCACATCGCCATCGACGAGGCCTATCCGGATGCGGAGGCGCTGCCATGTGCGACCTTCGAGGATGCGCTGGCGGCGATCTCGTCCGGTGAGGCCGATCTCGGCATGATCCCGATCGAAAACTCGGTCGCCGGCCGTGTCGCCGATATTCATCACCTGCTGCCGCAATCGGGCCTGTTCATCATCGGCGAATGGTTCCTGCCGATTCGCCATCAGCTGATGGGGCTGCGCGGCACCGCGCTCACCGACATCAAGACGGTCGAGAGCCACGTGCACGCGCTCGGCCAGTGCCGGCGGATCATCCGCAAGCTCGGCATCCGGCCGATCGTGGCGGGAGACACCGCCGGATCGGCGCGGATCATCGCGGCGCGCGGGGATCGCTCATGTGCTGCGATCGCACCGCGGCTGGCGGCGCAGATTTACGGCCTCGATATCTTGGCGGAGGACGTCGAGGACGAGCAGCACAACACCACGCGCTTCGTCGTGCTGGCCCGCGAGCCGAAATGGGCGGCGCAGAACTCCGGTCACGTGGTGACGACATTCGTGTTCAATGTCCGCAACGTGCCGGCGGCGCTGTACAAGGCGCTGGGCGGCTTCGCCACCAATGGCATCAACATGACCAAGCTGGAAAGCTATATGGTCGATGGCAATTTCTTCGCCACCCAGTTCTATGTCGATGTGGATGGTCACCCGGAGGATCGCGGGCTGGCGTTCGCGCTGGAGGAGCTGAAGTTCTTCTCCAAGGAATTCCGCATCGTCGGCGTCTATCCGGCGCATCCCTTCCGCGAGACGTTCGCGGCGGAATGATGCGGTGAGGCAGGCGCGGCCGACCTCGTCCGCCCCAGACGATTTCAGCTCGAGAAATAAAGCCCGGCGATCGAGCAGACGATCGACGCGATGCCGGCTGCGACCAGAACATGGCCGAGGCGGATGGCGGTCAGCACGTCGGCGCTCTGCGCGGCGCGGTCGGATGCGCTCAGCACGCCTTGCGTGATGGTCTGCCGGACAATGGTGCTGGTGGCGTCGAATTCATCGCGCTGGGCAGCCAGGATCATCAGCAGGCCGGCGAGTCCGAGGCCTGCGTAGCCGAGAAAGGCCAGCAACAGCAGTGGAATCGAGCCGACGATGAATAGCGGCAGCAGGAACGGCAAAAGCAGGATGTCGGGGTCGCGGGTGCGCATGATGGCTCTCCGTGAGGGACTAAGCACCCTCAGCGGATCGAAATTATGTCAGGGCGTCGCCTTTTCCAGGCCGAAGGCGTCCGCCAGCAGCGTGTAGGAGTGCTTCCGCTTTTCGTGATCGTAGATGCTGGTGGTGATCATCACTTCGTCAGCCTGGCAGGCCTCGATCAGCGGTTGCAGCTTTTCGCGCACAGTCGCGGCACTGCCGACGAACAGGCGCTTGCGCGCGCGGGCCAGCTTGATGCGATCCTGCTCGGTATAAGGATAAGCCAGGGCCTCTTCCGGGCTCGGCAACGGAAAATACTGCCCGCGATCCCGCCGCAGCCGGTTCAGGTCCATGGAGGCCGCCAGATATTCGGCTTCCTCGTCCGTCTCGGCGGCAATCGCTGCCACCGCCAGGATAGCCCAAGGCGTGGAGCGGGATGGCGACGGCTTGAAGCGCGCGCGATAGTGGGTCATGGCCTCGACGGCGTCATAGGTGGCGAAGTGGTGCGCGAACGCGAAGCCCATGCCGATCTGCGCGGAAAGGTCGGCCGAGTAATCCGACGAGCCGAGCAGCCAGATCGGCGGCAGCGGTGCATCGGACGGCATCGCCACCACGTTGTTGAACGGGTGCCCTTCCGGGAAATTGCGCGTCTCCCACAGCATCAGTTCCATCAGCCGTTCCAGGAACTCGTCGCCGTTGCGTCCGTCGAGCTTGGCTCGCAGCGCGTAGGCGGTGGCCGGGTCGGTGCCCGGGGCCCGGCCGAGGCCGAGGTCGATGCGGCCTGGGAATAGTCCCTCCAGCATCTTGAAGCGCTCGGCCACCACCAGCGGGGCGTGATTCGGCAGCATCACGCCGCCTGAGCCGACCCGGATGCGCTTCGTCGCCGCCGCCACCTGGCCGATCATCAGATCGGGTGCCGGGCTCGCCACCGAGGCGAGGTTGTGATGTTCCGCGGTCCAGTAACGCGAATAGCCCAGGGCATCGACGTGCTGCCCGAGGTCGATGCTGTTGCGCAGCGCCGCCGAGGGCGGGGTGTCGGTGGTGACGAGCGAGAGGTCGAGAACGGAGAGGTGGGTCATGGGCGAAAGCTAGCGGGCGTTCTGTCGTCGACAAGGTGGCGGAACACATTGCTGGGCTTCGAGGATCGGCATGATCGTGGGACAAGGAGCGTATAGTCCTTGATCAAGGGGAAAACTTCCCACCATTCGATTCCGTCGCAAAGATTGATATTATCAATTAATGCATTGATTTCTTGAAAATATTTTCCATTTTTTGATTTGGATGAGGCGGCATGTTCGTCCCACTAGCGGCATTTTCGAGTCAAATTATGCTATATGGTGAGGTCTATGGGAAACTTCCCATGGAAATTTTGCAACTTTCCCCTGTCTTGAGCCGATCCTGTCCCCTAATGTTGGTGGAATTAACCCAAGAGAGCGAGACAGCGCGAGACGTTCGGGATGGGCCCGGACGATGCGGGCGGTGGTGGCGATGAGTGATAGCGCGAATCAGGGGCAGCAGGCCGCTGGCGGCCGCAAGCTGCCGAAGATTTCCTTCGAGTTCTTTCCTCCGAAGACCGAGGAGATGGAGCAGACGCTGTGGGAGACGATCAAGCGTCTCGCGCCGCTGGAGCCTTCGTTCGTATCGGTGACGTATGGTGCGGGCGGTTCCACGCGCGAGCGGACACATGCGACCATCGCCCGCATCCTGAAGGAGACCAGTCTGACCCCGGCGGCGCATCTCACCTGCGTCGATGCCTCGCGCGGCGAGATCGATGAGGTGGTCGCGCGCTATCACGAGACCGGCGTCCGTCATATCGTCGCGCTGCGCGGCGATCCGTCTGCCGGCATTGGCGCGGCCTACAAGGCGCATCCGGACGGCTATCAGAGTTCGGCCGCTCTCGTCGCAGGCATCAAGAAGCGTTACCCGGACATCGAAGTCTCGGTGTCGGCCTATCCGGAGAAGCATCCCGAGAGCGCGAGCCTCGATGCCGACATCGACGTGCTGAAGGCCAAGGTCGATGCCGGCGCGGCGCGGGCCATCACCCAGTTCTTCTTCGACAACGATCTCTACAACCGCTACGTCGATCGCGTGCGCGCACGCGGCATCGCGATCCCGATCGTGCCGGGTATCCTTCCGGTGCAGAACTTCAAGCTGGCGAAGAACTTCGCCACCCGCGCCGGCGCCAGCGTGCCGGCTTGGCTGTCGGAGAAGTTCGACGGGCTCGATGACGATCCGGAGACCCGCAAGCTGATCGCCGCTGCCGTTGCCGCGGGCCAGGTGCAGAAGCTCAACAAGCACGGCGTCGACAATTTCCATTTCTACACGATGAACCGCGCCGATCTCGTCTTCGCCATCAGCCATCTGCTCGGCTTCCGCGCCAATAGCGCGCAGAAGGCGGCGTGAGACGCGATCGAACAAGGAATCTGAACGTGTCGTCCGGGGTGCACCGAAGGTGCAAGCCCGGAATCCATACTCCCTGTGGTGGTTATGGATTCCGGGTTCGCTCATTGCATTCGCGCCCCGGAATGACGACCGAGTGAATGGATAGGCCAGTGACCAGCAAGATATCTTCCGTCGAAGCCACCCTGCGCAAGCTCGCCGCCGAGCGCATCCTCGTGCTCGACGGCGCCATGGGCACGATGATCCAGGGCCTGCAGTTCGACGAGGCGGCGTTCCGCGGCGAGCGCTTCAAGGATTTCCATCGCGATCTGCGCGGCAATAACGACCTTTTGATCCTCACCCAGCCGAAGGCGATCGAGGACATTCATGCGCAGTACCTGCGCGCCGGCGCCGACATCGTCGCCACCAACACCTTCTCGTCCACATCGATCGCGCAGGCCGATTACGACCTGTCGTCGCTCGCCTATGAGCTGAATCTCGAAGGCGCGAAGCTTGCCAAGGCGGCTGCCGTGCGGGTTGCGGCCGAAGACGGCAAGCCGCGCTTCGTCGCCGGTGCCCTCGGGCCGACCAACCGCACCGCGTCGATCTCGCCGGACGTGTCCAATCCCGGTTATCGTGCGGTGACGTTCGACGAATTGCGCGTGGCCTATGGTGAGCAGGCGAAAGGTCTGCTTGATGGCGGTGCCGACATCCTGCTGGTCGAGACCATTTTCGACACGCTGAACGCGAAGGCAGCGCTCTACGCGATCTCGGAAATCTGCGAGGAACGCGGCATCAAAGTTCCGCTAATGATCTCCGGCACCATCACCGACAAGTCCGGCCGCCTGCTGTCGGGCCAGACGCCGGAGGCGTTCTGGAATTCGGTGCGCCACGCCAATCCGTTCTCGATCGGCTTCAACTGTGCGCTCGGCGCGGAAGACCTGCGCGCGCACATCGCCGATATCGGCCGCGTTGCCGATACCCTGGTCTGCGCCTATCCGAACGCCGGTCTGCCGAACGAGTTCGGCGGCTACGATGAGACGCCGGACTATATGGCGGGTCTGGTCGGCGAATTTGCCTCCAGCGGCCTCGTCAACATCGTCGGCGGCTGCTGCGGCACGACGCCGGATCACATCGCGGCCATCGCCAACGCGGTCGCGCCGCACAAGCCGCGCGTGATCGCCGAGGTGCCGCGCCGCTTCCGCCTGTCGGGGCTGGAGCCGTTCGAGCTGACGCCGGATATTCCATTCGTCAATATCGGCGAGCGTACCAACGTCACCGGCTCGGCCCGCTTCCGCAAACTGATCACCAACGGCGACTACACGGCGGCGCTTGCCGTCGCGCGCGAGCAGGTGGAGAACGGCGCGCAGGTGATCGACGTCAACATGGACGAGGGGCTGCTGGATTCGGAAGCTGCGATGGTGACGTTCCTCAACCTCGTCGCCAGCGAGCCGGATATCGCCCGCGTGCCGGTGATGGTTGATTCCTCGAAATTCCATGTGATCGAGGCTGGCCTGAAGTGCATTCAAGGCAAGCCGATCGTCAACTCGATCTCCATGAAGGAGGGCGAGGAGAAGTTCATCCATGAGGCGACGATTGCGCGCCGCCATGGCGCCGCGGTAGTGGTGATGGCGTTCGATGAGGTCGGCCAGGCCGACACGTTTGCGCGCAAGACCGAAATCTGCAAGCGCGCCTACGACATCCTCGTCAACAAGGTGAACTTCCCGCCCGAGGATATCATTTTCGATCCGAACATCTTCGCGGTCGCCACCGGTATCGAGGAGCACAACAACTACGGCGTCGATTTCATCGAGGCGACGCGCTGGATCAGGCAGAATCTGCCGCACTGTCATATCTCCGGCGGTGTCTCGAACCTGTCGTTTTCGTTCCGCGGCAACGAGCCGGTACGCGAGGCGATGCACTCGGTGTTCCTGTATCACGCCATCAAGGCGGGCATGGACATGGGCATCGTTAATGCCGGCCAAATGGCCGTCTATGACGACCTCGATCCGAAGCTGCGTGAGGCATGCGAAGACGTGGTGCTTAACCGCGATCCCGGTGCGTCGGAGCGGCTGCTGGCGCTCGCCGAAAGCTTCCGCGGCAAGGAGAAGCAGACCAAGGAGGCCGATCTCGCCTGGCGCGGCTGGGACGTGAACAAGCGCCTCAGCCATGCGCTGGTGCACGGCATCACCGAGTTCATCGAGCAGGATACCGAAGAGGCGCGGCTTGCCGCCGATCGGCCGCTGGCGGTGATCGAAGGGCCGCTGATGGACGGCATGAACGTGGTCGGCGATCTGTTCGGCGCCGGCAAGATGTTCCTGCCGCAGGTTGTGAAGTCGGCGCGGGTGATGAAGCAGGCGGTCGCCTATCTGCTGCCGTTCATGGAGGAGGAGAAGGCGAAGAATGGCGGCGGTGACAGCCGCAACTCCGCCGGCAAGATCGTGCTCGCCACCGTGAAGGGCGACGTTCACGACATCGGCAAGAACATCGTCGGCGTCGTGCTTCAGTGCAACAACTTCGAGGTGATCGACCTCGGCGTGATGGTGCCCGCGGCGAAGATCCTCGAAACCGCCAAGGCGGAGGGCGCCGATATCATCGGCCTGTCGGGTCTGATCACGCCGTCACTGGACGAGATGTGTCATCTGGCGGCCGAGATGGAGCGCAATCAGTTCACCGTGCCGCTCCTGATCGGCGGCGCGACCACCAGCCGCGTGCATACGGCGGTGAAGATCGACCCGAATTATCAGCGCGGTGCGGTGGTGCATGTGAACGACGCGAGCCGCGCGGTCGGCGTTGCCTCGTCATTGCTGTCACCGGAACGGCGGACGTCTTATGCTGCGGAAGTGCGCGACGAGTACCTGAGGATCGCCGCGACCCATGCGAAGGCGCAGGCTGACAAGAAACGGCTGACGCTGAAGCAGGCGCGCGACAACGCTCTGAAGATCGATTGGAGCAAGGCGAAACCGAAGAAGCCGTCGTTCCTGGGGCTGCGCAGTTTCGACGATTACTCCCTCTCAGAGCTGGTCGAGTACATCGACTGGACGCCGTTCTTCCAGACCTGGGAGCTGAGCGGACGCTATCCGGCGATTCTGGACGATCCGAAGCAGGGCGAAGCGGCGCGGTCGCTGTTCGAGGATGCGCAGGCGATGCTGAAGCAGATCGTCGACGAGAGGTGGTTCCGGGCGCGCGCGACCGTCGGCTTCTGGCCGGCGAACAGCGTCGGCGACGACATCGTCGTCTATTCCGACGAGACACGAAACCAACCGATCGCCACGCTGCACACGCTGCGCCAGCAGCTCGAGAAGCGGCAGGGCCGTCATAACGTCGCGCTGTCCGACTTCATCGCGCCGAAGGATACGGCCGTGCCGGATTACATCGGCGGTTTCGTCGTCACCGCCGGCATTGGCGAGGATGTCATCGCCGACCGCTTCAAACATGCGAACGATGACTACTCGTCGATTCTGGTGAAGGCGCTGGCTGATCGCCTGGCGGAAGCCTTTGCCGAGCGCATGCATCAGCGTGTGCGCAAGGAATTGTGGGGGTATGCTCCCGATGAACGCTACAGCAACGACGAGCTGATCCTCGAGCAGTATCAGGGTATCCGCCCGGCGCCGGGCTATCCGGCGCAGCCCGACCACACAGAGAAGGGCACGCTGTTCCGCCTGCTCGATGCGGAGAAGACGGCCGGTGTGAAGCTGACCGAGAGCTTCGCCATGTGGCCGGGATCGTCGGTGTCGGGTCTCTACTTCAGCCACGAGGAGGCGGAGTATTTCGGCGTCGGCAAGATCGAGCGCGATCAGGTCGAGGACTATTCCGCACGCAAGGGCTGGAGTGTCGCCGAGACCGAACGTTGGCTGATGCCGGTGCTGAACTACATTCCGACCGCCAATGCCAACAAGCCGCAGGAGAGCAAACCGGCGGCGAAGGCGGCCGATGCGCAGGCGGAGCGCGCGGAGTTCGCCGCCGATCTCGCCTTGCATCCGTCGGGCTGCACCTGCGCCGTGCATGTCCGGCTGCGCCAGAAAGCGAAGGCAGGATAACTGGCTTCGCTGGCCGGCTTCTCAGGAAAGGAAGCTGACGCGGCCGGTGGTGATGTCATGCAGCGCCGAGACGACGCGCAGCTGTTTGGCCGCCACCAGCTCTTTCAGGATCTGGCTTCGCTGCGTCAGTGCGGCAGCGCTCATCGTCGCATTCGCTTCGGTGACGGCCTTGACGAACGCCTCGTTGCTGGAATTGGCCGGCCCCTGGACCTTGGTCGCCGCGACGGCCGGGCGGATATGTGCGAGCGTGGCCGTCAGGTTGCCGAGCTTGACGTCGTCGATCGCGCCTTTGACCGCACCGCAGTCGCTATGGCCGAGCACGACGATCGCGCGCGCGCCGACGACTTTGGTGGCGTATTCCAGGCTGCCGATCATGTCGGTGTTGATGAAATTTCCAGCGATGCGCACGCAGAACACGTCGCCGATGCGCTGGTCGAACACCAGTTCAGGCGGCACGCGCGAATCCATGCAGCCGATGATGGCGGCAAACGGTGCCTGTGCCTTGGCGGTGTCCTTCACCTGCTGGCGCAGGTCGCAATTGATGCTCTTGCCGCTGACGAAACGCTCGTTGCCAGATGTCAGCCGCGCGATCGCGTCGTCAGGACTGAGCTGCTTCTGCCGGTTCGGCGTGAAGACGGCGCATTCGCTGGTTTGGGCGTGAGCGGAGGGAGCGAGCAGGCTCGCTGCAAATCCAGCTGTGAAGCAGGCGCAGAAAAAGCGGCGGGTCAACATGATTACGCTCTGAAAAGGTTAAGGGGATGGACGGGTTGTTTGTCCCGTTGGAAAGCGAACGGCTTGACCGTAGCCGCGAAGGAACAAAGACTTTCCTAATACCCGGGACGCCAATTGACCGAGATTGGCGCCATCGCGACAACTGCGCGCACCGTCGGCATCAAGCGCCGGGATCGCTTGCCAGCACGCCGGCCACGGCCTTGCTCCAGCCCCTCAGCTTGCGGTTGCGGGTTTCCACGCTCATCGCAGGCTCGAAGCGGCGCTCCAGCCGCCAGTTGTCGGCAAAGCGCGCCGGTTCGGGAAAGACGCCGGCATTGAGCCCGGCGAGATAGGCCGCCCCGAGCGCTGTCGTCTCCTGGATCACCGGCCGGTCCACCGGCGCATCGAGCAAGTCGGCGAGCCGCTGCATGGTCCAGTCGGAGGCGGTCATGCCGCCATCGACACGCAGCACCGTGTTGGCGGTCGCGGCACCCGGCCAGTCGGCGCGCATGGCCCCCCACAAGTCGCTGGTCTGGTAGCACACGCTCTCCAGCGCCGCGCGCGCCAGCTCCTTCGGCCCGGTGCCGCGGGTCAGGCCGAACAGGCCGCCGCGCACGTCGGGATTCCAGTACGGTGCGCCGAGGCCGACGAAGGCTGGCACGAGGTAGACGTCTTGCGTTGGATCGGCGGCGTCGGCGAGCGGGCCGCTCTCGCGTGCGTCCTTGATGATGCCGAGGCCATCGCGCAGCCACTGCACCGCGGAGCCGGCGATGAAGATCGAGCCTTCCAGCGCATAGGTGCGCTTGCCGTCGAGCTGGTAGGCGATGGTGGTGAGCAGCTTGTTCTGCGACGCCACGGGCGTCGTGCCGGTGTTGAGCAGCGCGAAGCAGCCGGTGCCGTAGGTGGACTTCATCATCCCCGGTGCGAAGCAGGCCTGGCCGATCGTCGCCGCTTGCTGATCGCCGGCGATGCCGCGAATGGCGATCGTGCCGCCGAGCAGGTCGGGGACGGTTTCGCCGAACAGCGTCGCAGAGTCGCGGACGACGGGCAGCATGCTGCGCGGCACATTGAGAAGCCGCAGCAGTTCGTCGTCCCAGTCGCCGGTGTGGATGTTGAACAGCAGCGTGCGCGAGGCGTTGGTGGCGTCGGTCGCATGCACAGCGCCGCCGGTCAGCCGCCACAGCAGGTAGCAGTCGACGGTGCCGAACAGCAGCTCGCCGCGCTCGGCCCGCGCGCGGGCGCCGGGCACGTTGTCGAGGATCCAGGCGACCTTGGTGCCTGAGAAGTAGGGATCGATGATCAGGCCAGTCCTGGCGGAGATCGCGCGCTCGTGGCCATCGGCCTTCAGCCGCGCGCAGATATCGGCGGTGCGGCGGTCCTGCCAGACGATGGCACGGTGGATCGCCTTGCCGGTGGCGCGATCCCACACCAGCGTCGTCTCGCGCTGGTTGGTGATGCCGATCGCGGCGATGTCGGCTGCGGCGACATTGGCCTTGGCGACCGCCTCGCGGCAGGTCGCGATCGTCGTTGCCCAGATGTCCTCCGGCTCGTGCTCGACCCAGCCGGAGGCGGGGAAATGCTGCGGGAATTCCCGCTGCGCCACCGCGGCGATGGAAATATCGCCGCGGAACAGGATCGCGCGCGAGGATGTCGTGCCCTGGTCGATCGCGAGGACGAGGGAAGCCATGCGAACCTTCGCGCCGCTACGGTTCAGGCCGCGGCCTGCTCCGGTTTCTTCTCGTCGCGCAGCGCGCGGCGAAGAATCTTGCCGACGTTGGTCTTCGGCAGCTCGGTGCGGAATTCGATCTGCTTCGGCACCTTGTAGTTGGTCAGCTGCTTGGCGCAGTGCTTGATGATGTCGTCGGCGGTGAGGTTCGGGTCTTTCTTGACCACGAAGGCCTTGACCGCCTCGGTGGACTTCGCGTCCGGCACGCCGATCACCGCGCATTCCAGCACGCCCGGATGAGTGGCGATCACGTCCTCGATCTCGTTCGGATAGACGTTGAAGCCGGAGACGATGATCATGTCCTTCTTGCGATCGACGATCTTGATGAAGCCGTCGGGGTTCATGATGCCGATGTCGCCGGTGCGGAAGAAGCCGTCGCTCGTCATCACCTTTGCGGTTTCGTCGGGCCGTTGCCAATAGCCGGCCATCACCTGCGGGCCCTTGGCGCAGATTTCGCCAGGCTGGCCGAGCGGAACCTCGTTGCCGTCGTCGTCGCGGATCGAAATGTAGGTCGAAGGCACCGGGATGCCGATCGAGCCGGAATATTCAGTGGAGTCAGCCGGGTTGCAGGTCAGTGTCGGCGAGGTTTCCGACAGGCCGTAGCCTTCGATGATCGGCGCACCGGTCAACTTCACCCAGTTCTCGGCCACGGCCTTCTGCACCGCCATGCCGCCGCCATTGGCCGCACGCAACTTGGAGAAGTCGATGCTCTTGAAGTCGGGATGCTGCATCAGCGCGTTGTAGAGCGTATTCACCGCCGGGAAGCTCGAGACCTGATATTTCTTCAGCTCGGCGATGAAGGCGGGGATGTCGCGCGGGTTCGGGATCAAGAGGTTGGCGCCGCCGGCGCGAACCGCGAGCAGGAAGCACGCCGTCAGCGCGAAGATATGGTACAGCGGCAGCGCACAGACGACGAGGAATTGCTCGTCCTTCGGCATGTCTTTGATCGCCGGCTGCAGCCAGGCATCGTTCTGCAGCACGTTGGCGAGGATGTTGCGGTGGAGCAGCGTCGCGCCCTTGGAAACGCCGGTGGTGCCGCCGGTGTACTGCAGGAAGGCGACGTCATCGTTGGTGAGCGTGGGTTTGGTGAACGTCATGCCGCGCCCTTGCGACAGCGCGGTGTTGAACGGCACCGCCTGCGGCAGCGAGAATGCCGGCACCATCTTCTTGATCCGACGGACCACGAAATTGACGATGATGCCCTTGAAGCCGAGCAGATCGCCCATGGAGGCGAGAATGACGTGCTTGATCGGCGTCTTTGCGATCACCTGTTGCAGGGTGGTGGCGAAGTTCTCGACGATGATGATCGCTTCGGCACCGGAATCCGTGAGCTGGTGTTCCAGCTCGCGCGGCGTGTAGAGCGGATTGACGTTGACGACGGTATAGCCCGCCCGCAGCACCGCCGCCGAGGCGACCGGGTTCTGCAGGATGTTGGGCAGCATGATCGCGACGCGCGCGCCCTTCTTCAGGCCCTTGCCTTGCAAATAGGCGCCGAGCGCGACCGACATCTCGTCCAGCTCGCGATAGGTGATCGCCTTGTCCATGCAGATGAATGCCTTGCGGTCGGCATAGGTCTTGAAGCTTTCCTCGAGCAGCTCCACCAGCGACGAATACTGGTTGACGTCGATGTCCGCAGGCACGCCAGCAGGGTATTTCTTGAGCCAGATGCGATCCATGGGTGTCCTCCGCGACAGACGATAGGCGCCCCGGATTGATTGCTGTTCGGGGCTGATGCTTGCGGTCAGTATCGGGAAACGCCGTGCAGGTGGCAAGCGTCACCGTGTGCGGCGGACATCAGGCCGCATCGGATTTTCGTCGGAGGGACAGCGGGATGCGCGTGGTGTTGAAGGTCTACACCGCGAATGTCAGTTGCCCTTGCTGGCATCCTTCGCGGCCGGCTTTGGCTTGCTGGGTACGGGCTTGGCGGCGGCGGCGGCCTTGGCGCTATCCTTCACGCTATTGACGCTGTTCTTGGCCCCATTCTTGGCGGCCGTTGCCGGCTTGGCTTCAGGCTTGCCGCCACCCTTCGCCGCCGCAGCAGCGGGCTTTGCCGGTGCAAGTTTGGCGGGATCGGGCTTTGCAATCGTCAGGTTCGGTTTGGGATCGTTCTTGGCCGCCTGCTTCTTCAACGCAGCCGGCTTGGCCGAAGCCTTCGGGTCAAGCTTCGTATCGGTCTTGGCCTCGGTCGTCACCTGCAGTTTGAGGCTCTTCTTGCCCTTCTTGCCTTTCGGCGTCTGGCTCGCCTCATCGGCCTCAACGGCAGCGATCAACTCGGCGCCGGTCCGCTTGGGGCCGGTGTAAACGATCATCGGCTCGCCCGCGGTTTGCGGTAGCGCCAGCATGTCCGAGGGCTTCATCGCGCCGGTGCCGGATGTCGATGCGAACAGCGAGAAGCCGATGTCGCCGTTATCGCTGGTGCCACTGTTGGCGGCGATGGTGGCATTGTCGTCATCGGATTCGAGGCCCGGCCGCTTCCGCTTCGGCCCGCACATATCGTCGCGCAGGTTCGGCGGCGGGGCGGCGATCGGCTCCATCGAAGCCAGCGTACCCATCGATGGCGTCAGCCAGGACAGGCCGCTCTGGCCGAAGCCGCGTTCGAGCAGTTGCGCGGCCTTGGCGGCACGGATCGTCGCAGACGGCGCACCGAGGACGACGGCGATCAGCCGCCGGCCGTTGCGGGTGGCGGATGCGACAAGGTTGAAGCCCGACGCGCAGATGAAGCCGGTCTTCATGCCGTCGGCGCCCGGGTAGCGCCCGATCAGGCTGTTGTAGTTGCGGGTGATGCGGCGGCCGAATTTGATCGCCGGAATGTGGGTATAGTATTCGTACTCGGGCAGATCGCGGATGATCGCCCGTGCGAGGATCGCCATGTCGCGCGCCGAGGTGATCTGGCCTTCGGCGGGCAGTCCGTTCGGATTGACGTAGCTCGTCTGTGTCATGCCGAGCCGCTGCGCCTGGCGGTTCATCTCGTCGGCGAATTTCTCGATCGATCCCGACACGCCCTCCGCGACCACCACCGCCATGTCGTTGGCCGACTTGACCATCACCATGGCCAGCGCGTTTTCGAGCGTGACGGTGGTGCCGGGCCTGAACCCCATCTTCGAAGGGGCCTGGGCGGCTGCGATCGGCGACACCGTCAGAAGCTTGTCCAGCGTCAGGCGGCGTTCCTTGACCGCTTTCAGCGCAACATACAGCGTCATCAGCTTGGTGGTGGAGGCCGGATACCAGGGATGGGTCGCGTTCTCGGCATAGATCACCTTGCCGGTGTCGGCTTCAGCGACAATCATCGCTTCCGATTGTGCAGGGCGCGCGGCCGTCAGCAGAGCGGCCGACGCAAGCAGGACCAGAACTGGGAGACGGCTGAAAATCGCTTTTGACAGATGATGCACGATCCGGTTCCGGTTTGTCGAAACAAAGTCCTGATGCTTCAGATCCGATACAGCGCTGCTGGATCGTTAGTGTGGGCGCAATCGGTTTCCAAAACCTTCCGGCTTCCGGATATCGCACCCGCGAGAGCGGCCCGCCTGGGCTTCATCGCAAAGCGGTACGGCATTGTAACAAAACTCTCCTCAGCCGAAAGCCGAGAATCCAAGCCGTCACCACCGATTTTCCTGTGAAAGTGGCTAAATTTCGGCCTTCGCCTGCGCGTCTGCTGTGGCCGCTTGTTCGAGCAGTGCCGAGGCCTCCGCTTCGGTCTGTTCCTGAACCATGAATTGCGCACGAGCGAGATCGGCGAAATGCCCGCCGCGCGCCACCAGTTCGTCGAACGTTCCGCTCTCGATCACGCGGCCGTTCTGGAACACGAGGATTCGCGTCGCATTGCGAATGGTGGACAGGCGATGGGCGATGACGAAGGTGGTGCGCCCCTTCATCACCTCATCGAGAGCAGCGTTGACCTTTGCTTCCGTCACGGCATCGAGTGCACTGGTGGCTTCGTCCAGGATCAGGATCGGCGGATCCTTGAGCAGGGCGCGTGCGATCGACAGGCGCTGGCGTTCGCCGCCGGAGAGCATGCGGCCGCGCTCACCGGCGTTGGTCTCGAACTTCTGCTCGCCACGGTCGATGAATTCGATCGCCTGGGCGCGAGTGGCCGCGACGCGCATCTCCGCCTCGGTCGCGTCGGGTTTGCCGACCCGCAGGTTCTCGGCGATCGAGCGATTGAACAGCAGCGCTTCCTGAAACACGACGCCGATGTTCCGCCGCAGGGCAGACAGTGTCAGCCCACGGATATCCATGCCGTCGATCTTGATAATGCCGGACTGAGGATCGAAGGCGCGATGCAGCAGCGCGATCGCCGTCGATTTGCCGGCGCCGGTCGGTCCGACCAGCGCGATCGTTTCGCCCGGCAGGGCGGTGAATGACAGATCCTCGACCGCGGGGCGCTTGCCATCATAGGAGAACGAGACGTCGTTGAACTCGACCAGGCCGGAGAGACGGCCGGGATCGATCGCGTCGGGGCGGTCGCGCACCGCCGGTGTCGCATCCAGCACCTCGTAGAACTGCTGCAGACGCGGCGCTTCCATGAAGATTGAATTGATGAAGCCGACCACCTGTTCCAGCTTGGCGATCAGCATGGTGGCGAAATTGACGAACATGACGATCTCGCCGATCGTGGCGAGGCCTTGCCCATAGAGCACGACGCCGACGACGAAGATCGCGAGGATCGTGATCGTCGTCGATGCGCGAGTCATGACCGACACCAGCGCCCACCACGACAGCACCGGCATCTGCACCGACAGCAGCTTGCTGGACACCTTGCGCAGGTCCTGCACCTCGGCGTCGATGCGGACGAAGCTCTGCACCAGCGCCACATTGCCGAGCGCGTCCGAGGCGCGCGCGGCCAGGTCGGAATAGTAGTCCTCGACCTCGTTCTGCATGCCATGGGTCTTGCGCACGACGATGGTGGTCAGCACGGTGAAGACGACGCAGAGAATGAACAGGATGATCGCGAGCCGCCAGTTCAAGTAGAGCGATAGCGGCAGCAGCACGATCAGCGACATGATCGAGGCGAAATGCTCCCGGAAGAAGGACAGCCAGATCCGCCACAGCGCGTCGGTCCCCTGCAGCATGACCTTCATCAGCCGGCCGGAGTGAACGCCGGTATGGTAGGTCAGCGGAAGCTGCAGGATATGGTCGAAATAGCTGGCCAGGATCGCCTGGCGGCGACGATGCGCGAGCCGGTCCGCATGCAGCGCGACCACGGCGCTGCAGACGATGGTGAACAGGCCGAACGCGACCCAGGCGCCGAGCAGCGGCCAGATCGTGGTCGAGATGGTCGCCCGGTTTGCCGTCGCCTGGCTATTGGTCAGGGCATCGATGATCCAGCCGAACAGCACTGGTTCGGCGAACTGGGCGATCGCCAGCAGAACGTTGGCAAAGGCGAGCAGCCAGCCGAGCCGGGCTTCCGACCCGAGCGACTCGAGGACGCGGCCATAAAGGCGGAGGAGGGACATGGGTGATCGCGCTAGTGGTTCGATTCCAACATTTGCATCCCATTGCGCCAACGATATTTGCAAATGTTGGAATCAAAGAACCACAAGCAAGCCTAATAGCTTAGTGGAGCTTTGGATTTGACATTCGCATAGCGCAGCTACGGCTAGTGGGATGCGAATATCAAATCCGCTCCACTAGAACCGAAACAGGTCAGTTGATCTTACGCGATCCGTGGGACGGAAGGAAAGCACCGTCGAACAGCTCGGCAAGCACCGGCAGCTTGCGGAATTTGTAATCGGCGCCGATCCATGCGACGGCGGTGTCGAAGCGCTCCTGGCTGACGCTGCCAAGCCCGTCGCGCTGGACGTCCGGTGTCATGATGTTGTCGTGCAGCACGACGCGCAGCCGTTCGCGCTCCAATTCGCGTGAGCTGGAGTCCATCTGGTTCATCACGTCGTCGATCGCGCGGGCTGGTTCCTTGACCGCCAGCCGGATGCCAAGGGTCAAAGCGCGCAGAAAAGCACCGACAGCCTCCGGCTTCGTCGCGGCGAAGTCCGGATTGACGACGATCGCCTGTCCGTAGGACCGGTCGCCGAAGTCGGCGAAGCGCAGCACCACCAGGTCTGAGCCGGGAATGCCGCGGTCGCGCAGGTTCAGCGCCGATGCGTACGACAAGCCGCTGACGGCATCGATCTGGCCCGCCGAAAGCATCGGCTCGCGCACCGCCGCGCCGATCTTCTCGATCTTCACCTTGGCGATATCGACCTTGTTCTGCTTGGCGAGCATCGGCCACAGGTGAATGCCGAGGTCGCCATCGGCGGCGCCGAGCGTCTTGCCGGCCAGGTCGGTCAGGTTCTCGACGCCGCGGCTGCGACGGGCGACGATCGCGTAACCGTTCTCGTTGTGAAAGATGAACACGGCCTTCAGCGCCGCCGTGTCCGGCTTATCGCGGTAGCGGATCAGTTCGTTGAAATCGACCACCGCGAGATCGGCGGCGCCCTTGGCGAGCCGGGCGATGGTGTCCTGCGACCCCGTGGCGATGGTCGTCGTGACCTCGATGCCTTCGGACCTGTAAAGGCCGCGGTCCGCCGCAAGCACGAACGGAGCGGCTGCGCCGTCGATCCGCCGGTCGAGGCAGAAGCGGACAGGGGTTGCGGTCTGGGCGGCGGCCGGTGCGGCGAGGAGTGCCAGGATGCTGGCGCTCGCGGAGAGGACGCTTCGTCGGGTTAATAGAACACGCATCGTACGCACGCCGTTTGAAAGTGCCTCTTTTGCAGCGACCGCCCGATTGATGCAAGTCGCACCGGCCGATCTGGCGCAGTTTTGTCGGAGATCTTGGTGTCGGGACATGATGACCCACACCCGGATGATCAAAAGCCCTCGGCACGTTGCGTCGAGATGTGAAAGCCAAGGCCGATGATGGCGCTGACGGTCAAAGCGCGACGCATTCGTTCCAGGCTCCGGTCCGTCCGGTGACGAGCGTCGAGGAATATCCCGCGTTCGGCGGGCGATCGGAGCCGGCCCACATCTGGTCCGAGATGATGGCCGGATCACGTTTCGGTGGCGTCATGCGAAGGGACGAAAGGTCGCAGGCGAGGCCACCGTTGTTCAAGTCGTGTTCATCGTCCGCTGACGATGCTTGCGGCCGTGACGTATCATATCCGGACCTCGATCCTGGTTATGGCAGGACCGTGTGTTTGGGCTTTGCCATTGGCGCTCTGGTGCCGTGGCTCGGATGCTGTGTTTTTGGACGTCGTGGCTCCGGATGCCGCGCTCGGGGTCGTGTCTTGAGGTGCGGTCTCTTGAGCACCATGTTGTCTTGAGCGTGGACGCAGGGCGGCGCCGTGTTCAGGCGTTCTTGTTCAGGCGTTCTGGCGTAGCGTCGGATCGCGGTGTGAGTGTTGGCGTTGTGAGGACATCAGATGCCGAACCCAAATGTGAGCCCTGCTTTTGGTCGTGCGTCGAGCATTGTGGCGTCGCTGCCGGCGGGCCGGGCAGTCGTGCTGGCGCTGATCGTCGCTCTGGCTGCCGCATCCTTTGAAGCGGAGGCAAGTTCTGCCGTCGCGGCACCGGCTGCGGGCGGTCGCGTCGCGTCCGCTGCCGACGATATCGCGTACAGCGCCCGCAAGCGCAGCCGCGTACGCCGTGGCGATGCGGCCGGATTAGCCATGATGGGAGCGATGATTGGTACGATCGGTGCGGTCATCGCCGCCGAACGCCGCCGGGACGCCTACGAAGAGGCCTATCGAGCCCGCTACTACGGTTATGGCCGTCCCTACGGCTACGGCTACGGTTACGGTGTCTACGCGCCCGGTCCGCAGTTCCGGCATCACCATCCCTATTATCATCGCCGCCACCATCATCGCTGGTGAGAGCCATCGGTCTCGACGGCTGCTTCCCTGACAGGGGTGTCGCGGTGTTCGATGCTGGCGCATCCGACGAACCGGGCGACATCAATGCGCCGGAATTCGCGTGATGCATCATTGAATGTTAACACCCGTGCCATGACTTTCGACTAGTCTCGGTTCCATGACTGATTCGGTTGACCGGCTTTACGAGGCGATCGTCGCAGCGAAGGGGCTCGATCCCCATACGTCGCGGACCGCCCGGCTGTTCCAGCGCGGTCAGGCCAAGATGGCGCAGAAGCTGGCCGAAGAGGCCATCGAAGTCGTGATCGACGCTATGAAGGGCGATACCGACGCGGTGGTCCGCGAGAGCGCCGACCTGCTCTACAATCTTGCCGTATTGTGGGCTGCCGCGGGCGTTCGGCCGCAGGATGTCTGGGCCGAGATGGACCGGCGTGAGCGCCTGCTCGGCATGGCCGAGAAATTGCCAAAATCGAGCCGGAAGGAAAAGGCCTTGCCCGCGAAGGCGGGGCTTGGCATGGCAAAGCCCGAAGCCCCGGCGGCGATCGGCCGCCCGGTCATTGCCCTGGAANCCCGCCGCTCGCCCAAGCGCCGCTAGATTGGCCCTGAAGCTCGTCTCCGACACGCGCGGCCCGCATCGATCGCGATCGGGCTCTCACCGAAGAAAGAATTCGCCTGATGCTGAGACGAATGTACGACTGGTGTATTCAGGCTGCCGACAAGCCTTATGCACTCTGGATACTCGGTTTCGTGTCGTTCGCCGAGAGCTCGTTCTTCCCAGTGCCGCCGGACGTCATGCTGATCCCGATGTCGCTCGCGCAGCCGAAGCGGGCCTGGCTCTATGCGGCGGTCTGCACCGTGACCTCGGTGGCCGGTGGTGTGCTTGGCTACGCGATCGGCGCGCTGCTCTATGACTCGATCGGCGGCTGGATCATCCAGCTGTATGGCTATGGCGACAAGGTCGAGGCGTTTCGCGCCGCTTATGCCGAATACGGCGCCTGGATCATTCTGCTGAAGGGCTTCACACCGATCCCCTACAAGCTTGTCACCATCACCTCGGGGTTCGCCGGCTATAGCCTGCTGCTCTTCGTCGTGTTCTCGATCATCACCCGCGGCGCGCGCTTCTATCTGCTCGCCTTCCTTCTCAACCGCTACGGTCCGAAAGCGCGCCAGATCATCGAGGAGCGTCTCGGCTTCTGGGTGACGATCGGAGCGCTCGGACTGATCGGTGGGTTCATCGTTGTTTTCTGGGTGTTCTGATCGGCGGCAGTTCGCGCTTTCTTTGGTGGACGCGCCGGCGTAGGCTCCGGATATGGTGATCGTCGGAGTGGCCAATCTTGTCAGCGACGGCCGTGGCGCCTGCATCCTCGCGCTCGGGCTGCTCGGCCAGATCGTGACGGCCGAGGCGGTTTGGTCGCAGGCGATGCAGCAGCAACCGGCGCCGCCGTCATCCTCCGCGAGCCAATCGCCGCCTGCCGCGCTCGCGCCATCCGCGCAGCCTTCGCTTCCAGCGGAGCCGCAGGCGCCGAGTTCGTCGTCACGCCCTGGCCTGATCGACAAGCTCGGTGGCTGGCTGAAGGATTCCGCCGATGGCGTGACCTCGGGCTTCAAGGGCACGCAACAGCACATCGACAATCTCAACAAGGGGACCATGGATGCGTTGACGCGCATCCCGGTGACCGGTTTCGCGACTGGCCGCATGGTGTGTCCGGCAGCGGCCAATGGCGCTCCGGATTGCTACGCGGCCTCCAACAAGCTTTGCCAGGAAAAGGGCTACGCGTCCGGCAAGAGCCTCGCCACCGAGGCCGCCGAAACCTGCAATCCGCGCATCTACCTTCCGGGCTACAAGCGCAAGGACGGCGACTGCCGCATCGAGACCTTCGTCACGCGCGCGGCCTGCCAGTAACCCGCGTCCCACCATCTTCTCCGTTGCCACACCTGCGGCCGCCCGGTTGCATTCCGGACATTTCATGTGCATGATGATCATCATGCACACTTGCGGCAGCTGCAAGGGGGCCTGGCGAAAACGCGCGCCGTCGGGCGATTGCATCTGCGAACGTTTCTGGCATCGTGCGCGCACTCATCCGGCTGAACACACGGGACGCAGAACATGCTGAGTCCGGTGGACGAGGGAGGGCCGGTAACGAAAGGGCTGTTCGAGATGGCAATTCCCGCCTTGTTCAAAAACCGGCTGTCGATCCCGGTCATCGGTTCGCCGATGTTCATCGTGTCAGGACCCGAACTGGTCATCGCGCAGTGCAAGGCCGGTATCGTCGGCTCGTTCCCGGCGCTGAACGCGCGGCCGCAATCGATGCTCGATGAGTGGTTGCACCGGATCAAGGAGGAACTGGCCGAGCACGACCGCAAGAACCCGGACCGCCTGTCGGCGCCGTTCGCAGTCAACCAGATCGTCCACCGCACCAACAACCGGCTCGATGCGGATATGGCGATCTGCGAGAAGCACAAGGTGCCGATGGTCATCACTTCGCTCGGCGCACGGCCGGAGTTGAATCAGGCGGTGCACAACTGGGGTGGCATCGTTTTCCATGATGTCATCGACCAGACTTTCGCGCACAAGGCGGTCGAGAAGGGCGCCGACGGCCTGATTCTGGTGGCCGCGGGCGCCGGCGGTCATGCCGGCCGCGTGTCGCCGCTGGCTTTCGTTTCCGAGACGCGCGAGTGGTTCAAGGGGCCGATCGCGCTGTCGGGAGCGATGGGCAATGGCCGTGCGATCCGCGCCGCGCGCGTTCTCGGCGCCGACTTCGGCTACATCGGCACCGCGTTCGTTGCCACCCATGAGGCCAACGCCGCGCTGGGTTACAAGGCGATGGTGGTGGAGTATGGCGCCGACGATATCGTCTACACCAACGCGATCACCGGCGTACACGGCAACTACCTGAAACCGTCGATCAGGAATGCTGGTCTCGATCCCGACGCGATGCCGGAATCGGACAAGACCAAGATGAGCTTTGCGACCACGTCGGATGGTGAGCGCGCCAAGCCAAAGGCCTGGAAGGATATCTGGGGCTCCGGTCAGGGCATCGGCAGCATCAAGGGCATCGTTTCGGTGGAAGAGCTGGTCGCGCGTTTCCGCAAGGAATATGCCGAAGCCGCCGATCCGGCCTATGACGGCTGGACCGCCAGCGCCCGCGCCGCCTGACGCGCGCGATATCGGCTGGATTTTCATCCGCGCAGCCGCTGCTGCGCGGATGATCGTTTAGGAGGCTCGTTGAGATGTCGATTCCGGAAGGCTTCGCGCCTTCGAAGCGCTCCAGCGGCTATCTCGATCTGATCGGCCCGATCTATGAAGCGGGCGAGGGCGCGAACTATCGCATTGGTCTGCGCATCGATCAGCGCCATCTCAACACGCGCGGTACCTGTCACGGCGCGTTGTTCTCGGCCCTTGCAGACGTCTATCTCGGCCGTATCGCGGCGATGAGCGCGTCGCCACCACTGGCGCTGGTCACTGCGCATCTCGGGCTCGACTATATCGCCTCGGCCCCGCCGGGCGCTTGGCTGGAGGCGGTGGGCCAGGTGGACCGCGTCGGCAAGACGCTGGCGCATTCCAGCGGCCGCATCCTGGCCGACGGCAAGCTGGCGCTGCGCTGTACCGGCGTATTCCAGCTAACCAGCCGACCGGTGCCAGGCAGAAACGTTTGATCGCCGTCCGCAAACGGCGTAATCTCGTGACCGTGGCAAGCCCGATCCAGTGACGCTGGGTCGGGCTTTTGCGTCCAGCGTTGCCTATGCTGACGACAGGAGCGGAGAGCGATGACCGGCATCAAGCGTCCCACCTTGCCGCTGACCGGCGGCTGCCCGTGCGGGTTGATCCGTTATGAGATCACCGCGATGCCGCTCGCGCTCTACGCCTGCCACTGCACCGACTGCCAGCGCAAAAGCGGCAGCGCCTTTGCGCTCAACATGCCGCTTCCGGCTGGAGCGTTTCGGATCGTCCAGGGCTCGCCGAAAGGCTGGAGCAGCACTGGGCCCAGCGGTGAGGTGACGACCGCCTGGTTCTGCGGTGATTGCAGCGGCAGGCTCTATGGCGAGCGGCCATCGCGGCCCGAGATGATGATGCTGCGCGCCGGGACGCTGGACGATACATCGTGGCTGGTCCCGGCCGTGCACATCTTCATGCGCAGCGCCCAGGCGTGGGATGGATCGCTGCGGCCGGCGATGGCGGAGAATGTCCCCTGCTATGACACGATGCCGGAGGACTTCACGCCGCTGGTGAAGGCCTGGCGCGAGAAGATCGGCGAGGCTTGAGTGCCCGTGAAGACGCTCCGGCCTCCCCTCACGATGCGGAGCGGAGCGCCGCCCGGACCATGAAGCCAACGGAACGTGTAACCATCGCCCTGGGAGACGACGCGTGTGGCCTCCGAAGACATGAGGCAGAATGATCCAGCGAGCATTTTCGGTTCTGATGGAATCAGAACCGAAGGATCTGGACTTTTGTTTGAGGCGTTTCCTTCACGCGAACCGGTATCCGTTTCGCCCGAAAACGCTTTAAGCGATGCCGTTGCTCTCCTTGCGGGTCTGGGCCACTGCGCCTCGTGCGGCCACCGCCATCAGGCTGACGTCATTGGTCAGCGTCACCAGGCGGAAGCCGCGGGCGATGCAGTTGGCGGCATCGGCTGCGCCGCCGGTGTGGATGCCGGCGAAGATGCCGCGCTTGCCGCATTCGGCGATCACCTTGTCGTAGATCGCCAGGATCTCCGGCTCCTGCCGATCGAACTTCGGCGCCAATCCGTAGGAGATGCCGAGGTCTGAAGGTCCGATATAGACGCCGGCGACGCCCTCGACATCGAGGATCGCCTCGAGGTTTTTCACTGCCGTCTGGGTCTCGATCATCGGGATACATAGCGTCTCGGTGTTCGCGGTCTTCTGATACGTGCCGGCTTCGCCATAGAGCCCGGCGCGGATCGGACCATTGCTGCGGGTGCCGTGCGGCGGATACTTGCAGGCGGCGACGAAGGCTTCCGCTTCCGCCTTGGTGTTGACCATCGGGCAGATCACGCCCATCGCGCCGGCGTCGAGCACCTTGCCGATGATGCCCGGCTCGTTCCATGGCACGCGCACCATCGGCGTGACCGGATGCGCCTGCATCCCCTGGAAGCACTGCACCATCGACTGATAGTCCTGGACGCCGTGCTGCAGGTCGACGGTGACGCTGTCGAAGCCGCATTGCGCCATCACCTCGGCGGAGAAGCCGGACGGGATCGCCAGCCAGCCGTTGACGACAGCCTTGCCCGAAGCCCAGATGGTTTTGACGTTGTTCGTCATGTGCCCGCGTCCTCCCGGATTGTTTCGCGTGTGATGCGGCACCTTCGCATTGCTGGCCACCAAATCCAATGCCCCGCGCGCGGTCTAACCGGCGATGGATTGCCCGTTGCGGTGTTCCGCTGGCCCCGAGGGCAGTTTGCGAGCCGCGTGAACGCGCGGTGCTGCAGCCTCGTTCGCTGCCTGCGTCCTCCCGAAAACCACAGGATGGTCTCCGGCCGCAGCCCCACTAGACTGGACGGCAGAGCGGTTCAGCCGCCGGCCGCCCTCGCAGCAGGGCCAATCATCGGGAGAGAACACAATGCCGTTCGACGTGACCCGTCGCCAGCTTCTTGCCACGGGTGCTGCCGCTGCAGCACTGCCATTCGCCGGAGCACAAGCTTCGACAAGCGACTGGCCGAACAAGCCGATCCGTGTGGTCGTCGGCTATCCTGCCGGGGGGCAGACGGACATGATCGCGCGCGCCTATGGCGATTTCCTCGGCAGACAGCTCGGGCAGCCGGTCGTCGTCGAAAACAAGGCAGGCGCCGGCGGCACGGTGGGCGCGGTGGAAGTTAAGCGGGCCGCGCCCGACGGCTACACGCTGATGTGCACGATCTCGACCACGCTGGTTCTCAATCGCGGGACGATGAAGAACCTGCCTTACGACACCGACAAGGACTTCATCCTGTTCTCGGCGATCACTGGCGCCGGTCTGCAACTGGTCGCCAGCGAGAAGTGCGGCGCGAAGACGCTGAAGGAGCTGGTCGACTATGCCAAGAAGACCGGTAAAGCGACTGTCGGCAGCTATGCCGCGGGCTCGGCGGCGCACATGATGATCTTGGAATTCAACCGGCAGTACGGGGTCAACATCGAGGCGGTGAACTATCGTGGCGAAGCGCCGATGTGGGCCGACCTCGCGAGCCAGTCGATCGATGCCGCCATCGGCAGCTACAATGCCGGCCTTGGCGTGTTGCAGACCAACCGCGGTCGGGCCATCGCCGTCACCGGCACGCGCCGCCTGAAGATTCTTCCCGACGTCCCGACCCTGCTGGAGCAGGGCGTGACATCGAAGCTGTATTCGCTGCGGGGCTTTACCGGATGGGGCGCGCCGACCGGCACGCCCATGGAGATCGTCAAGAAGCTGTCCGATCTTATGGTGGCCGGTGGCAAAGACCCGAAAGTGCAGGAGGTGCTGGCGACGTTCGATCTCGATCCGCCGATGGGATACGAGGACACGCAGAAGCTGGTCTCCGAGGAAACGCCGCTCTGGCTGAAGTTCATGGCCGATCTCGGCATCAAGCCCGAATGACTGCCTGGAGCGCAGCGACCTGACTCCAGGGGCTTCAGCATCAAGGCTTCATCATCATCGACTGGGGCACGCGTCATGAAACGGCCGGAGCAATCCGGCCGTTATGTCTGCCTTGACCGGCGTGATCTCCATCAAAATGCGGATTGGCGAAGCGACGCCAGGCCTTTAGAGTGCGCGCAAAAGAACGGGTCAACCGTCACCCTCATCGCAGGCTCTCCATAAAAATACATCGGAAGGAAACAACACCATGTCGTTCGACGTGACCCGTCGCCAATTGCTTGCAACGGGTGCTGCGGCAGCCGCGCTGCCCCTCGTGGGTCAACGGGCGTTCGCGCAAAATGGCTGGCCGAACAAGCCGATCAGAATCGTGGTGCCTTATCCGGTCGGCGGTCAGACCGACATGATCGCGCGGGCGTATGGCGAATTCATCGGCAGGCAGCTCGGACAGCCGGTCGTGGTCGAAAACAAAGCGGGCGCCGGCGGCACGGTGGGCGCGGTCGAGGTCAAGCGGGCGCCGGCGGACGGCTACACGCTGATGTGCACGATCTCGACCACGCTGATCGCCAACCGCGTGATGATCAAGAACCTGCCCTACGATCCGGACAAGGACTTCACGCTGGTTTCGCTGATCACCGGGGAGGGGTTGCCGTTCGTCGTCAGCGAGAAGTGCGGCGCGACCAATCTGAAGGAATTCGTCGATTACGCAAAGAAGGCCGAGAAGGTCAGCGTCGGCACCTACGCTGCCGGCTCCACGCCGCACATGGTGATCGCCGAACTCAACAAGCAGTACGGCATCAATATCGAGCCGGTGCACTATCGCGGCGAGGCGCCGATGTGGGCCGATCTCGCGAGCCAGTCGATCGACGGCGCGATGGGCAGCTACACCGCGGCCTTGCCGGTGCTGCAGACCGGCCGCGGCAAGACCATCGCCTCCGTCAGCAGACCGATTCGCGCGCTGCCTGAGGTAAAGACGCTGACGCAGCAGGGCGCAACCTCGAAGCTGTTCGATCTGACCGGCTTTACCGGCATTCTGGCGCCCGCAGGCACGCCGATGGAGATCGTGAAGAAGCTGTCCGACCTGATGGTGGCGGGCGGCAAGGACGAAAAGACGCAGGCTGCGTTGTCGAGCTTCGCGATCTATCCGCCGATCGGTTACGAGGCGGCGCAGAAACTCTACCGGGAAGAAACTCCGTTGTGGCTGCAGTTCATGGGCAACCTCAATCTCACACCGACCTGAGCGCCTAAATTTGAGGCATTGGAACCAGCGGCTGGAGGGCACTCCAGCCGTTTTTTTGTCCGCCAGCCGCCTTAGCCGAATTGGGTGCTGGCGGGCAGCGCCAATCTCTCCTAACTGAGGCGCACGCGGCGTGCGCCGTTGAGCGGCCCCGAAGCGGTGTCGTCCGGCCTCGGCCCAAAAATCCTACAATCTCGGAGAAGCTATGATGTCGTTTGACGTAACCCGTCGCCATTTGCTTGCCGCGGGTGCAGCCGCAGCCACGCTGCCGCTCGTGGGCCGCCAGGCGTCCGCGCAGGGGGCGTGGCCGAACAAGCCGATCAAGATCGTCGCGGGTTATCCGGCTGGCGGCCAGACCGACCTGTATGCCCGCTCCTACGGCGAGTACCTCGCCAAGCAACTCGGCCAGCCGGTGCTGGTGGAGAACAAGGCCGGTGCGGGCGGTACGGTGGCGGCGATCGACGTCAAGCGCGCGGCACCGGACGGCTACACGCTGATGTTCACGATCTCGACGACGATGATCATGAACCGCGTGCTGCTGAAGAACATCGCCTACGATGCCGACAAGGACTTTGCGCTGATCTCGATCATGCCGTCGGGCAGCCTGCCGCTGGTGGCGAGCCAGAAGAGCGGCGCGAAGACCCTGAAGGAGTTCATCGACTACGCCAAGAAGACCGACAAAGTCAGCATCGGCACCTATGCGGCGGGCTCGTTCGCACACATCGCCATCGCCGAATTGAACAAGCAGTACGGCCTCAACATCGAGGCGGTGCATTATCGCGGCGAGTCGCCGATGTGGGCGGACCTCATGGGCCAGTCGATCGACGGCGCGATCGGCAGCTATGCCGGCGCGCTGCCGGTTCTGCAAAGTGGCCGCGGTCTTGCCGTTGCGGTGTCGCGCAAGCGTATCAGTGTGATGCCAGACGTGCCGACCTTCGAGGAGCAGGGTGCAACGTCGAAGGCGTTCCAACTCACGGGCTTCCAGTGCTGTGCCGCGCCGACCGGCACGCCAGACGCGATCATCAAGAAGCTCTCCGAGCTGTTCGTGGCCGGCGGCCAGACAGAGAAGGTGCGCGAGATGCTGAAGAGCCAGGGCGTCGATGACGCGGCGATGACGCTGGAGGAGAGCCAGAAACTCTACAAGGACGAGTCGCCGATCTGGCTGGAGCTCGTGTCGAGCCTCGGTCTGACGCCGGTCTGATGCCGTAATTGAAAAGCCGGAATGGATCGGGCGGTGCGGCGTGGCGCCGCCCGATTTCTTTTTTGTAGCCTGCATTCTGGGCTGGTCACGCCCGGCGACTTCCCTAAACTGAAACGACTGGACGGAACCGTTCAGCAACAAGCCCGCAAAGGGCCATCGATCTAGGGAGGATACCGAATGACGTTCGACGTGACCCGTCGCCGCTTCATTGCAGCGGGCGCTGCGGCCGCAACGCTGCCGATCGTCGGCACCCAGGCGATCGCGCAGGATGCGTGGCCCTCGAAGCCGATCAAGCTGATTGCGGGTTACCCCGCTGGCGGCCAGACCGATCTGTTCTCGCGTCATTATGGCGAGTACATCGCCAAGCAACTCGGCCAGCCGGTGCTGGTGGAGAACAAGGCGGGCGCGGGCGGCACAGTCGCCGCGTTGGAGGTCAAGCGTGCGGCGCCGGATGGCTACACGCTGATGATGACGATTTCGACGACGATGATCATGAACCGCGCGCTGATGAAGAACATCGGCTACGACGCAGAAAAGGATTTCTCGCTGATCTCGATCATGCCCTCGGGCAGCCTGCCGATGGTCGCGAGTGAGAAGACCGGCGCGAGGAACCTGAAGGAATTCATCGACTATGCGAAGAAGGCGGAGAAGGTCAGCGTCGGCACCTACGCTCCGGGGTCTTACGCGCATATCGCCATCGTCGAACTGAACCGGCAGTATGGGTTGAACATGGAGGCCGTGCATTATCGCGGCGAAGCGCCAATGTGGGCCGATCTCGCCGGCCAGTCGATCGATGCGGCGATCGGTGGCTATCAGGCGGCGCTGCCGGTGCTGCAGACCGGGCGTGGCCGCCCGATCGCGATCTCGCGCAAGCGCATCAAGGTGTTGCCGGACACGGCGACATTCCATGAGCAGGGTGCGACCTCGCGCTCGCATCAGTTGACCGGCTTCCAGTGCTGTGTCGCGCCGGCCGGCACGCCAAGGAACATCATTCAGAAGCTGTCCGAACTATTTGTCGCAGGTGGCCAGAGTGAAAAGATTCAAGAGATGCTGCGCATTCAAGGACTCGACGAAGCCGCAATGACGTTGGAGGCGAGCCAGAAACTCTATAATGAGGAGGCCCCCATCTGGCTCGAACTGGTCTCTGGTTTGGGTCTGACTCCGGTCTGAAACTGGACTGGCGTCCTTCGCGATACTGAAAACCGAGGAGAGAAGAATGCCGTTCGACATCACGCGCCGTAACGTCATCGCTGCCGGCGCCGCTGCGGCAATGCTGCCGTTTGCTGGCCGGTCCGTTGTCGCGCAGGGCGCCTGGCCCACCAAGCCGATCAAGATCATCGCCGGCTTCCCAGCCGGCGGACAGACCGATCTGTTTTCCCGCAGCTATGGTGAGTATATCGCCCGACAGCTGGGGCAGCCGGTCGTGGTCGAAAACAAGACCGGGGCGGGTGGCTCGGTCGCTGCGATCGAGGTCAAGCGGGCCGCGCCGGACGGCTATACGCTGATGGTCACCAACACTGCGACGATCATGACCAATCCGGCCTGGATGAAGGATATCGGTTACGACGTCGCCAAGGACTTCGTGATGATCTCAATGATGCCATCGGGCAGCCTGCCGCTGGTGGCGAGCGAGAAGACCGGCGCGAAGAACCTGAAGGAGTTCATCGATTATGCCAAGAAGACCGAGAAGGTCAGCATCGGCACCTATGCCGCGGGATCTTACGCGCACGTCGCGATCGAGGAGTTGAACAAGCAGTATGGCCTGAAGATGGAGGCGGTGCATTACCGCGGCGAGGCGCCGATGTGGGCCGATCTCGCCGGTCAGTCGATCGACGCCGCGATCGGGAGCTACCTCGCGTCGCTTCCGGTGCTGCAGACCGGCAAGGGCCGCGCGGTCGCGGTGTCGCGCAAGCGGATGAGCGTGCTGCCGGATGTCGCCACGCTGCAGGAGCAGGGTGCGACCTCGCGGGCCCACACGCTCATGACCTTCCAATGCTGTGTCGCGCCGGTGGCGACGTCGCCGGAGATCGTTCGTAAGCTGTCGGAGCTGTTCGTTGCCGCCGGCAAAAGCGATAAGATTCAGGAGATGCTGAAGAGCCAGGGGCTCGACGAAGCAGCGATGCCGCTGGAAGAGAGCCAGCGGATCTACAAGGAAGAGGCGCCAATCTGGCGCGAGCTGATTGCGGCGCTGAATCTCAGCCCGATGTAAGCGGACGCGAATCAGGCTGCGTCGCGCAGATCACAGCGGCGCAGCCTCCTTGACGGTCTCCACCGCCTTGGCGGCGATGTGAGACGGCAGTTCGCCGTGGTTGATGACGATGGCGAGCGTCGCGCCGAGCAGGCCGGCAGCAAAGATCGCGACCATCACAAATCCTGTAATACGTTCCAGCGACCAGCGCCGGTGCGAAAGCGGCATCGTATCCTCCTCGTTCAACAACGCCCGGCCGCGGCCTCGAGTTCGAACATTCCGGTCTGGCAGGGCTGCGGGAACCGGCCGGGTTCCCGGTTCACTTGCCGAACACTGCCTTGCAGGCCGGGCTGAGATTCGTCTTGTTCCTGCGCATGCAGACGGTGATCGCCGGGATGTTCGGGATATCGCCGGCGCAAAGGCGGAACGCGTCCGGCGTGCAGGCGGCGCGCTGCTCGGCGGTCGCGACCTGGGCGGAACTGTTCGAAGCGCAGGCCGCGAGCGCTGCGGCGAGAACGAGCGCACCGAAGGCTATGTGAAGCTTGGTCATGGTCGTCTCCCTGGATTGGCCGCGATGGCTGCGGCGCCTGTTATGGCGGAAGATGCCGTGCGTATGTGATCGACGCTGTGCTGCACGTCACAGTGCTGCGCCGCGTTGCGGCCGTGCGCAGACGATCGCTGTGTGACAGGCATCACAGCGATGGATGGCGCTGCGCGATAAGACGAGGCCGGTTCATCCCGGACGAGGTCGCTCAGGGTCCACGTCCCTCAAGCAAGGTCTGTCGCCATGAAGAAGCTCCTGATCGCCGCCACGCTGTTGCTTGTCAGTGCCTCCGCACAGGCTGCGACTTACGGCGATGGCACCAATCGCGTGGTGATCCCGAAGGGATGCCGCGCCTGGTCCTGCATTTCGGTGTCGGTGCCCGGCCACTACTCTCATAACGTGAAGCCTGCGCGAAAGGTGCGGGCACACCATCGCGTTCGCTAAAGCCGACGCCGTCGGTGTGTGACGCGGGATGCCACAAGTGCTAGGATTGGCTCGCGCCATGCCATGCGTGCGTTGAGCACCCTTGATCCAATGACCGACGAGCGACCAAGTGGAAGCCATAGAATGCCGGACGAGATCGTGCGGCTTCGAAACGCATTCCGCCGGCGCGGCAAGCGGATTCCGGCGCTGGTGATCTTCTTAGGCTTTCTGCTGCTGGCGGTGGTCTACCGACTCTACTTCTGGATTTGAAGCGTGCGTCCGCGATCTCAGGTCGCGCGTTCCCACGTTTCCGTATCGGCGGCACTCAAACGTTCGTTGCGTGAAAATCCCTGCGCGCCGAGATGCACCTGCAGCCGTGCAACGCCGTCGTTTCCGATCACGTCCGGATGAAATTCGATCACGAGCGCCCGCAGCCCCGCCAAGGGACAGGCGGGCAACAGCTCCTCTTCCATGCCTTCGGTGTCGATAATCAGCACGGTGGGCTTGAACGCCGCTACGACGCTGGCGATCGATCGCATCGGCACGGTCAGCGTGCGCCCGTTGATGGCGCGGCGGCCGCTGGCACCGAGCCAGCTGTCCGGCGCGATCGACAGAGCGAGCGTGCCATCGCTGGTGCCGATCGCCTCGTTCTTCAGCGTGATCGGCAGGCCGTTACGGGCGAAGTTCTCTTGCGCGACGCGGGCCGCATCGGGATTCGGTTCAAACGACAGCACGTTGTCCGCTCCGGCCGTGCGGGCGGCGGTGAGCGCGACAAGTCCGACGCAGCTGCCGATTTCAAGAACGCGATCGCCTCGGCGTACGATCTCCGCCACCGCACGCCGTTCCGGCACCTCGTAATCGCCGCGCACCAGCATCTGCGAGACGTGCTTCGGCACGTCTCGGCGGTAGGCGATCAGTGTAAAGCCGTCGATCGTGACGCGCGGGACACGCAGGAAGCGGCGCAGCCGGTAGAGCCAGTTGACCGTGCGTCCGTCGCTGGAGAGTGACATCTCGGATCAGCCGCTGTGTCGGTCAGGCGGCGGCCGCGCCGACGGCATCATGCACCAGCGCCATCGCATCGCGCAGCACGCTGGCGCCGGCGCCGGACTTCACGCCTTGTTCGGCGAGATGGCGGCGGAAGGCGCGCGCGCCTGGCACGGCATGAAAGGCACCGACCATATGCCGGGTGATCGCATGCAGGCGCGTGCCACCCGCCAGCTCGCGCTCGACATACGGCATGAAAGCGTCGATCGCCTCCTTCATCGTCGCCGCCGGCGAGGTTTCGCCGAAGATCGTAGCGTCAGCCTCGAGCAGCCGCCATGGCTCCTGATAGGCCGCGCGGCCGAGCATCACGCCATCGACGTGAGCGAGGTGTTCCGTCGCCGCGGCGATCGAGGGGATGCCGCCATTGATGATGATCGGGACGTGCGGTAGCGACGCCTTCAGTCGGTAGACGAGATCGTAGTCGAGCGGCGGGATGTCGCGATTTTCCTTCGGCGACAGCCCTTTCAGCCAGGCTTTGCGGGCGTGTACGATCAGCATGTCCGCACCGGCTGCAATCACGCTGCGGGCCAGCGCGTTGAGAGCGGCCTCGGGCTCTTGGTCGTCGATGCCGATCCGGCACTTCACCGTCACCGGCACACGCACCTTCTGCTTCATCGCCGCGACGCAGGCGCCGACGAGCGCGGGCTCGGCCATCAGGCAGGCACCGAAACGGCCATCCTGGACCCGGTCCGACGGGCAGCCGACATTCATATTGATCTCGTCGTAGCCGAAGTCCTCGCCGATCACGGCCGCGGTCGCGAGATCGGCCGGATTGGAACCGCCGAGCTGCAGCGCGACCGGATGCTCCAGCGCATCGAAACCGAGCAGCCGCTGACGGTCGCCGTGGATGATGGCGCCGGTGGTCAGCATCTCCGTATAGAGCAGCGTGCGACGCGACAGGTGACGGTGGAACGCCCGGCAGTGCCGGTCAGTCCAATCCATCATCGGCGCGACGCTAAGTCTATAGGATTGATATTGTTGCATTTTCTCAAAATGTTAACCGACGGCGCCAGGCGCAGCCCATGGGCTGCAAGGCACCGTCTGGAGTGTAGCACATCAGGCGTGTGTGCCGCAGGCCCTGGACCCTGGACCGTGGCTCAACTCCGATGAAACGGCACCGATGTCAAATGCATGATCGCGCCGGCCCATCAGAGCGGCGCGATCGGATCGCAGCCTTGGGAGGGATTGCCGGCGTTAGCGGACCTGCGCGGCCAGCTGTTCGGCCACGCGGCGGTGGCCGGCCTCGGTCAGGTGAATGCCGTCGGACTGGCGCAAGCCGCTTTGCAGCGCTGAACGGACCAAGCCGTCTGCCTGGATCACCCGGATGCGCCGTGCCTGCAGCTGCTGTTGGATTTGCGCGATGTTGGCTCGGCGGTCGGTCCCGCCGCGACGCGCGTCGTTTCCACCGTATTGCACGACGACGATCCTGGTTCCTTCAGGCACCGTGCTGGACAGCCGGGCGAGCATCCCGGCCGTGGTATCGCCACTGATACCGGCGTTGCTGACCGACATTGGCCGGCCCCGGGCACTCAGAATGGCTTCGAGCTGCGCCGGAAAAGCTGACGACGCACCAACGCCTTTGCCGGCAGTGTTGCTGGCGCCGAGGCAGACGATTTGAGCGTGAGCTGCGTTGGACGTGATGAAGAAAGTCCCGAGAACAATCATCAAAAGCTTGGCGACATGTCGCATGGATGGTCTCCAGAAGCGCAAAGTGGAAGTCGTGGTTGGAAGATCCTTCAGGTGCGCTGATCAGATGCGCCACAAATGCTACAAATCGCGTCACCCATCTGGGGGGGCGCGCTCGCCATTTCCGCAGCGAAAGGCCGTATCGCGCGCTATGGCGTGCGCTTCTTGGCCGGCGGTGGATCGGCCCGGTGGGACGCCGGCCCGTCCTTGGCGAACGCATTGCGGAGGCTGCTGAGCGCCTCCGTCGCGGCCTTCAACTCCTCCGAGAGCCGCTGAATGTCATACTGCTGGGAGGCAATGCGCCCCTGCAGCAGCTGGATGTCGTCGATGAGCTGCTGTTGCGACGCTTGCAGTTCGAGCAGGTCGCTCTCTCTGGCGAGAGCCGACCTCTCCTTGGCCGTCTTTGGCGGGCTTGCGCTGCTGTCGCCTTGATAATATCGCCACGAGGCAATGCCGAACACGGTGACGATCGCAAGCGCGGCGGCAGCGATCACTCGCTGGCCGCTCGAAAGCGCTCGTCGGTCTTCGCCTCGCCTCATTCCGCACGATCCACTCGGTGACGCCTGCGAATGCAGTCCTACGTCGAGGATTATGGTCTCTGCAAGGCAGGCTGCGCCTTATGGTGAAAATTATCAATCGGCTTTGGCTGCGAGTCGGTGTGAATATGTCGGAAATCTGGGTGCTGACATGTCCGGGCCGCTGGCCGTCGTTCCGTCGCCACGCGTCGCTCCCGTCGCCAAACAAGCAAGCGGGCAGGCGCTGCCGGCCGATGCTGACGTGCCGCTCCGTCAGTGCCGCTCTTTGGCCCGCTGGCGCTTCAGGGCGGAGCTCATTGCCGACTTGACTGTCAAATAGAAGCCGCCCATGGCGTTCAGGCGCGTGCGAGCTACGGGCGATGCGGCGGTTTCGGCGCCCCGTTGCAGCAACGCCGCCATGGCGTCGAGCAGACGGTTCTGTTCCGTCAGCATCGCTTCGTAGTTGTCGGAGACCGCATAGAGCACGCGCTTGCTGCCGCGCACGCGCTGCCGGTACGCGAGCGTGTATTTCTCCAACAGTCGGGCGGCGACGCTGGCGCTGCTCTTGCTGATCTGCAGGTCGTCGGCCATCTGGTCGAGACTGACCGGCGCCGGTGCGAGCAGCATGTAGCCATAAATCCGAGCCGCCGTCGTCGGTACGCCCCAGGGAACCAGCAGACGGGTCATATCCTCGATGAACCGATGCTGCGCTTGGTTGCTTTTGTTTGACATATTCGGCATATACCGAATATACTGAATTTCAGGATCGTCGCCAGCCCGAACTCGGCCCAAGGCGGGAGGATCCCCATGGCAATCACATTGCAACAGCGGAACACCACCCGCGCTTTCGCGCGCGTGATCGGCCCGTGGCTGCTCATCGTTCCCGGCGTCATCGTGCTGCGTCTGCCGCAGATGGAGCGGTTGCTGGCCGCGTTCATTGCCAGCGAATTGTTCGCATGGTTCGCCGGCGCGCTGCTGCTGCTCTGCGGGCTCTTGATTATCGCCTTGCATCAATTTTGGTCGAGCGTATCGGCGGTGCTGATTTCGCTGTTCGGCTGGTTCCTGGCGTTGCGCGGGCTCGTGCTGCTGGTGGCGCCGCAATGGATCGAGCGCGCAGCCACCGGTCTGATGGGTCAGCTGCTGCTGGTGCGGCTGATCTTCATCGGCCTCTTCCTGATCGGGCTCTGGCTCACGGTCGACGGCTGGATCCTCAAGCCCCCGACCGCGGACTAGGCGTGCGGCTCTCGCGATGCCATGCCCGTCAACCTCCGATTCGAGTGTTAGCCATGCTGCGCTATCTGCTTCAGCTTCTCGTTTGGACGGTCTTCATGGCGGTCCTGGTCCTGTGGCCTGCCGGGACGCTGGTCTATCCGGCGGGCTGGGTTCTGATCGCGATGTTCGGCATCGGCGGCCTTGCGATGGTGCTTTGGCTGGCAAGGCAAAGCCCGGACTTGCTGCGCGAGCGGATGGCCTCGCCCCTGCAGCGCGCGCAGAAGCCATGGGATCGCGCCTGGCTCGGGCTGTTCATTCTCGGCTTCTGTAGCTGGATCGCGTTGATGGGTTGGGATGCGGCACGGGCCGGCTTCACCGCCATCCCGTTCTGGCTGCAGGGGCTTGGAGGTGTCTGCATTGTCCTCAATGGCGCAGGGACCTGGTGGACGTTCCGGGAAAACGCGTTCGCCGCGCCAGTGGTGAAAATTCAGACGGGGCAGCGGACCATCGACACCGGCCCATACGCCCTGGTGCGACATCCGATGTATGCGAGCACGGTGTTCTTGTTTCTCGGCGTACCGCTGCTGCTCGGGTCCTGGCTCGGTCTCGTGCTTGCCGTACTGCTCGTGCTCGCCCTGGCCTGGCGTACGGTGCATGAGGAACGGACCTTGCGGCGGGAACTCAGCGGCTACGAGGCCTATGCGGCCCGCGTGCGCTACCGCATCATTCCGCTCGTGTGGTGAGGAGCAGCGGCTCGTTCAGAAGAATTCGTCGAGCAACTGGTAATAGTCCATCCGCTCGGGATCGGGCTTCGCGCCATAACGTGTGAGGAACGGCGCTACCCAGGCTTCACCGAGGTTGTAACGAACGCTTGAGCTTGCGATCGCCAGATCCCGGTGCTGGTCGGCGACGCCGAGCCGCGCACAATCGACAAATCCGCTGAAACGGCCGGCCTCCGCCAGCAGGTTCGGCAGCGACGGATCGCCATGCGCAACGACGAGGTCCTCGCGATCGGGCCGACGTCGCAGCAACTCCTCGAAGAGATCGTGCGCGCTGCGGCCGAGGCGCGGTTCGTCGAAGTCCGTCTCGTCAACGAGGCCGGCCTGGGTGCGCGCCTCCGCTTCGGCGAGCGCGCGCTCAAGCCGGTGGTCGAACGGGCAGCCCGAGGGGGCGAGGCGATGCAGATCCCGCAGTGCGTCGGCTGCGATCGCGACGATCTGCTCAGGCGCAAGATGCGGCGAGGAGGCCAGGTCGCGGCCAGGGATCGCGGTCGTTAGCAGCCAGTTGCGCCGACCGTCGCGGGTCTCCTTCAGGATGGCTGGGCAAGGGATCCCGGTCTCACCGAGCCATCGCAACCGTTCGGCCTCCGCCGGCAGAGTGTTAAAGCCGCCGCGTTGCTCCGTCTTCACGAACAGCGTGGGCTGGCCGTTAGCCTCGAGCCGGAATACTGCCGCACCGGATCGGCCGATGGTCTGCTGTCTCCAGGCATAGTGCGCCAACTCCTGCGTCCAGGTGGGCGGAAGCTCGGGCGGCATGGGCAAGCGAAGCGAAGCATCTGTCATCGAAACATTCATAACCCGGGTGCGCCGTCGCAGCGAGAGGCCCTGCATGGCGGGGTGCGGAGCTGCTCTAGGAGGCGGACGATGCGGTGCGCGGCGCTGCCGGGAGTGGAGCGCCGGTGCAGGCGGGCTCGCGCTCGTTGCGCCGGTTCTCGATCAGTGCGGTGGCGATATTGATTGCGAGCGGCACGCAAACGGCGGCGCAAAGCATGGCCGGCAGGAGCCGCCGTGCCGATCCGTTGGTGAGGGTGCCGGCGCCATAAACCAGAAATGCCGGAATGGCAAAGATCATGACCTGCAGCGGACCATCGCAGTCGATCGCGTCGATGCCTTGAGCCTTGTAGCTGTTGGCATCGGCGAGAAGCCCCAATCCTGCAATCGGCAGCATGGCGATTAGCAGCAGATGGCCGATCCATGCGCCGCGCCCGGCCCAAGCAGCCGTCGCGTGTGTATGGCGGGCGTCATCATCCATCGTCGGTCGCCTGCATCCCTGGTTGCGCTCGTCCTCAAATCGAGGCCGTTCGGGCTGGCAACGTGGTCCTTGCTATGCCGTCGGGACGATAGTCGTTCAAGCCACGATGGTCGCTCAAGGCTTATGGCGCGCTGCTGCCTGCCCGGCTGACCATATGTCCGAGCAGGTCCATCGGCAGCGGGAAGACGACGGTCGAGGATTTGTCTCCAGCGATGTCGTGCAGCGCCGCGAAATAGCGAAGCTGCATTGCCTGCGGCTCCTGCGCTAGGATGCGTCCGGCCTCGACCAGCTTTTCGGCGGCCTGCAACTCGCCGGTCGCGTTGATCACCTTGGCGCGGCGGAGCCGTTCGGCCTCGGCCTGCTTGGCGATGGCGCGGACCATGGTTTCGTTGATGTCGATATCTTTGATCTCGATGGTCGTGACCTTGATGCCCCAGGCGTCGGTCTGTTGATCCAATGTCGCTTGGATGTCGGTGTTGAGGCGGTCGCGTTCGGCGAGCATTTCGTCCAGCTCGTGCTTGCCCAGCACTGAGCGCAACGTTGTCTGGGCAAGTTGGCTGGTCGCGGCCATGTAGTTGCCGACCTTGATGACCGCGCGTTCGGGATCGACGATGCGGAAGTAGAGCACGGCATTGACCTTGACCGAGACATTGTCACGCGAGATCACGTCCTGTGGCGGCACTTCCTGAACCATCACCCGCAGGTCGACCTTCACCATCTGCTGCACATATGGAACGAGGATGATGAGACCGGGGCCCTTGACGCCGGTGAAGCGGCCGAGGGTGAAGATGATCCCGCGCTCATATTCGCGCAGAACGCGGATGGCCGACGAAAAGAAGATGACGATCGCGACTGCGATCAGCAGATAAGTCAGATAATCGAGCATCATCGCATTCCTCCTTCGCGGCTCGCTGGAGCGGATGGTCGCCGCACCTCGAGCGTAAGGCCGGTGACGTTCGCCACCTCGACTGTTTCACCCGGCTGGAAAGTGTCCCGGCTCTTCGCCTGCCAGCGTTCGCCCTGGGTGAGGACATGCCCCTGGTCACCGGACCAGTCGAGCACCTCGGCGGGTGCCCCATGCATGGCGAGCGCGCCGACCCGCGCAGGCGCGTTGTAGGTTCGGCGCAGGGCGCGCAGCACGACCAGCACGAGGCTTGCGAGCAGGGCGGCCGCGAGGCCGATCACTGTCCATGAGAGGCGGTATCCAGGCGCCTCGACGTTGAACAACATCATCGCGCCCAATACGAAGGCGACGACACCGCCGAGCCCGAGTACGACGGTCGGACTGAATGCTTCGATGATCAGCAGCGTGATGCCGAGCAGCATCAGCGCCAATCCGGCCTGGTTGATCGGCAGCAGGTTCAGCGCGTAGAAGCCGAGCAGCAGGCAGATCGTGCCGACGACGCCGGGGGCGATGGCGCCGGGCGACATGAATTCGAAGATCACGCCATAGATGCCGATCAGCAGCAGGATGACGGCGACGTTCGGATCGGTGATGATCGCGAGCAGCCGTGAGACCCATCCGGGATCGTAGACTTCGATCGTCGCGTCCTTGGTCGCCAGTAGCCGCGTTTCGCCGTCGCTCAGTTCGATACGGCGGCCGTCCGCCTGCTGCAGCAGGTCGTCGGGGCTGCGCGCGATCAGGTCGATTACCTTCTCCTGTAGCGCGCTTCCGGCAGAGAGGCTTGCCGCGTCCCGCACAGCCTTCTCGGCCCAGTCGGTATTGCGTCCGCGCAATTCCGCCAGGCTGCGGATGAAGGCAACGGCATCGTTGGTGGCCTTGGCCGTCATTGCATCCTTGCCCGAAGGCTGCGTTCCCTTGCCGTCGTCTTTGCCGGGCGCGGCCGGTTGACCGGGTATCGGCGCGCCGATCTGTACCGGCGTTGCTGCGCCGAGATTGGTGCCCGGCGCCATGGCGGCGATATGTGTCGCGTAGAGAATGTAGGTGCCGGCGCTGGCGGCATGAGCACCGGAGGGCGCGACGAAACCGAGGACAGGGACCGGCGAGGCGAGAATGTCGGTGATGATCTCGCGCATGCTGGTGGCGAGGCCGCCCGGGGTGTTCATACGCAGGATGACGGCTTCGGCTCGGCGTTGCTTGGCCTTGGCGAGCGCATCCTTGATTGCGCCGGCTGTGGCCGGGCCGATCGCGCCATCGACGGCAACCGAGAGCACGAGCTTGCCGCTCTCGGCTGGCGCGGCGGCCGGTGCAATGAGCACTGCGGCTGCCAGCGCCGCGGCGAGGGTTGCCTTTACCAGCGTCATGGCAAGCACTCCCGGATCACGGATATATGGGAATATCCTGCCGAATCTCAATACGGCGCCGGCCGCTTGCCGCGGATCTGCGCGGACCTGCCGCAGCGCGTTAGTCGCTGCGTCCGATCGCGGTGCGATCGTGCAGCGTTATACCGGCGAGCATGGCCGCGACGAACAGCCAGGTCTGCCAAAGTCCGAGCGAGAGCGAAGCCACGGCAGGGCCGGGACAGAAGCCGCCCAGTCCCCAGCCCGCTCCGAACAGCACCGCACCCAAGATCAAGCGAGAATCGACGGCTGTGGCCGTCGGTAGCTGGAAGGAACTGTCGAAGGCGGGCCGCTGCATGCGCCGCATGATCCGCACGCCGACGAAGGCGACCGAAACCGCGCCCCCGAGCACGAACATCAGGCTCGGATCCCAGTCGCCAAAGATGTCGAGAAATCCCTGGATGCGCATCGGGTCCAGCATGCCTGACAAAGCGAGGCCGAAGCCGAAGGTCAGACCCGCCACCAGCGCGACCAGGATTCGTGCGCCGTGAGCGTTCATGAGGCGAAGATCCATGGGGCGAAACCTTTCATGACGGCGACGGTTGCGACACCGGCGATGAGAAAAGTCGCGACGGCTGCGAACGAACGGGGCGAGAGGCGGGCAAGGCCAAGCACGCCGTGACCGGATGTGCAGCCGGAGCCCATGCGCGTGCCGAAGCCGACAAGCAGGCCGGCGACGATGATCCACGGCCATGACACGGTGATCGTGATCGCAGGTTCATGTCCGAACACTCCGAGCAGGATGAGCGGGCCGAGCATCAGGCCGATCACGAACGCGCCGTTGACGGCAAGGTTCGACCCCAGCGCCAGCCGTCCGACGATACCGCTGATGCCGGCGATGCGGCCGTTGAGCAGCAACAGCAGTGCGGCGGAGAGGCCGATCAGCATGCCTCCCGCGAGTGACCAGCCGTATCCGCTCATGCTGTGCCTCCCGGTTTGCAGAAGATGGCATAGAGTGCGGCGATCAGTTGCGCGGCCTTCTCCGCCGTCAGCCGGTAGTAGATTTGCTTGCCGTCGCGTCGGGCCTCGACGATGCGCGCCTCACGCAGCACGGTGAGTTGCTGCGAGAGGCTCGGTTGATGGATGCCGAGTTTCTCTTCCAGAGCGCCGACCGAATATTCGCCATCGACCAGGGTGCAGGCGAGCATCAGCCGCGCGGGATGGGCCAGCGTTTTCAGCAGCACCGATGCCTCGGTGGCGCGCGCTGCCATCGTCGGCGGACCCTTGGTCTTGATCTTCAGCGCTCTCGCCGTACCCATCGCCATCACCATGCTGCGCCTGTCAACACATCAAGCGGGAATTTGAGATAACGCCGGCCGTTCGCCTCCGGCTCGGGCAGGCGGCCGCCGGAAATGTTCACCTGCAGCGCGTGCAGGATCAGCTTCGGCATCGGCAGCGTGCGGTCGCGGGCCTCGCGCAGCGCGACGAAGGCTGCTTCGTCGCAATGGGCGACATGCGGGTTGGTGCGCTTCTGTTCGGCCACGCTGCTCTCCCAGCGCGGCGCGCGGCCGTGCGGCTGATAGTCGTGGCCGGTGAACAGGCGCGTGGTGTCCGGCAGCGCCAGGATGTCCTGGATCGAGCGCCACAGCACGCGTGCATTGCCGCCAGGGAAATCGGCGCGGGCGCTGCCGCTGTCCGGCATGAACAGCGTGTCGTGGATGAAGGCGGCATCGCCGATGACATAGGTGATGGAGGCGAGCGTGTGTCCCGGCGAGAACATCACCCGCGCCTCGATCGATCCGATCATGAAGCGGTCGCCGGGCGCGAACAGCCGGTCCCATTGCGAGCCGTCGGCGGCAAGCTCCGGCCAGTTGTAGATATCCTTCCAGAGCGTCTGGACGTCGGCGATGTGCGAGCCGATTGCGGTCGGCGCGCCGGTCCTGGCCTTGAGATACTGCGCGGCGGAGAAGTGATCGGCATGCGGATGGGTGTCGAGGATCCACGCGACCGTCAATCCTTCGCGTGCGATGTGGGCGAGGATCGCGTCGGCGCTGGTCGTGGCGGTCGCGCCGGACTTTTCGTCGAAATCGAGCACCGGATCGATGATGGCGCACTGCTTGGTCGTGGGGTCGCTGACCACATACTGGATCGAGAAGGTACGCGGGTCGAAGAAGCCCTGCACATGCGGGCGCTGTTGCGCCTTGGCCGCGAGCCAGGCCGCGGCGTTCGATAGATCGAAACCATGTGTCTGGCCGAAGGCGATCACCTCGGCAGCCGGCATGCGCCCGTCGAGGACTTCGCTCAGGGCATAGAGCGTCAGCGCCCGTGTACCGCCCTTACAATGGGCGACCACGGATCCCTCCGCAGCGGCCAGCGCCGAGCGGAAGGCGTCGATATCGGCCTGGGTGATGTTGCTGCCGCGCACGGGAATGAAGCTGTAGCCGAGGCCGGTATCGCGCGCCGCCTGGCTTTCCGCCGCATGGCCGGGCTGGCTGCCGTCCTCGCCGTCCGGCCGTAGGTTCACCAGGGTCGCAAAGCCATCCGCCTTCAGGCGAGCGATGTCGGCGATCTCAGGTTGGCCGGAAACGGAAAACCGGTCGGTGATGGGGGTGAGCTTCATTGGCAATGCCGTCCTTCTGGTTATTATTATATATTATTGTATAATATATAATGTTGACGGAGACCAGCGGCGTTTTCGTGGCGCGGCGGGCCTGACTATCGGACGTCCGACGTCGACGGCGACGCTTCCACATTGCTCAGTGCGGCGTGCTCGGCTGGGCGCGCTGGCTGAGCCAGACGCTGGCAAGGACGACCGCCATTCCGGCGATCTGCAACGGGCTGAGCGATTGCCCGAGCACCGCCCAGCCGAGCACGACGGCGGTCATCGGGCTGAGGAAGCCGAGCGAGGCGACCACGGGTGGATCGAGCCGGGCGACGCCGCGAAACCAGAGCATGTAAGTCAGCGCCGCACCGATCAGTCCGAGATAGGTGAAGCCGAGCAGGTTATGCGCGGTGAGCGGCGGCAATGCGGGCTCCAGGAGCAGCGCTGCGGGCAACAGCAGCAGGCCGCCGGCGGTCAGTTGCCAGGCGGTGAAGGTCAGCGGCGAAACAGGCGGCTGCCACTTGCGGCTCAGCACGGTGCCGAACGCCATCGATATCGCGCAGCCGAGGCCGGCAACGATCCCGATCGGATCGAGCGCCGCTTGTGGCGTGAGGATCAGCAGCGCCACGCCGGCCATTCCCGCAGCCGCGGCTGCGATCGACAAGGCGCGGATCGGCGACCCGAGCAGAAGCCGCGCGAGGCCGATGACGATCAGCGGCTGGATCGCGCCTACGGTCGCTGCGACGCCGCCCGGCAGACGATAGGCCGCGACGAACAGCAGCCACCAGAAGATCGCGAAGTTCAAGGCACCGAGGATCAGCACGCGTCCCCACCAGATCCCGGTTGGTCGTTGCCGGACGATCAGCAGCAACAGCAGGCCGGCCGGGAGCGCGCGCAACATCGCCACTGTGAGCGGATAGCCCTGCGGCAACAGCTCGGTGGTGATCAGATAGGTGCTGCCCCAGATGGCGGGGGCGAGGGCCGTGAGGAGCAGGTCGGTGTTGCGGGTCATGAGATGGACGAGACGCCATTTATCTTGATATCAAGATAACTCGTTATATCTTGACGTCAAGATAAAGCCGCGCCACCGTGTCGTGAATGGATCGCGTCGATGACATTCTCGCCCAGTGGGCCCGCGAGCGGCCGGACCTGAAAACCCTGCCGATGGGGTTGATCGGCCGCCTGCGTCGGATCGCCCACCATCTGACTCGGGAAATGGAGAAGACCTTCGCCGCGCACGGGCTGAACGACGGTAGCTTCGATGTGCTGGCGACGTTGCGGCGCTCAGGTCCGCCCTATGCGCTGTCGCCCAGCGAACTGCTCGCGACCATGATGATCACGTCGGGGACGATGACGCACCGGATCGACCAGCTTGAAAAGGCTGGGCTGGTGACACGGGCCGGACATCCCGACGATCGGCGGAGCGTGGTCATTTCGCTGACCGACAAAGGCTTCGCCAAGATCGATGCCGCGGTAACCGCGCATGTGCAGACCCAAATCCGGCTGACGGCGGCGCTGTCGGCGCGGGACAAGGCTGCGCTTGATGCGCTGCTGAAGACCTATCTCGCCGCGTTCGAGCCGCCGGCCTGAATCTCACGCGCATGTGACGCGGTAACATCCCGCCGGATGGTTCCGGATGATGGTTCGTACTACAGTGATGCGCCCGACCAGTGAGGGAGTACGGCTGTGGCGGAGGACAGTATCGACGGCGCGGCTCGGCGCAAATCGTCCTTTCTGTTCAACCCGTTTCAGGGCTGGCGCGTGGCGCATCTCGGCCGTGATGCGATAGCGGGATTGACGCTTGCGGCCATTACCATCCCCGAGCAGATGGCGACGGCCAAGCTCGGCGGCTTCGCGCCACAGATCGGTTTCTATGCCTTCATCGGTGCGACGCTCGGCTTTGCCCTGCTGGGCGCTAGCCGGGTGCTGACCGTGGGCGCCGACTCGACGATCACGCCGATCTTTGCCGGCACGTTGGCGGCGCTGGTGGCGTCCGGCGCCGGGACATTGGGATCGTCGGCCGTGGCGCTGGCCTGCCTGGTTGGGCTGATGCTGTTGCTCGGCGGCATATTGAAGCTCGGCTGGGTCGCCAATCTGCTGTCGACCCCGGTGATTACTGGGTTTCTGGCCGGCATCGCCGTGCATATCCTGATGTCGCAGTTGCCCAGCCTGCTCGGCATCGCTGGCGGCGGCAGCGATTTCCCCAGCCGCGTGATGGCGATCGTGCATCAGCTCGGTGCCTTCAATCCGTATTCGGCAGCGATCGGCCTTGGCGTGCTGGTGCTGATGCTCGTCGGCGAGCGGGCCAATCCGCGTTTCCCGGCGGCATTGGTCGGGGTGGTGCTGGCGACGTTGGCCGTAATCGCTTTCGATCTCGAGCACCGGGGCGTTGCCGTGCTCGGCGCGCTGCCGGGAGGTCTGCCGCAGCCGTTGTTGCCCGCCGTTGACGAATGGCGGCCGCTGGTGCCGCTGGCGCTGCTCGTCACGCTGATCGTGATGATGCAGACGGCCACGGTAAGCCATTCCTTTCGCGATCCGGATGGGCGCGATCCCGACATCAATCGCGACTTCGTCGGTCTTGGCGCCGCCAATCTGGCGTCCGCCTTGTTCGGCGCGTTTCCGGTGAATGCCAGTCCGCCGCGAACCGCGGTCGTGGTCGAGGCCGGCGGTGTCTCGCAGGTCGGTGCGCTCGTGGCTGCGGTGATCGTGCTGGTGCTGGTGTTATGGGGCGGCGCGCTGCTGGCGCATGTGCCGCAGGCGGCGCTGGCCGGCGTGCTGTTGTTCGTGGCGCAGCGGATCTTCCGTCTCGGCACCATGCTGACGGTCGCGCGGCAGGCATGGGCCGAAGGCGTATTGGTGCTGCTGACGATGGTTTCGATCGTCATGCTGCCGATCGAAACGGGCGTGGCGATCGGCATTGGATTGTCGCTGCTGCACGGCGTCTGGATGACGACGCAGACCGCGCCGATCGAACTGCGTCGCCTGCCGGGGACGACCGTGTGGTGGCCGGCGCAACACGCAATGCAGGGCGAGGTCGTAGACGGCATCGCCGTCGTCGCCTTCCAGGCGCCCCTGTTGTTCGCCAATGCGGACACCTTCAAACGCGGCATGACCGGATTGATCGATGCGCGGCGGGGTACGCTGTCGCTGGTGGTGCTGGAGGCGAGCGGTATCGCCGACATCGACTACACCGCCGCGCAGGCGCTGAAGGATGTGATCGGTCACTGCCGGGCGGCAGGGGTGGTGTTGGCCCTGGCGCGGCTGGAATCGGTGCGGGCGCAGCGGGCGCTGGAACGCTTCGGCGTTGCTGCGGAACTCGGCGGCGATCACGTGTTTCACAGCGTCGCCGAAGCTGTGAACACGCTGGCGCCGAAGGAGACCGCGGCATGACCGGTGCATTCGACGATGTCCGCGCCGACAACAGGTTTGAACGTCGATAGGATCATCACCATGCATAGCGCACGAGAGCCGTTGCTGAAGCCGGTCAAGATCAAGGATCTGCGTCCGACCCAGATCACCGTCGGTATGCACGAAGTCGCATCGAAGCGGAAGCGCTGGCGCGACGAAGGCGACGAGAAGGGGGCTGAATTTCTCGGCCGGCATATGATCCCGGTGGTGATGGGACCGAAGAAGCGGCCGTTCGTCATCGATCACCATCATCTCGCGCTCGCCCTGCAGAAGGAAGGCGTCGAGCATGTGCTCATCACCGTTGTCAGCGATCTCAGTCATCTCGAGAAGGATGCGTTCTGGATTGTTCTCGATAACCGGAGCTGGATGCATCCGTTCGACGACAAGGGGCGACGCCGCGATTACAAGGACATTCCGGGCTCGGTGGAGGAGTTGGTCGATGATCCTTACCGCTCGCTGGCAGGCGCGTTGCGCCGGGCGGGGGGCTTCGCCAAGGACACCACGCCATTCAGCGAATTCCTGTGGGCGGACTTCATGCGCCGCCGTATCAAGCGGCCGATCGTGCAGAAGGATTTCGAGCGCGCGCTCGACCTTGCGCTGGAACTCGCGAAGGGACAGGACGCCAGTTACCTGCCGGGCTGGTGCGGTCCGGTCGATAAGGACTGACGAGAATAGGTCTCCTGCGCCTTGAGCGTGCCGGCTGCTGCCAGAAATTGGCACACGTGGCCACTAGGGTGGTGCGCATCATGTCGCGCTCCGCCCGCCTGCTCGATCTTCTGCAAGTGCTGCGCCGCCATCGCCAGCCGGTTAGCGGCCAGGTGCTGGCCGACGAGCTGCGCATCAGCATTCGGACGCTCTATCGCGATATCGCCACGCTGCAGGCGCAGGGCGCGCACATCGATGGCGAGCCGGGCATCGGCTATGTGCTGCGTCCCGGCTTCATGCTGCCGCCGTTGATGTTCTCCGAGGATGAGCTGGAGGCGCTGGTGCTCGGGTCGCGCTGGGTCGCCGTCCGTGCCGACACGCCCTTGGGTCTCGCCGCGCGCGATGCGCTTGCCAAGATCGCGGCCGTGCTGCCGGCCGATCTGCGCGAGAGTCTCGATGCGAACCTGCTGATTGCTCCCGGCGAATCGGTGGTCGAGAGCGTCGATGTGTCCATCATCCGTAGAGCGATCCGTTTCGAGCGCAAGCTCGGCATTCACTATCGCGACGTCAATGGCGTCTGCACGCAACGGATTATCTGGCCGTTCGCGCTCGGCTTCTTCGACCGTGTGCGGATGGTGGTGGCGTGGTGCGAGCTGCGCGAGGACTTTCGGCATTTCCGTGCTGACCGCATCCTCAGCCTCGAGCCGGGCGAAGAGCGTTACGCCCGCCGCCGGCAGGCGCTGTTGCAGGCCTGGCGCGAGAGCGAAGGCATCGAAACCGCCTAATCGCCACTGCCGGAAACTGACAGTGGCGCAGTCTATCGTCGGATCGTTGGACCTTAGGAGATCGACGATGCCGCACCCGACCTACATGCTTTTATATGTCGACGACCCGCAAGCCAGCGGCGAGTTCTATCGTGCGCTGCTCGACTGCGCGCCGGTGGAGACGTCCCCGACTTTCGTGCTGTTCGTGCTCGCCTCCGGACTCAAGCTTGGGCTGTGGTCGCGACATACGGCCCAGCCGGCAGCTGCGGCTGCAGGTGGCGGCGGCGAGATCGGCATTGCCGTCGAAAGTTCACAGGCGGTCGATGCGACCCATGCCGACTGGCGCGCGCGGGGCGTACCCATGCTGCAGGCTCCGGTGGACATGGACTTCGGCCGGACCTTCGTCGCGCTCGATCCGGACGGCCATCGTCTGCGGGTGCTGGCGCTGACGGTGTGAGATGCAACAACTCGATGCTGTGCGCAGATGCTTTGTCGTCGACGTTCGAGCGGAAACGCAGAAAGGACAGAAACCGGTTGATCTTGCGCTGCCAATGAGGGAAAGCCGGTGTCTCGCGCATCAACGGCTCAGAGCACATGGCGGCACAGCATCACATCCGCGAACTTCGCGACGAAGACATTGATCAGGTTGTCGCCATCTGGCATGCGGCCGGCGTCGCGCGGCCCTGGAACGATCCGCTCAAGGACATCACGTTCGCGCGCCGGGATGCGCATTCCACCATCTTGGTGGCGGAGATCGGCAACCGCGTCGTCGCCACGGCGATGGTCGGCGAGGATGGGCACCGGGGCTGGGTCTATTATCTCGCAACCGATCCGCAGCATCAGGGCCAGGGTCTCGGCCGGGCGATGATGCAGGCTGCAGAAGCATGGCTGATCGCGCGCGGGGTCTGGAAGCTGCAATTGCTGGTGCGCGAGGAGAACACCCAGGTTCTCGACTTCTACGGCAAGCTCGGCTTCCGCGATACCAGGACCGTATGCATGCAAAAGGTCCTTCAGCCCTGAACGTATGCTGGCGTCGTTGTGACGCATCGGCGGTGTGCGCATGCCTGGCGTTTACGGCGTTGCTGAACTTCGTCAGGATGGGATCCGACCCAGCAACACGGCGCGACAGCCGCCGGAGAAAGAGGCGCCAGATGACCGAAGCGAGAGAAGCGGCCGTCGATGACATCGTCGCGTTGCTGCCGCCGCTGATGCATACGCTGGAAGCGCTCGGCTTCATCGCCCGCTACTTCAATCCGGCGGATTTCGACGCAGTGATGGAGGCCGCGGGCAGGCCGGACGACGTGCTACGGGCGGAGCGGCCGCGGCTCGATCGCTGGCCGGACGAGATCGCTCACATCCGCAAGCCGTTGCAGGAGGCGGCCGACGCGGCGCTTGCCGGCTTCGATGGCTTGCGCGCGGCGCCGGAGCAGGCGGATTCGTTGCGTGCGGCCTTTCGCGCTTTACGCTATGGGCCGCGTGCGCAGGAGGCGCTCTATCCGCTGGCGGCGATGTTTCCCCCGGTCAGCAGCTTCTTCCTCGATCCCGCGAAGCGGGATGACGAGGCGCTGCTTGCGTGCTTCGATCAACTGGGACCTTCACCGGACACCGGCGTCATCCATGTCGATAACGAGCCTGGCAGCCGTGGCGGCTTCTCGCTCTACGTGCCGGAATACTACACGCCGGACCGGCGGTGGCCGCTGGTAGTGGCGCTGCATGGCGGCAGCGGCAATGGACGTGCATTTCTCTGGAGCTGGTTGCGCGACGCCCGCGCCTATGGTGCGATCGTCGCAGCGCCCACCGCCACCGGCGACACCTGGGCGCTGATGGGCGAGGATACGGATACGCCGAACCTCAAGCGTATCGTCGATCTGGTGCAGAGCCGCTGGTCGATCGATCCGACCAAACTGCTGCTCACCGGCATGAGCGACGGCGGCACGTTCAGCTACGTCAGCGGCTTCGAGACCGCCTCGCCGTTTACGCATCTGGCGCCGGTCGCGGCGTCGTTTCATCCGTTCCTCGCCGAGATGGCGGACGCGGAGCGGCTGCGGGGCCTGCCGATCTTCCTGGTGCATGGCAAGCACGATTGGATGTTTCACGTCACCATCGCCCGGCAGGCGCAGCAGGCGCTCCAGGCGGCGGGCGCCAATGTCGTCTATCGGGAGCTCGGCGATCTCAGCCACACCTATCCGCGCGAGCTCAATGCCGAGATGCTGCGCTGGCTTGGTCCGGCTGGCTGAGGCATAAACGAAAACGCCGCCCTGACGGCGGCGTTTCTCTCGTTCTTCCTGTCTCAGATCACGGGCTGGCCGCGGAGAAGTTCACCAGCACATGCTGGTCCGGATTCTTCGGCGGCTTGTCCTCGGCCAGGAAGCGGGACAGCACGGCCTTGATGCTTTCCTTGACCTTGTCGGGCCCGCGGTCGCTCATGTCGGTGTGCTGAAAGTCGGTCCGCACCAGTTCGATACCTGCGTGCGCGCACATGTCATCGTTCGGCACGACGCCGGGATCCGGCTTCCAATCGCGGGAGCGGAAAGAGAGGATGCGTGACTTGCCGGACATCAGGAACGGCACGCGCAAATTGTCGAGCGTGACGATCTTGCTGACCAGCTCCGGATTGTTGCCGGCGAAGAACATCGAGATGTCGCCGCCGTTGGAGTGGCCGACCATCGTCAGCTTGGTATAGTCGAGTTCGGGAAAGCGCTTCTTCATTTCGTCGATGACGAAGAAGATGTTTTGCGCGCCGCGCTCATAGACCGGCAGTCGACCGACGAACGGGAAGCCTTGCTGCGACAGCGGCGCGTCGCCCTTCAGATCGTGCTGGATGCTGGCGACGAGATAGCCTTGAGTCGCCAGCACGTTGGCGATGAAGCTGTATTCGGTGTGATCGACGGTGTTGCCGTGGTTGAGCAGGGCGACACGCGGCTTGATGCCGAGCAGCTTTTCCTTCAGCTCGGCGCGGCGGCTGATCGAAATTTCAACAGGAACGTCGCGATTGCGGAGCGCGTCGTGCAGCGCGAGCTGTTCGCGATGCACGTCGAACTTGCTGGCGAAGGCATATCCGCCCGCGCCGATCACGGCCGCTACACCCAGCAGCGAAAGCAGCACTTTGCGCTTCATGTCGTCCTCAGCCTCGGTCTTCGTAGGACCTATGCCCGGTTAGTATTTATAAAGAACGCCTGCCTTGTCTAGAATGTGTTTCAATCTTTCATGATGCAGCTGCGAACAAACGCTGGTTTTTGTTTATGCATATTGCACTGCAAACGAGCTTTCGTATCCGCTGGGGCAGCATTTAGCTGCATCGCACCATGCGATCAGTTCGCGGTTGCGAAGGTGGCGCCGATCTTGGAAAACTTTTCCGCGGTCTGGCTCCCGGGGGTATTCAGCCACCAGAATAGTTACCGCGAAGGCGCGAAACACGCATTCCCTGCGGTCCTGTCCTGGAGCAGGCCTGTGCTATCGTCCTGAGCGGCCTTGCTGAAAAGGCCGGACCAGCAAGGGAGGGGACGGCATGCGGCCGGAGGACATTCGTGCGGAGACCTCGCGCCCCTTCACGGGAGCTGAATATCTCGAGAGCCTGAGGCACGGCCGCGAAGTCTACATCAACGGCGAGCGGGTCAAGGACGTCACCAGTCATCCGGCGTTTCGCAATTCTGCCCGTTCGATCGCGCGGCTCTACGACGCGTTACATGACCCGGCGAGCAGGGATGTGCTGACCGCGCCGACCGACACCGGCAACGGCGGCTACACCCACCGTTTCTTCAAGGCCGCGCGCTCGCGCGAGGACTTGCGGGCGCAGAAGGATGCGATCGCGGCGTGGGCGCGCAAGACCTATGGCTGGATGGGCCGTACGCCGGACTACAAGGCGTCGCTGATGAACACGCTCGGCGTGAATGCCGCGTTCTACGGCGCGTTCGCGGACAACGCCCGCGCCTGGCACAAGCGCGCGCAGGAGCCGGTACTGTTCATGAATCACGCCATCGTCAATCCGCCGGTGGACCGCTCGCTGCCGACCGATCAGGTGAAGGACGTCTATGTGACGATCCAGAAGGAGACCGACGCAGGCATCGTCGTCTCCGGCGCGAAGGTGGTGGCGACGTCGGCGGCGCTGACGCATTACAATTTCCTCGGCCAGAACGCGGCGACCGCCACCGACGACACTGACCTCGCGGTGATGTTCATGCTGCCGATGGATGCGCCCGGCGTAAAACTGTTCTGCCGCAACTCGTATGAGGAGATTGCCAGCACCGTCGGCACGCCGTTCGATTATCCGCTGTCCAGCCGGTTCGACGAGAACGACGCGATCTTCGTGCTCGACAACGTGCTGGTGCCTTGGGAGGACGTGCTGGTGCATCGCGATGTCGAGCGCATCAAGATGTTCTATCCGCGCTCGGGCTTCCTCGAAGGCTTCTGCTTCCAGGGCTGCATCCGTTATGCGGTGAAGCTCGATTTCATCGCTGGCCTCGTCGCCAAGGCGTTGCACACCACCGGTGGCGATGTCTTCCGCGGCAATCAGGCGATGCTGGGCGAGATCGTCGGCTGGCGCAATCTGTTCTGGTCACTGGCGGATGCGATGGCGAACGATCCGAAACCCTGGATCGACGGCGCGATGCTGCCGAAGCTGGAGGCGGGGCTGACCTATCGCTTGTTCGGCGGCGATGCCTATGGCCGCATCAAGGAGATCGTCGAGAAGATCGTCGCGTCGGCGCTGATCTACTTGCCGTCGTCGTCGCGTGATTTCGCCAATCCGCAGATCGAGCCTTATCTGGCGCGTTTCGTCCGTGGCGCCAATGGCATCGGTCACCGGGAGCGCATCAAGCTGATGAAGCTGTTGTGGGATGCGATCGGGTCGGAGTTCGGCGGCCGGCATGAACTTTACGAGCGCAACTATGCAGGCAACCATGAGGAGATCAGGCTGCAGGCGCTGGTCTCGGCGCAGCGTTCGGGGCAGATGCAGTCGATGACCGATCTGGTCGATCAATGCATGGCAGACTACGACGAGAGCGGCTGGACCAGCGAGACCTGGATCGATCCGATCGATGGTGCAAGGCGCGCGGCGGAGTAGTTCATGTCCGCGAGAGATGCCGCGCGGGCGCTATCAACGATTAGCGTCTGGTTAAGGAACTCCGGTCATTGTCGCCCTATGACCGATTCGTCCACAGCCCGCTCCAAAGCCGAAGCCTGCATTCGTCTCGCCAATGTCGCTGATCATGCGCGGACAGCCGAGCTGTTCAGACAACTGGCGAACGAGTATCTCGCCGAAGCCGGCTTGAGCGGAGCGGACACTGTCTCGACGGAGCAGCCGGCTTCGGCCGTGACCTGGGCGATCGCGGATCTGCAGGCGATGACTGGCGAGACCGCCACCGAGGCGGCCGTCCCCGAGGTGGCCGCAATCGACATTCCCGGCGTCGCCGCGAACGAGGCGCCATCTGTCACCGAAGAGGTGCGGCTGATCGAGACCGCTCCCCAGGCCGAGCATGCGCCGCCGCTCGCGCCAGCTTCCGATTCCGAGCACTTCCTCGCCCGGCTGCAGGCGCTGCGCGCCCGCGCCGAGATCTAAGGCATGATCCGGAAAAGTGCAAAGCGGCTTTCCGAAAAGGCTTGTCCTTGGGCTCGACCCGAGGATCATGCTTAAACAATCGGCTAAAGCGCGAGGATGATTCATCCCAATCTCGTCGCGCTTTAAAGGTGCTCTGAGGATCAGGCCGCCGCTCGCTGCCGTTCGACCGGGGTGATCGAAAACACCCGTGCGCGGCCAAGGCGCAGGGCTTCGATCTCGACCGTGCGGTTGATCCGATCGCGATCCAATAGGCGGATCAGGTCATCCACGCCGGACACCGGCTTGCCGTCCAGCCGGTAGACGATATCGCCGCTTATCAGGCCGCTGCGCGCGGCCGGTCCCTGCGGATCGAGCGCGGTCAACAGCGCGCCCATCGTGTTCTCGATGCCGGAATTGAGCGCATGCCGGCGCGGGATCGGCACGGTCTGGGCGGATACGCCGATGAAGGCCCGCCGCACATAGCCGTGGCGGACGATCTCCGACAGCACGAACTCGGCCGTGTTGCTGGCGACCGCAAAGCAGATGCCCTGCGCGCCCATGATGACGGCGGTGTTGATGCCGATCACCTCGCCGCGGGACGACACCAGCGGCCCGCCGGAATTGCCCGGATTGAGTGCCGCATCGGTCTGGATCACGTCCTCGATCATCCGCCCGGAGACAGCGCGGATCGAGCGGCCGAGCGCGGAGATCACGCCTGCGGTAACCGTGGACTCGAAGCCGAGCGGATTGCCGATGGCGATCACGAGCTGGCCGCGCTTGAGCGCCTTGGAGTTGCCGAGCGAGGCCGACGTCAGATTGCGCACGGCATCCGCCCGCAGCAGCGCCAGATCGGTGTCCGGATCAGTGCCAAGCACGCGCGCCTCGGTGACGAGGCCGTCGGTCATGGTCAGACGGATGTCGCGTGCAGCGCCGACCACATGGTTGTTGGTCAGCACCAGGCCGTCCGGCGAAAGAACGATGCCCGAGCCGACGCCGCCGGGCCGCTGGTCGGCGCCCTTGGTGGCGCGCGTATCGACCCGCACGACCGCGGGGCCGACCTTGTCAGTCACCTGCACGACCGCGTTGGAATAGGCGTCGAGCAGTTCGCTGTCGTTGGTCGGCGACGTATCGACGGCGATGTGTCGGTTGGCGTCACCGTCGGCCATGTCATCATTGGCCATGGAGATGGCGGAAGTATCCAGCATGGGTGCGATCCACACGCGTATTCCGCAAAAGTGGGTGCCGGTTTCGTGAACCGGAATACGCGGACACAAGCAGTTGAAGCACGGGATACGGCAGACCGGCGGTCCACTCCGCCATATCCTGCTCTGATGGATCGAACAGATAGGAAGCGCTGCATCGAAATGTAAGATGCACCGACGGCGAAGGTCCCGCCCGGCTCGCTTACGCGAACCGGGGCATCACCTTGGTCCAGAACGCTTCGGTGGATTTCATCAGCGTCTTATGCGGCACCAGCGCGTTGTAAGTGTAGCAGAACAGCCAATCCACCGGCTGCCGCTTCATGTTGACCTCCAGCGCGCGGGTGACCGTATCGACGGTGCCGACCAGCGCGTAGCCGAGATCGACCGATTCCTTCGCCGACGGATAGGTCTTCGTCACCGGGTCCATCGAGCCCTGGCGGAAGCCGAATGGCTCGAACCAGGCGCGCCCTGAGAAGCGGCCGGAGTCTTCCCAAAGCTGCATCGCTTCTTCGTCGGTGTCGCAGATGATGACGTCTCGCAACAGGCCGGTGCCTTGGCCGCGCGGACGGCCGGAGACTTCGGCGTAGAGATCATACAACGGCGCTTCATAGGCGGCGTGCATCGGCGGCAGGATCGCGGTGACGCCTTCGCGTGCCGCCCAGCGGATGCTGTTCGGCGACGAGGCGAAGGGGAGGAAGACCGGCGGATAGGGTTTTTGCAGCGGCTTCGGCACCACGCCGACGGCTTTCAGCAGGCCGTTCTCGACACCCTTGCCATATCTCTTCGTGGTCTCGAGGTCCCACGGCGTCGCACCGGCTGGCACCTTCCAGAACTTGCCGTCGAAAGTCAGCATCTCCTCGGTCCAGCATTTCTTGATGATCTGCCAGTTTTCCTCGAACGCCTCGCGGTTCACCTTGTCGATCTCGTCGTGCTGATGCGGCAGCGTGCCGCTGACGCCATGGGTCTGCTGCGCCATGATGTCGACCCAGCGCCGCTGGTAGCCGCGGGCGAAGCCGGCGCAGGCGCGCCCGCCGGTCATGTGGTCGAGCATCGCGATGTCTTCGGCGACGCGAATCGGGTTGGCCGCAGGCAGCACGATCCCCAGTTGGCCGACGCGGATGCGCTTGGTCTGCATCGCGAAGTAGAGGTCGAGCAGCACCGGGTTGTTGGAGAGCTCGAAGCCTTCGATATGGAAGTGATGTTCGGTGAAGGACACGCTGTCATAGCCGAGGTCGTCGGCGAGCTTCACCAGCTCGGTCAGCTCCTTCAACATCTTTTGGTAGAGATCCGGCCGCGTCGCGGCCATTCCGGCTTCGATCTCCGCGCGTGAGCCGACACTGGGCAGACAGAAGATGGAGGCTTTCATGGCAGCGGCGTCCTTCCCTGATCGCTTTCGATTTTTGCTATGCTGTTTTCGCAACGCTAACATGGGCTGCTTGCGCGTGAAGCGGCATTTGGGGTTCGCGGGCTCCGGTCTGCCATGCGAGATTGGCCGTTGAGCGTGCTGTGGACGGCGCCGAGTTCACCATCCCGACGATGCGATGAGGTAACGCCGCGCAGCGTGTGAGCGTTTCGGGTTGCTCAGTGTGGGTGACTCAGTGTCGTCCCCGCGAAAGCGGGACCCAGTACTCCGAGACGCTTACAAGCAAGGCAAGGGCGCACGGCGTGCTGGATGTCCGAAGGAGCCTGTCATCGGGCTCATCCAAGGCGGGAGCCTGGTGACGGGCGTGACCGTGCTGAACGTCAGGCAGTCACTCCCGCGCGAGCTTCATCGTCTCGGCGATGCTGGTCTTCTCCATCGACAGGATCGCATCGGCGAACGCGGACGCCTTGTTGTCCAGCACCGGCCGCGCCAGCAGCAGGAACTTGTCGACCATCGCCTGCTGCGCCGGAAACGTGTCCGGCTCGCCGGACGGATCATCGACCATGCGTTCGATCACGCCATCGCGGGTCTTGATCGTCACATTGCTGCCGAACGGGTGGCGGCGGCCTTCGAGCCGTTCATCGCGCACGACATTGATGCGCTCGGCCAATGCCACCAGTGAAGGGTCGTTCAGCCGTGTATAGTCGTCCCAGCCGAAGCTGCCCTGATCCAGCGCGACCGCGCCGGTGAAGAACATCGAGAACTGGCCATCGACGATGCTCTTCGGGCGGCGCTTGGCCTCCGGCGGATCGGCCGCGAGCGTGATGCCGTTGCGGTGCAGGCCGATCTCGACGCTTTCGATCTGCTCCGGCGCGAGCTTGATCTCGTTCTTGATGGCAATCAGCGCGTCGAGCGCGGCATGGGTGTAGCGGCAGCTCGGATACGGTTTCACGCCGACCTTCATGGTCTCCCACACCTGTCCGAGATCGGCGATGGCGGCCTCCGGATGCGGGTCGTCGCTGTAGCCGACCAGCAGGCCGTGTTTGCCTTCGACCGCCTCGATCGAGCCCTTGAAGCCTTCACCCGCCAGCGTGCCGGCGATCACGCCGTTCATCGCCGCGGCGCCCACCTGCGAACGCTTGTTCCAGGAGCCGTTGACGAGGAATTGCAGCGAGCCTGCCGCCTGGCTGCCGGAGATGCCGAACGCCGAGATGATCTGATCCGGCGATAGCTTGAACAGCTTGGCCACGGCTGCGGCCGCGCCGAACGTTCCTGCGGTCGCGGTTGGGTGGAAGCCCTTGGCGTAATGCGAGGTCGGGTCGAGGGCGTTGCCGAGCCGGCAGCAGACTTCGTAGCCGGCAATGATGGCGGTGAGCACGTCGCGGCCCGAGGCGCCGGCGAGTTCGCCCGCAGCAAGCGCCGCCGGCACCACCGGTGCGCTCGGATGCAGCGAAGAATCCGCGTGCGTGTCGTCGAAGTCGAGCGAGTGGCCGAGGGCGCCGTTCAGAAGCGCTGCAATGGCCGGCGTATAGCCCTTGCTGTCAGCGCAGACGGTCGCGATCCCGTCGCCGTCGAGCGACAGCGCCTTCAACATCGCGAGGATCGATGGCGTGGACTCTGCCTCCCTGCGCGCCCGCACGGCGCTGCCGAGCAGGTCCAGCGTCAGCGCTTTGGTCCGCGTAACCACCGCTTGCGGGATCGCTTCATAAGTCAAGCCCGCGACGAAGGCTGCGAGCGTAGCGGTTTCGTGGGCCATGGTCAGTCCTTCGCGTCCGGCTAGTGGTTCGATTCCAACATTTGCATCCCATTGCGGCAACGATATTTGCAAATGTTGGAATCAAGAACCACTGGCAAACCTAATAGCTCGTGGAGCTTTGGATTCGACATTCGCATAGCGCAGCTGCGGCTAAGTGGGATGCGAATCTCAAATCCGCCCCACTGGGATGCCTGACCTGTATTACGCAGCCGCGGCGGGTGAGCTATCGGTGATCGCGGTGAGCTGGGATGCATCCGTGACGGTGCGGACCGTCATCGGCGTGCTGCGGCCGCGGATCGTCACGTCGGTCGCGGGCAGGGCGAGCTCGGGAAGGCCGGCGCGGACGCGCACTTCCTCCGACAGGATGACTTCACAGGCGAGCGCTTTGGTCATGTCCTGTAGCCGGGCCGTCACATTGACCGGATCGCCGAGGGCGGTGAACACGATGTGGCCGGGCGAGCCGATGTCGCCGATGATGACCTCGCCGCCGTGGATGCCGATGCCGAAGCGCAATGGCTCCGTTAGATCGCCGCGCAGGAACTCGTTCAGCTCGGAGACATTCTGCGCGATGCGGGCGGCGGCGGCGAGCGCCTGCCGGCAGGCGGTCGCGGGATCGCAGTCGAGCCCGAACAGCGCGAGCTGGCCGTCGCCGACGAACTGGTTCGGCGCGCCGCCGCTGGCGAGCACCGCTTCGGATACGGCGGCGAGGAAGCGATTGATGATGAACACCGTATCGAACGGCAGCCGCGTCTCTGCGAGCCTGGTCGAGCCGCGCATGTCGACGAACATGCTGACCAGATAGCGTTCCTGACCGTTGTGCGCGGCACCGCTGCCAAGCAGTGAGGTCGAGGTCTGTGGTGGGAAGATTCGGAAGAATGACAAATCGCAGCGCGGCCGCAGCTGGCAGGCAAGCCGCACGGCCGGGTTGCCGCCCGCGCCGACCCGCTCCAGCACAAACGCTTCGCGCCGCGATGGCGGCGGCAGGTGGCTGCAATCGCCGACGATGCGGATGCGGCAGGTCGAGCAGCGCGCCCGTCCGCCGCAGACGCTTGCATGCGGCACGCCATGCAGCAGGCTTGCTTCGAGCACGGTGAGGTCTTTCGGCACGCGGACGGTCTTGCCGTCGCCATAGGACAGGCGGATCACGCCGCCGCGCCGCTCATTCAAGCTGCGAAGGCCGCGCGCGGCCAGCACCAGTACGAGCAGGCAGCCATAGCCGATCAGGAAGCGCTCGGTGATGCGGTCGAGCACGACGCGCTGCTCCGGCGTGCCGACATGTTTGACCGACAGCGTTTCTGCGCGCCATGCGGGCGACTGGTAGAGCTGACGCACCGTCTTCGCGCCCTGATAGAGACCGAGTGCTGCCGCCGATGGCACCAGAACCGCAAGCGCCAGCAGCAGCGGCGCCAGCGTCCTGAACCATGGTCGCAGCCGGAACCAGAAGTAGAGTCCAATGCAGGCGTGCGTCCACGACACGACCAGCACCGTGTATTGCACCCAAGGCATGTAAGGACGCGCCATGCTGTAGAACGCGAACAGCTGGGCGTAGTATTTCTCATTGCCGAACAGCGTCTGCGCCAGCCGTGCATCGGCGATATGGGCGATCAGCAGGGCCGGGATGCTCAAGCCGAGCACGAGTTGGGTTGCTTCCGCCGCGCTCCAGCGGAATTGACGGCGCGCATAAAGCATCCAGATGCCCAGCGCCATGTGGGCCACGGCGGAGAGATAGAAGATCGCCTTGACCGGCTGGCGCTGCCAGAAGCCGCTGTGCCAATTCAGCGCCTCTTCCATCGCATCCAGCGAGATGTTGCCGAGCGCATGGTTGAGGAAATGGCTGACGAGGTAAGCGAACAGGACCACGCCGCTGATCATGCGGATTTGCCGCACGCCGATGCCGCGCAGCAGTGCCGGACGGCGCGTGGCGGGGATTGGCGTGGCGAGGTCGACCATGCGCGCAGATGCTTCCGGTTGACGAGCGGTCAAGTCTAGCACCGTTCGCCGATTGCTCAACGCGCCCTAGGCCTAGGCCGGAGGCGGCGAGCGCTCGGCAGCAGCGGATGCAGACGGCAGCAAGGCGACGATCAGGCTAATGCTGCTCGCCAGCACCGTCCAGTAGACGTAGCGGAATTCGGATGCGACCCCGAGCGGGAGGTAGCTCAGAGCATAGAGCGATGCTGATCCGCAGACGCCCCACAGGAAGGCGCCATCCGGCGTCGCCCGTCGCCGCCAGGCGGGAATCAGCAGCAGCAGGCTTGCGAGCAGCCAGCTGCCGATCCGGAACAGCGGCGTCGGCAACAGCCCGTCATGCATGGTTTTCAATGCGGTGAAGGCCGCCCGGTCCTGGAAGACGGTGGCGGGGGCGTGGTCGATGTCCTCGCTCCACATCGCCAGATGCTGGCCGAACAGGAACGTGCGGAAGAAGGCGAAACGGTGTTGCAGGTAGGCCGCCGGATGCGTCAGCACCGCGTTGCGCCAGGCGCGGGTGAGAGCCGGTGTGCCGAAGATCGCCTGTTCGCCCTCGAGTTTGGCCATCACGAACTTGCAGTCGCCGTTCCAATAGATGTTCCAGTAGGACGGGTCGTAGCAGCGGCCGCGCAGGGCTTCCAGTTCGGCCGGCTGCCAGCTCACGGGAAAGGCGTTCTCGCCCGAGAAATAGGTGATGCCGCCGAGGTCGAACACCGCGATCGAGTGCAGTGGGTGCTGGCGCGTCGCGCCGAGCGCATCGTAATAGACGAGCTGCACGATCGCGTAGAGCGCGATCGCGAACGGCACGAACAGCAGCGCCGCGCGCCTCCAATGGAATCGCTGGGGCCACAGGGCGTAGGTGATCAGCAGCGGCGCGGCGGCGATGGCGTTCGGCCGAATCAGCACGCCGAAGACGATCAGCAGCAGGGCAAGAGCCTGGGCCGCGGGGCGCAGCGGTTTCCCGCCTTGCGTGGCTGATGCGAGCAGGATCGCCACGGCGAGCAGCCAGGTGGCGGCCATGAAGACATCACGCCAGATCACGCCGAGCAGCGCGAACAGCGGCGGGATCAGCGCCAGCAGCGGCAGTGCTGCCGCAAGCGGGCCCGAGCGGCGGCTGATCGAATGGCTGAGGATGGCGATGCCCCCCCAATAGAGCGTCACGATGACCAGGAACATGCTCGCGGGGCCGGGGGCGAGCGGATCGATCATGCGCCAGAACCACGTCATCACCGGCGATTGCCAGTCGCCATAGAAGCCTTTCAGGCTATCGAGATGCACGTAGCGGGCATCGTAGGTCATGATGCCGGGATAAAATACCAACAGGGTGAGTGCGTAGGCGCCGGCGGATAAGGCCGACGGCAACCATCGCCATAACGCGTGGCCGGCGATCGGTGCAGGGCGCGCGATCTCAGTCATGGTCGGTTGTCGCGCGTGGCGACAGCTCCGACAGTACGGGTGGCGGAGCGATTTCTTCCGGCAGCCGGCCGATACCGAGCCGCGTCAGGACGGATCCGGCCGCGGGATGCGAGCTGACCCATGCGAGCGGGATGGAGAGCGCCGGGCCCGCCGCGAGAAACAGCGCGTAAGGAAGCGTTGCCGGATGGCTGCAGCCGAGGATCGTCAGCGCGCTGAGGCCGAGCAGGGTGTGTGGCCAGAACATGCGAATCGCATGTGCGAGTGGAACGTGATGGTCGTCGCGGATCTGCGCGGCCCAGCCCACACCGCCGCCGAACGGCCGGCGGATCATCAGCAGCGTGTGTCCGACCCACATGATCGAAGACAGCAGCACGAAGACGATCGTCTCGACGGCGACGCTCGCGCTGAAACGCAGCGTGCCGCCGAATGCCGCCCGCGCCGGCGCGCGGGTCAGGATGTCGGCGACGGTGGCGATCTTCGGCGCGAACCACATGATCAGCACGGCGATGAAGATCGCAAGCCCGGCGTCGCCGCGGATGATATCGCTGGGGGCGTCGGCGGCTGCCAGCGCCAGGCTGCCGATGACCAGCATGCCGATCCAGCCGGGCGAGCCGAGGAACATCAGCATCGCGAACAGAAGCTGACAGCGGCTGACGGCTTTCAGCCCGGGCAGCGCGAGAAAGCGCCAATACTGCAGATTGCCGCGGCACCAGCGCAAATCCCTCCGGATGAATTCGGTCAGGTTCGGCGGGTTCTCCTCCCAACTCTCGTATTCCTCCGGCAGCACGCGCACATGATAACCGGCACGCCGCATCAGCACCGCTTCGATCTGATCGTGGCTGAGGATCTGGTCGTGTGCGTTCTTCGGCAGCGGAAGCTGAGCGTGCTGGAGAAACGGTTGCAGGCGCAGGATCGCATTGTGCCCCCAATAGGGGCCGCAGTCGCCTTGCCACCAGGCGCTGCCGAGGGTGTAGGAGCGCATGCCGAGACGCATGCCGAACTGAAAGATGCGGGTGAACGCGCTGGTGGACGGCAATCCGGTGACGAGGCTCTGCAGGATGCCGATCCGGGAATCGCTCTGCGCGATGCGGACGAGACGCAGGATCGCATTCGCCGACATGAAGCTGTCGGCATCGAGCACCAGCGCGAAATCGTGGGCGCTGCCCCAGCGCTCGCAGAACTCGCCGATATTGCCAGCCTTGTAACCGATATTGGTGTCGCGGCGGCGATAGGTCAGCGGCATTTGCCCGCGCCATTGGCCGGCGAGCGCCGCGAACGCCGTCTGCTCGGTTGCGGCGAGCGATGCGTCGCTCGTGTCGCTCAGCACATAGACGTGGAAGCGGTCTGCATCCGCAGTGGCGGCGAGCCCGCGCATCATCGCCTGCAGATTGCGGACGAGGCGCTCGGGGCTTTCGTTGCGGATGCAGAGCAGGATTGCCGTCGATGTCACGAGCGCACCGACGGGTGCGTCGGCGGCGGCTGGAAAGATCGTCCGCAGGGGATTGGTGGAGAAGCGCGCGATCAGGAAGCCGAGCGTCGCGTTCCAGAAACCGACCACCATCCACGGCAGCGTCAGCGCGAAGCAGGCGAGCAGCAGGGCATCGACGAGGCCGAAGCCGCCCGGTGACAGGGCGATGACGGACAGTTTCAGCATGGCCGCGATCGTTACGCCAACCAGCGCGCCGAACAGCAGCCGGCGGCCAGTGATCGTCGCACCGGCATCGCCGCTCGCCGCTACGTCCGTGAGGGAGTCATCAAGCACGCTGGTTGGTCCGGTCGCTCTATGGCTGATCGCCGCTCGTCAGGTATAATGGGCAGTCTGTCCCGAAGTCCAATCAGGGACTTTTGCGGTCAGTGTGGCGAACTTTGGATGTGGGACCCGCGTGCCAACCGAGCAGACAGGCGATACCGCGAGGGGGCTCTGGTATGTCGAACCGGGGCGCGCGGAAGTCCGCGTGGAGACATTGCCGCGGCCCGGCGCTGGCGAGGTGCGTGTGCGCGCGCTGCACAGTGCAATCAGCCGCGGGACCGAGGCGCTGGTCCAGGCCGGGTGCGTGCCGGAAAGCGAATACCAGCGCATGCGTGCGCCGATGATGGGCGGCAGCTTCCCGTTCCCGGTCAAATATGGTTATGCGATGGTCGGCCAGGTCGTCGATGGCGGTGGCGAGTTGGCGGGCGCGCGCGTGTTCGCGCTGCACCCGCATCAATGCAGCTTCAATATCGCGGCGGAGGCAGTTCTGCCGGTGCCGGAGAGTGTGACGCCGCAGCGTGCGGCGCTGGCGGCCAACATGGAAACCGCGCTCAATGCGGTCTGGGATGCCGCGCCCGCGCCGGGGGATCGCATCGCGATCGTCGGCGCCGGAGTGGTCGGCGCGCTGGTAGCCTATCTCTGCGGCCGGATGGCAGGCGCTGAGGTGACCTTGGTCGATCTTGAGGCCAGCCGTGCGGCTGTGGCGGCCGCGCTCGGGGTGCGGTTTGCGTTGCCCAACGACGCGCCGGTGGATTGCGATGTGGTCTTTCATGCGAGCGGCCAGGCGCAAGGGCTGGCGAGCGCGCTCGCGGCCGCCGGTCAGGAAGCGACAGTCGCCGAGATGAGCTGGTACGGCAAGGGCGAGGTGCCGCTGGCGCTTGGCGGTGCGTTTCACAGCCGCCGTTTGCGCCTGATCTCGACCCAGGTCGGGCAGGTGGCCCCGTCGCATCGGCCGCGCTGGAGCCATAAGCGACGGCTCGCTGCGGCGCTGGCGCTGCTCGCGGATCCCGCGCTCGATGTCCTGCTCGCGCCGGCGATTGCTTTCGACGACCTGCCGGACAGGCTGCCGGCGGTCCTGGCGCCGGGCAGCGGTGTGCTCTGTCAGATCGTCAACTATTGAGGAGGGTTTGTGTTCGCAGTCGAGGTTCGCGATCACGTCATGATCGCTCATTCGTTTCGCGGCGATGTCTTCGGCCCGGCGCAGGCGTTGCATGGAGCGACGTTCGTGATCGATGCCGCCTTCATGGCCGCGACGCTCGACCGCAACGGCATCGTGGTCGATATCGGTCTGGCGCATCAGGTGCTGAAGGACATTCTGACCCCGCTCAACTACCGCAACCTGGATGAGATGCCTGTATTCAAGGGCATCAACACCACCACCGAGTTTCTGACCAAACACGTCTTCGATGGTCTTGCGGCCGCGGCAGCGCAGGGACGGCTCGGGCGCGCTGCGAATGAGCTGACGGCGATCCGCGTCACCATCTCCGAATCGCATGTTGCGCGCGCCTGGTATGAGGCACCCTTGCCGTGAGGCGGGTCGTCGTCGCAGTTCCCGGATCGCTCGATACGCCGACCGGTGGCTACGGTTACGACAAGCGCATCGTTGCCGAACTGCGGACACTCGGCTGGCAGGTGGACGTCATCGATCTCGGCGCAGGTTTCCCGAAGCCTGATCGGGGGATGCGTGAGGCGGCGATGGCGAAGCTGCTGGCGGTGCCTGAAGGCTGCCCGATCGTGATCGATGGTCTTGCCTATGGCGTCATGGAGGCCGAGGCGACGCTGCTGAGCAGCCGCAATCCGCTGATCGCATTGGTTCATCACCCGCTGGCGTTCGAGACCGGGATCGATGCCGAACGGGCGGCTGCCTTGCAGGACAGTGAACGCGCCGCACTGGTGCATGCGCGCGCCGTCATCGTCACCGGCAACACCAGCCTCGATATCCTGACGCAGGACTATGGCGTTCCGCGCGTGCGGATCACGGTGATTCCGCCCGGCATCGATGCGGTGTCGCTGCCGCCGCGCGGCCGGCGCGCCGGTGAAAGCGTCAATCTGCTGTCGGTCGGCTCGATCGTCCCGCGCAAGGGGCATGAGGTGCTGGTGGCGGCGCTTGACGACCTCAAGACGCTGCCGTGGCGCCTGACGATCGCAGGCGATACGACGCGCGACCTTGCTGCGCTGGCGCGGCTGACGGCGATGATCGAGGTTGCCGGACTGCAGGGCCGCATTGTGGTGACCGGCGCGGTCGGCGATGCGAGGCTTGCCGAACTGTACGGGCAGGCGGACGCCTTGGTGCTCGCGTCGTTGTTTGAGGGATACGGGATGGTGTTCGCCGAAGCGATCGCACATGGCCTACCGGTTGTTGCGACCGACGTCGGTGCCGCGCGCGCGGTGATCCCGCCGGATGCGGGGATTCTGGTTTCTCCGGGCGATCGCCGCGGTTTGAGTGACGCGCTGCACCGGGTGATTGCCGACGATGCGGAGCGAGAACGGATGGCGGTCGCGGCCCGGCAGGCCGCAGTGCATTTGCCGCAATGGCGTGAGGCGGGAGCGGCCTTCGCGCGCGTCTTGGAGGCGTGCCGATGAGCGGTTTCTCGGCAGATTGGCTGGCGCTGCGTGAGCCGCTCGACCATCGCGCGCGCAACCGTTCGGTGCGCGATGCTGTGGCGGCAGCGTTCGCAGGTCGCGCCTCGCTTTCAATCATCGATCTTGGCAGCGGCACCGGCTCGACGGTGCGTGCCCTGCAAACGCACCTGCCAAAGCCGCAGCGCTGGACGCTGGTCGACGACGATCCGGTGCTGCTGGCCGAGGCTTATGCCATGGAGCGCCCCGCCGGCGTGACGGTGGAGACCGTGCAGGCCGATCTCGGCTGCGATGTCGCGTCGTTGCTTGCGGCCGACACCGATCTCGTCACCGCCTCGGCCCTGCTCGATCTCGTTTCCGAGCCGTGGCTCGCGAACTTCGCTGCGGCCGTCGCTGCCCGCGCCCTGCCGGTGTATGTGGCATTGAGCTACGACGGCCGCGCGACGCTCGATGATGCCGATCCTCTCGATGAGGCCGTGGTCGCCGCGCTGAACGCGCATCAGCGCCGCAACAAGGGCTTCGGTCCGGCGCTGGGGCCGCGTGCCGCTGCGTTCGCGGTTCGCCTCTTTCGGACGTTCGGCTATGACGTGGTGCAAGGGGAATCCGACTGGGTGTCCGGCCCGGCTGACGCCATGTTCCAATCCAAGCTGCTGGCGGGATGGGTGCATGCGGCGCAGGAGATCGGCACGCCGCGTCACCAACTGCAGGACTGGCTCGCCCGGCGCAGGGACGGCATCGCCGCAGGACGGCTCTCGGTGCGCGTCGGTCATGTGGATTTCTTCGCGCGGCCCAAAGCGCGATGAATCCGTCCATCCATTTGGATTATGCTGGTTATGACCGAATCGCCGACAGGGAACGCCGATGTCGCAACCGCCGAAACGCCCCAGAACCGCGCTCGATGCACGCAGCGCTGCCGAAGCCGCCTTCAAGGCCGTGACGGCGCCGCGGGTCGAAGGGCCGCCGAAGAAAACCGCGATCCCCAACGTCAAGGAACAGGTAACGCTGCGGATCGATCAGGATGTCCTGGAATATTTCCAGGAGGGTGGTCCCGGCTGGCAGGACAGGATCAACGACGCATTGCGAAAAGCCGCTGGAAAGTAATCTTTTCCTCCGAAGCGTGGTCGCGTCCGGATCGCGCGTCCTGGCGGCCTTCGTCAGCGGCGGGTCATGCCATCGCCATGTCAACGCTGGCATCTCGAAGTGTCATTGCAGAGCTGGCCGATCTAACGCACATATAGGTGCTGGCGTCGCTTGCGCGGCGCTGGGCGTTTTCGAGCGAAGTGGGCACCGGTTCGCGTGAAGAAGACGCGTCAAGTAAGAAGCTCCAAGACTGGGCGGATCGGCGCATGACACAAACGGCGGAATTCAAGGAAGTCTTCTCCCGCTATCCGAGCGGCGTGGTGCTGGTCACCACGCGCGACGAGGATGGCGTGGCCAGAGGGTTCACCGCGAGTTCGTTCACGTCGGTCTCGGCCAATCCGCCGCTGGTGCTGGCCTGCCTGAACCTGTCGGCGGAATGTTATCCAGTTTTCGCGACGGCGGAGAAGTTCGCGATCAGCATCCTGCGCCCGCACCATCAGGAGCTCGCGGAGCGTTTCGCCAAGCGCGGCGTGGAGAAGTTCGTCGGCGATACGTTCGTCGATTCGCACCACGATCTGCCGGTGGTGAAGGACGCGTTGGCGACGCTGATCTGCAAGAAGGCGGATCATTTTCCAGGCGGCGATCATGTGATCATCGTCGGCGAGGTCACGGCCAGCCTGCTCGGCGATCCGGGCGACGGCATGGTACATTACCAGCGCCGCTTTTGGGGCGTCGGCGATCGCGCCGCCTCGTAGCGCAAAGTGTCCTGCTTGATCGTGCCTCCTTTGGCCAGCGTTCGTCGCCGCCCCTTTAGCCATCGTCCTGGGCCATCAGTGCCGCGTTGCCGCCGGCCGCCGCGGTGTTGACCGTGATGGTCTGTTCGGTGGCGAAGCGCACCAGGTAATGCGGCCCGCCGGCCTTCGGGCCAGTTCCGGACAGGCCGTGCCCGCCGAACGGCTGCACGCCGACCACCGCCCCGATCATGTTGCGGTTGACGTAGATGTTGCCGGTCGCAAGCCGCGCCACCACCTCATCCATGGTCTCGTCGATGCGCGAGTGCAGGCCGAAAGTGAGGCCATAGCCGCTGCGCGCGATCGCCTCGATCACGGCGGGAAGGTCGCTCGCCTTGTAACGGACGACGTGCAGGATCGGACCGAACACCTCCTCGGTGAGGTCGCTGGCGCGGTTCAGTTCGATGACATGCGGCGCGACGAAGAACCCCGAGGCGGGTGCCTCACCGGCGAAGTGCACGCGTGCCGACGTCTGCATGCGGGCGATGTGCGCGTCCAGTTTGTCCTTGGCGTCGCGATCAATCACCGGCCCGACATGGGTCGCAATCTCGCGTGGATCGCCGACCGCAAGCTCGCGCGCGCTGCCGGTGATGATGCCGATCATCCGCTCGGCGACATCGTCCTGCAGAAACAGCAGCCGCAGCGCCGAACAGCGCTGTCCCGCCGAGCGGAAGGCGGAAGTGATCACGTCGTCGGCGACCTGCTCGGGCAGCGCGGTGGCATCGACGATCATGGCGTTGATGCCGCCGGTCTCGGCGATCAACGGTACGATCGGTCCATCCTTCGCGGCCAGCGCTCGGTTGATGATGCGGGCGACCTCGGTCGAACCGGTGAACACGACGCCTGCGATGTCCGGATGTGCGACCAGAGTGCCGCCGATGCGGCTGTCGCCGGGGACGAATTGCAGCGCGGAGGTTGGAATACCGGCGTCGTGCAGAAGCCTGATGGCTTCGAACGCGACCAGCGGGGTCTGCTCGGCGGGCTTCGCCACCACGGTATTGCCGGCCATCAGCGCGGCCGTGATCTGGCCGATGAAGATCGCCAGCGGAAAATTCCACGGCGAGATCGCCGCGAACACGCCGCGTCCGCGCAGACGCAGCACGTTGCGCTCGCCGGTCGGTCCCGGTAGCGGCTGGTCGGCGCCGAACAGCTTGCGTCCTTGCGCTGCATAGTAGCGGCAGAAGTCGGCGGCCTCGCGCACCTCCGATACCGCGTCGTCCAGCGTCTTGCCGCCCTCGCGCTGCAACAGCGCGATGAGATGCGCGCGCCGCCGTTCCAGCAGGTCCGCTGCTGTTTCCAGCGCGCGGGCGCGGGTGTCCGCCGCCGTGGTGCTCCAGGCAGCGAAGCCGGCCCGGGCTGCGCGGACCGCGGCGGCCGCTTGCTCTGGTGTTGCCTCGCCGACCTGTCCAACGATCGTCTTGACATCGATCGGACTGACGACGGCGCGGTTCGGCCCGGCGGCGGGGGTACCGTCAATCAAAGGCATGGCGCGAGGTTCGGTGGTCTCGGCGGCGACAGCCTTGACGAGCGCATCGAGCGCCGTGCGATGGCCGAACTCGATGCCGGACGAATTGATCCGCTCAGGCTGGTAGAGATCGCGCGGCAAAGGCAGCGCATGATGATTCGCCTGCTCCGGCGCGCCGATGATGGCGTCCGGCCGCTTCAACAGACGTTCGATCGGCACCGAAGGGTCGGCTGCGACGGCAACGAACGACGAGTTCGCGCCGTTCTCGAGCAGCCGTCGCACCAGATAGGCGAGCAGGTCGCGATGGCTGCCGACCGGCGCATAGGTGCGGCAGGCGAGGTTTGGATGGTCTGCGCGCAGTTCCTCATAGAGCGCATCGCCCATGCCGTGCAGCCGCTGGAATTCGTAGCTGCCGTCGTCGCCGGCGAGTTCGCGCACGGTTGCCACCGTCAGCGCGTTGTGAGTGGCGAATTGCGGAAAGATGCGCGGGCGCAGGGCCAGCAGCCGCTTGGCGCAGGCGATGTAGTTGAGATCGGTCATCGCCTTGCGCGTGAACACCGGATACCCGTCAAGCCCGCGCTCCTGTGCCCGCTTGATCTCGGTGTCCCAATAGGCACCTTTCACCAGCCGCACCATGGCGCGGCGGTTGAGCCGATGCGCGAGCTCGCCGATGCTGTCGATCACGTGCATGGCCCGGCTCTGATAAGCCTGGATCGCGAGGCCAAATCCGTCCCAGCCCGCGAGCGAGGGGTCGGCGAAGACGGCGGCGATGACGTCGAGTGACAGCTCCAGCCGGTCGGCTTCCTCCGCGTCCACCGTCAGGTTGAGATTGTGGCGTTTCGCCTGGCGTGCCAGCGCGGTAAGCCGCGGCACCAACTCGGTCATGATCCGCGCGCGGCTGGTCGCCTCGTAGCGGGGATGCAGCGCCGACAGCTTTACGGAGATGCCCGGTCGGCCCGGCAGGGGGCGGTTGCCGGCGGCGGCGCCGATCGCTTCGATGGCTTCGGCATAGGCGTCGTAGTAGCGCTGGGCATCGGCGGCAGTGCGCGCGCCTTCGCCCAGCATGTCGAACGAGTAGCGCTCCGCATACGTCGCCCCGGACTGCGCCCGCGACAGCGCCGCGTCGATGGTTTCGCCGAGCACGAAGTGGTTGCCCATCAGCCGCATCGCCTGCCGGGTGGCGAGGCGCACCGCCGGCAGGCCGAGCCGCTTGACCAGCCGGCCAATGGTGCCCTGCGGCGTCTCTCCGGGCTGGATCACGCTGGCCGAGAGGCCGAGCGCCCAGGCGGATGCGGAGACCACCAGCGTTTCCGACTGCGTCCGATGATGGGCGAAGTCGCCTTGCTCCAGCTTGTCTTCGATGAAGCGGTCAGCGGTGGCCGCATCTGGCACCCGCAACAGCGCCTCGGCCAAAACCATCAGCGCCAGCCCTTCTTTGGTGGACAGGGCAAACTCGTGCAGCATTTCCTCGACGCCGCCGACACCGCTACGCCGCTCTCTGATTGCCGTAATCAAGCGCGTGGCCGTCGCATCAATGCGGGCGTCCTGATCGGGGCGAAGCCGCGCATCCTGTAGCAGCCGCGCGGCGATCGCGCGATCGTCGGCGACGTAGGGCACGTCGAAGCTCGGCGGCAGGGGCGTATCCGGCATGAGGCCGGATGTTAGGGCATGATCCCGAAAAGGGGAAACCGGTTTTCGGCAGAGACCATGCCGAAAGAATGACCCGAGAGATTGTTCAAGAGATTGTTCAAGAGGCCTGCTCGCTAGGCCGTGAGCAGCGGCGGACGAACTTTCGAGGTCCAGCCGGTCGCCAGTTCATAGGCGTGGGCGAGTTGCAGCACCGCATGCTCGGCGCGATTGGGGCCGACGATCTGCATGCCCATCGGCAATCCGGCGGCATTGAAGCCGACCGGCACGCTAATCGCTGGACAGCCGGACATGGTGACCGGGATCACCACCTCCATCCAGCGGTGATAGGTGTCCATACGCTTGCCGGCGATCTCTTTCGGCCAGTGCGTGTCCTTCGCGAATGGAAACACCTGGGCACTTGGTAGCAGCAGGTAGTCGTAGTGCTGGAACAGCGAGCGGACCACCTGATACCAGGCGCTGCGCGTGGTCGAGGCCGCCATGATGTCGAAGGCGGAGAGCTTTTTGCCTTGCTCGACTTCCCATTGCGCTTCCGGCTTCAGCAGGTGACGCGTCGCCGGGTTGTCATAGGCGGCGTTCAGTCTCGATCCCTGCAGCCAGGCCCGCAACACCAGCCATGCCTTCCAGATCGTCTCCGGGTCGAAGTCCGGCGTCACTTCCTCGACGATGCATCCCATAGTCTCGAACGTGCGCAGCGCGGCGCGGCATAGGTCGAGCACGCCGGCCTCCATCGGCAGGTGACCGCCGAAGTCGCCGATCCAGCCGAGCCGCTTTCCTTTCATGGTGCCCGTGAGCGGCGGGGTTTCGTAGCTGTGCGGATCGCCGATCGACAGCGGCACGCGGTCATCGTAGCCGGACTGCACCGCGAGCAGCATCTGCAGGTCGGCGGTGGTGCGCGCCATCGGACCGGTCACGCTCAAGCCCGGCAGAAACACATCGTCTCCACTTTGCGGGACCCGCCCGAACGAGGTACGGAAGCCGAGCACGTTGTTGAAGGCCGCCGGGTTGCGCAGCGAGCCAGCATGATCGCCACCATCGGCGACCGGCAGCATGCGCAGCGCCAGCGCGACCGCAGCGCCGCCGCTCGATCCGCCGGAAGTCTTGGTCGGGTCGTAGGCGTTGCCGGTTGCGCCGAACACCGGATTGTAGGTCTGCGAGCCGAGGCCGAATTCCGGCGTGTTGGTCTTGCCGATGATGATCGCGCCAGCCTTGCGCATGCGTTCGACGAACAGCGCATCGGCGCTAGGCACCGTGTCCTTGAAGATCGGTGAGCCTTGCGTGGTGCGCAAGCCCTTGGTGGCGGCGAGATCCTTGATCGCCTGCGGCATGCCGTGCAGCGGGCCCATGTCCTCGCCGCGCCGGAACTGGTCGTCACGTTGGCCTGCTTCCGCGATCAGGTCCTTGCGTTCGCGCAGCGAGATGATGGCGTTAACTGTAGGGTTGAAGCGCTCGATATGATCGAGATAGGCGTTCATCACTTCGACGCAGGAAAGCCTGCGTGCGCGCAGCGCCTGGCCGAGCGGCAGCGCATCCATCATCACGATGTCGGAGATCGTGGGAGCGGATGCAGACGCCATGGTCCGCTGGGTGTTATGAGACGTCATGAGAGCCCTCCCTTGCGACAGCAGAGCACAGTGCGGCCGCTTAGGCCAGCTTGCCCTTGTAGGGAAGGAACCAGTCGAGCCCGTCCAGCGTGTCCTTGCGTGGGCGATACTCGCAGCCGACGAAGCCGCGATAGCCGAGCCGGTCGAGTTCGTCGAACAGGAACGGATAGTTGAGCTCGCCGCGATCCGGTTCGTGCCGCGACGGCACACTCGCGATCTGGATGTGGCCGATGATCGGCATCAGCCGCCGCAGTGCGGTGGTGACGTCGCCGTGCATGATCTGGCGATGGTAAATGTCGAATTGCAGCTTCACGTTCGGCAGCGCCAGCTCGTGGATTAGATCCTCGGCGAAGCCGAAATCGTTGAGGAAGTATCCCGGCATGTCGCGGCTGTTGATCGGCTCCAGCAGGATCTCGATGTGCTCGCGGGTCAGCGTCTCGGCCGCATAGGCGACGGACTTGCAGTAGGCGGCCACCGCGTCGGGATCGTTGCGGTCACCCTTGCCGGCCATCAGGTGAAAGCGGCGGACGCCGGTCGCGTGCGCGTAGAGCAGTGCGGTGTCGACCGCGTGTTGGAATTCGCTGAAGCGGCCGGGGAGGCAGGCGAGGCCGCGTTCGCCGGCCTCATAGTCGCCGGGCGCCATGTTGAACAGCGCGGGCGTCAGGTCGTTGCGCCGCAGGGCTTCGGCGATCGCAGCCGGTGGCGCCTCGTAGGGAAACAGCACCTCCACCGCGCGAAAGCCCGCCTGCGCCGCCGCCTCGAACCGTTCGAGCAGCGGCACCTCGTTGAACATCAACGTCAGATTGGCGGCGAAGCGGGGCATTCAGGCGCGTTCCAAAAGTGCGTCCCTGTTCGTGTGATCAGACCGTGCCTGAGCAACGCGAAAGGTGACGAATCGGAGGGCGCCTTGTCAACTCGTCGAGCGCGGACGGATGAACTGCACGGCGGTCGCAGCCATCGCCAGGCTCGCGCCGATGACGATGAACACGCTGGCGACGCCGGCGGCGGTGGCGAGAATACCGGCCAGGAACGGGATCACCACCTGGCCGAGGCGGGTGCCGCCGGTGCGGAGCGAGTTCGCAGTGCCGCGGACCTCGCTGCCGACCAGCGCCAGCAGGCTGGAGATCGCTGTGGTGACGGCGATGCCGAGCGCGCCGCCGACGATGGCGATCGAGGCATACATGGAGGCGACAGGGAATGGCGCGGCGAGACAGACGAACGCCAGCGCGCCGGCGACGGTGCTGGCCACCATCAGCCGGGTGCTGCCGAGCAGGGCGCTGAGTCTTGCGAAGAACAGCCGCGACAGCACGGCGGAGAAGGCGCGCACCGCCAGCAGCGACCCGATCACGTCGACCGCGATGTTGCGCTCGGTGCCGAGCAGCGGCAGGTAGACGACGATCAGGTCCTGAGCCACCACGGTCACGACGCTGACGAAGAAGATGACGGCAAAGCCCGGGCTGCGGATGATGTCGCGCACCGGCGTCGGCTTGCCGCCCTCGGCCTGCGGCGTGCGGTCGAGGCCGGATTGCAGCAGCAGGCTGGAGAGGAAGGCGAGGACGGCGGTGCCGAGCGCGATCCAGAACAGCGGCTGCGTCGGCGGGATCGCGGCCGAGCCGCCCATCCATCCGACCACCGCGGGGCCCGCTCCCTGGCCGACGGCGGTGGCGATCATGTAGTTGCCAAGCATGCGCTCCATCACGCCGGGACCGGGCTGTTGTGCGCACAGCACCTGCACGCCGATCGACAGCAGCAGGTGGCCGATGCCGAGGACCGCGGTGAACAGCAGCAGCATGGCGATCGAAGGCAGCATGGCGACGCCCGCGCAGGCGACCACCAGCATCGCCGTGCCGGCGCGGACCATCAGGATGTCGTTGCCGCGATCGATCGCGCGCCCGACCTTCAGGGCGAGCAGCACGGGAAAGACGGCAAATGCGGCGGTGATGATGCCGATCCAGGCGGCGGACAGGCCGAGTTCGATGGCGCGATAGGACGTGGTGACGCGGACGATCGAGACGACCGACAGTTCGAAGAACGCGGTCGCCATCATGGGAAGGACGAATCGGTAGTTCATGCCCGCGCCGGCGCGCTCCCCTCGCTGCGCCTCGGCTTTCTGCGCCGGGCGGTGATTGATCGTTATCGGTGCACGCTTGCCTTCGGGTGTTCCCCCTGCCGGACCATGCCCAGGCGTTCGCCTGTTGCGTGCGAACGCCTGCGAAGCACACCATGCTCGGAGATTTTAGACAACGAACGCTGCGTCAATGCAGCAATGCCGCCGGGCGCATCGGACACGAGAGCGAAACGACTGTCGTTCCACATGCGTCGCGCTTCCGGCGCTGGGTCCGGAAGCGATATCGCATTGCGAGAGGGGCTCCGCCCTCAGGCGATCGCGCGCGCCTCGCGCATCGCCTTGATCTCCGCGGCGCTGTAGCCATACTCGGCCAGCACCTCGTCGGTGTGCTGGCCGAGCGCAGGCGCGCGGCGCGGTGCGGTTTTCGGTGCGCCTTCCACCTGGAACGGGCTCGAGACGATCTCGCCGTTGCCGTCGGCCATCGGCACGATCGCACCGGCGTCGCGCATCTGCTGGTCGCTCAGCGTTTCGTCGATGGTGCCGACGAAACCGAAGGTGATACCGGCGGCGTCCAGCAGTTTGCGCAGATCGGTCAGGTCGTGCTTGGCGAACTCCTCGTCCAGGATGGCGAGCAGGGCGCGGCCGTTGGCGCGACGGTTCTCGCGGGTGTCGAAGCGCGGGTCGGTCGCAAGCTCCGGCCGGCCGAGCGCCTCGACCAGGATCGGATACTGTTTGATGTCGTTGACCATCGCCAGGTTGAACCAGCGGTCATCGCGGGTGCGATAGACGTTGCTCATGGCGCTGTCGGACTCCGAGCGCTTCGGCCGCAGCGGAATTTCCGCGCCGACCAGCCGCGCCTGCACCAGGAACGAGTTGGTCCACAGCCCGTTCGCCAGCAGCGAGGAGGAGACGAGCCCACCCTTGCCGGTCAGCTGACGGCGGTAGAGGCCGGTGACGATCGCCGCATAGAGCGCGATGCCTGACGGGTGATCGCCCATGCCGGCCACCGCGCGCGCGGGCGGCGAGCTCGAGTCGGGGCGCACCTGGTCCATCAGGCCGGAGCGTGCCCAATAGGCGGTGGAGTCGAAGCCGGTCTTGTCGGCCTCGGCGCCTTCCTCGCCATAGGCGGTAAACGAGGCATAGATCAGCCGGGGATTGCGGGCGCTCAGATCCTCGTAGGAGATCTTCATACGGCGGCGCACGGGCAGCGGCAGGTTGGTGACGAACACGTCGGCCTTGTCCACCAGCCGGTACAGCGCTTCGAGCCCCTGCTCGGACTTCAGGTTCAGCGCGATGCCGCGCTTGTTGCGTGCGCCGTGCATCCAGGCGTAATCGACCTTGGCTTCCGGCGCGCCGGGGCGTGCATGCAGCGTGCGATAGCCGTCGCCTTCGCCCGGCGGCTCGATCTTGATGACGTCGGCGCCGAAGTCGGACAGCACGGTGGCGGCGGCGGGGGCAGCGATGAAGCTCGCGCAGTCGATGACCTTGAGACCTGCGAACAGTGGATCAGCCATTTCTTCTTGTTCCTTCTGGCGTATTGTCATGGGTCTTGTCGGCAGGGTGCGATGCGGCCCTGCCGGGGTTGGGAAGCGGCAGCCGTCAGACGATCTTCATGCTGCGCAGCTTGCCGATCTCGGCATCGCTGTAGCCGTATTCGCGCAGGATCTGCTCGCTGTGTTCGCCGACATTGGGGGCTTTGCCCGGAGGCCGTTTGGTCTCGCCGGCAACGCTGAACGGGCTTGAGACGGTTTCGCCCGAGCCGTCGGCGAACGGGACGATGGCGCCGGCATAGCGCGCCTGCTCGTCATGCCGCAGATCGTCGAGCGTGTTGACGATGCCGAAGGTAATGCCGGCCGCGTCGAGGATGGTCCGCCACTCCTCGAGGGTCTTCTTGGCGAACAGCTTGTCGAAGATCTCGACCAGCTCCGGCGAATGCTTCTGTCGGTCGGCCTGCACGGCGTAGCGCTCGACCAGATCGCCGAGCCCGATCGCCGTCATGAACGGCGCATACTGCCGCGCCTCGTTGACCATCGACAGGATGAACCAGCGGCCGTCCTTGCAGCGGTAGGAGTTGCTCAACGGGTTGAGGACGTGGGTCCGCGGCGGGCGCGGCGGAAACTGCGCATTGATCAGCGCGGCTTGCACGAAGTAGCTGTTCGACCACAGCCCGTTCTGCACCAGCGAGGAGGCGACGAGGCCGCCCTTGCCGGTCTTCTCGCGGCGGTAGAGCCCGGTCATGATCGCGCCGTAGAGCGCCATCGCGCTCGGATGGTCGCCCATGCCGGGGGTCGAACGCGCCGGTGCGGCCTCACCATCCGGCCGTACCATGTCCATCAGGCCGGAGCGCGCCCAGTAGGCGGTGGAGTCGAAACCGGTCTTCTCGGCTTCCGGGCCGGTCTCGCCGTAGGCGGTGAACGAGGCGTAGATCAGCCGCGGATTCAGCGGCGCAAGGTCCTCGTAGGCGGTCTTCAGCTTGCGCCGCACCGGAAACGGCATGTTGGTGATGAACACGTCGGCGGTTGCGACCAGCCGTCGCAGAACCTCCTGGCCGTGTTCGGATTTCAGGTCGAGGGAGAGGCCGCGCTTGTTGCGCGAGTCGAGGATCCAGGCATAGTCGCGGTCGGCCTTGGGCGAGCCGGGGCGGACGTGCAGGCTGCGATAGAGATCGCCCTCGCCGGGCGGTTCGATCTTGATGACGTCGGCGCCGAAGTCGGCCAGCACCGTTGCGGCTGCAGGCGCGGCGATGAAGCTCGCGCAGTCGATCACCTTCAGTCCCGCAAATAGCCCCTCGGCCATCGTGCTGAATTCCTCTTGTTGAATCATGCTTTCCGCATGACGTTTCTATGGAAGCCCCACTTTTCGGACATCGGCCCTGAAAAAGAAAGCCCGGAGTTGGTGCTCCGGGGGCGTCGCCGTCTGGGCGGGAAAACCAGGACAAGAAAAAGGGGAGCCGGAGCTCCCCTTTTTGCTAGGCCGCGCTCAGCGCTGGTTGGTGAAGATGATCGTGCCGGAGGCGGCGAACATGCCGCCGACGCCGTGACAGACCGAGATTTTCGCGTTGGGAACCTGAGCCGGTGCCGTTCCGCGCATCTGCCGCACGCTCTCCTGTAGCGCGTACATGCCGTACATGCCCGAGTGCATGTAGGAGAGGCCGCCGCCGTTGGTGTTCAGCGGCAGCTTGCCGCCGGGGCGGGTGTTGCCGTCGGCGATGAACTTGCCGGTTTCCTCATACGGCATGAAGCCGAGGTCACCGAGGCCATACAGTGGCAGGTGGGCGAAGGCGTCGTAGATCATCAGGTGATCGACGTCCTTGTGGGTGATGCCGGCTTCCTGGAAGGCGAGCGGGCCTGCCACTTTGAACGCGCGCGAGGAGTTGAAGGTCTCCATCTGGCTGACCATCGGGGTTTCCACGCTCTCGCCGGTGCCGAGGATGTAGACCGGCTTGTTCGGGAAGTCCTTGGCGCGATCGGCGCTGGTCAGGATCAGCGCGCCGCCACCGTCGGTGACGAGGCAGCACTGCAGGATGCGCATCGGATAGGCGATCATGCGCGAGTTGAGCACGTCGTCCACCGTGATCGGGTCCTTCATGGTCGCGCGCGGGTTCTTGCCGGCCCATTCGCGCTGCACCACCGAGACCATCGCCATCTGTTCCTGGGTGATGCCGTAGGTCTTGAGGAAGCGCAGCACCGGGATCGGGAACATGCTGGCGGGGGTGGTGACGCCATAGGGCAGCTCGAACTGGCCGTTCAGGCTGTCGGCGCCGGTCATCCGCGGGGTGCGGCCGATGTTGGACTTGCCGCTCTCGGCGTGGGTGATCAGCACGGTCTTGCAGAGGCCGGCCTCGATCGCCGCCGCCGCATGGCGGACGTGCAGCATGAACGAGCAGCCGCCGACCGAGGTGCCGTCGACCCAGGTCGGCTTGATGCCGAGATACTGGCAGATCTGCTGCGGCGTTTCGACAGCCGTGGCGAAGCCGTCGATGTCGGAGATCTTCAGGCCCGCATCGGCGATGGCGTTCAGCGCAGCATCCGCATGGAGCTGGATCTGCGACATGTCGGGAATGACGCCGAGCTTGGTGGTTTCGGCGGCGCCGACGACTGCGACTTGGTTTCTACGCATGGGTCTTAGCCTTTCGCCGGACGGAACATGGGAAGCGTGGTCTTGTCGTCGATCTTCTCGAACTTGACCTCGAGCTTCATGTCGAGCTGCAGCGCCTCGGGTGTCTGCGGGCAATCGACGATGTTGGTCATCATGCGCGGGCCTTCATCGAGCTCGACCACGGCGATCGAGTAAGGCGGGGTGAAGCCCGGCGCCGGGCGGTGGTGGATGATGTAGCTGTAGAGGAAGCCCTTGCCGGACGCCTTGAACACGGTGACTTCGCGGTTGCCGCAGGCGGGGCAGAACGGACGCGGCGGGAAATAGGTCTTCGAGCAGCTGTTGCAGCGCTGCAGGCGCAACTCGCCCGCATCGACGCCGTCCCAGAAATGCTTGGTTTCCGGCGTCGCCTTCGGACGCGCGCGTTGTGGTTCAGCCATCGATGGAGTCTCCTCGGCCTTTTTGGATTGAAGATTGCGAGCCGGACGGCTCGGACGGGCGTTCTTGTCGGCGCGATTATCTATGGTGGGGCGCCCGCGGTCCAGCCGCCCGGCCTGCCCGTGGCGCAGACACCGCATGCGCAGACTTCATCTCTGAACCAGTATCGGGCGCGAACCGGTTATCGGTTTGGTAACCCGGCTTGTGTCGGCGCAAGGGCCGGCGATTCGCCGGCGGCGGCGTCGATCTCGTCTTGCTGCGCGGCGGCGACGGCCTGGTCGCTGCCATGCAGCCGATCTGCATCGCGCAGCTTCGGAAACAGATGTGACACCGCCGCGACCACCAGCAGCGTGCCGACGCCGCCGATCACGGCCGCGGGTGCCGCGCCGAACAGGCTTGCCATCGTGCCCGCCTCGAAGCTGCCGAGCTGGTTGGAGGCGCCGACGAACACCGAATTCACCGCACTGACGCGGCCGCGCATGTCGTCCGGCGTCGCCACCTGGATCATGGTCTGGCGGATCACGAGGCTCACCATGTCGGAGCCGCCGATGACGATCAGCGCTGCGAGCGACAGCCAGAAATGGGTCGAGAGGCCAAAGGCGATGGTCGCGACGCCGAACACCGCCACGGACGCCAGCATGGTGATGCCGGCGCGGCGGCTGACCGGCAAATATGTCAGCCCCAGTCCAACGATCAGCGCGCCGAAGGTTGGCCCGCTGCGCAGGATGCCGAGCTCTGTAGGCCCGACCTTGAGGATATCCTGCGCGAAGATCGGCAAGGTCGCGGTGACACCGCCGAGCAGCACGGCGAACAGGTCGAGCGACATCGCGCCGAGGATGATCGGGTTGCCGCGCACATAGACGAAGCCGGCGACAGCCTTCTTCCAGGCAGAGCCGGTGTCGGCCTGCACCACCGCAGGTGGCGCCTTCACGGTGAGGATCAGCAGCGACGCGGTCGCCGGCAGCGCGACCAGCGCGAGGAAGATGTCTTGGGCGATCAGGGCATAAGCGAAGCCGCCGATCGCCGGTCCGACCATCGCAGCGAACTGCATCGAGGACGACGAGAACGCGACGGCCTGCGGAAACTGGGCACGCGGCACGATGTTCGGCAGCAGCGATGCGGTGGCGGGCAGCGAGAACGAGCGGGCGCCGGAGATCAGCATCGCCATCAAATAAATCGGCAGCATCCGGTCCGGCGCGGCATGGATACAGGCATAAAGCCCGAGCGCGCCGATCGCCTGCGCGGCCTGCGACAGCATCACCACCTTGCGGCGGTCGTAGTGATCGGCGGCGTAACCGGCCATCGCCAGCAGCGGGATGGAGGGCAGGAACTGGGCGAGGCCGATCAGGCCGAGGCTGAAGGCGCTGCCGGTCTGCGCGTACACGAACCAGCCGAGCGCGACCGCCTGCACCTGCATCGCCAGCACGATCAGCATCCGCGTAATGATGAAGCGCAGCAGGTTGGGCTGAGTGTAGACGGGCGGTTGGCTCATCGCGGCGTCAGGTGCGGCCTGTGCTCGACGATCGCATGCGGCTCCGCCGCGCATCCTGCCTCTCGTGAATCGGCGCTGCCGAAACCATGTCGCGGCAGCGGCTGATCCTATCTCTGCGACAAGAAAGCGGCTCGTAACCTTCGTGTCCTTGTCGACGCACGTTCCTTGCCCCGGTCAGATCCGCTTGCTGCGATCCTTGCAGCCTTTTCCCGCGGATGGAACGCCGCATCAAGCTGCTTTCGGCGCGCGCAAGGAATGCGAGCAATGCGCTGGTAAAATCGCTGCGGCGGTCTATGGTCGGCCGGCCGCGTGAGCTGTCACCGTCGAACAACAAAACCGCAGAACAAAGAGAGGGAGAGGCCTCATGCCTGAAGCGAACGGGTCCGCCAGCGTGCTGCGCATCGAGAATCATGGCGCGGTGCGCGTTCTCACGTTGAACCGTCCTGATAAGCTGAATGCGCTTAACACCGACCTCCTGCTCGCGCTGCGCGACGCACTTGCGGATGCGGATCAGGACGACAGTGTCCGCGCGCTGGTGCTGACCGGCGAGGGGCGCGGGTTTTCCGCCGGAGCCGACCTTGGCGAGTTCCGCGGCGAGCAGAACGCCGAGTCGATCAAGCGCAATGCGCTCCGTTCCGAACTGATGTCGCGGCTGCAGGTGACGCTGCGCAGTCTCACCAAGCCTGTGGTCGCGGCGGTGCACGGCGCTGCGATCGGCGGTGGCGCCGCGTTTGCGATCTGCTGCGATATGGTGGTCGTCGGCACCAATCTGAAGTTCGGCTATCCCGAGCTGAAGCATCAGCTGACGCCGACGGCGGTGCTGACCAGCCTGTTGAAGCAGACCGGCCCGAAGGCGGCGTTCGAACTGATCTCGCTCGGTGCTACGCTCTCGGCCGACGATGTGCAGCGGTTGGGGCTTGCCAACCGCGTGGTGGCGCCCGAGGCGGTGCTCCAGACTGCGATCGATATCGCCAAGGCATGGACCGAAAACGATCCCGTACAGCTCGCCGCCACCAAGAACATGTTCTATCGGATGACGGAAATATCGTTCGCGGACGGACTGGCGATCGGTCGCGACGTGTCGCTGGCGATGCGGGGTCGCCCGGCCAAAGCCTGATCCTCATAAAGCCTGACCCTCATGGTGAGGAGCGCGGCACGCATCGTCCCGAAAAGTGGGAACCGGTTTTCGGATCAGATGATGCGCAAATCAGCAGCGTGTCTCGAACCATGAGGCCAGATCGCGATCATCCGTCGAGACGGCTGCGTTAAGGATGAGGCTGCATGCCCGGACGGTCAGCGCGCGGCGTAACGCCGCCATACGCCGTCGGCCACCAGGCGGTTGACCTCGGCGACCACCGTCCGCCGCAGCTCGTTCGGCAGTCGCAGCGTGCGCCGCTCGCGCAAGACCGCGACCGCGACGGTGGACATCAACGCAGGCCGTTCGATCACGCGCATCTTCAGCTCACCGCGCTGCACCTCGGCGTGGACCGCGGCATAGGCGAGGATGGTGCAGCCGAGGCCGCTCTTCACCATCGCCTTGGCCAGCGCGACGCTATCGACCTCCAGCTTCATGCGCAGGTGGACGCCGTGCTGGATCGCCGCCTGTTCGACGATGCGGCGGTTGTTGTGCGGCAGACTCGGCATGATCAGCGGCATGTCCGCGAGATCGCGGATGCGGCACGTTCCGATCTGCGGTCTGATGCGGCGCGACTTGCTCGTTCCGTCTGGCGGCTCGACCACCACCATGTGTTCGCGCAGGATTACGTCGCTGTCCAGCGCCTCCATTGGCGGCGGATTGTAGAGCACAGCGACATCGATACGGCCGTCGAGCAGCCATTCCTGCAGCAGGTTGCTGATGCCGTCGCGCACCTGCAGCGCCACCTGCGGAAAGTCGCGCTGGAACGAGCGGACGACGGGCGCTGCGAGCAAGAGCCCGGCCGCGGGCGGCACGCCCAGTCCGATATGGCCCGAGACCTGGTTGGCGCTGGTTTTCACCGCGTCGCCGGTCTGCCGCAGGAAGTGGATCATCTGCCCTGAGCGTTCGAGCAGGACCGAGCCTGCGCCCGTTAGCCGCACGCCGCGCCCATGCCGTACCAAGAGATCGACGCCAAGCTCCTGTTCGAGCTTGCGGATCTGCCGGCTCAAGGCCGGCTGCGCGACGCGTAACTCCTTGGCGGCAAGGCTGAAGCTCCCGGCATTGGCCACCTGCACGAAGTAGCGGATCTCGCGAAAATCCATCGGGCGCTCTTCCCATGCCGTTTCGGCATAGGAAGCCATTGCACAAAGGTTTTTGTCAATCGCGCGCTCTGCCGCCAAGAATGCGGGCCACAACATCAAGCCGGCGACGATGACCGGCGACGAGGGAGATGGATGAGATGCCGGGATTGATACGCTCTGTCGCGCTGGCTGTTGCGGCCTTGCTGCTGCCGCAGGCGGCGCAGGCGCAGGATTACCCCAACCGCCCGATCAAACTGATCGTGCCGTTTCCGGCGGGCGGTCCGGCCGACACGATCGCACGCGTCGTCGGCGGCAAGATGCAGGATCTGATCGGCCAGACCATTGTCATCGACAACCGCGGCGGGGCGGGCGGCATCACCGGTGTCGATGCCGTCGCGAAGGCCGAGCCGAACGGCTACACTATCGGCATCACCAGCCCCGGTGCGATCGCCATCAATCCGAGCGTGCAGACCACGCTGCCGTACAACGTGCAGAAAGATATCAAGGCGATCAGCCTGGTGACCAAGGTGCCGGAGATCTTGGTGGTCGCGCCGAACGTCGAGGCCAAGACCATCGCCGAGCTGCTGGCGCTGAGCAAGGCGAAGTCGATCAACTTCGCCTCCACTGGCACCGGCAGCATGCCGCATCTCGCCGCCGAGCTGTTCAAGCTCAAGTCCGGTGTGCAGGCGGTGCATATTCCCTATCGCGGCGCAGCGCCCGCGGTGAACGATCTGCTCGGCGGCCAGGTGCAGTTCATGTTCGCCGATATTCCAGTGCTGCTGCCCCATGTGCAGGCCGGTACCTTCAAGGCGCTCGGGATCGGCTCGGCCAAGCGCTCGCCGGCGCTGCCCGATCTGAAGACCATGGGCGAGCAGGGCCTGCCGGATGTGCTCGCCGACAACTGGTATGCGCTGATCGCACCGTCAGGCACGCCGCCGGAGATCGTCGCCAAGCTGAATCGCATCGCCAACGAGGCGGTGAAGTCGAAGGATGTGATCGACAAGCTCGCGCTGCAGGGCGCGGATGCCGAAGGCAGCACTGTGGAGGGGATCAATCAGCTGATCGTCGCTGAAACCAAGAAATGGGGCGATGTTATCAAGCAGTCTGGCGTGAAGCTCGAATAACGCCAGTGATCGACGTGGCTGCGCCGGGTGCCGCCATCGTGCGGACCCGGCGTTGCTTTTTGCATGGTTGTCGTGGATGCGCGGCGGTTATAGCGTTCCTGGCGCGCGTTGCGTGTGTTGCGCATCAAGACGGCAAGACGACAAGAAAACAAGAAGAATGGAGTGAGGCATGGCCGGACGCTTGCAGGGAAAGATCGCGCTGATCGTCGGTGCCGGGTGCGTCGGCCCCGGCTGGGGCAATGGCCGGGCGGAGTGCGTGCTGTTCGCGCAGGAGGGCGCCAAGATCTTCGCCGTGGATCGCGATCTCGCGCCGATGGAGGAAACCGTCGCGCGGGTGAAGGAGGCCGGCGGCGAGATCGTCACTCACACCTGCGACGTCACGCAATCCGCCGATGTCGCGGCGATGGTGAAGGCCTGTACGGACAGGTTCGGCCGCATCGACGTGCTGGTGAACAACGTCGGCGGCTCGGCGCCGGGCGGCCCGGTGGAGATGGCGGAGGAGGCGTGGGACGCCCAGGTCGATCTCAACCTGAAGAGCGTGTTCCTCACCTGCAAGCACGTGCTGCCGGTGATGGAGTCGCAGGGCGGCGGCTCGATCATCAATACGGCGTCCGCATCCGGCATTCGCTGGACCGGCGCGGCGCAGGTCGCTTACGCCGCCTGCAAGGCCGGCGTGATCCAGTTCTCGAAGGTGGTCGCCGTGCAATACGCGCCGAAGCATGTGCGGGTAAATACGCTGGTGCCGGGGCAGTTGCACACGCCGATGGTCGAGGCGCGGCTGGCCAAGACGCGCGCCGGCGGCGATGTCGAAAAGCTACTGGCGCAGCGGCAGGCGCGGATTCCGCTGGGTTTCATGGGCGACGGCCGCGACACCGCAAATGCGGCGTTATTCCTGGCCTCTGACGAATCGCGCTGGGTGACGGGCACCGAGATCGTGCTCGACGGCGGCATGAGCGCCCGCTGCGACTAGACCCTATGCATTGTGGTGCGTATCCGACAGCGCGCTCGACTTAATACCGTCGTCATTCCGGCCTCGTGAGCGTTGCTCGCGCCCCGGAATGACAGTGGTTTATTGAAGCATCCTGGCCACGCCGACATGCTTCAGCTTGTCGGGATTGCGCACCGCATAGATCGCCGTGATCTTGCCGTTGTCGATCTCGAACGCCACCGTCTGGATCACCTCGCCGTTCGCGCTCTCGATGATGCCCGGCAAGCCGTCGACCAAGGCTTGGCGCCAGGTGGATGGCGGCAGCGTCAGGCCGCCCATCTGAATCCGGCGGACAATGCTGGCGAAGAAATTCGCGATCGCCTCGCCGCCGACGATCGGGATCTTCGCGGCCGCGCGTTTTCCGCCCCCGTCCGAATACATGATCGCGTCCTGCGCCAGCAGCGCCTGCAACGGGGCGACCTCGCCGGTGCGGCTCGCTTCATAGAACGCCTTGGCGATACCGGCGCCTTGTTCGGCGGAGACGGGAAACCGCGGCTTGGCGGACCGCACATGGTCGCGGGCGCGGCTGGCCAGTTGTCGCGTCGCGGCCGGGTCGCGATCGATCGCCTGGGCGACCTGATCGAAGCCAAGCCCGAACACGTCGTGCAGCAGGAACGCCGCCCGCTCCAGCGGCGACAGCCGCTCCAGGGCCATCATCAAAGTCAGGGTGATGTCGTCGCTGTCGTCTTCGGTCGGATCGATCATCGGTTCAGGCACCCACGGGCCGATATAGGTCTCGCGCTTTACCCGCGCGGACTTCAGGTGATCGAGGCACAGCCGCGTCACGGTCTTCGACAGAAATGCTGCCGCGTCGCTGACATCGGTGCGGTCGGTCCGATGCCAGCGCAGGAAGGCCTCCTGCACGATGTCCTCCGCCTCGGCGACCGAGCCGAGCATGCGGTAGGCGATGCGGGTCAGTCGCGGGCGTAAGGGAGCGAAAGTGTGGGCTGCGTCGTCAGGCTGCAGTTGCGGCATGTTTGGCGTCTTCGGGGTGAACGACACGGAAGCCCACCGCAAAACGATTGAAGGTGTTGATCGTGGTGATCAGCAGCGTCAGCTCGACCATCTCCTTCGCGGTGAAGTGGGCTCTCAGCTCATTATAGACGTCGTCCGGCGCGCCTGTCTCGGCGAGCTGCGTCAGCGCTTCGGTCCAGGCCAGCGCCGCCCGTTCGCGCGGCGTATAGAGACGGGACTCGCGCCAGGCGTTGAGCAGGTAGATGCGGGCTTCGCTCGCGCCGGCGGTGCGCGCGTCGGCGGTGTGCATGTGCAGGCAATTGACGCAGCGGTTGATCTGCGAGGCGCGGATCTTCACCAGCTCGCACAGGCTGAACTCGAGATTGGTGTCGTTGACCTTGGCGCCGAGGTCGAGCAGCGGCTGGATGATGTCAGGGGCGGCGATGAACGGGTTCACGCGAGCTTGCATGGCTGTCTCCTGGTCTGGCCTTCTTGCGGCCGGCGCTAGTCAGACGAACGGACGCGCGCCAAAACGACATGGAACCGGGATTTATTTTGTCCCACGACCGGCCTTTGGCGACGGTCGTGGTCTTAGGCGTGATTGTGGGAGGTCAGGCCGCCGCTGCGTGCTTGGCATCTTCCGGATGCACGAAGCCGAAGCCGACCGCGAGCCGGTTCCAGCTATTGATGGTGATGACCAGCATCGTCAGCTCGACCATTTCTTTCGGCGTGAAGTGGGCTTTCGCTTGATCGTAGACATCCTGCGGCGCGTGGCTCTCCGCCACCAGCGTCAGCGCTTCGGTCCAGGCCAGCGCTGCCCGCTCGCGCGCGGTGTAGAGACGGGACTCGCGCCAGGCGTTGAGCAGGTAGAGGCGAGCTTCGCTCTCGCCCGCCTCACGCGCATCCTTGGTGTGCATATGCAGGCAGTTGGCGCAGCCGTTGATCTGCGAAGCGCGGATCTTCACCAGTTCCGCGAGGCTGTGTTCGATGCCGCCTGCGTTGACTGCGGCGCTCAAGTCCAGCATCGCCTTCATGCTCTCAGGTGCGGCGGCGAAAGGGTTCAAACGTGGTTGCATGATCGCGTCTCCGTGATGGCCTCGTTTCGGGCCTCATGCCGCCAAGACGAATGGCGGGTGCGCGATGTGACATCGGGCGCAATTTTTTTTGAATCGCAGGCACAGGCCATGGTTCGAGAACGTCTTCGGATAGGAACAGGGGTCATCCAGATGGCAAAGGGCGACCGGCCGCGTGAGCGGGTCGGTCGCGTTGGCTTTAATTGTTGACGATGGAATGCGTTCAAGCCGCGGCCGCGGCGTGCTTCGCATCCTCGGGGTGAACCGAGCGGAAGCCGATGGCGATCCTGTTCCAGGTGTTGATCGCGCCGATCAGCAGCGTCAGCTCGACGATCTCCTTCGGCGAGAACTGTGCCTTGACGGCTTCATACGCCGAATCCGGCGCATGCGTGTCTGCCACCAGCGTCAGTGCTTCGGTCCATTCCAGCGCCGCACGCTCGCGCGCGGTGTAAAGCCGCGACTCGCGCCAGGCATTGAGCAGGTGGATGCGGGCTTCGGTCTCGCCGGCCTCCCGCGCGTCTTTGGTATGCATGTGCAGGCAGTAGGCACAGCCGTTGATCTGCGAGGCACGGATCTTCACCAGTTCAAAGAGGCTGTGCTCGAGGCTCGCGGTCTTCAACGATGCTTCGAGATCGATCATCGGCTTCATGACGTCGGGCGCGGTGGTGTAGGGGTTCAGGCGCGTTTGCATCGTCGCTATCTCCATGCGGGGCTTGTTGTCCGTCTGCATCCAGACGAGTGCCGTCCGGCCGGTGTGACATGGTGGTGCTCTCTCTATCTATTTTATTCGCGAGGACATCAGGCGGCGTTCTGTCTGACGTTACGCTGCTTATGCTCAGTATGTGCATAGGCCGCATGAGACCCGTGCGAGGCGGTTCGATTGCGAGGCTCACCCGGCGCAGTTACACTTGTCGCATAACAATGTGATCTGCCCGGAGGAAACCCAGCCCATGACGTCGGTCGTTCCAGGCGGAGTCGATTGCGACCTGCATCCCGCGCTGCCCGGTCTCCAAAGCCTTCTGCCGTATCTGAACGATTACTGGAGCGATCAGGTCACCAGCCGCGGCATGGTTGACCTCGTGTCGCAGTCCTATCCACCGAACTCGCCGATCACGGCCCGTCCCGACTGGCGGCCGACACAGGGCAAACCGGGCTCAGTGGTAGCCGACCTGACCCGCCAGGCGCTCGATCCGTATGGCACCCGGTTCGGCATCTGCAACCCGCTCTATGGCGTGCAGATGGTGTTCAGCGAGGACATGCAGAGCGCGTTCTGCAGCGCACTGAACGACTGGCTGGCGAGGGAATGGCTGGACAAGGACGACCGCCTGCGCGGCTCCATCGTCGTGCCGATCCAGAGCACCGAGAAAGCCGTTGCCGAGATCGAGCGCTGCGCCCAGGACAAGCGGTTCGTGCAGGTGCTGATGCTGGTGTCCGGCGACATGCCGCTCGGTCGCCGCATCTACTGGCCGATCTATGAGGCCTGCGAGCGGAACGGCCTGGCGCTCGGCGTGCATGCGGGCAGCAACTACCACAATCAGCCGAGCCCGGTCGGCTGGGGCTCCTACCACGCGGAGGATTATGTCGGGAACTCGCAGGCCTTCCAGACCCAGCTCACCAGCCTGATCATCGAGGGCGTGTTCGCCAAGTTCCCGAACCTGAAGGTGGTGATGCTGGAATCCGGCTTCACCTGGCTGCCGACCTATCTTTGGCGCCTGCAGAAGTTCTGGCGCGGGGTGCGCATGGAGACGCCCTGGGTCGATCGCTCGCCGCAGGAGATTGTGCGCAGCAACGTGCGCTTCTCGCTGCAGCCGGTGGACGGTCCGCCGGACCCGGCGATGCTGGAGCGCGTTATTGACCATATGCAGTCGGAGGATTTGATCCTATTCTCCACCGACTATCCGCATTGGCAGTTCGACGGCGAGGCGGTGTTGCCGGATGGGTTGTCGTCCGATCTCGTGCGCAAGATCATGATCGACAATCCGCTTGCGACTTACCCGCGGCTCAATGCTTAAAGCGATGATCCGGACGCGCGTGGTTTTCCGAAATGGTCAGGCTCCAACAGACAGCGATCAACGACGAGTCCGAGCGTCGCGCGGACGTTAAGGGAGAGCGCTCATGAATATGCAGTTCCGGCCCGGTTCGCAGCAAGGCGCGGACGCCGTCGTCAAGCAGGCGATCGCCGATTGCGACATCCACCCGTCCTACCGTGAGATCAGGGATATCTATCCGTTCCTGGAGAAGCGCTGGCAGGAGCACATCGAGACCTACGGCCTGCACCTCTATCAGGGCATGTTGTCCGGCCCCGCCTATCCGAAGGCGCAGCCGAACGCCTCGCGGCGCGACGCGGTGCCGCCGGAAGGTGGCCGGCAGGGATCGTCGCTGTCGTTCATGCAGGAACAGCATCTGACGCCAAACAATGTCGCGCTCGGCATCCTTTGTCCGCTCAACCCGTCGGGGCAGGGCTTGCGCAATCAGGATCTGTCGGCGGCGATGACCCGCGCCACCAACGACTGGCAGATCGCCGCGTGGACCAGCAAGGACAAGCGTCTGAAAGCGTCGGTCGTCGTTCCCAACGAGGACGGCGTCGCCGCGGCGAAGGAAATCCGCAGCCGTGCCGGCGACAAGAATTTCGCCCAGGTGCTGCTGATGAGTCGCAACACCGAGCCGCTCGGTCAGCGCCGTTACTGGCCGATCTATGAGGCGGCGGCGGAGGCGGGGCTTCCGGTCGGCGTGCATGCGTTCGGTTTCGGCGGCCATCCGATCACGTCGGGCGGCTGGCCGAGCTATTACATCGAGGAGATGGTCGGGCATTCGCAGTGCCAGCAGGCCGCGCTGGTCAGCATGGTGCTCGAAGGCGTGTTCGAGCGTTTCCCGACGTTGAAGGTGATCTCGATCGAGGCCGGGTTCGGCTGGGCGCCGTCGCTCGCCTGGCGGCTCGACAAGCATTTCGATCGCCTGCGCAGCGAACTGCCGCATCTGAAGCGCAAGCCGTCGGAATATATCCGCGAGCATGTGTGGTGGTCGACGCAGCCGATGGAGGAGCCGGACAACCGCGAGCATCTGTTCGAGGTGATCAAGTGGATCGGCTGGGACCGGCTGATGTTCGCGACCGATTATCCGCACTGGGATTTTGACGATCCAGCCCGCGTGCTGCCGCCCGGCGTATCCAAGGAGGATCGCGAGAGCTTCTTCATCGGCAACGCTCGGACCGTGTTCGGGATCGCCGCATGACCCGTCATGTGATTGCCCCGGTGGGCGACTTCCCGCCGGGTGAGCGCAAGTTTGTCACCATCGACGATCGGCCGATCGCGATCTTCAATGTCAACGGCGAGTATTACGGGCTGCTCAACCGCTGCCCGCATCAGGGCGCCTCGTTCTGCGAGGGCTCGCTGATCGGCCTCGCCGAGTCGAACGAACCCGGCGAGATCACCTATAGCCGCCGCGGCGAGATCCTGCGCTGTCCGTGGCACGGCTGGGAGTTCGACATCAAGACCGGCCAGTCCTACTGCGACCCGCGAAAGTTTCGCGTCCGGCCCTATCCGGTCTCGGTCGAGTCCGGTGAGAGCGTGGTGAAGGGACCTTACGTCGCCGAGACCATCGCCGTCACGGTCGAGAACGATTACGTGGTGGTCGATCTCTGACTTCGTTCTCAGGCCTGCGGCATACGCGATGCTTGCGATTGCGGCGGCTTGACTGCGCCGTGTGGTGATGCAGCAATGGCGCTATCAATCGAACCTAGAAAACACAACGTATATGATGGGCAGGGCAGATGCTGCGTGAGATCACCGACTTCCACGACGAGGGCAAGGAGTTGCGCGGTCTGCTCGAGACGCTGAGCGAGAGCGACTGGCAGCGCAAGACGCTATTCAAGGACTGGACTGTCAATGACGTGGTGCTGCACTTGCATTGCAGCGACATCTCCGCAGCCGCTTCCGCGCGCGATCCGGCCGAGTATGAGGCGCTGCGGCAGAAGATCATGGAGGTGCGCAAGGGCGGCCTGTCGATGATCGAGGAATCGCGACTGCGCTTCCCCGACCTGAAGGGCAGGGCACTGCTGAGGCGCTGGTGGGATCAGCTCGAGGCATTGTGCGATCTGCTGGCGACCAAAAATCCAGCGACGCGCTTGAACTGGGCCGGGCCCGGCATGGGCGTGCGCATGTTCACCACCGCGCGACAGATGGAAACCTGGGCGCACGGCCAGGAAATCTACGACGTGATGGGCAAGGATCGCATCTTCCACGACCGGCTGAAGAACATCGCCGTGATCGGCGTGAAGACGTTCGGTTGGACCTTCACCAACCGCAAGCTGCCGGTGCCGGTGGACGTGCCATATGTGCGTGTGACCGGTCCGTCGGGCGAGGTCTGGGAGTGGAATGATCCCACCAGCGGTACCTCGGTCGAGGGTGACGCGGTGGAGTTCTGCCAGGTGGTGGCGCAGACCCGTAACGTCGCCGACACCAGGCTCGCCGTGAAGGGCGAGACCGCGCAGCGCTGGATGGCGATCGCCCAGTGCTTCGCCGGCCCGCCGAACGATCCGCCGGCCAAGGGCACGCGCTTCAAGGCTCGGGCGGCCTGATCGCTGGCGCGGCGGGCGTTGCCGATGCGCCGGGCCGGCTTCGGCGGGCCAGCGAAGGCATCTTGCGTGCCAGCACACGCCAAGCCGTCAGCGGCAGTTCGATCAGGCCGGGCGTCGGGTCGTCCCAGGCGAAGCTTGCAAACGTCAATCGCCGGCGCAGCGAGTGCAGGTAGTCCGCGAATGTGAGATCGCCGCGCGCGATCAAATGCAGTGCGGCGGCTGCGTCTCGCACGGTGTGGATCCAGGCATGGCCCGGCGCGGCCGGTGTGGCGGGGATCGGTGCGCTGGTGGCGAGGGCGTGCAGCACATGGCCGAAGTTGGCGCCGGAGGCCTCGCACAGTGCCAGCCACGACCACGCGCGCGGATTGACGTCCAGCACCTTGTAGCTGCGATCGCGCGCATCGAATTTGAATTCGACCTCCACCAGCCCCTCGAAGTCGATCGCACCGAGCAGTGTGGTTGCCGCGGCGCGCACGTCCTCGTTTGCGACGATCTCGACGAAGGTGCTGGTGTAGCTGAAGTCGATCGGATACTGGCGGGTGCGGCGCGCGGTCAGATCGGCGACGGGTTTGCCCTCGCGCCAGACCCCGGCATAGGAGAACTGCGTCTCGCCGCCGCCGGGGATCATCTCCTGCACGACGACGTTTTCGTCACCCACCAGCGCCGCGGCGGCGCGATACCGCGCCAGCAGCTGATCGCGATCGTCGGCGCGCCACGCCTTTGCCTGGGTGAAGGCGTTGCGTTCGGTCCGCATCGCCGGCTTCAGCACCACAGGGTACTGGACCGCGAGTGCTGCCGCCTCGGCGTCGCTGCCCGCCTGATAGGCGCGCGGGACGGCGATGCCGCTTGCGGCGGCGGTCTGCGCGAGCTGCTGCTTGTCGCAAACCCGGCGCAGGCTGTCCCAAGGGCTGCTGATGATGCGGTAGCTTTGCCGCAGCCGCTCGAGATGGTTCGCCACCAGCCGCAATTCGTTATCGCCGCAGGGGATCAGTAGCCAGCCGTTGCAGCCCTGCTGTCCGGCAAAGCCGATGAGCCAGGAAGCCGCATCGTTCGCGCCCGGCCCAGGCCAGCCGGAGTGTCGGGTGACGAAGCGGGAAAAGCGGGGCAGCGGGTGATCGTCGGAGACCAGTGTGACGGGAATGCCGCGGCGGCCGAAGCTGCGCGCCAGGGCGAGGGCACCATGCGCGCCGCCCAGGAGAACCACTCCGGGATGATTGGTCGGAGCGCTCATTGCGAAGGCGCTCGGTCAGGCGGCATCGACACGGCGGAAACCGTTCCAGACCGCAGTCGCTGCGCCGGATGTCAGCACCGGCAGCAGCCGCGTGCTCTGGTAGTTGCCGTTGAGCGACAGCCGCGGCAGCGCCGTGAGATGGTTGGCACTCTCGGTGAACAGCATGCCGGGCCGGGTGGTCACCGCGGTCTTGAAGCCGAGCTTGCGGGCCAGCGCGAACTCCCGCGCCGTCGCGGCATCTTTGTCGCCATAGGGATAGGCGAGATGGGCGGCGGGCTTGTTGAGCTTGGCCTCGATCGCGCCGCGGCTGGCCGCCATCTCGTGCCTGGCGGTCTCGGGCGTGCAGGTGGCGAGATTGCAGTGGGTGAGCGTGTGGGCGCCGATGGTGACGAGCGGATCGGCAGCGAAGTTCTGCAGCTCCTGCCATGACAGGCACAGCTCGCGGGCGATCACGCCATCGTCGACGCCGTGGCGCCGGCACAGTTCGGCGAGGAGGTGCGTTATCTCCGGGCCAGGCACAGCGCGCAGCAGGTCGTGCAAGGTCGCGAACGCGATGCTCTTCGCGGCCGCATCCTGGCAATCGAGCCGCACGACCTCGCCGCCGATCGTCGTTTCGATCCGCTCGGCCCGCGCGATCAGCCGTTCGAGCGCCACCCACCAGAGCCGGCCGTTGCCGCAGGCGAAATCGCTGGTGACGTAGACGGTAAAGGGGGCGGCGAACTCCCGCATCACCGGCAACGCGAAATCGCGGTTGTCGCGATAGCCGTCGTCGAAGGTGAAGCAGGCGAAACGGCGTCTGAAGTCCCGTTCCCGCAGCCGCCGGTGCATCTCGTCGAGATCGACGATGTCGATGCCGCGTGCGCGCACATGGCGCAGCGTCGCCCGCAGGAAATCCGGCGTGATTTCCAGGTGGCGATTGGGCTGAAAGGCATCCCCGCGCGGGGGGCGCACGTGATGCAGCATGAAGATCGTGCCGACGCCGGCGAACAGCGGTTGCAGCAGCCGGTGCGCGCCGGAGAAATACAGCGCTTCCAGTCCGGCGCGGATGACATTGTGGCGAAGCTGATTCATGGCCGGTCCGGCTGGATGCGCCCAGCGCCCGATCACAGGGGCTGAGCCATCCGTTCCGTATATCGGCGAGCCTTGAAGAAACGGTTAGCCGATGCAGGCACACCCGTTCGCTGGCACTGGTCGCATTTGCAGTTTGACACCCGCCGAGGGGTTTGTTTTGTCTTGCCGCGACGGTTTCGGGTATTTGAATGCGCACATTGGTCAGGGTGGTTCGCAAGTGGTGGCCAGGGTTGATCCCGCTGGCGGTGCTCTGGGTGTTCGCTGCCTGGTTCAACACAGTTCCCTTTGAGACCAGTCTGTCCGGTCGGACGGCGGAGTCCTTGCGTGAAACGATCCTGGACAAGACCAGGGTGGAGGCGGCCGGCCGCGATCTGACGATCAGCGCCGACGCCTTCTCCGAGGAAGGCCGTCGCAGTTCGCTGGCGATTGCCGAAGCCGTTCCAGGCGTGCGGCTGGTGCATAACCAGATCAAGATCATCGACGAGGCGAAGCCGTACAATTGGTCCGCCGAGCGGAACGTCTCCCGCTTGACCCTGTCCGGCAGTGTGCCGCTTCCGGCGGTCCGATCCCGCTTGGTGGAGGCGGTGCGGGGCATCGCCGGTGGGGTCGAAGTTGTGGATCAGATGAACTTCGCGCGTGGCGTGCCGTCGCGTTACGAGGCCGCCGCCTTGCTGCTGATCGAACAGCTCGGCCGGCTGCGTGACGGCAAGGTTTCGCTCTCGAACAATGCGGTGAGCCTGTCGGGAACAGCGCGCGAACTCGGCGGCCGCGAGGCGATCGCGGCGGCATTGCGCAACCTGCCGGAAGGCTACACGGTTGCCGAGAATGCTGTCAGCGCGCCGCCCTATATCTTCCAGGTCAACAAGGATCCAGTCGCCTCCACCCTGACATTCAATGGCTACGTGCCCGACAATGCGGTGCATGCGGCGCTGATCGATGCGGCGAAGCGCAAGTTTCTCAACGAGAAGATCGTCGACAATCTGAAGGCCAGCGTCGGCGCGCCGTCAGGCTTTGCCAATGCGGTGACCGCCGCACTGGGCGCATTGTCGCGGCTCTCGACGGGATCGCTGACCATCTCCGACCGCGAGGTCAAGCTGTCCGGCGACGCGCTGTACGATGTGGCGGCCGAACAGTTGCGGTCCGGGCTTGGTGGCGAGCTGCCGCAGGGTTGGCGCGCCAATGCCGAAATCTCGGTCAAGCCGCCGGCGAGCGCGGTCGATGCCAGCGTTTGCCAGCAGCTGTTTACGGAGCTGCTGGCAATCGGCAAGATTCGCTTCGAGTCCGGTCAGGCCAACATCGATGCGGACTCGCGGGGGCTGATGGACCGGCTGGTCGAGATCGCGCTGCGGTGCCCGAACACGACTCTCGAGATCGGCGGCCATACCGACAGCGATGGCGACGCGGAGGCCAATCAGCGCTTGTCCGAGCGCCGCGCTCAGGCGGTGCTCGACTATATGGTGCGTGCGGGCCTGCCAGCGGACCGGCTGCACGCGACGGGGTACGGGCCGACGCAGCCGGTGGCATCGAACGACACCCCCGAGGGCAAGGCGCAGAATCGCCGCATCGAATTCGTGGTGAGGTAGGCCATGCTGTATCTGGCGGAATTCCATTGGGGCTGGGTCGCGGCGGCGGCGTTCATCGGCCTGCTGACCGGCTGGGTCGGCACCGTGCATCGCGGCGGCGGTCTCGCCAAGCGAACCCTGCAATGGAGCGCCCTTGCGCTGGTGGTTGCGATCGCCTGCGCGGTGGGACGGGTCGTGCCCGGCCGTTTCGGCTATTGGCTGGACCTTGGGTTGCTGCTGTTCGCTGCCTATATCGTGGGCTGCGCGCTTGGCGCATGGCTGCGCGACCTGCTGATCGCCGACCATCGTTCAGCCCCTTGAGGGCGCGGCGGATCGAAGCAGCGCGAGGTAGGATTCTGGAAACGTCAGGGACACTACCTTTATTGCGCCATGCTCAGCGTCAACATGAAGATCTGGCTGACGGCGCGGTCGTTTGCTGAACCGCGACATGTCAAGGCGTGGCAGACAACCTGCGCAGCGTCCTGATGCCGCCCTCGCGGAGGTTCCAGCATTCTGCTAGGAAGCGGCGTGGAGACCATCGTTTGAGCGTTCGAGAGCAGAGTGGATTCGACCGACCATGTCCGGCAGCAGCACTGAGATGCCGATGCTAGGGTCGATACGTCAGACGATTGCTTTCCTCCGTGAAAAGCACATCCTGCACAAGCTCGGCCTGGTGCTGAGCCTGTCGGTGATCGGCTTCGCCTGCTACGTGCTGTTTCACATGCTGCGCGACATCGACGTCGATGACCTGATCGATGCGCTGCGTGACAAATCCGAGAGCGACATTCTGTTCGCGGCGCTGTTCGTCGCCGCAGGCTATTTCACGCTGACCTTCTATGATCTGTTCGCGTTGCGCACGATCGGCCGCGGCGATGTGCCGTATCGGATCGCAGCACTCGCTGGCTTCACCAGCTATTCGGTCGGCCACAATGTCGGTGCCAGCGTGCTGACCGGCGGTGCTGTCCGTTATCGCGTCTATTCGGCCTGGGGCCTGAATGCGGTCGACGTCGCCAAGGTGTGCTTCGTCGCGGGCCTCACCTTCTGGCTCGGCAATGCCGCCGTGCTCGGGCTCGGCATCAGCTATCATCCGGAAGCGGCGGCGCAGATCGACAAGCTGCCGGTGTGGCTTAATCAGATCGTCGCCTTCGCAGCCCTTGCCGCGCTTGCAGGCTACGTGATCTGGGTGTGGATCCGCCCGCGCGTGGTGGGGCGCGGCAACTGGACGGTCACGCTGCCCGGCGGTCCGTTGACGCTGTTGCAGATCGTCATCGGCATTGTCGATCTCGGCTTCTGCGCGTTGGCGATGTACATGCTCGTTCCCGGCGAGCCGCATGTCGATTTTGTGACAGTCGCCGTGATTTTCGTCTCCGCAACGCTGCTCGGCTTTGCCAGCCACTCTCCCGGCGGGCTCGGCGTGTTCGATGCGGCAATGCTGGTCGGCCTCTGGCAGCTCGATCGCGAAGAGCTGCTTGCAGGAATGCTGCTGTTTCGCGTGCTTTATTACATCGTGCCGTTCATTCTCTCGCTGCTCATTCTCGCCGCGCGCGAACTGATCGTCAGCCGCCGCAGCGAGGCGCCTCGTGCCGCGCCGCTGCCGGAAGAGCCTCCGGCTGCGACCGATGTCATCGCCGGAAGCCTTGACGAAGCCGTGCAGACGAAGGCACTGATGCGTGAGGAGCGCCGCGCCTGAACGACGCGGCGCAATCTCTTGCCGGAGGGCAGGTGGTGGCTGCGAACGCCTCGTCTCTTTCAGCGCCATGGTCGGACCGCATCAAGCGGGCTGCGATCATTCTGCTCGTCACGGCGATCGTGCTGGGCGGTCTCGTCGTACTCACGGACCTCAGCCTCGCGCGGGCGATCTTCGCTTTCATCTGCATCGCCGCCGCCGCTCTCGTTCCCTGGCAGCTGCATGACGGTGCGCGCTCCAGCGATGCGGAGCCGCGGATCGATCCGGTTGATTCCGCGGTCGTACGCTCGCTGGTCGCCGGTCTTCCCGATCCGTCGGTGCTGCTCGATCGCGCCGGCCGCGTGCTGCATTTCAATCAGGAAGCGAGCGAGCTTGCGCCGGCGCTGCGCCGCGGCGAGCTTGCGCAGTCGGCGCTGCGGGCGCCGGAGATCGTCGCCACGCTCCGGCAGGCGCTGGCGACCAACAAGATGCAGCGGGCGACCTATGTCGAGCATGTGCCGATCGATCGCTGGATGGAGTTGGTGGTGACGCCAATTCCGGTGCCGACCCATTTCGGCGGGGCCGACACCTGCATGCTGATGACGTTCCACGACCAGACGCCGCTGCGCCGGGTCGAGGAGATGCGCGCCGATTTCGTCGCTAATGCCAGTCACGAGTTGCGCACGCCGCTGGCGGCGCTGTCCGGCTTTATCGATACATTGCTGGGGCCGGCCAAGGACGATCCCTCCGCACGGGAGCGGTTCCTCGGGATCATGCGGGTCCAGGCGACCCGGATGGCGCGGTTGATCGACGACCTGCTGTCCTTGTCGCGGATCGAACTGTCCGCCCATGTTCGTCCCAGCAGCCCGATCGACCTGCCGCCGCTGGTGCGTCAGGTGGTGGATGGTCTCGAGGTGTTGGCGCAGGAGCGCGGCGTCGAGGTGACCGTCGATATTCCGGAAACGCCGGTAATCGTGCCGGGTGATCGCGACGAACTGCTGCGGCTATTCGAGAATTTGATCGAGAACGGCCTGAAATACGGCGCGTCTGGCGGCAAGGTCGAGGTGACGCTGGTCGAGACGCCTGCCGAGATCCGCGTCAAGGTCCGTGACTACGGTCCCGGCATTGCGCCGGAGCATCTGCCGCGCCTGACCGAGCGCTTCTACCGTGTCGATGTCGGCGACAGCCGGGCGCAGGGCGGGACCGGGTTAGGCCTGTCGCTGGTGAAGCATATTTTGAACCGCCACCGCGGCCGGCTCCTGATCGAAAGCGTCCCCGACAAGGGCGCAACGTTTACCGCGGTTTTCCCCAAGGCGGCTGCCGTCGAAGCGCGATAGCCGTGTGATTTCAGAGGCTTGCCTCTGTCATCCAGCTGTCATCGAACTCTCATAAATCCATGACGGGCGCGATCTAGACCGGTCTCGCCGCTCGGACGGTTAACGGTGATTGAACGCCGGAACCGCCGGGTGAGCCAAGCTACTGCGGATCGCGGGCAACGTGGCGCCCGGCCAGCGTGTTGTCATCGGCGGACGATGAGCGCGCGATTAACATGGAGAGAGCCAGTGAATTTTCTCAAAGCAACTCTCGCCGCCAGCGTTCTCGCTGCGACGGCGCTCAGCGCGCAGGCCGCCGACATTACCGGCGCGGGCGCGACCTTCCCGTTTCCGATCTATTCGAAGTGGGCCGACACGTACAAGAAGGAGACCGGCAACGGCCTGAACTATCAGTCGATCGGCTCCGGCGCCGGCATCAAGCAGATCCAGGCCAAGACCGTGACTTTCGGCGCCACCGACGCGCCGCTGAAGGCCGATCAGCTTGAGAAGGACGGCCTCGTGCAGTGGCCGCAGGTGATGGGCGCGATCGTGCCGGTCGTCAATCTCGACGGCGTCAAGCCGGGCGAGCTGGTGCTGAGCGGCCAGGTGCTCGCCGACATCTATCTCGGCAAGATCACCAAGTGGGACGATGCGGCGATCAAGAAGCTGAACCCCTCGGTCAACCTGCCGGCGACGGCGATCGCCGTGGTCCGCCGCTCTGACGGTTCGGGCACGACGTTCAACTTCACGGATTACCTGGCGAAGGCGAGCGACGAGTGGAAGAGCAAGGTCGGCTCGAACACCGCGGTCGAATGGCCGGTCGGCGTTGGCGCCAAGGGCAACGAAGGCGTCGCCGGTAACGTGTCGCAGACCAAGAACTCGATCGGTTATGTCGAGTATGCGTACGCGAAGCAGAACAAGCTGACCTACGCCGCTCTCGTCAACAAGGCCGGCAAGACCGTGCAGCCGACGATTGCGACCTTCCAGGCCGCCGCAGCCAATGCCGATTGGGCGAAGGCTCCGGGCTACTATGTGATCCTGACCGATCAGCCCGGCGACCAGTCGTGGCCGATCACCGCCGCGACCTTCATCCTGATGCACAAGCAGCCGACCGATAAGGCCGCTGCCGCCGAGGCAATCAAGTTCTTCACCTGGGCGTTCGAGAAGGGCGGCAAGGCTGCCGAGGAACTCGACTACATCCCGATGCCGGCTTCGGTGGTCGATCTGATCAAGAAGACCTGGAGCGCGGACATCAAGAGCTGATCACACGCAGCGATCAAGGGAGGGCGGCCGCCGCCCTCCCGCAGTCGCCATCACGGCATGAGCGAGACGGTGACGGCAGTTGCAGATGCGTAGCGACAATGTAAGGGTGGGGGATCGCGTGGCAGACATCGTCGTTCAAGGGGGATCGTTGGAAGCGTCCGAGCCATTCGACCGCGCTCGTGCCCTCAGTGCGTTCAAGCTCAGCGACAGCCTTTTCTACTGGGCGACCCGCCTCGCCGCGCTGTCGGTGCTCGGCATCCTGGGCGGTATCATTCTCTCGCTGATCGTCGGCGCCTGGCCGGCGATGAAAGCCTTCGGTTTCGAATTTCTCTGGACCCAGCGGTGGGCGCCGTCGGCGCAGCCGGAGCCCGTCATGGGCGCGCTCGGCCCGATCTACGGGACGCTCGTCACCTCGGTCATCGCCATGTTGATTGCCGTGCCGGTCGGTCTCGGCATCGCCGTCTTCCTCACCGAACTCTGCCCGCAATGGCTGCGCCGGCCGATCGGCATCGCCGTCGAACTGCTCGCCGGCATTCCCTCGATCATCTACGGCATGTGGGGCTTCTTCGTGCTCGGCCCGTTCCTGGCGCACACGTTCCAGCCGTTCATGATCAGCATCTTCGAGGGCGTTCCGGTGCTCGGTGCGGTCTTCGCGGGCCCGCCATCCTATCTCAGCCTGTTCAACGCCTCGCTGATCCTGGCGATCATGGTGCTGCCATTCATCACTGCGGTCTCGCGCGACGTGTTCGCGACCGTTCCGCCGGTGCTGAAGGAGGCGGCCTACGGCGTCGGCTGCACAACCTGGGAAGTGATCCGCTACGTGGTGATCCCCTACACCCGCGTCGGCGTGATCGGCGGCGTCATGCTGGCGCTCGGCCGCGCGCTCGGCGAAACGATGGCGGTGACGTTCATCATCGGCAACTCGTTCCGCGTCTCCTCGTCGATCTTCGCGCCGGGCACGACGATCTCGGCGGCGATCGCCTCGGAGTTTGCCGAGAGCGACGGCCTGCACCAGTCGTCGCTGATCCTGCTCGGCCTGCTGCTGTTCATTCTGACATTCTTCGTGCTCGCTGCGGCGCGGCTGATGCTGCTGCGACTCGAGCGCAAGGCGGGGAAGTGACGCCATGACCATCGCCGATACCAGCGTTCCGGCTGCCAATCCGATCTATAGCCGCCGCCGGCGGGCGGACGTCATCGTGCGCCTGCTCTGCGTCGGTGCGGCGCTGTTCGGCGTGAGCTGGCTCGCGCTGATCCTGTTCACGTTGTTCTGGAACGGGCTTGCCGGCATCAGCCTGCAGATCTTCACGGAGATGACACCGCCGCCGGGCTCCAACAGCGGCGGCCTGCTCAATGCCATCGTCGGTTCGCTGCTCATGACGTTGATCGGCGTCGGCATCGGCGCGCCGCTTGGCCTGTTCGCCGGCACTTACATGGCCGAGTACGGCCGTCACGACCAGCTCACCTCGGTCGTCCGCTTCATCAACGACATTCTGCTGAGCGCGCCGTCGATCATCATCGGTCTGTTCGTCTACGGCGCGGTGGTGGTGCCGATGGGCGGCTTCTCGGCGCTCGCCGGTGCGCTGGCGCTGGCGGTGATCGTCATTCCGGTGGTGGTGCGCACCACCGAGGACATGCTGCTGCTGGTGCCCAATCCGCTGCGCGAGGCGGCGTCCGCCCTCGGCCTGCCGCGGTCGCTGGTGATCCGCCGCGTCGCCTATCGCGCCGCCCGCGCCGGCATCATCACCGGCGTTCTGCTCGCCACCGCCCGCGTGGCAGGTGAAACCGCGCCGCTGTTGTTCACGGCGCTGTCGAACCAGTTCTGGAGCCTCGATCTCACCAAGACGATGGCCAACCTGCCGGTCACCATCAACAACTTCGTGCAGAGTCCTTACGACTACTGGAAGCAGCTCGCCTGGGCGGGCGCGCTGATCATCACGCTTGCAGTTCTGGCCCTGAATATCGGTGCGCGTATCCTTGGCGCCGAAAGGACGAATAAATGAGCAGCCTCAACGTTTCCGTCGATCTTCCTCAGACGTCGGCGCCGCCGATGTCGGCCACCGCCGACAGCACGCCGAAGATCACCGTTCGCGACCTCAACTTCTTCTACGGCGACGCGCGTGCGCTGAAGAACATCAACCTGACGCTCGGCACCAACCGCGTCACGGCCTTCATCGGCCCGTCGGGGTGCGGCAAGTCCACCTTGCTGCGCATCTTCAACCGGATGTACGATCTGTATCCGGGCCAGCGCGCGGAAGGGCAGATCCTGCTCGACAAGACCAATATTCTGGACCCGAAGCTCGATCTCAATCTCTTGCGCGCGCGGGTCGGCATGGTGTTCCAGAAGCCGACGCCGTTTCCGATGACGATCTACGAGAACATCGCTTTCGGCATCCGCCTGTACGAGAAGATCTCCCGGTCGGAGATGGACGATCGCGTCGAGGCGGCGCTACGCGGCGGTGCGCTCTGGGACGAGGTGAAGGACAAGCTCAATGCCTCGGGCCTCAGCCTGTCGGGCGGCCAGCAGCAGCGGCTGTGCATCGCGCGGACCATTGCGGTGCGCCCGGAGGTGATCCTGTTCGACGAGCCGTGCTCGGCGCTCGATCCGATCTCGACCGCCAAGATCGAAGAGCTGATCAACGGCCTGAAGGAAGATTATACGATCGCGATCGTGACCCATAATATGCAGCAGGCCGCGCGCGTGTCGGACTATACGGCGTTCATGTATCTCGGCGAGCTGATCGAGTTCGACGCGACTAACAAGATCTTCACCTCGCCGTCGGATCGCCGGACGCAAGATTACATTACCGGCCGGTTCGGTTGAGCCGCGCTTTTTGGAGATGGTCATGGCTTCAGAACATACCGCAAAGGCATTCGACGCCGATCTGCAGGAGCTCGCGCGTCTGGTTGCCGAGATGGGCGGCCTGGCCGAGCGCCAGATCGGCGACTCCGTCGACGCGCTGGTGCGCCGCGATGCCGCGCTCGCCAAGCAGGTCGTCGAACTCGATACCGAGATCGACAGGCTGCAGCATCAGATCGAGGAGCGGGCGGTGCTGACGATCGCCCGCCGCCAGCCGATGGCGGTCGACCTGCGCGAGATCGTTGGCGCGTTGCGCGTCGCCACCGACCTGGAGCGGATCGGCGACCTCGCCAAGAACATCGGCAAGCGGGTCAACCAGCTTGATGGCGATTTTCATCCGATGAAGCTGATCCGCGGCCTCGAGCATATGACGGCGCTGGTGCAGTCGCAGATCAAGTCGGTGCTGGATGCCTATGCCGCACACGATCTGCCGGCGGCGATGGCGGTGTGGAAGGGCGACGAGGAGGTCGATGCGATCTGCACCTCTTTGTTCCGCGAATTGCTCACCTACATGATGGAAGACCCGCGCAACATCTCGTTCTGTATCCACCTGATGTTCTGCGCCAAGAATATCGAGCGGATCGGCGATCACGCCACCAACATCGCCGAGACGGTGTTCTACATGATCGAAGGTCAGCAGATCTCCGACAAGCGCCCGAAGGGCGATATGACCAGCTTCGCCGCGATGGCGCCTGGCAACTAAGCGAACGACAGGGGTTTCATGAACGCACGGATTCTGGTTGTCGAAGACGAAGAGGCGCTGACGACGCTCTTGCGTTACAATCTCGACGCGGAAGGCTACGACGTCGAAACCGTCGGGCGTGGCGACGAAGCCGATACGCGCTTGAAGGAGCGTGTGCCCGACCTGGTGGTGCTCGACTGGATGCTGCCGGGGCTCTCCGGCATCGAACTGTGCCGCCGCCTGCGGGCCCGTCCTGAAACGCGGCAGTTGCCGATCATCATGCTGACCGCGCGCGGCGAGGAAAGCGAGCGAGTGCGCGGGCTCGCCACCGGCGCCGACGACTATATCGTCAAGCCGTTCTCAGTGCCGGAGCTGTTGGCGCGCGTGCGCGGCCTGTTGCGCCGCGCCTCGCCGGAGCGGATGGCCAACGTGCTGTCCTGGGGCGACCTGGAGCTCGATCGCGAGAAGCGTCGCGTCTCCCGCGCGGGCCAGCCGATCGAACTCGGTCCGACCGAGTATCGCCTGCTCGAGTTCTTCCTTGAGCATCCGGGCCGCGTGTTCAGCCGCGAGCAACTGCTCGACAGCGTCTGGGGCCGGGACATCTACATCGACGAACGCACCGTCGATGTGCATATCGGCCGTCTGCGCAAGCTGTTGAACTCCGGCCGGGCGATCGATCCGATCCGCACCGTGCGCGGCGCGGGCTATGCTCTCGACGATCGTTTCGGCAAGGTGGAGCAGCAGCAGTAGCGGCAGCCCGCATGCGGTGACACCAGCAGCATAACAACGCAGAAGGGCCTGACTTTAAGTCAGGCCCTTTGTTTTTGTTCGTTTCGGTCGTTCGCTTGCGCCTCAGCGCGGCCGCGACGGGTTCCGGCGGCGGTCCGCAGCCGGCTGATAGGCGACTCGGGAGTGATGGCCGCAGTAGGGAAGACCGGTGAGCGACTTGCCGCCACAGAAGAAAAAGTCGGCGCTGCCGGGATCGCCGACCGGCCAGTGGCAGGTATCTTCGGTGAGTTCCAGGAGCGTCTTGCGTTGACTCATCGGAACCACGTTGTCGAAGGCGATCGGATCGGCCTCGACTTCCATCTCGAAGGCATGAGCCAGCGCGGTGTTGCCGCGTGAGACCGGACGCGAGATGCGCATGATGTGCTGGGCGGGCCGCGCCTTGCGCGGACGCGGGACGGATGTGGACGGTGACTTGGCGCGGCCGGAGAGTCCGAGCCGATGGACTTTGCCGATCACGGCATTGCGCGTGACATTGCCGAGTTCAGCCGCGATCTGGCTTGCCGAAAGCCCCGCTTCCCAGAGCTTCTTGAGTTGCTCCACGCGCTCGTCGGACCAGGTAATGACTGTCATCGCCTTCTTCCCTTGTTGTCGCATGCGCGTTGCGCGCACATGTGACTGGAACCTCCGGCGCGATTTCGCCGGCCTCGGGCCGCTGAATCCCTCCTCCCTCGCCGGAATCGCCTTTAACGACCGGACGCTACGCCTTAACAAAAACGACCTGAGGGGGCAGAACCGCTGCACGAGATGTCGTGTCTTATGGCCCAAACGCTACAATATGCGCTGACTCGCGCGCAAGAGTCCGGGGCTGTGAATTCCGACATGAGCTGTGAAGAAATCAGCAAAATGGGCTTTTTCTACGGTCGCCGTGACCGAACTGCCGCTGTTGACAGTTCGCGGCCCACCAATAGAATGTTGCCTGTGCCGCCTTGGAAGGGCGGCACTTTTATTTCGGGCCGACGCCAAAGCCTAGCGCACTCAATATGATGCCGGGCACGAAGCGCCCCCCTGATCCAATGAACCAGGTCGCCATGAACCAGATCGCACAGACCCATCTGCTTCCCGTTTTCGCCCGTGCCGACGTCGCCTTCGAGCGCGGCGAGGGGGCGTGGCTGATCGCGACGAACGGCGATCGTTATCTCGATTTCGGCAGCGGCGTCGCAGTCAATGCGCTCGGCCATGCACATCCGCATCTGGTCAAGGCGATGACCGAGCAGCTCGGCAAGGTCTGGCACGTCTCCAACCTCTATTCGATGCCCGACGGCGAGAAGCTCGCGCGCCGGCTGTGCGAGGCGAGCTTTGCCGACGTCGCCTTCTTCTGCAACTCCGGCGCCGAAGCGGTGGAGTGCGCGATCAAGATGGCGCGCAAGTATCAGCATGCGAGCGGCAAGGGCGAACGCTATCGCATCATCACGTTCGAAGGCGCATTCCATGGCCGCACGCTTGCGACCATCGCCGCCGGCGGCCAGGCGAAATATCTCGAAGGCTTCGGCCCGCCGGTCGAAGGCTTCGATCAGGTGCCGCTCGGCGACATCGAGGCGGTCAAGACGGCGATCGGTCCGCAGACCGCGGCGATCATGATCGAGCCGCTGCAGGGCGAGGGCGGCGTGCGTTCGCCATCGCCGCAGTTCTTCAAGGCGCTGCGCGAGCTGTGCGACCGTAACGGGCTGCTGCTGGTGTTCGACGAGGTGCAGACCGGCATGGGCCGCACCGGTGAGATTTTCGCCTACAAGCGGACCGGCGTGACGCCGGACATCATGTCGCTCGCCAAGGCGCTCGGTGGCGGCTTCCCGATCGGTGCATGCCTTGCAACGAAGGAAGCGGCCAAGGGTATGACGGCCGGCACGCATGGCTCCACCTTCGGCGGCAATCCGCTGGCGATGACGGCAGCCAATGCGGTGCTCGACGTGATGCTGGCGCCGGGCTTCGTCGACCATGTGCAGCGCATGTCGCTGTTGCTGAAGCAGAAGCTCGCGGGCATCTGCGATCGCCATCCCGACATCCTCAGCGAGGTGCGCGGCGAGGGGCTGTTGCTCGGCGTCAAGGCGGTGATCCCGGCCGGCGATCTCGGCAATGCGCTGCGCGACGAGAAGCTGCTGACGGTTGCGGCCGGTGACAATGTGCTGCGCATGCTGCCGCCGCTGATCGTCAGCGAGGCGGAGATCGACGAGGCGGTGCAGCGCATCGAGCGGGCCTGCGCCAAGCTGAGCGCTGCCGCGAAGCGGGGAGTGGCCTGACGTGAACATGCCGCCTCGTCATTTTCTCGATATCAGCGCATTACCGCAGGCCGACCTGCGGGCGATGCTGGACACCAGCCTCGCGTTGAAGACTCGGCGCAAGCAGGGGCTGAACGGCACCGCCGACCGTCCGCTCGCGGGCAAGACGCTGGCGATGATCTTTGAAAAGCCCTCAACGCGAACGCGGGTGTCGTTCGACGTCGGCATGCGCCAGCTCGGCGGCGAGGCGATCATGCTGACCGGCGCCGAGATGCAACTCGGCCGCGGCGAGACGATCGCCGACACCGCACGGGTGCTGTCGCGCTATGTCGACGCCATCATGATCCGTATCCTCAGCCACGATGCGCTGCTGGAACTCGCCGAGCACGCCACCGTGCCGGTGATCAACGGGCTGACGCGGTTGTCGCATCCGTGCCAGGTGATGGCCGACGTGATGACCTATGAGGAGCATCGCGGGCCTATCACCGGACGCACCGTGGCCTGGAGCGGCGACGACAACAACGTGCTGGCCTCCTGGGTGCATGCGGCGCAGCGCTTCGATTTCAAGCTCAACGTCGCGACCCCGCCGGAACTGGCGCCGAAGAAGCCGCTGAAGGATTGGATCAAGCTGAACAATGCCGCGGTGCGGCTCGGCAACGACCCGGAGGAGATGGTGCGCGATGCCGACTGCGTCGTCACCGATACCTGGGTCTCGATGGGGGATAAGGATGGCGAGCATCGCCACAACCTGTTGCGGCGCTATCAGGTCAATGCCAAGCTGATGTCGTTGGCCAAGCCCGACGCGCTGTTCATGCATTGTCTGCCAGCGCACCGTGGCGAGGAGGTGACCGATGAGGTCATCGATGGTCCACAGTCGGTGGTGTTTGATGAGGCCGAGAACCGCCTGCACGCGCAAAAAGGTATTCTTGCCTGGTGTTTTAACGCGGCGAAGCCGGAATGACGGATGACACTCTCGTTCGCGAGCCGTCGGCAGCGCCGCTGCACGACGCGCTGATTCCATTCGAGGTCGCCTCGCTCGACCTGCGCGGCCGGCTGGTCAAGCTCGGCCCGGCGCTGGACGATATCCTGACCAAGCACGCTTATCCGCCCGCGGTGAGCAAGGTGCTCGGCGAGGCGATCGTGCTCACCTCGCTGCTCGGCTCGTCGTTGAAGTTCGAAGGGCGCTTCATCCTGCAGACCCAGACCGACGGTCCGATCTCGATGATCGTCGTCAACTTCACGGCGCCGGACAAGCTGCGCGCCTATGCGCGCTTCGATACCACGCGATTGAAGTTCGGCCAGACCACCGGCGAACTGCTGGGCAAGGGCCATCTGGCGATGACCATCGATCAGGGCTCGGACATGAGCCGCTATCAGGGGCTGGTGGCGCTGGACGGCGGCGATCTGGAAGCGGCCGCGCACGAATACTTCCTGCGCTCGGAGCAGATTCCGACGCGTGTGCGGCTTGCGGTTGGCGAGGAGCTGCGTGGGCAGGGCGGGCCCCGTCATCGTTGGCGTGCTGGCGGATTGCTGCTGCAGTTCCTGCCGAAATCGCCGGAGCGCGCGCGGCAGGCGGATCTGCATCCAGGCGATGCGCCGGAAGGAACCGAGCCGCACACCACCGAGGTCGATGACGCCTGGGTCGAGGGTCAGTCGCTGATGCAGACGGTGGAGGATGTCGAACTGATCGATCCGGAGCTGTCCGGCGAGCGGCTGCTGTTCCGCCTGTTCCATGAGCGCGGCGTGCGGGTGTTTCAGCCGCAGCATGTCCAGGCCAAGTGCTCGTGTTCGCGCCAGGCGGTGGAGGGCATGCTGAAGGGCTTCACCAAGCGCGAGCGGATCGAGATGGTGAAGGACAGCAAGATCGAGGTGACCTGCGAATTCTGCTCCTCGGTCTACACGTTCACGCCGGAAGAGGCCGACGCGGTTTGACGCGCGAGTGTCGCGCCCGTCACGCGCGCCTGACGGGCGCGTCCGGGTCGCTGCGGCGGTCGAGCGTCAATTGCAGGAACGCGAGGTCGAGCCAGATGCCGAACTTGGTGCCGACCTCCTTCATATGGCCGACAGTTTCGAAGCCGAGTTTGTGATGCAGCTTGATCGACGCCTCGTTGCGGGCTTCGATCGCTGCGACCATGACATGCTTGCCGAGCCTTCGGGCGCAGCCGATCAGGCCGAGCATTAGCGCTGTGCCGATGCCGCCGCCGCGCTGATCCCCCCGCACATAGACGGAGTGTTCGACCGTGTGCCGGTAACCGTCGAACGCCCGCCAGTCGCCGAAGGTGGCGTAGCCGAGCACAGCGCCATCGTCGCCGACCGCCACCAGCACCGGGTAGCCCTGGCGCTGCCGGTCGGCCAGCCAGGCGGCGCGGTTGGCGGCGTCGACCTCGACCTCGTTCCAGATTGCGGTGGTGTTGCTGACAGCGTCGTTATAGATCGCCACGATACCGTCGATGTCCGCCGCCCTGGCGTCCCTGATCTGCATGGTAATGGCTCCTTGCTGGCGTGGCGATGCGGTGGCCTTGGCTCAGCGTTTGGGCGGACGGCGCCGCCTGTCGCTGGTTAGGCATTCCGGATCATGCCTCAGTTCAGCGTGCGGTTGCCATTCGGACTGTCGAGCGAGAATGTCGGGATGTCGATCTCGAACCGTTCGCCGTGATCGGTGACCATCTGATAGCGGCCGGTCATGAATCCGGAGGGCGTCTGCAGCGGTACGCCGCTGACATACTCATAAGTCTCGCCTGGGCTGAGCGTCGGTTGTTCGCCGACCACGCCTTCGCCCTTGACGACCTGCTCGCGTCCGGTCGCGTCGGTGATGATCCAGTGCCGCCGCTTGAGCTGTACGGTTTCGGTTCCGTGGTTGGCGATGACGATTCTGTAGGCCCAGAAATAGTAGTGCTTCTCGGCCGACGAACGCTCCGGCATGAAGCTCGGCTCGACGCGGACTTCGATTTCGCGGGTCACCGCTTTGTACATTTGCTGCCGATACCTGCTGTCGATGCCTGGCCGAGGCCTGTCCTTGATCGTGCCGTATTATAGCGGACAAAACCGGACAAGGATACGAGCCGCCTGCGGCACCCTGGATGCTTGAACTTTCGGTGATGGTCTGCTTGCCAAGCTGTTGCCTGCGAATGGATCGCGATAGGATTTGACGAGACCAACATGGATCACGCATGACGCTTGCTGTCGCCCATGGCGAGACGCCGCTGCCGAAACTCGTCGTGCCGGCGCCGTCGGCGGCTGAGCGCGAACTGCGGCTCGATCTGTTTCGCGGCCTGGCGCTGTGGTTCATCTTTATCAATCACCTGCCGGCCAACGTGCTGACCTGGTTCACGCTGCGCAATTTCGGTTTTAGCGACGCCACCGAGATGTTCATCTTCATCTCCGGCTATACGGCGGCGTTCGTTTATGGACGGGCGATGCAGGAGCGCGGCGTCGTCGTCGCTTCGGCCCGCATCCTCAAGCGCGCCTGGCAGATCTATGTCGCGCACATCTTCCTGTTCACCATCTATCTTGCCGAGATCTCCTACGTCGGGGCGCGGTTCGACAACCCGCTCTATGCGGAGGAGATGAACATCCTCGATTTTCTCAAGCACCCCGATGTAACGATCGTGCAGGCGCTGTTGCTGCGCTTCCGCCCGGTCAACATGGACGTGCTGCCGCTTTATATCGTGCTGATGGTGTTCTTCCCGCCGGTGCTGTGGCTGCTGCGCAAGAAGGCGGACCTCGCGCTCGGGCTGTCGGTGCTGCTCTATGCGATCACCTGGGAGTTCGAGCTGGCGCTGCCGTCCTATCCGAGTGGCTCGTGGTTCTTCAACCCGTATGCGTGGCAGCTTCTGTTCGTGTTCGGCGCCTGGTGCGCGCTCGGCGGCGCGGCACGGATGGCGCGGATATTGGCGTCGCCGATCACGATCTGGCTTGCGGCGGTTTACCTCGTGTTCGCGTTCGCGGTGACGCTGACCTGGCACTTCCCGAAGATCGACTTCCTGATGCCGAACGTGCTCGCGCGCTGGATGTATCCGATCAGCAAGACCGACCTGGATGTCTTAAGATTTGCTCATTTTCTTGCGCTGGCGACGTTGACCATCCACTTTATTCCCAGTGGATGGCCAGGGCTGAAATCGCCCTGGCTCCGCCCGATGATCCTGTGCGGCCAGCACTCGCTCGAGATCTTCTGCGTCGGGGTGTTCCTGGCCTTCGCTGGGCACTTCATCATGGTCGAAATGTCCGGCGGCGCTTGGATGCATTTCGTTATCAGTGTTGCGGGAATCCTGATCATGTGGGCCATCGCCTGGGTGCTGGCGTGGTACAAGGGGGTCGCGGAACGGCGCGACCAGCAGGTTCGCGCCAGAGAGTCCGGAGGTAAAATCTCCGGCGGAGAGATATGATGAGAGCCATTCTCGGAGCCATCGTCGTTGCCGGCCTTTTGGCCGGCGCTGCGGCGTATGCGCAGGAGAAGGCGACGGCGCCGCAAGCGGCCGAGAAGCCTGTCACGGGCGGCGCGGATACAGCGGCCGCCGAGAAGAAGCCATGCGATGTGCCGGCAGATTTGCTGCCAATGGGCGATAACGTGCTGGACAAGGTCGCCCAGGCCATCAAGGCAAACAAGAAGCTCGACGTGCTGGTGGTCGGCAGCGGCTCATCGACCCTGGCGGGCCCCGACGGCGTGTCGCTGGCGTATCCCGCCCGGCTCGAAGCGAACCTGCGCGAACAGCTTCCGGGCATTGCCGTCGCGGTTGCCACCAGCCTGCAGCCGAAGCGGACCGCGGAGGAGACGGCGGAAACCCTGTCCGGGCTCGTCGCCGAAAAGAAGCCGGACCTTTTGATCTGGCAGACGGGCACCGTCGACGCGCTGCGCTCGATCCATCCGGATGACTTCCGCAATGCCATCGATGAAGGCGTGGCGAACGTGAAGGCCGCCGGTGCCGACGTGATGCTGATGAACCTGCAGTACAGTCCCCGGATCGAAACGATGCTGCCGACGTCGCCTTATCTCGACAACATTCGGGCGGTGGCGCAGCAGCAGGATATCCTGCTGTTCGATCGTTATGCGATCATGCATAGCTGGGCTGAAAACGGCGTGTTCGACCTCTCGCATGCCTCGCGCAGCTTAACCCTTGCCAAAGGGGTCCATGACTGCATAGGACGAGCGCTGGCGGGGTACGTCATCGCAGGCGCCAAGGTTCCGTCTGCGGAACCCAGGGTTCAATGATGGTGAAATTCGCAGGAACGATCCGGTGGCAGTGTGGCGCCGCCGCGCTGCTGGCGTTGTCGCTCGGTACTGTATGGCCGCGACCGGCCACGGCCCAGACGCAGGCTCCGGCGGCACCGTCCGCCGCATCGTCAACGGTTGCCGCAACGACACCGCAACAGCCTGCGGCCGGCGTCACCGAACAGGCCAAGGACAAGCTCGGCGCGGCCGCCGGCAAGCTCGACGATGCGGTCAAGCGTGCAGCGGACATTTTCAATCGCGTGCCGTGCTCCAGCAAGAACGCCTACATGGAAGGTTCGCTGCCGGGCATCGCCAAGAAGCTCGCGGCCGGTCAGCCGGTCACCATCGTCGCGTTCGGTTCGTCCTCGACGGTTGGCTTCGGGACGACCTCGCCGATCTTCTCCTATCCGTATCGTCTCGCCGACCAGTTGCGGCGCAAGTATCCGAAGTCGGACATCACCGTGCTCAACCGCGGCATCGGCGGCGAGGACACGGTGCAGATGCTGAAGCGGATCAAGGTCGCGGTGCTCGACGCCAAGCCGGACCTGGTGATCTGGCAGCTCGGCACCAACACCGTGATCAAGGAAGATGACGCGGCCGTTGCGCGCACCGAGGCGCTGGTCAACGAGGGCATCGACAAGCTGAAGGCGACCGGCGCCGACGTCGTGCTGATCGATCCGCAGTTCGTGCCGGCCACCACCAGCAAGGACGCCGAGGAGAAGAGCAACAAGATGGTCAGCCTGCTGACGCGGATCGCGCAGGCGCGGCAGATCGCGCACTTCCCGCGCTTCTCCGTCATGCGAGGGTGGCACGATGACCAGAAGCTGCCGTTCGACAGCTTCGTCATTCACGACGGTCTGCACATGAACGACTGGGGCTATGCCTGCTTCGCCCAGTTGCTCGGCGACACCATCATCGACACGGTGTCGCGGGTTCAGGCGGGCATCGAGATTCCACCGGACGTGCTGCTCTACCGGCCGATGTAAGGGCTGGAAAGAGAACACCCCTCCCCCACAAGGGAGGGGCAAAGAAGGATATGCGCAAGGATAAGACGTGCCTCACGCCTTCTCCAGTGCGGCGTACAGATCCTCGATCAGATCGTCGGCGTGTTCGAGGCCGGCGGAGTAGCGGATCATGCCCTCAGTGATGCCGAGTTCGGCGCGGGCTTCCTCAGTCAGGCGCTGATGCGTCGTCGTCGTCGGGTGCGTGACCAGGCTCTTCGAGTCGCCGAGGTTGTTGGAGATGCGGGCAACCTTCAGCTCGTTCAGCGTGCGGAACGCTGCGGCGCGCGCGCCCTTCACCTCGAAGGCGACCATGGTCGAGCCAGCGCGCATCTGCTTCTTGACGATCGCCGCCTGCGGATGGTCGTCACGGCCGGGATAGATCAGTCTCGAGATCTTCGGATGCTTGGCCAAGGCGTCTGCGACCTTCGCTGCGTTTTCGGTCTGCTGGCGCACGCGCACGCCGAGCGTCTCCAGGCCCTTCAGCAGCACCCAGGCGTTGAACGGCGACATCGACGGGCCGGTTTGGCGCAGGAAGTTATGGATGTGTTCCTGGATGAAGTCGTTGTTCGACAGGATCACGCCGCCGAGGCAGCGTCCCTGGCCGTCGATGTGTTTCGTCGCGGAGTAGACCACCACGTCGGCGCCGAGCGCGAGCGGGCTCTGCCAGATCGGCGTCGCGAACACGTTGTCGACGATCAGCCGCGCGCCGCCCGCATGCGCGATCTTGGCGATCTCGGCGATGTCCAGCACCTCCAGCGTCGGGTTGGTCGGACTCTCCAGAAACAGCGTCTTGGTGTTCGGCCGCATCGCTTTCTGCCACTGGTCGAGATCGAGCCCGTCCACCAAAGTCGAGGTGATGCCGTAGCGCGGCAGCAGGTCTTCCACCACGAAGCGGCACGAGCCGAACATTGCCTTCGCTGCGACGACATGGTCGCCGGCGCGCAGCGGCGCCAGCACCGCGGTCGTCACCGCCGCCATGCCGGTTGCAGTCGCGCGCGCCGCCTCGGCGCCTTCAAGCTCGACCATGCGCTGCTCGAACATCGACACGGTCGGGTTGGCGAAACGGGAGTAGATGAAGCCGGGGTCGGTGTTGGCGAAGCGGGCCGCGCACTGCTCGGCGCTCTCGTAGACGTACCCTTGCGTCAGGAACAACGCCTCGGATGTCTCGCCGAACTGCGAGCGCAGCGTGCCGCCGTGGACGAGGCGGGTTTCAGGGCGGTAGTGGCGGGTGCCGGCGGCAGCAGACTTGGAATCGGACACTGTGACCTCCTTGTTGGCCTGTTCCGGCCAATAAAAAACCGGCCTCGGGCTTAAACCCTGCGGGCCGGGATCACATGTGTCCCCGGCCTGTTTAGCGATTTATTTAACGTGGCTGCAAGCCGGCCGGCTCAAATCACCACGGGATAAGTGTTGCTCTTAGTCGGTGACGCCCTTCCCGTCAAGACAGGCTTCGGTTAACCGGAAAGATGCTCAAACTCTTTGAATTCGGGCCGTTCCACGGTCCCGCCCAGCCGATTGAAGGATGACGACGTGCCGCTTGCGCTGCCGCCCGACGCGAAAGGAATCCTTCCCGACCGCATGATCGCGGCGATGGCGGACGCGGGCGCGATCCTGCCCGCCTATCCGTTCATCGAAAGCCAGATCCAGCCGGCGAGCCTCGATCTGCGGCTCGGCGATCTCGCCTACCGTGTGCGCGCGAGCTTCCTGCCAGGCCCAGGCGCCACCGTCGCCGACCGGATCGAGGATCTGAAGCTGCATGAGATCAGCCTCGCTGACGGCGCGGTGCTGGAGACCAACTGCGTCTACATCGTGCCGCTGATCGAGAGCCTGGCGCTGCCGCCGTCGGTGGCCGCCGCCGCCAACCCGAAAAGCTCCACCGGCCGCCTCGACGTGTTCACCCGCGTCATCGCCGACGGCACCCGTCGGTTCGACATGATCGACCACGGCTATCATGGCCCGCTCTATGCGGAGATTTCGCCGAAGACGTTTCCGGTGCTGCTGCGCGAAGGCTCGCGGCTGTCGCAGATCCGCTTCCGGCAGGGAGAGGCGGCGCTGGACGGCGCGGCGCTGGCCGCATTGCATGCGCAGGAGCGGTTGGTCGATGCCGACGAGGCCGATCTCACCAACGGCCTTGCGCTCAGCGTCGATCTGTCGGGCGAGGGCTCGAATGGATTCGTCGGCTATCGCGCCAAGCGCCACACCGGCGTCGTCGATGTCGACCGCCGCGCCGGTTATCCGATGGCGGAGTTCTGGGAGCCGATCATGGCGCGCGAAGATCGCAGCCTGATCCTCGACCCCGGCGAGTTCTATATTCTCGCGTCCAAGGAAGCCGTGCAGGTGCCGCCGGACTATGCCGCCGAGATGGTGCCGTTCGATCCGCTGGTCGGCGAATTCCGAGTTCACTATGCGGGCTTCTTCGATCCCGGCTTCGGCTATGCCGGCGCCGGCGGGCAAGGCTCGCGGGCGGTGCTGGAGGTGCGTTCGCGCGAAGTGCCGTTTATTCTCGAGCATGGCCAGATCGTCGGCCGCCTCGTGTATGAGAAGATGATCAGCCGGCCCGATGCGCTCTATGGCCAGCGCATCGGCTCGAATTATCAGGCGCAGGGCCTGAAGCTGTCGAAGCACTTCCGGATTTAGGTCGGCGCGGCGGCTGGAGCGCGCGGGCTATCGAACGTTGAGGTGGATCGTGGGGGCGCCCGCAAGCGGAGCGATGCGAGGCGTGCGCGCTGGTGAGCAATCCGCAGCTGCTGGCGTTCGACGACCGTTCGCTGCGCTCGACGCATTGACGCAGATCACCATGCAGGAGCTGCTGGAAAGCCGGCGCGATCGGGGTTTTACGGCGATCGGGTCATCCATAATGGGGCCGAGGCAATCGCGTTGGCCGATCGTGTCATCGTGCTGGAGGAGAGCGCATCTCTCTGGATGGTTCGATCTGCCGTATCCGCCAACGATGTCTGCAGGAATCGTCGCCCTCAAAGGGATATTTAGACAAGCTCCCGGTCGTGACGCTTCGCTGGTTCGTCTTATCCAGAGGTCGCCATTCCCATGGTAGCAGCATAGAGTGAGCGTTTCAGGCCAACAAGGTCAGCTACAAGGTCGCGCCAGCCTTGGAGAAGCGATGACGGCGCCAGCGCGTGAGCACCGTCAATCGTCTCGTCACGAGGCGCGGTCGCACGGCGCGATCATATCGTCCGGGGCGGCACGCCGGCCGGTCTGCTCACGCGTAGGAGCGCTGCGTCTCGTGCTCGCGCCAGAGCGTGTCGTATTCCGCTGACGCGCGGAGCAGGTCCTGGTGCGTGCCGGTTCCCAGTAAGCGCCCTCGATCGAGGAAGACGACGTGATCGGCATTGCGCACCGCCGGCAGGTGGTGGGTCGCCAGGATCAACAGCCGCTCCTGTCCCCAGACCACCAGCTTGCGCTCCAGCTCGGCGGCGGCTTCGGCATCGAGGAAAGCCGTCGGCTCGTCCAGCAGCGCGATGGCCGGGTCGCGCAGGACAGCGCGTGCGATCGAGAGCCGCTGACGCTGGCCGCCGGACAAGGGTCGGCCGTTCTCGGCGATCTCCGCATTGAGCCCGCCGGGCAGCGCATCGACGATCCCCTCGGCGCGGGCGAAGGCCAGCGCTTTTCTCAAGGCCGCATCGTCGAGGTGCGGACCGGCTGCGAGGTTGTCGCGCACCGTGCCCGAATAGAGCACTGTGTCCTGATCGACGGTGCCGATGCGGCTGCGCAGCCAGCGCGGATCGTAATCCTTGAGATCGCGGCCGCCGATTTCGACGCGGCCCTCGTAGTCGCGTTGCAGGCCGAGCAGCACGCGCATCAGGGTCGATTTGCCTGAGCCATTGCGTCCGACCAGTGCGATCACGCCGCGTGCGGGCAGCCTCACCGTCACCTCGGCGAGAGCGGGGCGCGTGGCGCCGGGATAGCTGAAGGAGAGGTTGTGCAGGGTGATGCTGCTGTCCTGCAGGGTGCGTAGCGGCGGCCGCTGCGCGGCGGTTTCGCGCGGCAGTGCCGTGAACATTCCGATCTGCCGGATCGCGACCTCCACCTCCTGCCAGAGTCGGTAGAGATCGCCGCTCGACAGGATCGGCCCGGCGAAGCGCGCGGATAAAATCTGCAGTGCCAGCAGATCACCCACGCTGATGTGTTCCTGATACATGCGGATGCAACCGGTGCCGACGACCAGCAGCGTCACCGCGCGCGAAGCGATCTGCGCGCGCAGGATGTAGCTGCGGCTGATCCGCATCAGCGCGGCGAGCTCGGTGAGCACGACCTGCGTCACGCTCTCCCAGCGCCGCAGCCGGGCGCTCTCGATCGCCAGCGCCTTCACCGTCCCGAGCCCATTGACGGTTTCCGACAGCGCGTTGTTGCGCACGCCGGTTGCCGCATAGAGCGCGGTCGCCTTCTGGTTCGCGGTGCTGAGCTGGTTGCGTGCAAGCAGTGCCAGAAATGGCGTGACGATCAGGATCGCCACACCCACCGCCACGTCATAGTAGAATGTCAGCGCCAGCGCGACGATGGCGCCGCCGGTGTCGAGCACCAGATTGGGAAGCTGATACAGGATGAAGTCGCGGATCTTCCGCACCTGCTCGAAATGATTGATGGCGTCGCCGGCGCGGAACCGGGCGCTGTCGATGCGTACCCGCATCAGTTGGACGAACATCAACCGGGAGATGCGGCGGTCCAGGAACGTCGCCAGCCGGATCAGCATTCCCTGGCGCGCGAACGAAAGGCCGGCCTCGATCACGATCGCGGCGACCGCAACCAGCGCCAGCAGCGCGACGTCCGGACCGGCGCGACCGGCGACGATCGCATCGACGCCCTTCTGCAAGGCGATCGGAAACACCAGACCCGCCGCATAGGTTGCCGTCGTGACGGCAAGGACGCCAGCCACCTGCGGCCGCCGAAGTGCCAGCGCCTGGCGGATCCAGCGCCAGCCGAACGGGGATGGAGGTGGGGTGGTCGTCGTCATGCGAAAGCCTGGNCGGTGTGGGGAGGGCGGGCTTGATAGGCGAAGCCGCGTGGGCAAGCCAGTCCCGCGGGCGGACAAGACCTGCTGACTGGAGCTTTTTTAAGTCGCGGCCGCCGGCCCGGTGCGACTCGCCTTGGCCGTGCTCGTGGCGGCTTGCACTCCGTGCGCTCTCATGCGATCCATAGGGCGAGGCAGGGTCTTGGGCGAACGTCTACGGGCTCCAGCCATTCGGGCATGGTCCGCTCCGAAACCGGATCACACGGTTTGATGATCATGCCCCACGCGGGCGTAGTTCAATGGTAGAACGGCAGCTTCCCAAGCTGCATACGAGGGTTCGATTCCCTTCGCCCGCTCCAACGTAATTCTGCTCGTATGGCATCGGTCCTGCAGCGGAAGCGCGATCGAACCAAACGAATTTGTCTGGGACACGGGTCCTTCAAGCGCGTTGCCCATCGCGTGGGGTCGAGTGCCGCTGGCGCGACAATGGTTTTCAGATGCCGCCACGCACCAGCTCACACGGCTGCCGACCGGGTTCTGGGTGGTCGAGGACGGCATCGTCATCGAGGCTGGACTGCATCGGGAGCTGTCGGAGCACATGGGGCGCTACGGACACCTGGAGGTCTCTCGGGGAAGGCGAGCCGCTCGCGTCTGTGTCTGGAACAATTGCCTCATTGAGGCCGCTCCTAATATTATCGAACGGCGCTCCCGCGCCGCCGACGCATCAGCCCTTATCGCGATGCGTTGCGGCCATCAGGTAACCTGCGTCTTCTGCGATGCGCTTCTCGAGGAATGCCATCAGGGCTTTAATGCGAGCGATGTGCAGCAGATCCTCGTGAACGGATAACCAGATGTCGCGAACGGAAAAATAACTTGGCAGGATCGGGCGCAGATCCTTGTTATGAGCCGCCACGTATGACGGCAGCATGGCGATTCCGAGCCCGTCCGACGCCGCCATGTATTGGGAGACCAGGCTGGTGCTGCGAAACACGACATGGGCGGGCCGCAGGATGTCGGAGAGCCATCGGTTCTCCTTGATGTGGATGTGCTCGTCGATGAAATCGATGAAGTCGTGGTTATCGAGTTCCTTCAGATTTCCCGGAATTCCTGCCCGCTGCAGGTAGGTGCTGCTGGCGTAGAGAAATATCCTGAACTCGCCGATCTTCTTGACCGAGAGCCGCCTGCCCTTCGGCCTGAAGAAGCTGATGAAGATATCGGCCTCGCGACGCGTCATGTCCAGCAGGCGCGTATCGGTGATCAGCTCGACCTGGATCGAGGGCCAGGCCTTGCTGAATGCGGCCATACAGCTCGTCAGATACATGCTGCCGATGCCTTCCATCGCCGCAATTCGCACTGCCCCGGCCGCTTCCGCCTTCTCGGAGCCGACGACCGTCTCGATGATGGCGTTGGCATTGTTCTCCATGCCTTCGGCGAACTGCAGCAGCCGCAGCCCCGCCTCGGTCAGTGCGAAGCCTGACTTGCTGCGCTTGAACAGCGTGGTGTTCAAGCTGCGTTCGAGCTCCCTCACTCGCCGGCTGACGGTGGTGTGGTCGACCTTCAGCTTCTGGCCGGCGCGAACCAGATTGCGGGTGCGCGCGACCTCCAGAAAATAGATCACGTCGTCCCAGTTGTAGCGCAGCGTTCGCGCAGCCTTCGCCATTTCCGTCCTGATATGCCCGTTCGCGAGCTTCGGCATCGAACACTCGCTACTTTCGGGCATATCGGCAGGCACGGCAATCGTCAGGCGGCGATGATCGGGGTATAGGTGTCCACCAGCCGGTTGGCGAACATGTCGACCTTCGGGATCATCAGCTTCTGCCGGCAGACCGCGAGATCGATGTGCTTGGGCATCACGGCGCCAAGTTTCAGCACGCGCGGCGCGACCACGTTGATGTCCCAGAGCGGAAAGCCGTTCGGTGGAATCACGAGGCTGCCGCCCGGATAGGGCGAATCGACGCGGTTCGCCAGCACGACCGCCACCCGATTGTCCTCGGCCCGCGGGATGGCCAGCAGCTCCCGTTCGAACGGCTCGCGCAGCGAGGCCGGCCACAGGATGATGTCGGCCGCCGCGATGCCGAGGCACCGCGAGACCTCGGGGAATACCGCGTCATAGCCCGACATGACGCCGATGCGGCCGAACGGGGTGTCGAACACCGGATAGTCGTCGCCCGCCTTCGCCCACTTGCGTTCCTCGGCCGTCAGGTGGGTCTTGCGATATTTCCCGACCTCCTTGCCATCGGGCCCGATCAGGAAGGTCGTGACGTAAAGCCCCGCCGCGGCCCGCTCGACCGTAGGCAGCGCGATCAGGCATTGATAGCGGGATGCGATCGCCGCCGTCTTGGCCAGCAGCGACGTGGTCTGGTCGGCCAAGGCCGCGGCCTCCGCCGCGTTCGGGATGGCGGATGGGCAGAACGCATATTCCGGCAGGGCGAGAACCTTGATGCCGAGCTTGGCGGCGTGGTCGATCATGTCGAACACGTCCTCGGCCGGGCTATCCTTGGTCACATGCATCTGCACGGCCGCGATCTTGGCGACGGATTTCGCGGGAATCAGCGGTTGCTCCGCGATCCGGTAGACCGGTGTCTTCTCGTACGACAGCGACATCAGGCCATAAGTTTCGGGACGGCGATCGGCGATCTTGTCGTTCGCCGCGTAGATCGACTTGTCGCGCGCGGCGTCGAGATCGATGTCGGCAATGGCCATTCCGTGCGTATCGTACGGCACCTTCGACAGCACGCGTCCCTTGGGATCGACGATCATGCTGCCGCCGGGATAATAGATCGATCGCTCATAGCCAGCCTTGGTTGCGGCCACGAGCCACAGACCGTTCTCGTAGCTGCGGGCGGGGCCCCACATGTCCGCCTGGTCCATGGCGAAGAAGTTCGCCATATCGACGATCACCTCCGCACCCTGCATCGCCATCGCGCGGAAGATCTCGGGAATGCGGCCGTCGAAGCAGATGAGCAGGCCGATCTTGCCGAGATCGGTCTCCACCACCGGGCAGCCGCGCTCGCCGAACGCAAACCAGTTCTGATCGTGGGTGGCGAGGAACTGCTTGTGGTAGTGGCAGACGGTCTCGCCGTTCCGGCCGAACATGATTCCGGTGTTGAAGATCTTCTCCTTGTCCGGATCCCATTCGGTGACGCCGCTGGCAATGTAGATGCGGTGCTTCTTGGCGAGCGCGGACAGCGCCGTAACGAACGGACCGTCCGACATGGTTTCGGCGAGCTCACGGCAATGCTCGGCGGAATCAAACAGATAGCCGGTGTCCATGCACTCGGGGAACACCACCAGTTCGGCTCCCTGCCTCACCGCTTCCTCGACATATTGCGTGGCCAGCGCGATGTTGTGGTCAAAGTCTCCCAAACGGGCAAGCGTCTGGACGGCGGCAGCGCGGAAACGGCGCTTCGTCATATTGGGTCTCCTTATTTTTCGAAGGTTAGTCGAATGAGTCTCGCTTGACCTCGCGCCAGAAGCGGTCGAGGCAATGGCGTTTCAGGGCGATAAAGTCTTCGCCGGTCGTGACGTCGAGGTCGCGCGGCCAGGGCAGATCGACCGGAACGATCTCCGCCACCCGCGTCGGCCGGCGCGTCAGCAGCACGACCTGATCGGCGAGCTGGATAGCCTCCTCGAGATCGTGCGACACCAGCAGCATCGTGGTTTTCAACTTCATGAAGATGTGCTGGAGCCGTTCGCGCATGAACAGCGTCATCTCGTAGTCCAGGGCGGAGAAGGGCTCGTCGAGGAACAGCACTTCGGGTTCGGTCACGAGCGCGCGCAGGATCGAAACCGTCTGCTGCTGGCCTCCAGACAGTGTGTAGGGATAGGCATTGAGGTCGAACGGCACATCGAAATCCGCGAGCAGCTTTTCGACCCGCCGCCGACGTTCCCTACGATCCACCCCGAGCACCTTCAGCGGATAGTGGATGTTGTCGATCGCGCGCATCCAAGGAAACAGCGCTTCCCGATAGTTCTGGAAGACGTACGATATCCTGGTGTCCCGAATGATCTGGCCGTCATAGAGCACCTCACCCGCATCCATCGGCATCAGGCCGGAGATCATGTTGATGAAAGTGCTCTTGCCGCAACCGTTCGGGCCGAACACCGAAATAAAACTCCCCATCGGCAGGTCGATCGAGAAATCGTCGTAGATCGTCGTGCCCTGGAATTTCTTACTCAGCCCACGCACGGTGACATAGGCCTGCCGCGGCTTCGGCGGTGGAACAGGTGACGGACTTTCGGCGGCTGGCCCGTCTACGCTGCGGATCGCGGTCACGTTCCCCATCGGATGATCCAATCAGTTTCCGAGATCGGACTTGGCGAGCAGCTTGTCCTTGACGTTGATCGGGCCTGCCACCGCACCCTCCTTGATGAAGACATCGACCAGAGCCTGGTACGACTTCATGTCGGTGTCGTTGAGGTCCTTGAAGCCGCGCAGATAAGGCTGTGCCAGGAGCTCGAGCTGGTCTTCCTTGATCGGCGTATATTTGGCGAGGATCGGCTTGTACTTCTTGAAATCGGCATTCACGAGGTCGGTCGCCTCGTCGATCACCGCGACGACCTTGCGCGCGACCTCCGGTCGCTCCTTCAGGAACTTCGTGGTCATCAGCGAAGCTCCGGAATAGAAAGGATCGGCGATCACATGCGCGACCGGATTGGTCATGGCACGCGCCGCCTTGCCCGAGGCAACGGCGATCGATCCGACCGGTTCGAGCGACAACGTGGCGTCGACGGTGCCGCCAACCACGGCAGGGACCTGCATCGCGACCGCAAGGTCGACCAGCTTGACGTCGGTATCGGGATCGAGCCCTGCCGAGCGGACCATGTGGCGGGCGATGGTGCGCCACTGAATGCCCGGGACGTGGCCGAGCGACTTACCCTTCAGATCGGCAAAGCTCTTGATCGGGCTGTCCGGCTTGACGATCAAGCCGTCATTGATGCGATCGACGGCAATGCCCCCGCCCTGCAGGCCGAACACCTTCAGCTTGCCGGGAAACTTGGCCTCCGCGATCATCGCGATGCCTGCTGCCGCGCCCGGAGGACCGAAATCGGCGCGCTCCGCGATCAGCGCGTCGATGATCTGGTTCGGCGCTTCCATCTTGGTGGAAACGATTTCGATGCAGGCTTTTTCGAACAACTTCTCTTCCAGCGCGACATAATAGGCCGTGGTCTGCATGATCGGCAGCCAGACTGCCGTCACCTTCTCGGTCTTGTCGCAGGCCGCATATGCTCCGCTCGCGCCAAGCAGGAACGTGGACGTCGCGAATGCTGCAAGGAATGTCTTCGTCTGCATGATGGCCTCTTCGTGTTGAGATTGGCTGACTATCTGCCGGACCAGTGAATGAACGAGCGTTCGATCATCAGGAGCATGAGGTTGAGCCCGTATCCCATCGCGCCCGCGATCAGGATGGAGCCGTACATGTCGGTGAGCGAGTACGAGATCTGCGCATCGATGATTCGATGACCGATGCCATCGGTGGCGCCGATGAACATCTCGGCGACGATGATCACGACCAGCGCCAGCGATACCGCGGTACGCAGGCCGACGAAGGTCTGCGGCAGGGTCTCGTAGAAGATGACGTCCTTGAAGATGCGGAGCGACGAAGCGCCCATCGAGCGCGCCGCGAGGATGCGGGTCTGGCGGGCATTCATCACGCCGTAAGCCACGTTGAAGACGATGACGAGCCAGGCGGCGAAGGCGGCAACCGCAATCTTGGCAAAATCGCCGAGGCCGAACAGCAGCAGGAAGAGAGGAAACAACGCGGTCGCCGGCGTGGATCGGAAGAAGTCGACCAGGAATTCGACCGAGCGATAGATCGCGGCCTTAGCGCCCAGCACGATGCCGATCGGGACGCCGGCGATGACCGCGATCAAGGTCGAATAGGCGACACGCGCGATGGTGTGGACGAAATCGTCGGTCATCTTGCCGGCGGCAATGCTGGCAGCGGTGTCGCGCAGCGTATCGACCGGCGACGGCAGCAGATCCTTGTTGACCAGCTGCCCCTTGAACGCGATCCACCACAGCGCGAACAGCAGCAGCGGACCTATCGCCAGTTCGATGGCGCGCTTTACCTTCGGGTTCGAGATCGCCTCAGTGATCTGTTGCATCGGCATCCTCGTGGGCGCGGCTTGCTTTGCACTTTCCGCCGCGAGCACGAGAAGTGTTGGCCTCAACGACGCGAAAGAAAATGGCGAGATATGCAATCGATCGTGCAGGAATGCATATTGAAATCAATGATCTGAGTGATTGATTTGCAGGCTTGCATAGCCCAATCCTTAGGCAACTTGCCGGTTTTCATCCATTTGACCGATGGTTGGTATTGCCCCACGGCATCCACCACTCGCCAGTATCATCGGCCGGCATCGCCACAGGCGTATCATCGACGTTGATAGTCGCGTTCCCACCCAGTGGATCGATCGCGAACGGTGATCCCTCTTACCATTCCTCAACATCTGCGCTTGACCGCCACAGCAGCTTCAGAAGGCGCAAACGAAGGTAGCTTCTCGTCGCTGTCATTCTGCACGCGCACGGGCGGATCGATTGCGCTCGTCCCGCCGTGCAACGTCGGAGCCACCGGTTCAGGAGACGACCCTTCGCCACGTCGCGCCCGCCGATGAGCGATATCATTCCGACCGAACGATTGACGTCGCTCTCACAATTTGTCGCACGTTGATGGATCGCAAGCCGGACTGTAGGATCGATGCTGAAGCTGCCGGGCTCAACGGTTACAGGATATCAAGGCGCCCCTTGAGATGAACAAGCTCCCTTCCAATTGGCGGGGCACAGCAGGGCAATCCACGAAGCTCGCCAACATCGATGGCCTCCTGACGCCAGACGCCGAGCACCAGCGCGGTGGTCCGCCGCAGCTGTTCCGCGATATGTCGCATCACGAACAGGACGCCGTGCTCAGCGCCGGCAAGCGCCGCGTCCTCAATCGCGGGACCCTTCTGTTCAAGCAGGGCGGAGCGCAGGACGGCATCTATCTGATCGAAAGCGGACGCATCAAGGTTTTCTACATCGGACCAAAGGGACGGGAAATCACGCTGGCCTATTGGCATGCCGGAAATTTCGTCGGCGGGCCCGACGTGTTCGAGCGCGGCAAGCATGTCTGGTCGGGCGAGGCCGCCGCCAACAGCACGGTGCTGCATCTGCCCGGCGATCTGCTCAGGGGCATGATCAAGAAAATTCCCGCCCTCGCCATCAACATCATTGACGGCCTCAGCTTCAAAGGAAAGTGCTACTCGGCGCTCGCGCAGATGCTTGGCACGCGATCGCCGATCGAGCGGCTGGCGCAACTGCTGTTGCATCTCGCAAATCTCTACGGCGTCGAAGAACGTCACGGGACCTTGATAGCCGCCATGTTCACCCATGCGGATCTCGCGCACATGACCGGCGTGACCCGTCAATCGGTGACGACGACGCTCAAGCGTTTTGTCGATGATGGCATTGTCGACTGGAGCGGGCCCAACCTGGTCGTGAAGAATTTTGAACTTCTTGCCAGCATTCGGGACGGCAACAAGACGATCTCCGCCGCCCCATAAGACTATATATGTGGCAGTGATCGCCGTCATTCTGGCTACGAAATGAGCACGTGGTCCTTTCTCTGCAACAGATTGCGCATCGCCGCTGTTTAGCGTTCAAAAACTGAAATCCGACCGCCAGAACATTCGTATGGCCTGATCCCTGGAAACAGGCCCGCCCCTGGATCGAACCGATCTTCGGGCGCGATGAATGGTCGAGGAAGGTGGTTCGGTTTGCTTTCCACGCATTGACTGTTGGCACGAGCTTTGCGGCTCCGAAGCCGCGTGATCAGCCGCGCGTTCCATCATGAGGGACGCAGCGGATGACTAACCACTTTGATCGGAAAGGGTGATCCAATGTCTGTGGTTCGTTTGAAACGAAAGTTCGGCCTCGCCTGCGCCGTGTTCGCGGGCGCACTGTCGCTTGCGTCCGCAAGCGCGCTCTCGCAAACAATCGAAATCGGCATTGGCACCCAGAACACGACGACGAACACCGTCACCGGTGGCGTTGTCCTCAAGGAACTCGGCCTTCTCGAAAAGCACCTGCCGAAGGACGGCAAGTACAAAGGCGTGAAATACACGCTCAATTGGCAGAACTTCACGTCCGGTCCACCCATCACCAACGGGATGATGGCCAACAATATTCAGATTGGCATGATGGGCGACTATCCGCTGATGGTGAATGGCGCCACCGGTCAGGCCACGAAGAACGAGACCCAACTGGTTGCAATCATCGCCTACAATGCTTTCGGTGGCGGCAATGGCATCGTTGTCCATAAGGATTCGCCGTACTTTCAGCTCTCCGATCTGAAGGGAAAGACCGTCTCCGTTCCGTTCGGCTCGGCCGCGCATGGCATGATGCTGGCGTCTCTGCAGAAGAACGGCCTGCCGAATGATTTCTGGAATCTGGTGTCGCAATCTCCCGAGGTCGGCACCACAAACCTGCAGGAGAAGCGCATCGACGCGCACGGCGATTTCGTGCCATTCGCGGAGTTGCTTCCCTTCAAGGGCTTTGCGCGCAAGATCTACGATGGCGTCGAAACCGGAACGCCGACCTTCCATGGCGTCGTGGTCCGCAAGGACTTCGGCGAAAAGTATCCTGAGATCGTCGCCGCATACATCAAGGCCTTGATGGAGGCGAACGACTGGATGCGTCGCGATCCAAAGCTGGGCGCCGAAAAAATCGAGGAGTGGACCAAGATCAACAAGGAGGTCGCCTATATCTTCCTCGGCCCAGGCGGCATCCACACGCTCGACCCGACAATCAAGCCGAAGTGGGTCGAGGCGATCGCGGGAAACTACGCCGTCCTGCAGAAGCTCAACATGATCAAGGAGCTGAACATCGATGCGTGGGTGAACGACGCCTACGTCAAGCAGGCTTTCAAAGAGCTCGGGCTGGACTACGACAAGCAGCTCTCGTCGATGTCCAACTACGGCGTGACGGGCAAGGATGAGGTCTGCAACGCGGCGGTCGACAATCCGCGCGAGGCGGGCGAGGTCTGGGTGCAGGGAGGAGGAATTCTGCCGTTCAGTTCGCCGGCCTGCACGTTGATGGGCGTTCGTAAGTTGAGCGCTGACAACAGCAAGCCCAACGCCGTCTACCTCGTCGATCATGCGCTGGGAATCAAGGTCTTCGCTGAGGCGGCGTTCTACGCGATCGACGCAAGCCCTTCCAAGAGTCCGCAGGTGGTGCCGTTCCTGTTGAAGAAGGACGCCGAAGCCTATGCGTCGAAGAACGGGGGCAAGCTCGCGACCTACCCGGAAGCGTTGGCAGCCGTCGGCGCGAGCCGATGATGGGGGGCGTCGTGAACCAGCCCCAACTCAAGAGCCGTCTCGCACTCGTCGATGATGATGATCCGCAAGCTCCGCCGACATTCAAGAGTTCCTCTCAAGCCAGAGGCGCTCCTGCTGAGACCGATGCGACGTCCTCCCAAGCGAAGCAGCCGATGCCTGTGAAGCAAAAGCCGCTTCTCCGACGCGTCAGCCGTGACCAGTGGCTGTCGGCTGTTCTCGCCGTGGCATCCATCACGTTGCTCTTTGCGGTCTGGTATCTCGGCACGAAGTACCGGATCGAATTCTACATCCGCTTCAAGAACGTTCCGACGCCTTACGAGGTCTTTCGGCAGGCGCTCGAAATGGGAGCGTCTACGAAGTTCGTGACCAACATCATCAATAGCGTCCGGCGGATTCTGGCCGGGTTCGCCATCGCCATTCTGATTGGCGTGCCGCTCGGATTGGTGATCGGCAGATACCGGCATGTGCGAAGCTTCTTCATGCCGGTGGTCGAGATCCTGCGGCCCATACCGGCGATCGCATGGGTGCCGATGTCGATCATGCTGTGGCCGAGCAACGAGGCGAGCATCGTCTACATTACGTTCATCGGCGCGTTCTTTCCGATCCTGCTCAACACGATACACGGCGTGCATTCGCTCGATGGCGTGCTGATCCGGGCGGGCCGGTGTCTTGGCGCGAGTGAGCCGCGTTTGTTCCTGTACGTGATCTTGCCCGGCGCACTGCCGCACATCTTCACCGGCCTTGCCGTCGGAATGGGCGTGGCGTGGGTCTCCCTCATCGCGGCCGAAATGATCTCGGGTCAGTTCGGCGTCGGCTATTTCACCTGGGAGGCCTACTCGCTCGTGGACTACCCGGCGATCGTCCTTGGAATGATCACGATCGGCGTCCTCGGGCTCGCGTGCAGCGGACTGATCCGTCTGATCGGCAAGCTGCTGATGCCGTGGCTTGCATTCGCGCCAGGGAGCAGAAAATGACGGAGCTTGCGACAGGCAGGATCGATGTTCGAACCATGTCCGTGGTGTTCGGCTCGGGGGATGATGAGGTCGTCGCCGTCAACGACGTCGATCTCAACGTTCAGCCAGGCGAGTTCGTCTCGCTGATCGGGCCATCGGGCTGCGGGAAATCCACGCTTCTCAGCATCGTTGCCGGCTTCATGACGCCGTCGTCAGGCGAGGCGTGGCTCGATGACAAAATGATCACCAAGCCGGGCGCGGAGCGCGGGGTGGTGTTTCAGCAATACTCGCTGTTTCCATGGCTCACGGTCCGCAAGAACGTCGAGTTCGGATTGAAGATGGCCGGCGTGGCAGCGAGCAAGCGCAACATCACCGCCCGGGAGCTTCTCGACCTCGCCGGTCTTCTCGCGTTTGAAAATCATTATCCCGACCAGCTGTCCGGCGGCATGAAACAACGCATCGGTATCATCCGTGCGCTCGCCACCAGCCCGCGCGTTCTTCTGATGGATGAACCATTCGGCGCGCTGGATACGCAGACCCGCGTCGTCATGCAGGAAATCCTGACGAACATCTGGCAGCAGTTCAGGATCTCGGTCCTCTTCGTCACGCATGACATCGAAGAATCGATCTTCCTGTCCGACCGCATCTACGTGATGACGGCGCGGCCCGGACGCATCAAGGCCGAGATCAAGGTCCCGCTGCCAAGGCCGCGTACGCCCGAGATGACTGAGACGCCCGAATTCGTCGGACTGGTCCGCAAGCTCAAGGGCCTCATCCGGGAAGAGTCGCTTGCCGCAATGGGGCCGGAAATAAAAACGCGAGGCCTCACAGGCTTCGGAATGGAGGTGGGACCTAAAGGAGTCGGTCAGATTTTCTGACACAGCTGACGTACGAGCGCCGGCATGGAGCCGGACACCTACAATCGACGACGCGACCGCGCGTCGTCAGGAAGGACAATCTATGGCTAAGAAACCCAATATCCTGTTCTTCCATGTCGACAATCTCGGCATGGGCGAGCTGGGCTGCTACGGCGGCGGCATTCTCCGCGGTGCGGACACCAAGCGGATGGATGCTTTCGCGAAGGAAGGCGCAAAGCTCACACATTATGTCGTCGAGCCGCAGTGCACGCCGACACGTTCGGCTCTGATGACTGGACGTTTTCCGATCCGCTCCGGCAATCATACCATTGCCTTGGGCGGCAATGGCGGCGGCATCGTCAGCTGGGAGCGCACGATCGCATCGATCCTCTCCGAGGCCGGCTATACGACGGCGATCTATGGCAAATGGCACATCGGTGCGGAGGACGGCCGCTTCCCCACCGATCACGGCTTCGACGAATGGTACGGCCCCTTGCGCACCTACGACGAATGCATGTGGCTCGAGGACCCGCATTATGTACCGGAGCGTGATGGCTATTCGTTCATGCATGAGGGCGTCAAGGGCAAGGGCGCGTGGCCGGTCGAAGGTCAGCAGCTCACCATGGAGACGAAGAAGACCTGCGACCTCGAATACCAGAAGCGTGCGATCAAGTTCATGGAAAGGGCGGTCAAGGAGGAGAAGCCGTTCTACTGCTACTTCAATCACTCGCTGATGCACTTCCCGATGAGCCCGCGCGACGAATTCGTCGGCAAGAGCACGAACGGCGATTGGGGCGACTGCCTCCTCATGCTCGATCATGATTTCGGCGTTCTGCTCGACAAGCTCGATGAACTCGGCGTGCGCGACAACACGATCGTCGTGATGTGCGGCGACAACGGGGCGGAGGATCATCTCGCTGGCCGCGGTACGGGCGGCTTCTTCGACGGATCGTATTTCAGCTCGGCGGAAGGCGGTATCCGCACCCCGCTGCTGATCCGTTGGCCGGGCCACATCAAGCCGGGCACGGAAAGCAACGAGATGGTGCATGTCACGGACATGTTCACCACGCTCGTATCGTTCGCCGGTTGTGAAATCCCGCGCGATCGCCTGATCGATGGCGTCGATCAGTCGGCGTTCTTCTTGGGCCAGCAGGAAGCTTCCAATCGCGAGTCCTGCATTGTCTGGCTGAAGGACGAGCTTCATGCGGTGAAGTGGAAGGACTTCAAGATCAACTTCAAGCGTCAGCAGCACTTCCATGATCCGGAGCTGCCGCTCGGGTTCGCACGCATCACCCATCTTCAGGAAGATCCCAAGGAGCGGGAAGCGGTGAACCAGCGTTACGTGCGCTGGTGGGTGATGCAGCACGCGCATCGTGTCGTGAAAGCGTTCGATGACAGCACGAAAGTCGAGGAGCTGATCCCGCCGGGGTCGCCGCTCGATTTCGTTCCGAAGCAGCGGCGCGCTTCCTAGCAAGCCCAGCCAGAGGCGCTGACATGTCTGACACCTGCTGTCATCAGACCGTTCTCTCGAACGTCACGAGCCCGTTGAGCCGGGCACAGCGCCTCAGCGGCATCGTCGATCGGGGAGCCATGGTCTGGATCCCCGGCGGCACTTTCCTGATGGGGTCGAACAGTTTCTATCGTGAGGAACGGCCGGTCCGGCCGGAGACAGTCGAGGGCTTCTGGATCGATCCTCATCCGGTGACGAATGAGCAGTTTGCGGCGTTTGTTCGCGAGACGGGCTACGTTACGCTCGCTGAGCGAAAACCTGATCCTACGCTGTATCCCGACGCCGATCCGGCTCTGCTCGTGCCGGGGTCGCTGGTTTTTCGCATGCCGGACCGTCCCGTCAGTCTCAGAGACAATCGCGCCTGGTGGGAATATCTCCCAGGCGCCGACTGGTGCCATCCGGAGGGACCCGCAAGCACGATTCTCGGGCGCGAAATCCATCCTGTCGTACACATCGCCTACGAGGATGCCGTCGCCTATGCGGATTGGGCCGGTAAGGCGCTGCCGACCGAGGCCGAGTGGGAGTTTGCCGCGCGCGGCGGTCTCGACGGGGCGGCTTACTGCTGGGGCGATGCGGCCAGTCCCAACGGATTGCACATGGCCAACACCTGGCAAGGCCGCTTTCCGTGGGAGAATCTCAAGGAAGACGGTTACGAGCGGACATCGCCGGTCGGCGCATTCCCGCCCAATGCGTATGGCCTGTACGACATGGCGGGGNACGTCTGGGAATGGACGGCGAGTCTTTATGCGGCATCGTCAGCGGCACCTGCGCAATCGTGTTGCCAACCGGCGCCTGCCGGTGACAGCGCCCGTCGCGTGGTGAAGGGCGGTTCGTTTCTGTGCGCGCCCAACTACTGCCTGAGATATCGGCCGGCCGCTCGTCAGGGTGAGGCGGTCGACACGTCCACCTGTCATATCGGCTTTCGTTGCATCGTCAGGCCCTGACCGCGGCCGTGAAGCATTGAGCGGTCCTGTTTGATCGGCTGCTCGCATGAGTGAAGAGAAATGACCCTGTCGTCCGCCGTTCGAACCACACCTGCTCAGCTTGGCCACGAAGATACGCCGTCTCCGATTCATGTACTTCAATCGCCGCATCTGCTGGTGCGGGAAACGCTCGCGGGGGTCGTCACGGCGCTGGCGTTGATTCCGGAGGTCATTTCCTTCTCGTTCATCACCGGAGTCGATCCGAAGACGGCGCTCATCTCATCGATCGTTCTCTGTTTCGTCATGTCGGTGATCGGCGGACGGCCGGCCATGGTCACCGCTGCGGCGGGATCGATCGCGCTCGTGGTCGGACCGATGGTGAAAGCCCATGGGGCTGGATACATCCTGCCGACGATCCTTTTCGCGGGCGTCATTCAGGTCATGTTCGGCGTGCTGGGTCTCGCCCGGCTGGCGAGGTTCATTCCGCGTTCGGTGATGATCGGCTTCGTGAACGCGCTCGGCATTCTGATTTTCTGGGCCCAGGTCCCGCATCTCGTGAACGTCCCCTGGGTGGTCTATCCGCTCTTCGCCCTCACCATCGCGATGGTCCTGGTGTTTCCCCGGATCACCACAGCCATTCCTGCGCCCCTTGTGGCGATCGTGGCTGTAACCGCGATCGTGATCGCGGGTCATCTTTCGGTTCCCAACGTCGGAGGCGAGGGGAGCATGACGCCCGGCCTGCCGGGCCCCAATGCATGGACGGTACCGTTCAACTACGAGACTCTTCAGATCATCTGGCCGACGGCGCTCAGCGTCGCGTTCGTCGGTTTGCTCGAGACCCTGCTCACCGCCAAGCTCGTGGACGAAATCACCGATACGCGCTCGCATAAAGGTAAAGAGTCCTGGGCCCTCGGCGTCGCGAACATCTGTGCGTCCTTCTATGGCGGAGTGGCCGGCTGCGCGATGATTGGACAAACCATCGCCAATGTGAAGATCGGACAAGGGCGGACGCGCGTATCCACGGCGGTTGCGGCAGTTGTGCTCTTGATTCTCGTCACTGTGCTCAGCAATCTGATGGCGCAGATTCCGCTCGTCGCCTTGGCTGCGGTGATGATGATCGTGGCGCTGACGACGGTGAACTGGCACAGCGTGCGGCCGGATACGCTCAAGCGCATGCCGCGCTCGGAGACCCTGGTCATGCTGGCGACCGTTGCGGTCACAGTGATGTCGGGCAATCTCGCGTTGGGGATCGTCGCGGGTGTCCTGCTTGCCATGGTGCTGTTCGCGCGCCGTGTCGCTCACGTGATCAAGGTTGATCGTGCGGTGAGTGCCGATGGCTCATCGGTTCAGTATTCCGTCCGCGGGCCTCTGTTTTTCGGCAGCAGCAACGATCTGGTCGATCGGTTCCTCTATGCTGCCGATCCGAAGACAGTCGTTGTCGATCTCAGTCAGTCGCAAGTGTGGGATGCGTCGACCGTGGCGGCACTGGACTCGATCGAGACGAAGTACAAGGAACGCGGACACGTGGTCTCGATCATCGGGCTCGATCCGCACAGCCTCGCCTTTCATGGCAGGCTGACAGGAAAGCTGTCGTGAGGGGGCGCAACCGAACAGGTTCGTGCGGTCGCCGGATGGCGTTCATCTCAGTCCCGCGAAATTAGACGGCATCGGCGGGATTGCGGCGAGGTGCCGCGCCCTGCCGATCACGTCTGGTGCGTTCGCAGACCCGCCCGTTCCAGCGCGTCTGGCACACTGTTCCAGGATGTGTGTCAGGTCTGGGTCAGACTCAATCAGACTTGGATCAACCAAACTTGGCCCAGGCTTGAATCAAACAGGCTTGGATCATTCAGGTCATTGCCGCGTTAGCGCTTTTGCGAAGGCAGCGGATCGCTGCCCGAACGGCTGTCCCATCCAGCGAGGAGAAGGTGATGCCGGACAAGAAGACCATTGCGAGGGCGCGGAAGGATAAACGCGAAGGGAAGTCGCCGAGCACCCAGGCTGGCGAATTCGTGCATGAGGAGATCGAGAAGGTGCGCCGTGGCAAGCGCGGTGCGCGTTCGACCAAGCAGGCGATCGCCATCGGTCTTTCAGAGGCGCGGCGTGCGGGGGTCGATTTGCCTCCGCCGAAGCGGGGCCGGGTCAAGGAGAGCACCCGCAAGAGCGCCAAATATGCCTATGAGGTGGGTCAGGGCGAGCGCAGACCGAAGCACCAGCCGAAGGTCGCCAAGGCCGTCGCCGATGTGCTCGCGCACGAGCCGAAGACGACGGCGTCCCGCAAGGCGCTCTCGCAGCAGACCAAACGCGCGGCGTCGCGTCGCAGCGCCAGGGCGCGCTCTGCCGCCGCGAAAAAGGCGGCGCGGACGAAAGGCGCCGCCGGCCGCTCTGCCGCGGCACGGAAGGCCGTCCGGACAAAGGGCGCTGCGGGGAGGAAGCAGGCGGCGCAAAAGGCCGCGCGAACCCGCGCACGTCATGCTCGCGCGCGCCGTGGCTAAGCATGATCCGGAAAAGTGTGAAGCGGTTTTCCGAAAAGATCATGCTTAGCCAATGAGCGAGAGCGCGAGAGGGTTTCATCCCCCTCTCATCGCGCTTTAAGTCGGCGGTGATCCTGCCCCGGTATCAGGCAAATCGGAAGGGTATCCGAATGACAGGAGCGGAGCGTCCAACCGTTCTCATCACCGGCAGCAGCGGTTTCCTTGGTCAGGCGATCGCCAGCGCCCTGATGCCGCGCTATCGGGTGATCGGACTCGATGTCGCCGGGCCGAAGCAGCCGATGCCGGGCCTTGAGACGATTGCGATCGATCTCACGTCCGACGCGCGCGTTGCAGAAGCCCTGAATGAGGTCCGGATTCGCGTCGGCAGCCGGATCGCATCGGTCATCCATCTCGCGGCCTATTACGACACGACCGGAAAGGACAATCCGAAATACGACGCCGTAACGGTGGAGGGAACGCGCCGGTTGTTGGCGGCACTCCAGCGCATGGACACGGAGCAGTTCGTCTTCTCCAGCACGCTGCTGGTGCATGCCCCCAGCCCCGCCAAAGGCGCGACAATCGACGAGGATGCGCCGCTCGCACCCGCCTGGGCCTATCCACGCTCGAAGGCGGAGACCGAAAAGCTGATCCTGCAGCAGCATGGCGATATCAAAGTCGCAATCCTGAGACTGGCGGGCGTCTATGACGAGAACTGCCGCGCGGCCTTCATCGGCCAGCAGATCGCCCGCATCTTCGAACGACGGCCTACGGCGTATCTGTTCACGGGCGACATCGACACCGGCCAGCCTTATCTCCACCGCGATGACCTCGTCGATGCCGTGACACGCGTGGTCGACCGGCGCACCGATCTTCCTGATGAAACCGTGCTGCTGGTCGGCGAGGAGGAGACGCCGACCTATGCCGAGATGCAGCAACGGATTGGTCAATTCGTACATGGTCAGGACTGGCGGACCTTCGCTCTGCCCAAGGAGGTGACGAAGCTCGGCGCCTGGATGCAAGAGCAGGTCCTGGACCAGGACACGGACGTCAAGGCCTGGATGGTGGAGAATGCCGACGATCACTACGAGATCGACGTCACGCGCGCCAAGGCGCTGCTCGATTGGCAGCCGCGTCACAGCCTGACCGCCACACTGCCGGAGATGATCCGCCGGCTCAAGGCCGACCCGACCGACTGGTACGAGACCAACAAGCTGGAGCCTGCCGCAGTCGCCGCCTCGCCGCCTGAAATCGCCCAGGCCGCCGAGCGTCTGCGCCGGCCGCTCGAGCGGTCCGAGGCAGAGGTCGAAACGGAGACCGAACAGCACCGCGCCGGCACCCGCTGGGCGCCGCTGACCAATGCCGCGATCGGGTTATGGCTCGTTGCGTCGCCGTTCACACTCGGTCTGTTCGATCCAGCCGCGGCGCCGGCGCCGCCGGCGCTGGGCCACGAGATCGCAGAGCCGGGAATGCGCGATGCGCGGCTCGGCATCAGCGAGGTTCTGTCCGGTTTGCTTGTCGTATCGCTGGCATTGCTCGGCATGTGCCGGGCCTGGCGCGGGCTGCAATGGCTTACGGCGTGCGTAGGTTTGTGGGTGATGCTTGCGCCGCTTGTGTTCTGGACCACGAGCGCCGGAGCCTATGCGACCGACACGCTGGCCGGCATGCTGATCGTGGTCTTCGCGGTGATGGTCCCGCCGACGCCCGGCATCAGCCGGCGCGCGCTGGCCGCTGACGACGACCGGCCGCTCGGTTGGAGCTATTCGCCCTCCACATTCAGCCAGCGTCTCCACATCATCGCGCTGGCTTTCGTCGGTCTGTTCGTTTCACGCTATCTCGCGGCGTATCAGCTCGGCCATATCGACGGTCTGTGGGATCCGGTGTTCGGCGCCGGCGGCGCGTCGGTTGCAAACGGCAGCGAAGCGGTGGTCACCTCCTGGGTGTCGAAAGGCTTCCCCATCGCGGATGCCGGCTTCGACGCCTTCGCCTATGCGCTGGACATTCTTGCCGGCGCGATTGGCGACCGGCGCCGCTGGCGGACCATGCCTTGGATGGTGCTGCTGTTCGGCCTGTTGATCGTCCCGCTCGGCGTGGTGAGCGTCAGCTTCATCATCATTCAGCCGCCATTGATCGGCGCGCTATGCCTGTTCTGTCTGCTGCAGGCGGCGGTGACGGTGGTGCTCATTCCCTATTCCGTCGATGAGGTGCTGGCGAGCTGCCAGTATCTCTGGCGCGCGAAGCAGGCGGGCGAGCCGTTCTGGCGCACGTTTTGGCGCGGCGGCCCGGCTCTGACCGAGGATCAGACGCCGACGCCCGATCTCGACAGGCCGCTGTCTGCGGTGTTCCGGGATTTCGTCACCGGCGGGGTGAATTTCCCCTGGACGCTCGTGGCGAGCACGCTGATCGGCATCCTGCTGATGACCACGCCGCTGCTCTTTGGCACCAACGCGCCGCTCTATTTCAGCGATCATGTGACGGGCTGTCTCGTGATCCTCGTCGCTATCACCGCGATGGCGGAGGTCGCGCGAGCCGTACGCTTTCTGAATGTCGGGCTCGGCGCCTGGATTGCTCTCTCGCCCTTCATGTTCGGCGGCGGAACGGCCACGGCTATGGTCGCCAACATCCTGATCGGTCTTCTGCTGGTCGGGCTGAGCCTGCCGCGCGGCCCGCGCAGCGATGCCCGCTACGGCGGATGGGACCACGCGATCGTATGAGGCGGGTGGGAGATTTCGCGCAGCCGAGAGGAGGAGGTGGAGTTTTCTCATGGCGCATCTGGTCGAACCGCGGCATCATGTTTCCCTCGACGATTACGAGCGCATCGCACATCTCAGCACGGCGGTCCGTGACCTGCGTCATGAGGCGAGAAGTCTGCTGCCGGCGCTCGCGGGACGCCGGGTATGGATGGTCAACAGCACCCGCCATGGCGGCGGCGTGGCCGAGCTTCTGCCGCCGCTCCTGGCATTGCTGCGGGACCTCGGCGTCGATGCCAACTGGCTCGTGATGGAGGCGGATGACCCGGCGTTCTTTCGGCTGACCAAGCGGCTTCACAACCTGATCCATGGTGAGGGCGATCCGAACCTCGGCCAGGCCGAGCGTGATCTGTATGACCGGGTGAGCCGCGAGACGGCAGAGATGGTTGCGCGCCATCTTTCGCCGGGGGACGTTCTGGTCATCCACGATCCGCAGCCGCTCGGAGCGGGTGCTATCCTGAGAGAACGAATGGACATCGCCGCGATCTGGCGCTGCCACATCGGCCTTGATCGGGAAACGCCGGAAACCCGCGCCGCCTGGGCATTTCTCGAGGAGGCTGCATCGGTTTACGACCATGCGGTGTTCACGGCTCCGGAATACATTCCGAGCTGCCTCGCCGGCCGGGCGGCAATCATTCATCCTGCCATCGACCCGCTGAGCCATAAGAACCGGGAGCTGTCGGTCCACAAGCTGGTCGGGATCCTCGCCAACGGTGCGCTGATCCGCGCGCCCGGCCCGATGCTGACGCCGCCATTCCCCCATCAGGCAAAACGGCTCCAGCGCGATGCGACATGGGCCCCCGCCACCGCCCCCGAGGACATCGGGCTTCTGCATCGGCCGATCGTAACGCAGATTTCACGCTGGGATCGGCTGAAGGGCTTCCTGCCGCTGATGCAGGGCTTCGTCATGCTCAAGCGCGAGCTGGGCAGCCGAACGGGTCTCGACGAACGGCACCGGCGGTCGCTGCAATTGGCGCGGCTGGTTCTGGCGGGGCCCGATCCGGGATCGATCGAAGACGATCCGGAAGGCAAGGAGGTGCTGGCGGAGCTCGGCAATGCCTATGCCGGCTTGGCGCCGGAGCTGCAGGCCGATGTGGCGATCGTCGTGCTGCCGATGAATTCGGAGAAGCACAACGCGCTGCTCGTCAATGCGCTGCAGCGGTGCTCGGACATCGTGGCACAGAACTCCTTGCGGGAAGGGTTCGGGCTGACCGCGACCGAGGCGATGTGGAAGCGCGCCGCCGTCTTGGGGTCGCAGGCGGCGGGGCTCCGGCAGCAAATCCGCCCTGACCTGGATGGACGTCTAGTGGCGAACCCGGAGGATCCGCGCGAGATCGCGGCTGCGCTCGATGATCTGCTCGCCGACCTGTGGAAGCGTGAGATGTTCGGCCAGAGCGCGCAGCAACGTGTGCACGACGGCTTCCTGATCTTCACCCAGGCCCGGAGCTGGCTCGCGCTGATCGCCGACACCGTCAAGGCGCGCTGGCGGTGAGAGCGTCAGGACCGACAGTGACCAACGGCGCATATGCCGAAGCGACGATGCTGCCGTGTCACGCTGTCACGGTGGCATGCGCAGGCCCTTTGCCTGCGGGCATCCGTCACGCGGTGCATGCCGATCATTCGACAGGCACCGCGCGGAAGGACGAAGGCGTCACTCCACCGGAATTTTCGCCTTCTCGATGATTGCCTTCATCTTGGTCGTCTCGCTCTTGAGGAATTCGGTCAGTTTCTCGCCGGGCAGCGGCGGCAGCATCTGTCCGCCGGTCTGCTCGAAATAGGCCGCGGTGGCGGGGTCAGCCATCGTCTCGCCGAACGCCTTGATGAACTTGTCGGTGATGTCCTTCGGCACGCCCTTCGGCATCACCACCGTCGACCACGAGCTGAACACCGCCTGGGGATAGCCGAGCTCGACCACCGACGGCACGTCAGGCAGGCCGGGCAGCCGCCGGTCGCTGTTGACGGCAAGCGGTCGCAACTGACCGGCGTCGATCAGCGGCTTCACGACCACGGGGAAATCCCACATGAAATCGACTGTGCCGGCGGCGACGTCGGTGAGCGCCATCGGCGAACCCTTGTAGGGGATATGCACGGCCTCGATGCCGGTGGCCATTGCGAACAGCTCGCCGGCGAGATGCTGCGCAGCCGCAGTGCCGATCGAGGCAAAGTTGATTTTCCCCGGATTCTTCTTCGCGTATGCGACGAACTCGGCAAACGTCTTGTATGGTTTGTTGGCGGCCACCACCAGCACGCTGGAGGAGGCAGACATGCCATAGAGCGGGGTGAAGGCCAGCGGATCATACGACATCGACTTGCGGGTCGCCGGAATCGTCACCATCGGCCCGGACGATGCGTACAGGAACGTGTATCCGTCAGGCTTGGCGTTTGCGACGAATTCAGAACCGACGATACCGCCGGCGCCTGGTTTGTTCTCGACGATGACGGTCTGGCCGAGCCTATCGCCGAGCGGCTTCGCCAGGAAGCGCGCGGCGTTGTCGGTGACGCCGCCGGGCGAGAACGGCACGATCCAGAGGATCGGCCGGTTCGGATAGTCCTGCTGCGCACGCGCTGGCGTCGCGGCGACGATGAATCCGAGTGCGGCGACGGCCGCGCCAAATAGGCCTGCAAGCTTCACGGGCATTCCTCTCGTGTTGTTCTCGTTGGTTGCTTTTCGTTGGTCGCGCGGTGTTGTCCCCCGCGTCGCCAGCCACTTTAGAGACGGTCGCGTCGAAATCAATCGGCGGGCGTCTTCACTCAATCGTCAAACGCAAGCTCGCAGGACGGGTTCATACTGGCACGCGGAACGGGTGCGGCTATGATGCCGCGACGTTTCCGCGCGGCCGGCCGGCGACGCCGGCCATGCCGTTTCCTTGAGCGTTGATGCTGGAAGGAGCGACGCGATGACGATCTACAGTGGCCCGGTGTTCGAGATGGCGGCGCAACAGTTCAACGTCATCGCCGATCACCTTGCGATTCCGCTGGACCAGCGCGACCGGCTGCTGCTGCCGAAGCGCTCGGTCACGATCTCTTGCCCGATCCATCGCGACGACGGTACGCTCGCGGTGTTCGAAGGCTATCGCGTCCAGCATCACCTCACCCTCGGGCCGACCAAGGGCGGCACGCGGTTCGCGGCCAGTGTCGATATCGGCGAGGTGGCGGCGCTGGCGGTCTGGATGAGCTGGAAATGCGCGGTGATGAACCTGCCTTATGGCGGCGCCAAGGGTGGCGTGTGCGTCGATCCGCACGCGCTGTCGAAGCATGAGCTCGAGGGTCTTTCCCGTCGTTACATGCAGGAGATGATCCCGTTCGTCGGCCCGCATACCGACGTGATGGCGCCGGACATGGGCACCGACGAGCAGGTGATGGCGTGGTTCATGGACACCTATTCGATGTATCAGGGCCGCACCGTCACTGAGATCGTCACCGGCAAACCGGTCAGCGCCGGCGGCACGCTCGGCCGCCGCGAGGCGACCGGCCGCGGCGTCGCCCATCTCGCGCACCGGGTGATGAGGGACCTGGCGATCGAGCCGAGCGGAGCGACGGCGGTGGTGCAGGGGTTCGGCAATGTCGGCTCGGTGGCTGCGTCCGAGCTGCACGCCATCGGCGTCAAGGTGATCGCGGTCAGCGACCACACCGGCGCGCTGTGCCGCAAGGAGGGGCTCGATATCCCGGCGCTGATCGCCCATGTGGGCAAGCACGGCAGTCTCGCCGGTTACTCAAACGAACTCGCCTGCGATCCGAAGGACATCCTGACGATGCCCTGCGACGTGCTGGTGCCCGCCGCGGTCGAGCGGGTCATCGATGCGACGGTGGCGAACAGCCTGCGCTGCCGCGTGCTCGCCGAGGGCGCCAACGGACCAACCACGCCGGAGGCCGATCTGGTGCTGCAACGGCGCGCCAATGAGATCGTCGTCATTCCGGATATCATCTGCAATGCGGGCGGCGTGGTCGTCAGCTACTTCGAATGGGTGCAGGACCTGCAGCAGTTTTTCTGGGATGAGGAGGAGGTGATGCGGCGGCAGTATCAGATCCTCAATCGTGCCTTCAGCGAGATGGCCGCGCGCGCCAAGAAGGACGGCGTCTATAACCGCACCGCGGCGATGGCGATCGGCGTCGAGCGTGTCCGCGCCGCCAAGAACACTCGCGGGCTGTTTCCGTAAAAGCGGGCTGTTCCGTAAAGCTTGCTCGGCTGGAAGCTCCGCCCGGCGCCTCATGGTGACGAGCCGCGCAAGCATGATCCCCGAAAAGTGCGGTGCGGTTTTCGGACGGGATCATGCTCAAACAACCGCCGCGTCTCGAACCATGAGGCCGGTCTGCGGGCTAAAGCATGATCCGGAAAAGTGTGAAGCGGTTCTCCGAAAGATCGTGCTTAGACAATGAGCTAAAGCGCGAGGAGGATTCATCCAAATCTCATCGCGCTTTAGAGTTTGCGGGTCTCATCTTTTCGAGACGCCGCCCGGTGCGTGGCTCCCTCAGGATGAAGACGCGACGCCAGCCAGACGGCTCACGCCGCCTGCGGCACCTGATCGAGGAAGCCAGTGATGCTCCGGATCTTGCCGTTCTCGATGCGCGCGAAGTCGGTGCCCTTCACCGGCGCATCGGCGCCCTTCGGGCCGAGGCCCCAGGAGAAGCGGACGTTGTCGCCGAAGCCGTCCACCTTGCCGATCAGGGCGAAGGTGAAATCGGGGAAGCGCTGCTGCACGCCGCCGATCAGCGCGTTGATCTCGTCGGCCCCGCGCACGGCGGCGAGCGGATCGGTGTAGGTGGCGTCGGCAAGCCAGGTCTCGCTCAGGAGCTGCTTGCGCTTGCCGGCGTCACGTTCGTTCCAGAGGGCGATGTAGCGGTCGGCGATGGTTTTCGCATCAATCTTGGCGTCGGTCATCACAGTGTCCTTCCAGAGTGGCCGGGGTGTTTCCGGTGCCGGCGACTATCGGCGGACGCGCGCGCGAAATCGATTACGTGCGAGGTAATGGAAACGAAACCCGCCGCGGCGGATCACGCGACGGCGTTCGCCGCGGCGCGGCCGGCGTTGCGGCCGGAAAACAGGCAGCCGCCGAGGAACGTGCCCTCCAGCGAGCGATAGCCATGCATGCCGCCACCGCCGAAGCCGGCGGCTTCGCCCGCCGCATAGAGGCCCGGCATGATCTCGCCGGTGCTGCCGAACACGCGGCCGTCGAGGTCGGTCTCCAGCCCGCCGAGCGTCTTGCGGGTGAGAATGTTCAGCCGCACGGCGATCAGCGGGCCGTGCGCCGGATCGAGGATCTTGTGCGGCCGCGCGGTGCGGATCAGCCGGTCGCCGATGTAGCGCCGGGCGTTGTGGATGCCCATCACCTGCGCGTCCTTGACGTAAGGGTTGTCGATCTCCCGGTCGCGTGCCTCGATCTGCGCCTTGATGGCGTCGAGCCTCAGCAGGTCACTGCCGACGAGGGCATTCATGGCATCGACCAGATCGTCGAGCCGGTCGCGGACGATGAAGTCGGCGCCCTTGGTCTTGAACGCCTCCACCGGAGCCGGCGCGCCCTTGTTGGTGGCGCGGCGCGCAGTCATGCGCCAGCTCTTCGAGGTCAGGTCCGGGTTCTGTTCGGAGCCGGACAGAGCGAACTCCTTCTTGATGATGCTCTGGGTCAGCACGAACCAGGAGTAGTCATAGCCGGTCGCCATGATGTGCTGGAGCTGGCCGAGCGTGTCGTAGCCGGGATAGAGCGGCGCGGGCAGGCGCTTGCCGGTCGCGTCGAACCACATGGATGAGGGCCCGGGCAGGATGCGGATGCCGTGGCCGGGCCAGATCGGATTCCAGTTCTGCAGGCCTTCGACATAATGCCACATGCGATCGCGGTTGATCAGCCGCGCGCCGGCTGCCTCGCTGATGCCGAGCATGCGGCCGTCCACATGGGCGGGCACGCCGGTCACCATCCGCGTCGGCGGCGTGCCGAGCCGCTTCGGCCAGTTCTGCCGGACGAGATCGTGGTTGCCGCCGATGCCGCCGCTCGCCACGATCACCGCCTGCGCCCGCAAGGCGAACGCGCCGGCGGCGTCGCGTGAGGAACTGACGCCGCGCGGCTCCGACGACGGCTCGAGGATCGCGCCGGACACGCCGTCGATATGGCCGCCGGTGACGGTCAGCGCATCGGCGCGGTGCCGGAACTTGAACGTGAGCAAGCCTTTCGCCTCAGCTTCGCGCGCGCGCCGTTCGAACGGCTCGACCACGCCGGGGCCGGTTCCCCAGCTCACATGAAAGCGCGGAACCGAGTTGCCGTGGCCCATCGCGTCGGTGCCGCCGCGTTCCGCCCAGCCGACCACCGGAAAGATGCGATGGCCCATGGCCCGCAGCCAGCCGCGCTTCTCGCCGGCGGCGAACGCAACGTAGGCGTCGGCCCATCTTCGCGGCCAATGATCGTCGGCGCGGTCGAACCCCGCTGCGCCATGCCAATCCTGCAGAGCTAGATCGTAAGAATCCTTGATGCCGAGCCGACGTTGTTCGGGAGTATCCACAAGGAACAGGCCGCCGAACGACCAGAAAGCCTGGCCGCCCAGATTCTGCTCTCCTTCCTGATCAACAATGATCACCCGCTTGCCAGCGTCGGCGATCTCCGTCGCCGCGACGAGCCCTGCGAGTCCTGCACCCACGACGATCACGTCGGCATCGTATGCCATGGTCGTTCCCCCAACCGCGCCGCAATTGAAGCGCTGTCTGGGGAACAGGGTCAAGGCGCGATGTGAAGGAGAGAACCATGAGCCGAGTCACACGTCGCCGTATGGTCGCCGTGTCAATTTGGGATCATCGCGAGGAAAGTGCATCTTCTTCGCAACACTGGATTTGAATCTCGTTTGAGCGATCGTCACGATCTGGACAAAGGCCGTGACTCGCAAGAAGTTTGGATGCGCCTCGAATTCGCATCGCATCATCTGATCGAGGCACTAGGGCAGGCTATGAAGATCGTAACCGGGTTGCTCGCGGCGGTTCTCCTTCTGGCAGGTGTTGCCTCGAGTCACGCGGTGGTCCGCATCGCCGATGATCGTGGCGGCCGGATCGGCACCTACATCGATCGCTATCAGAGCCTGAAGAATTCCAACGAGATGGTGGTGATCGACGGGTTGTGCGCGTCGGCCTGCACGATCGTCCTTGGCGCAGTCTCCCCTGATCGCATCTGCGTGACGTCCCGCGCCAATCTTGGCTTCCATGCCGCGTGGGATTTCGGTGCCCGCGGCCAGGCGATCACCAACCCCGAGGCGACGCGGATGCTGTATTCGATGTATCCGCCGAATATCCGCCGCTGGATCAACCAGAAGGGCGGGCTGAAGACGCGCATGATCTTCCTGTCCGGACGCCAGCTCACCAGCATGTACCGGCCCTGCTATCTCGACGCCCAGGCCTCCGCGCGCGGCAACTGACCGGCGTCGATTGAGTGCCGGCGGATCGAACGCGCGGGCCGCGCGCTATCGCGGTTGCAGTTTTCAATCACGGTTTTGCGAGCGCCGTAGGATCGGAAAGGTCACTTCGGCGTGACGCAGGCGCGGTTTTCCCGCACGATCGGTGGTGATCTGGACCTGCCGCAATCCGCATGCCGCGAGGTTCATTGCGCGCTAGGACGCCTTGTCCGCTTGCCCGGCCTCCGCGCGGGGCCTATTTGAGAGGCAAGAGCTGAGCGGCAGGATGCCCGATCGCGCTGTCAAGCGTGTCCGGCACCGTTCAGCTTCCGTTTCCGGTCGTTGGAGCAAACACGTGCGGACAGTTGAGCCATCGTCGCCCCCAGAGGCGTTGCCAGCGCTCCAGCGGCTGCCGGTTGCGCTGGTGACCGCCGTGGCGGTCGCGCTGCTGTTCCTTGCCGGGGCGCTGGCGCTCTGGGTCCATTATGGGACCGCGGTGTTCTTCGAGACCATCGCCGCTGGGATCGCCGCATGCTTCTGACGTGAACCTCTGAGCCCGAACATTTGACTTGGATCATTCGCGCATGATCGTTCCCGCCCGGTTCCTGCCTGTCGCATGGCGTCCGGGATCGCGCTAACCGGATACTCCCATGACCGACCGCCTGCTTCGCCCGCTGATCATCATCGCCGCCTTCGCGGCAAGCCTCGCCGTCGGGCTCGCGCTCACGCTCTGGCTGATGGGTGGCCCGCGCAGCGTCACCGCCGCCTCCTCGATCGGCGGGCCGTTCCAACTGGTCGATCAATCCGGTCAGGCGGTCACCGAGAAGAACCTGCAGGGCAAGCCGACCATCATCTTCTTCGGCTTTACGCACTGTCCGGACGTGTGTCCGACGGCGCTGTTCGAGATGTCGGAGATCCTGCGGGCGATGGGCGGCGACGCGAGCCGCATCAATGCCTACTTCGTCTCGGTGGACCCGGAGCGCGACACGCCGGAGGTGATGAAGTCCTACCTCGGCAGTTTCGATCCCAACCTGAAGGGGCTGACCGGCTCGCCCGATCAGGTCGCCAAGATCATCACCGCCTATCGCGTCTACGCCAAGAAGGTGCCGCTGAAGGATGGCGACTACACCATGGACCATACCGCGTTGATCTACCTGATGGATCGCGAGGGCCGGTTCGTCGCGCCGTTCAACATCAAGCGGCAGCCGGAAGAGGCCGCGGCGGACCTGAAGAAATATCTCTGAGCGCCGGACTGAAGCAGCTATAAGCCTCGCATTCGTGACAGTCCGGGCAGCACGGTGGCATGGCGGCGCTCCGCATTGAAGGTATTTTGGTAAAGCTTGTCCTCGCGGCAGGGCTTTTGCTCGCCGGGTTCTGGACGCCCGCTCTGGCCCAGACTGTCCCGCCGGCAGCGCCTGCCCAAGCCCGACCGGGGCAGCCTCCGTCGCCCCAGACCCCGCCAGTTCAAGCCCAGCCGAACCAGGTTCCGCCGGCATCGGCCGGGTCCGAAAGCCAGGTTCAGCCTCCTTCGGGCGCCGAAGAGCGGCCGCTGACCCCCGGTGTCGCGGTCCCGCCGGCGCAGGCCACCACGACCCAGGCCGTTCCCGGTTTCTGGGATCCGCGCCGCCGGCCGGAGCGGCCGGACCTGTCGCGCATAACGGTGATCCGCTTTCTGACCGAGACCGATTATCCGCCGTTCAATTTCACCGGGCCGGACGGCAACCCGGCCGGATTCAACGTCGACTTCGCCCGCCTGCTGTGCGCGGAAATCAAGGTGACCTGCACCATCCAGATGCGCCGGTTCGAGACGCTGCTGGATTCGCTCGCCGCCAATCGGGGCGATGCGGCGATCGCTTCGCTGGCGCCGACGCCGCAGATCCGCCAGCGCGTCGATTTCACCGACCCGTATTACCGCACGCCGGCACGGTTCGTGGCACGCAAGGATGCGGTGCTGGCCGAGATTCGTCCCGAATATCTGGAGGCGAAGAAGGTCGGCGTGATCGGCGGCTCCTCGCACGAGGCCTATCTCAAGGCGCTGTTCACCGATGCGCAGATCGTCAGCTTCCCGAATGATGACGAACTGCGTCAGGCGCTGCGTCGGGGCGATGTCGACTTCATCTTCGGCGATGCGATCGCGCTCTCGTTCTGGATCAACGGCACCGACTCTGCCGACTGCTGCGCGTTCAGCGGCGGGCCCTTCACCGAAAGCCGCTATTTCGGCGAAGGCGTCGGCATCGCCGTTCGCCGCGGCAACGACATCCTGCGCCAGACCCTGAACTGGGCCATGTTCCGGGTCTGGGAAAAGGGGCAGTATACCGATCTGTGGCTGCGCTATTTCTCGGTGAGTCCGTTCTAACAACATTGGGCTTCCATCGGCGATGATCGCGACGGGAATGACGACGACGGTGGAACGCGTGACGGCAGGGGCGCTCGCGCTCGTCGCCTGGGGTGCGCTGGTGCTGCAATATGGTCTGCTGCTGCAGGCCGCCGGCCCGCTCGGCCTGTCGGTCGGCGAGGCGACCGTCCGCTTCTTCTCCTACTTCACCATCCACGCCAACGTCCTCGCGGCGCTGATGCTGACCGCGCTCGCGCTGCGCACGAAGGCCAACGAGTGGACCGTGCATCCGTTCGAGCGCTCGGCGGTCGCGACCTACATCGCGGTGGTGATGCTGGTTTACCTCGGCGTGCTGCAGTCGCTGTGGGCGCCGCGCGGCGCGCAGTGGCTGGCCGACATGCTGCTGCACTATGCACTGCCGCTGGCGTATCTGGCGGTCTGGCTGTGGGTCATGCGCAAGGCGGGCCTGCGCTGGTACGATCCGCTGCTGTGGCTGATCTATCCGGCGTTCTATCTCGCTTTCGTGCTGGTGCGCGGCCGCTGGTCCGGCTTCTATCCCTATCCGTTTCTCGACGTGGGCAGGCTCGGCTACGGCCAGGTGGCGCTCAATGTGCTGGCGCTGATCGCCGTGTTCGTCGTGGCCGGTTTCGCGATCCTGCTGGCGAGCCGGCTGCTGGCCCGCCGCGAGCCGGTCTGACCGCTATCAAAGCACCGCAATTGGCGGTTTCTCTGGGCTGTTTTACGGGCTGCTTTCCTGTTTGACGCGCGGGATGCTAGATTCTAGAGCATGTCGCGTCTGGAGATCATGATGACGACTGCAACCTTGCCCCCGCTGACCGAGCTGCGCAGCTTTGCCGAACAATCGAACGCCTGGCCGTTCGAGGAAGCGAAGAAGATCGTCGCGCGGCTGAAACGGAAGCCGAAGGACGAGGTGCTGTTCGAAACCGGCTACGGTCCGTCGGGGCTGCCGCATATCGGCACCTTCGGCGAGGTCGCGCGCACGACCATGGTGCGCCATGCCTTCCGCGTGCTTACCGACGACAAGATCAAGACGCGCCTGCTCGCCTTCTCCGACGACATGGACGGTCTGCGCAAGGTGCCGGACAACGTGCCGAACCGCGAGATGCTGGCGCAGCATCTCAACAAGCCGTTGACCACGGTGCCGGACCCGTTCTCGAACGCCTACCCGTCGTTCGGCGCGCACAACAACGCGCGGCTGCGCGCGTTCCTCGATTCCTACGGCTTCGACTACGAGTTCGCCAGCGCCACCGACTACTACAAGTCGGGCCGTTTCGACGCGACGCTGCTGACGATGCTGGCGCGGCTCGACAAGGTGATGGCGATCATGCTGCCGAGCCTGCGTGAGGAGCGGGCGGCGACCTATTCGCCGTTCCTGCCGATCTGCCCGCGCACCGGACGCGTGCTGTACGTGCCGGTGGTGGCGCATGACGCGAAGGCGGGCACCATCTCCTACGACGATCCGGAAACCAATGAGCGCGTTACCCTGCCGGTGACCGGCGGGCACTGCAAGCTGCAGTGGAAGCCGGACTGGGCGATGCGCTGGGCCGCGCTCGGCGTCGATTACGAGATGGCGGGCAAGGACCTGATCGATTCGGTGAAGCTGTCGGCGAAGATCTGCGCGGCGATCGGCGGCACGCCGCCGGAAGGCTTCAACTACGAATTGTTCCTCGACGACAAGGGCCAGAAGATTTCCAAGTCGAAGGGCAACGGCCTGACGATGGAAGAGTGGCTGCGCTACGCTTCGCCGGAGTCGCTGTCGCTGTTCATGTATCGCGAGCCGAAGTCGGCCAAGCGGCTGTACTTCGACGTGATCCCGCGCAACGTCGACGACTACCAGCAGTTCCTGGAAGCCTATCCGCGGCAGGAGACCAAGCAGCGGCTGGCCAATCCGGTCTGGCACATCCATTCCGGCCAGCCGCCGGCGGCCGACATGCCGGTGACGTTCCAGATGCTGCTGACGCTGGTGTCGTCATCGAACGCGGAGAACGCCGAGACGCTGTGGGGCTTCATCGGCCGCTATCGTCCGGGCGTGACCCCGCAGACCCATCCGAAGCTCGATGCGCTGGTCGGCTACGCGATCAACTATTTCCACGACTTCGTGCTGCCGTCGAAGAGGTTCCGCGAGCCCAGCGAGGGCGAGCGGGCGGCGCTGCAGGACCTGCGCAACGCGCTGGCGCAGTTGCCGCAGGATGCGAGCGCGGAGGACATCCAGAACGTGGTATACGAGATCGGCCGCCGCGAGCCGTTCCTCGATCATGCCAAGAAGGGCAAGGATGGCCGGCCGGGCGTCGCGCTCGACTGGTTCAACATGCTCTATCAGGTGCTGCTCGGCCAGGAGAAGGGCCCGCGCTTCGGCTCCTTCGTCGCGGTCTACGGCGTCGGCAACGCGGTGGCGATGATCGACGCGGCGCTGAAGCGCGCAGCGGCGTGATCGATTCCTTATCCTGATGAGGAGCGGCAACGCCGCGCCTCGAAGGATGAGGCCGGCGATCACCCCGCATGGGTTGAGGCGCGTTCCATCAAATCCAGCCGTCATTCCGGGGCGCGTCGAAGACGCGAACCCGGAATTCATCCCTATGCCCATGATGAAAGCGCGGCGGCAATAAATACTCCGCATCCTCAAATCATATCGGCCTCGGAAATGACGGCTGCAATGGTCGGTGCGGGACGGCTTGAGTGTGGCGCCTTACTGGCTCGCCCAGACGATGCGGGCGATCCACTCGATGTCCTTCGCGGCGAAGGTCCGGTCGCGGTGGTTGGGATTGAGCGAGGCGAGCTCGATCGATTTGGTCGAGCGGCGGCGCAGTTCCTTCGCCATCACCTCGCCGTCCTTGGTCTTCACCACCACGCGATCACCCTTGCGCACGGTCGCCGCCGGCGAGACGACGATCACGTCGCCGTCGCGGTAGGCCGGCTTCATGGAGTCGCCGGAAATCTCCAGCGCGTAGGCATGCTCGTCATTGACGGCGAGCGCCGCCACCTCGTCCCAGCCCTTGCCGACCGGAAAGCCGCCGTCATCGAAAAAGCCGCCTGCGCCCGCTTCCGCGAAACCGATCAGCGGGATCGCGCGCATCGCTTTGCCCGGTCCCTCGATCAGCTCGACGAAGGTGTCGATCCCGGTGTTGGTGGCGGCGAGCGATTTGGAGACGGATTCGGTGGACGGCCAGCGCTCGCGGCCATCCGGCGTAATCCGCTTCGACTTGTTGAAGGTGGTGGGATCGAGGCCGGCGCGCTTGGCGAGGCCGGATGCGGACAGGCCGGCACGGGCGGCCAGGCGGTCGATGGCGGTCCAGACCTGATCGTGGGTCAGCACTCGGGCTTTGGGTGGCACGGCATGAACTCCGGTTGCAGAAGACGGCGGTGGCAGATCGGGATCCGAACCAACGTGGATGCGCACTTGCTTGGGTGTGCTTGAGCGCAGATTGTTTGCGCCACATGCATGGTTGCGCACGGATTGAGACGGGATCGTCGGCTGCCTGCCCTCGGCGGTGAATTTTGTCCTGATTAGGAATTATAACCTTGACAGGGCGATTCCTGCAACCGAAATGGTGGGCCGCCCCGCTGAATCGGCCGCCGGGCTTGAATGCGGCCCGTGCCGCCGGTACGGTCGGCGCGAAAGCAAAGTAAAACAACAATCAAAACGTGTAGCGGTGCCCACGATCTATAAAATTTGTCCGGCGTCAGCCTGGCGCGAGGCCGAACGCCAGGGCGTCTATCGCGGCAGCGCCGACGATAAGCGCGACGGCTATATCCATTTTTCCACCGCCGCCCAGGTGCCGGGCACCGCCGCGAAATATTTTTCCGGCCAGCAGGGGCTATTTCTGGTTGCGGTGGACGCCGATGCGCTTGGCGCTGCGCTGCGCTGGGAACCCGCGCGCGGTGGCGACCTGTTCCCGCACCTCTATGGCGATCTCGATGTCGGCGCGGTGCTGTCGATCGTCGACCTGACCCAGCGTGCGGACGGGTCGCATGTCATTCCGGAGCTGGCCCCGTGATCCGTGCCTTCGATGCGTTGACGCTGCCGATCCTGCGCAAGCTCGACGCCGAGTATGCGCACGGGCTTGCGATCCGCGGCCTGCGTTTCCTGCCGCCGCCGCGTCAGCGCCGGCCGGACAGTCCGCGGCTGGCGATCCGCGCTTTCGGCCTCAACTTTCCGAACCCGGTCGGCATGGCGGCCGGGTTCGACAAGAACGCCGAAGCGCCTGATGCGCTGCTGCGGCTTGGGTTCGGCTTCGTCGAGATCGGATCGGTCACGCCGAAGCCGCAGTCCGGTAACCCGCGACCACGCCTGTTCCGTCTGGAGCGCGACCAGGGCGTCGTCAACCGGATGGGCTTCAACAATGACGGCGCCGAGATCGTGCTGCGGCGGCTCGCCGGGCGGGCGCACAATGGCGGCATCGTCGGCGTCAATGTCGGCGCCAACAAGGACGCCGCCGACCGTACAGCCGATTACGTCAAGCTGATCGAGACGTTCGCGCCGGTGGCGAGCTATTTCACCGTCAACGTTTCGTCGCCGAATACGCCGGGGCTGCGCAATCTGCAGCAGGCGGCGGCGCTGGACGATCTCTTGGCGCGGGTGATCGAGGCACGCGAGCGGGTGCGGCGGAATGCCGGCGAGACGCCGGTGCTGCTGAAGATTGCTCCGGATCTGTCGCTGGACGAGCTCGACGACGTGGTGCAGGTCGCGCGCCGCCGTAAGGTGGACGGCATGATCGTCGCCAACACGACGCTGTCGCGCCCGCCCTCGTTGCGCGATACCGTCCGCGCCGAGGAGCAGGGCGGGCTGTCGGGACGGCCGCTGTTCAAGCTGTCGACACGGATGCTGGCGGAGACCTATGTTCGGGTCGAGGGCGCGTTCCCGCTGATCGGTGTCGGCGGCATCGATTCTGGCGGCTCGGCGCTGATGAAGATCCGCGCCGGCGCGAGCCTGATCCAGCTTTACTCGTCGCTGATCTACAAGGGACTGGGTCTCGTGGACGAGATCAAGAACGATCTCGTGTCGGTGCTGCGGCGGACCAACCGCGAGTCGCTGTCGGAGATCGTCGGCGCCGATGCGGCGCAGATCACTGCCGAGGATTGGCCAGTCTAGGCGAAGCCTAAAGCATGATCCGGAAAAGTGTGAAGCGGTTTTCCGAAGAGATCATGCTTAAGCAACGGGCGCGAGGATGATTCATCCGAATTTCATCGCGCTTTAGCGCGGTCGCCGAACGAGGCGCGCAGCAGCGCAGGATAGCGCAGCGCCTGCAGCCCGCCGCGCGCGGCGTAATGCACCAGCATCGCGCCCCACAGCCCGGCGTTGCCGAACGGTTGCAGCAGATACCAGGCGGCGAGATAGATCACCAGCGACAGCAGCATCAGGTTGCGCATGTCGCGGGCCCAGGTCGCGCCGATGAAGACGCCGTCATAGGCGAAGGCGAAAACACCGAGCAGCGGCGCTAGCGTCACCAGCCAGAGGTAGTCGCGCGCGGTGCGGCGGACCTCGTCGCTGGCGGTCATCACGTCGATCAGCTGCGGTCCGCCGAGTGCGTAGACGAGGGTGACGGCGATCGCGAAGCCAAAACCCCAGCCGATCGCCAGTCGCGTCGCCGAAGAGAAAGCCGTGCGGTTGCGCGCCCCGTAGGCGCGGCCGCAGAGTTGCTCGGCGGCGTTGGCGAGGCCGTCGAGGAAGAACGCGCTGATCATCAGGAAGTTGTTCAGCACCGAATTCGCCGCGAGCGTCACGTCGCCGGCGCGTGCGCCCTGGGCGACGAAGAACAGGAACGCGGTGATCAGGGCGGCGGTGCGGATCATGATGTCGCGGTTGACCGCCATCATGTGCAGCAGCTTGGCGCGGTCGAGCAGGTCGGGCAGCGGCACGGCGAGCCTGCGGCCGTTCAGCAGCCAGGCGATGCTCAGGCCGAGCGCGAAGCCGACCGCCTCGCCGGCGATGGCAGCGATCGCCGCGCCGGCGATGCCATAGTCGAGGATCAGCACCAGCAGCACGGTGACCGCCATGTTGGTGACGTTGATCGCGATCTGGGTGCACAAGGCGAGGCCGGCGCGGGCCTGCCCGACCAGCCAGCCGAGCACCACGTAGTTCGCCAGTACCAGCGGCGCCGACCACAGGCGGATCACGAAATAGGACCGTGCCGCGGCGGTGACGCCCTCGCTGCCGCCCATCATGCCGAGGATCGTGTTCGCCAGCGGCGCCTGCAGCGCGATCAGCAACAGGCCGATGATGCCGGCAATGCAGAGGCCGCGCGCGAGCACGGCGCGGATTTCGCCGCGTTCGCCGGCGCCGAGCGCCTGCGCGGTAAACGCCACCGTGCCCATGCGCAGGAAGCCGAACAGCCAGAACAGGCAATCGAAGATCACCGATGCCATCGCCACGCCGCCGAGCAGCGTCGCGTTGCCGAGCCGGCCGATCGCGGCGGTAGCGACGATGCCGAGCAGCGGCGTCGTCAGGTTGGCGAGCATCGCAGGGCCGGCGATGGCGAAGATGTCGCGCGAGGTGGCAGGGCGGTGCGCCGGTCCTGCGGACGGCGCGTCGGGAGCGGCGGCGGTCATTACAGTTCGACGGTCATCCCGTCGCTTGCGGTCTCGTAGGCGAGCGACCCGGCGCGGGCGAGCATGTCGTCGCTCATATGGGTCAGGATCAGCCGCTTCGGCCGGATGCGCGGCAGATGCTGCTCCAGCGTCGTCAGGCTGAGGTGATTCTTGACGATGCGGTCGTAGTAATACGCCTCGCAGATGAACAGGTCGGCCTCGCGCGCGGCCGGAACCAGCGTTTCGGTCCATTCGGTGTCGGCGCTGTAGGCAATGGTGCGGCCTTCAGCCTCGATGCGGTAGGCGAGGAACGGCCCGCCGGAGGCGCCATGCACGACAGGGAATGGCGTGACGCGCAGGTCGCCGAGCTGCCGTGGCTGCTCCGGCTGCAACGTCACGAGGTTCAGCACGAATTTCTGCTGCGTCTGTGACGAGTGCTCGTACAGCGCCTCCATCGCCTGGTGCAGCCGCTGTTCGAGCCCTGCAGGGCCGGCGATGGTCAAGGGCCGGATGCGGCGGGTGAACTGCGCGTCGAGCAGGAGGAATGGCAGGCCCGCAAAGTGGTCGCCGTGAAAGTGAGTGATCAGGATGGTGTCGATCGCGTCGCAGGCGATGCCGAGCCGCTTCAGCGCCAGCAGCGAGGAGGCGCCGCAGTCGATCAGGAAATTGACGCGCGCGCCGCTGACATGGAAGCAGGTGTTGAACCGGCCGCCCGAGCCGAGCGCGTCGCCGCAGCCGACGAAACGCAGGTGCATGGCGCGATCAGCGTTTCGGCGCGTTGACGACCCGCGAGATCAGCCAGATCGGCACGACGATCACCGCGCCGAGCAGGAAGTAGCGCCACACCCAGTTGATCGCATCGAAGCCCAGGTTCCAGATGCTGATGAACAGGCGGCGCACGCTCTCAATGATGTTCCAGGGATCGAAGCCGATCGCGGACAGCACGACGCCCACCAGAATCGACAGCAGCACGAGGCGCACGGCCACCGCGAGCGGCGTTCCGCCGATAAACCGCGCCAGGCCGTCATTCCGAGCCGCCGGCAATTCCCTGACTTCGTCTGGCATCGTCATCTCCCGAACACTGTGCTTGCAGTGTAGCACAGTCGCCGGGAAAAGCGCGCGTTTCTGTCAACGGTGATTTGCAGCATCTGCAGGGGCGAGATTTGTGTGCGGCATGCGCGGCAGATGTCGTTCGGCGGAGCGCGCGCCACGATCTCTCGATGGCGGTACATTATTCATGCCGCCAGCATGCGTTCCAACGTCTCCAGCCGGTCGGCTTCGCGCGGCGGCTTGTCCCAGCGCAGCCGGTTGATGCGGGGAAAGCGCATCGCCACGCCGGATTTGTGCCTAGTCGAGCGTTGCAAGCCCTCGAACGCCACCTCCAGCACCAGTCCCTGATCCGGCTCATGCACCACCTCCCGCACCGGGCCGAAACGCTCGATGGTGTAGCGGCGCACGAACTTGTCGATCTGGATCAGCTCCTCGTCGGTGAAGCCGAAATAGGCTTTGCCCACCGGCACCAGTTGGTCGCCCTCCGCCGTCGCCGTCCAGACCCCGAACGTGTAATCGGAGTAGTAAGACGAGCGCTTGCCGTGGCCGCGCTGTGCATACATCAGCACCGCGTCGATCACATGCGGGTCGCGCTTCCACTTCCACCATTGTCCCTTTGGCCGGCCGGGCACGTAGGCCGAGTCGCGGCGCTTCAGCATGACGCCTTCGACGGCTTCGGCATCGGCGCCCGCATTCGCCGCGGCCGGGTTGGCGCGGGCGGCGGCGAGCTGGTCCCATGAAGCGAACGGGATCTGCAACGAGAGATCGACACGCGGCGCGTTGAGTTCGGCCACGAACGCCTCCAGCCGCTGGCGCCGTTCCTCGAACGGCAGTTCGCGCAGGTCGTTCTCGCCGTCGCTGAGCAGGTCGTAGGCGCGCAGGTGGACGGGAAATTCTTTCGTCAGCTTCGGCGTCACCGATTTGCGGTTCAGCCGCTGCTGCAGCACGTTGAAGCTCTGCACGCGGTTGTCGCGCATCACAAGCAATTCGCCATCGATCGCGCCGGGCCGGTGCAGCGAACTCAGCAGATCGGGAAAGCTCGCGGTGATGTCTTCGCCGGTGCGCGAATAGAGCCGGGTGACGACGCTGCGGTCCTCCGCCCGGCCGCTCACTGCCTGCACGCGGATGCCATCCCATTTCCATTCGGCGGTGAAATCGGCCGGATCGAGGCTGGCGAAGTCTGTCTGCTCGATCGCGTGCGCCAGCATCACCGGGCGGAATGGCGCCGGATCGCGGTTCACCGGCTTGTCGGCGCGGCCTTCGAGCCAGGCGAACAGCTCCGTATAGGGCGGCGCGAGGCCCGGCCAGATCAGCTCGACCTCGTGCACGTCCTTGTCGCCGAGGGCGGCTGCGGCCGTCTTGGCGAGCCGCGCCGAGATGCCGATGCGCAGTGCGCCGGTGACGAGTTTCAGCAGCGCCCAGCGGCCGGTCTCGTCCAGCTCGTCGAGCCATTGGGCGATCTGCGCCGGCAGCTCCTTCTTCGGCAGGCTGTCCAGCGTCGTCACCACCTCGCCAAGCGTTGGTGGCGGCGGTGCGTTGCTCGGGCGACCTGGCCGCGGCCACATCAGCGCGACCGTCTCCGACAGGTCGCCGACATAGTCATAGGACAGCGCGAACAGCGTTGGGTCGGCGCGGGACGCGATCAGATCGCGCACCAGGCCAGCCTTCGCATGCTTGAACGACAGCGCGCCGGTCATCGCCGCCAGCGCGTAGCCGCGATCGGGATCGGGCGTCGCGCGGAAATAGGCCGTGATCAGCCGCAGCTTGTTGTTGCGGCCGGGCTCATAGGACAGGCGATCGAGCAGGGCGGCGAAACGGTTCATGACGTGCCGCTCTCGCCGGTCTTGCCGTCAACGATTGCGGGCAGCGCCTCTTCGTCCTCGTCGCCATAGCCGACCAGCGCCAACGGTCGCGCGGCGAGCCCTTGCGTCTTGCACCAGTGCACCAGCGCGTCTTCCTGTCCGTGCGTCACCCAGATTTCGCCAGCGCCAGTCGCCTTGATGGTGGCGCACAGGCCGTCCCAGTCGGCATGGTCGGAGATCACCAGCGGCAGCTCGATGCCGCCCTGCCGGGCGCGGGCCCGTACGCGCATCCAGCCGGAGGCGAAAGCTGCCAGTGGATCGGGAAAGCGCCGCGTCCACAGGTCCTGGATGGCGGAGGGCGGCGCCAGGGTGATGGTGCCGGCGAGCTCGGCCTTCTTCGCCTCCTTGGCAAGGCGCAGGTCGCCGAGCGCGATACCGCGGCTTTCGTAATAGCGGGTGATGGTCTCCATCGCCCCATGCAGATAGATCGGCGCGTCGTGGCCCGCCTGCCGCAGCATGGCGATCACCCGCTGCGCCTTACCGAGCGAATAGGCGCCGAGCAGGTGCGCGCGCTCGGGAAACACGGCGACGGAATTCAAGAGCTTGGCGATCTCGTCCTGCGGGTTGCCGTGGCGGAACACCGGCAGGCCGAAGGTGGCTTCGGTGATGAACACGTCGCAGGGGACCACCTCGAATGGCGCGCAGGTCGGATCGGCCACGTCCTTATAGTCGCCGGAAGCGACGATCCGCACGCCGTCGCAGCTCACTGCGATCTGGGCAGAGCCGAGCACATGGCCGGCCGGATGAAACGTCGCCCGTACCGTGCCGAGCGTGACGCTCTCGCCATAGCCGATCGCTTGCGTCGACCCGGCAAAAGCCTCGCCATAGCGCAGGCGCATCATGTCGAGCGTTTCCTGCGTCGCCAGCACGGCGCCATGGCCGGCGCGGGCGTGGTCGGAATGGCCATGGGTGATCAGCGCCCGGGTCACCGGTCGCACCGGGTCGATGTGGAAGTCCCCCGGCTTGCAATACAGGCCTTGCGGCGTCGGATTGAGGATATCCTGCGGGCGCATGATCGCTATATAAGGCTGCCCTTGACGCCGACCTAGCCCTCATGGTGAGGAGCGCGGGATGTGCGTCTCGAACCATGAGGCTGACAGAACGTCCTTCGAGGCGGCCCGCGTTGCGGCCTCCTCGGGATGAGGCTGAGTCGTTGATCGGATTTTTATGCAGCCGCTGTTCGTCACATCCGGTAACCTGACGGCCGACCGCCGTTACGACATCGCGCGCCAATATTGGGTGCGTGGCGATCTCGACGCGGCGGCGGAGGTGATGGCGCAGGCGGTGGAGCTGGTGCCGCAATTCGCATCCGCCTGGTTCGCGCTCGGCGAGATCAACGACGAGCGCGGCAAGCGCGAGGAGGCGGTGGCCGCCTTCCGGCAGGCGCGCGATCACGACCGCGACGATCGCCACGGCGCGGGGCTGCATCTGATGCGGCTCGGCGCCGAGGCCATGGGCACCATGCCCGAGGCCTATGTACGGACGCTGTTCGATCAGTATGCGCCGAATTTCAACCGGGCGCTGCTGGAAACGCTGAACTATCGCGGACCACGGGTGCTGCGCGACGCCGTGCAGGCGGTGTTGAAGGCGACCGGCCGCGCGGCGGCGTTTCGCCGCGCCATCGATCTCGGCTGCGGCACCGGTCTCGCGGCGCGGGCGTTCGCCCGCAACGCGGCTGAGATGGTCGGCTATGACCTGTCGCCAGGCATGATCGCCCAGGCGCGGGAAACCGGGCTTTATGACCGGCTCGATGTTGCCGACATGGTGACAGCCTTAAAGCACGAGGCGGCGCTCGGCGCCGATCTCATCTTCGCGGCCGATGCCGTGGTCTACCTCGCCGACCTCACGCCGTTGTTGCATGAGGTCGCGCGGGTGCTGGACCACGGCGGCCTGTTTGCCTGCACGCTGGAGACCCATGAGGGCGCCGGCGTGATCCTCGGCGAGGGCCTGCGCTATGCCCACGGCGCGGCTTATGTGCGCGAGACGGTGCAAGGCGCGGGACTGCGCCTCTTGCATCTGACGGAGATGTCCACCCGCGATGAGGGTGGCGTTCCGGTGCCCGGTCTCGTTGCGGTCGCGGAACGCCCATAACCCAATCTCCTCGGACATCGCTGGAACCAAGCTCGACCGAGGTCATCTGTCCGGCAAAATAGGCTAACGTCGCGGCCCGACTCGCCTGGAGGTCGTTCCGGCCGTGCTGACGCCGCCCCGCCATCTGTTGCCTGAGACATTTCTGCGCTGGTTCGAGGCGCGGGGCTGGGAGCCGCGCGAGCATCAGCTGGCGCTGCTGGAGAAGGCGCGGGACAATCGCTCGGCGCTGCTGATCGCGCCGACCGGCGCCGGCAAGACGCTGGCGGGCTTCCTGCCGACACTGGTGGAGTTGAGCGGACAGCGCGAGCGCGCGCGCCGCGCCGAATCGACCGGTCGCGATGTGAAGCGCACGGGCGGCTTGCACACGCTGTACATCTCGCCGCTGAAGGCGCTGGCGGTCGATATCGCCCGCAACCTGGAGCGGCCGATCGCCGAGATGGCGCTGCCGATCAAGGTGGAGACGCGCACCGGCGACACGCCGGTCTCGCGCCGGCAGCGGCAGCGGCGTTATCCCCCTGACATCCTGCTGACCACGCCGGAGCAACTGGCGCTGCTGTTGTCGTCGGCCGATGCGCCGTTCCTGTTCTCGTCGCTGAAACGCATCGTGCTCGACGAACTGCACGCGCTGGTCACCTCCAAGCGCGGCGACCTGCTGTCGCTTGGGCTCGCGCGGCTGTTCCGCTTGGCCCCGGAGATCACCGCAATCGGGCTGTCGGCAACGGTCGCCGACCCGGAGCAACTCTGTCGCTTCCTGGTGCCGCAGCGCCCCGACGCGCCGACCACCGCCGATCTGGTGATCGCCCGCGGCGGAGCCGCGCCGATCGTCGAGATGCTGGAGACCAGGGAGGTCATTCCCTGGGCCGGGCATTCCGCCCGCCACGCGATGACCGAGATCTACGACCTGATCAAGCGGCATAAGACCTCGTTGATGTTCGTCAACACCCGCAGCCAGGCGGAGATGTTGTTCCAGGAGCTGTGGGCGATGAATGACGATGGCCTCGCCATCGCCCTGCATCACGGCTCGCTCGATGTCGCCCAGCGCCGCAAGGTCGAGGATGCGATGGCGGCGGGAAAGCTGCGCGGTGTGGTCTGCACCTCCTCGCTCGATCTCGGCATCGACTGGGGCGACATCGATCTCGTCATCAATGTCGGCGCGCCGAAGGGCGCGTCGCGATTGATGCAGCGGATCGGCCGCGCTAACCATCGCCTCGACGAGCCGTCGCGGGCGATCATGGTGCCGGCCAACCGCTTCGAGGTGCTGGAGTGCCGCGTCGCCATCGATGCGGTGGCGGAGAATGCGCAGGATACGCCGCCGCTGCGCAGCGGCGCGCTCGACGTGCTGGCGCAGCATGTGCTCGGCTGCGCCTGCGGCGAGCCGTTCCTGGCGGACGGGCTGTATGACGAGGTGCGGAGTGCGGCGCCCTATGCCGAGCTGGCGCGCAAGGATTTCGACGACACGGTGGAGTTCGTTGCCACCGGCGGCTATGCGCTGAAGTCCTACGAGCGGTTCGCGCGCATCCGCCAGGGCGCGGATGGCAAGTGGCGCGTCACCAATCCGCGCGTGCGGCAGATGTATCGCCTCAACGTCGGCACCATCGTCGAGGAGCAGATGCTGAAGGTGCGGCTGGTGCGCTCGCGTAGCGGCAGGGGGCCGGGCACGACTGGCGCGATCGCCCGCGGCGGGCGGCTGCTCGGTCAGATCGAGGAATACTTCATCGAAGGCCTCGTCGCCGGTGATACCTTCGTGTTCGGCGGCGAAGTGGTGCGCTACGAGGCGCTGATGGAGGACGAGGTCTACGTCTCCCGCGCCCACGACAAGGATGCCAAGGTGCCGTCCTATATGGGCGGCAAGTTTCCGCTCTCGACCTATCTCGCTGAGCGCGTGCGCCAGTTGCTCGCCGACAAGAGCGCCTGGCGCGGACTGCCGGAGCAGGTGCGCGAGTGGCTGGCGATGCAGGTGCGGCTGTCGCGCGTGCCGGGCCCGCGTGAACTCGTGGTCGAGACGTTCCCGCGCGGCGACAAGAGCTATCTCGTCTGCTACCCGTTCGAGGGGCGGCTCGCACACCAGACGCTCGGCATGCTGGTGACGCGGCGGCTGGAGCGCGCCCGCGCGCGGCCGCTCGGTTTCGTCGCCAATGAATATGCGCTGGCCGTGTGGGGCGTTGGCGACCTGTCGGCGATGATTCGGCAGGGCCGGCTCGACCTGCGCGAATTGTTCTCGCCGGACATGCTGGGCGACGACCTCGAAGCGTGGCTTGCCGAATCGGCCTTGATGAAGCGCACCTTCCGCAACTGCGCGATCATCTCCGGGCTGATCCCGCGCCGCTTCGTCGGCGAGGAGAAGTCGCGGCGGCAGATGCTGTTCTCGACCGATCTCGTCTACGACGTGCTGCGCAAGCACCAGAGCGATCACATCCTGTTGCGCGCGGCGCGGGCCGATGCGGCCACCGGCCTGCTCGACATCCGCCGCCTCAGCGACATGCTGGAGCGCATCCACGGCCATATCACGTACAAGTCATTGGATCGGGTTTCGCCGCTGGCGGTGCCGGTGATGCTGGAAATCGGCCGCGAAGCAGTCTATGGCGAGGCATCGGATGCGCTGCTGGCGGAGGCCGCCGAGGAACTCGTCCGCGAAGCGATGGGCTAACTACACCTGATCATGTCGGACGTGGCGGATATGCAGCGGCAGAGCGCGACCGTGCCGGTCAGCGGCGTCGAATTCCTTGCCGATGCCTCGGGCGCGCTGCTGTGGGAGGAGGAGCGGCTGCTCGTCGTCTCCGACCTGCACCTGGAGAAGGGTTCCAGCTTCGCCATGCGCGGCATCCTGCTGCCGCCTTACGACACCGCCGCGACGCTGGCGCAACTCGCCGCCGTGGTCGCTCGCTACAATCCGCGCACGGTGATCGCGCTCGGCGACAGCTTCCACGATGCGGATGCGCACGAGCGCGTCTGCGCGCCCGATCGGGCCACGATCGCAGCGATGCAGGCGGGCCGCACCTGGATCTGGATCGCCGGCAACCATGATCCGAAGCCGCCGGTTGGCCTCGAGGGCTCGGTCGCGAGCGAAATCGCCATCGGTCCACTCACCTTCCGCCACGAGCCGACTGGTGCTGTGGGCGAGATCGCCGGCCATCTGCATCCGAAGGCGCGGGTGGCGACGCGCGGTCGCTCGATCGAGCGGCGCTGCATTGCGACCGACGGCGTGCGCGCGGTGATGCCGTCGTTCGGGGCGTACACGGGCGGCTTGAGCATCCGCGACCGTGCGTTCGCGAAGATCTTCGATGCGCTCGCCTTCACCGTGCATCTGCTCGGCGACAACCGCCTGCACATGATGCCGGCGGCGCGCTGTTATTAATCCTTGCGGAAGATCACCGAGGCGAGCCAGCCGGTGAACAGCGCCATCATCGCCGTCACCAGGCCGTAGAGGAAGCCGTTGCGGCGGGCCGCGTCGGCGACGAACTGCTCGAAGCCGACCTTGACGATCTCGAACGCGGTGTCGGTGCGGGTGATCAGCGCGCCGTCCGACAGGAGCTTGATGTCGATGTCGTAGGTGCCGGTCGGAACCTCCGGCGGCAGCGGAATGCTGACCCGGAACAGCGTCGGCGTCAGGAACGTCACCGCATTGGAGGCCTCGCGATAGAGGCTGTGCTGGGCGCGCAGGCGCACGAAGGCGGCGCGGAACGGGTCGCCCGGCACCACGTCGGCGAAGTCGGTTCCGACCCGCTGCGTCAGGATGAAATTGTTCAGGCCGAGCTGCTGCCGGCGCTGCACGTCGGCGGAGGCGATCGCGTTGATCGGTCGGTTGGAGAAGACGGAGAGGTATGACGGCACGTTGATGAACTCGCGCGACTCGCGGTTGATCCAGATGCCGAACTTCTTCTCCTTGCGCCATGTCGCCATCGTCATCTTCGGACCGCGCACCGTGATCACCAGATCGTAGCTGCCGCGATGCGGCGGCGTGTCGGCGTCGCGCTCGATCGAGCCGAACAGCAAGAGCTCCTCGCCGGAATATTCCGGCGTGATGGTGACGCGATGGTTGGAGATCGAGGCGATCAGCCGTTCCGCCTGCGCCCGTCCGGCGCCCGCGGCGAGCAGCAGGGCGGCAAGGGCGATCGCCAGAGCGCCGCGCCGGCTCATGATCCGGGCTCCAGCGCGCGGACGGTGAACAGCTCGTCGGGGCGGATGGTGAGCTCGACCGCGAAGCGGATACCGACGGCGAGGATCAACAGCCCGAGCAGCAGCCGCAGCTGTTCACCCGGCATGCGCTGGCCGGCGCGGACGCCGAACTGCGCGCCGATCACGCCGCCGACCATCATGATCAGCGTCAGCACCGCATCGACCTGATGGTTGGTGGTGGCGTGCAGGACGATGGCGAAGGTCATCGTCACCAACGTCAGCATCATCGAGGTGCCGATCACGGTCGCTGTCGGAACCCGCAGCACGTAGATCAGCAGTGGTACCAGAATGAAGCCGCCGCCGATGCCGAGGATCGCGCCGACGAAGCCGATGAAGACGCCGATCGCCACCACTGGAAACACTGACAGGTAGATCTTGGAGCGCTTGAAGCGCAGCTTCAGCGGCAGGCCGTGCACCCAGTTGTGCGCGCCCGGTCGGCGCAGCGTCGGCGGCTTGCCGCTGCGGGCGCGCAGGATCGCGCCGACGCTTTCCCAGAACATCGCCCCGCCGACGCCGGACAGCAGCACCACGTAGGAGATGGCGATGGTGAGATCGAGCTGGCCGTAGGAGCGCAGCAGCGTGAACAGCCAGACGCCGGCGAAGGTGCCGACCGTACCGCCGATCAGCAGCACCAGCGCGAGCGTCGGATCGACCGTCCGCCGCCGCCAGTGCGACAGCGCACCCGAGAACGAGGAGGCTGCGATGTGGCCGGTGACCGAGGCCACCGCGACCGCCGGGGTGATGCCGATGAAGATCAAGAGCGGCGTCATCAGGAAGCCGCCGCCGATGCCGAACATGCCGGAGACGAAGCCGACCGCCATGCCCATCGCCAGGATGAGAAAGATGTTCACCGGAAGATCGGCGATGGGAAGATAGAGCTGCACGGCGCCCGCTGGGTTGGATGGATTTGCGGCGAGGGTACGGCGACCAAGTCGGGGACACCCGTGCCGGATCTTGCTGACACAGAGCCTTTGCTTACCCAAATCGTGCGGCGGAATCGACACCGAATCCGCGTCATGGCTGCTGAAACAAAAACGCCGCGCTCGAAGCGAGGCGGCGTGCTAACTGTCGGAGTCGCGTGCCTGCGGAGCGCTTAGCGAGCCGCAGTCTGCAGCCGGCTCGCGGTCCCGTTGTGGACGGACTTGGCCGGTCTGTGCTGGGCGGATTTGGCGCTGCCCGGCTGCGGCTTGTTGGCCGAGGGCGCATCCCAGCCGCCGGCGGGGGCCGCGACGTTGATCGCGTCGGCCGGCTGCCGCTCCGGTGTGAAGGTCTGCACCGCGAGCTTGGCCGCGGCCAGCGACTGCGGGTCGAGCCGCTTGGCGATATCGTCGCGTTTCTGGCCGGCGTCGGCGTCGCCCTGCGCGGCGGCGAGGCTGAACCACTTGAACGATTCGGCGAGGTTCTGCTCCACGCCGATGCCGCGCGCGTAGAGGATCGCGAGGTTGTACTGGCTGTCGGCGACACCATGGTCGGCGGCCTTGCGGAACCAGACCGAGGCATTCTTGTAGTTCGGGCCCTTGCCGCCGCCATCGGCGTCGAGCACGGCGAGGTTGTGCATCGCCTTGGCGTTGCCGCGCTCGGCCGCTTGCACGTAGTAGCGGCGTGCGGTCTCCGGGTCCTTCTTGGTGCCGAGGCCCTTTTCCATCATCGTGCCGAGGCGGAACATCGCCATCACCACGCCCTTGTCGGCGGCGCGCTCATACCAGCGCAGCGCCTCCTCGGCGTTGGCCGGCACGCCGCGGCCTTCGGAGTAGCGCACGGCGATCTCGTAGGCCGCCGCTCCGTCGCCCTTCAGGGCGGCGGCACGCAGGGCCGGGCCGCCGATCGCATCCGGCAGGGCCGTCGCCGGCGACGTCGGCTCGGCAGCGGGGGCTGTGGTTGCGCTGGCCGCAGGTGCGGATACCGAACCAGTCACGTCGCCGGCAGGCTGTGCCGGCAGCGGCTCGCGTGCCGCAGTCTGGGTCTGTGCCCCGGTGACCGGCGCGACGAAGGTCTGCCGTTCGACCGCCGTCGGCGAGGTCAGGAGCGGCGAGGCGGGCGGCGCGATCTCTGCCTTAGGCGGCAGCGCGGGAGCCGGCACCGGCGCCACCGAAGGCGGCACCGCGGACTTCTCGATCGTCTGCTGTGAGCCGTCGTCGGCGCCGTCGAGCAGCGTCAGCGCGACGCGGAAAGCGCCGATCACGATCATGACGACGCCGAACCCGACCAGGATCTGGCGGATGCGCGACGGCTTGGCCTCCTTAGCGGCATTGCCGCTGCCCTTCACCTTTTCCGTGGCCTTGGCTGCGGCATTGCGCGCAGCTTCGGTCAGGGCGGCGACGCGGCTCGGCTTCTCGACCGTCGCGGCCTGGGCGGCTTGCGCGGCGCGGCGGGCGGCGGCGATGAAGTTCGACGGGCTGGTGTCTTCGGCGGGTGCCGCGGGCTCGGTGAACTCCGGCTCCAGGCTTGCGGCGCCACGGCCGCGCGCGCCGGGCTCGAGCGGGAAGTCCGGCGGCAGCGACGGATCGATCGGTGCCCGTTGACCGGCGGGCGGCCAGGCTGGGGTGGGCTCCTCGGCGCGGAATGGGCTGACCGGCGGCGCCGGCGCGAAGCCGGTGGCGATGCTCGGGGCCTGCGCCATCGGCAGCTCGGCCATCGGCGGCGGCACCGGGTTCGGCAACTCGGGGCGGCCAGGCGGCTGCGACACGCCAGCCGCCATGAAGGCGGGCTGGGCAGACGATTGCGGCAACGCTCCGCCCGGCTGGGCGCGGCGCAGGTCGCCTTCGATCGCCGTCAGCCGGTCGGCCACATGGGTCAGCGTGCTGTGGACCGCTTCGAGCGCGTCCTGGGTGCGCCGCTCGGTCGCCGATTGAGTGTGGCGGACGTCGGAGAGCTCACGCTTGAGCGTATCCATCAGCCCGCGCGCGTCCGCAGGCGCGTCGGCACCGAGCGAAGCGATGTTGGCGCGCTGGCCTTCAAGCTGGCGCAGGATGTCGGCAAGTCCTTCCTCGATCCGGCCGAGATGGCCGCCGGCGCTCTGCGTGCTTTCCAGCCGCTCCAGCAGGTAGGCGATGCGCTGCTCGACCGCGGCCATCGCGCTGGCGCTGTCGAGGCTGGCGATGCGATCGATCCGTTCCGTCAGGGTGCGGATCGCCCCTTCCAGGTGGCTGAAATCCGAGGCCGGAGCGGTCGGGCGGCCTTCCATCGCCGCGGTCAGCAGGGCAATGCGCTGCTCCAGCGCCGCCAGCATGTCGTGACCGCCGGTTTCGGCGAGGTGATCGACCTTCTCGCCGAGCGAGCGGATATGGTCGCTCAGGTGGCCGATGGATTCGTTCGAGGCGACGTTGGCGGCGATGTTGCGCAGCGCTGCGATCGCGTCCTGCAGTTGGACGATGTTGGAATCCGGATTGCTGCGGATCAGCACGTCGATCTTGTTCGACAGGCCCTGGATCGCCGCGTCATAACCCGCGAGCTGTTCGGCGGGTGTCAGCGTGCGCACGACGCCGTAGATGTCGTTCAGCGCCTTCTCGATGCCGCCGAGCGCCTCCTGGTCGCCGACGCTGTCACGGTTGCGCTCGATCTTTTGGCCGAGCGCGCGGATTTCGTTTTCCAGCGCTTCGATTGCCTGGCGCGGCAGCGCCTCGGTGAGCGAGCGGCGGATGTCGGCGAGCTCCTCGCGAAAGGCGGCGATCGATTGATCGAGCTGGTCGGGGCGGCGCAGCGCCTCCATCTGGCTCGTGAGCTGGTTGAGCTGCCGTTCGATCCCGGACAGGTCGACCGGCACGGACGACGCCTGCGAAGCCGGGGTCTGCGGCGCGAACGGCTGGGCCGGATAGGCGTTGCCGCCGCTGAGCGAGCTCTGTCGGGCTGAAATCTCCGCGACCGCCGCATCGAGCCCTGCGGGATTGAGCGGTGGCGCGTTGTGATAGCCGGGGGTCTGATAGGCCGGGTTCTGCTGACCTGGAGCCTGGAAGGCCTGGTCATGAAAGGTCTGACGAGGCGCGGCTTGGCCGCGTGGCATCGGCGGCTGGCCGTAGGCTGGCTCAGTGGCAGCTTGTGTTGCCCGCGGCGCCGCCTGCGTCAGGCTGGCGAGCCGCATGTCGAGGCGGGAAATCGCGTCGTTGAGCTGGCTGGCAAGGGTTGGAGCGGCAAGGCTTGGAGCGGCAACACCTGAGGGCGGGGCGGCGGATGGCATCGAAGCCGCCGGGCCCCCGGCGCGGCGCTGCGAGATCTGGTTGATTTGCTGGGTGATACTGTCGAGCCGGCGGTGAATTTCGGAAATGCTGTCGAATTCGGAGCCCGGCAGCGGCGCCTGCGGTTGGACGGCGTAGCCATGGTTCCGGTTCCGGCCCAGGGTTGGGCTTTGATCTGGACTTTGATCTGGACTTTGATCTGGACTTGGGCCGCGGGCTTGCGGGGGCGCGGCAACGTGCGGTTGCGGGGCCGGAGCCTGCGGGGGGCGAGCCATGGCGGGCGGCTGCTGGCCGAGGGTGGCGTTCAACCAGTGGCCAAGCGACATCCCTGCAGGACGCGCCGCTCCGCTGGCCGGGGGCATTCCACTGTCATTCGGTACGCGCGATTTCATGCCTGATCCGGTGTCCGAAGCGATTGCGTTTGCACTGCGCCTCACGCCCCGCCCGCGCCGTTGAAGAGACAAGCAAAATTGTGCGACCGCAGGCTGGTTTCGTCCCCGACTTTTCAGTGTTACGGTAAATAACCGGTTAAGAAGTATGGACGTCCCGCCGCAAATCGTCAGACCGCTGTCACAGACCGGCGGGAGAGGCGGGGAGGCTCAGCCGAAACCGTCGCGCAGGCGGGCGCGATGGCATGTCGCGCGTTTCGACATGTCACGCGTCTTGGCACGTCGCGCGTCTTGGCATGTCTGCCGTACGAGGCGCGCCGTAAGGTCACGAGAGGCGTTCAGTCGCGACGAAAGTTTAGCCGAAGGTTGTTGCTGCGCCGCAAAATTTTTCTTAGAGCTTAGTCCCACCCGGATTGAATTCGGACCGGTGATCTCGCTTTTTCCCGCTCGCGTGATCATGTGAAGAAACCGAACGTCCCGCCTTCCAGACCATCGATCGCGCGCGATCGCATGCCTTTGCCGGGAGATCGAAATGCCGACCTACAAAGCGCCCGTCGAGGACGTCCACTTCCTCCTCAACGACGTTTTCCACTTCGACAACTACAACAACCTGCCGGGTTTCTCTGACGCGTCCGCCGACGTGCGCGAGGCGATCATCGAGGAGGCGGCGAAGTTCTCCGAGAAAGTCTTGCAGCCGCTCAACCGGTCGGGCGATCTCGAAGGCTGCAAGCGCCACGACGATGGCCGCGTCACCACGCCGGCCGGTTTCAAGGACGCCTTCAAACAGCTCGGCGAAGGCGGCTGGCTGAGCCTCGCGCTGCCGGCGGAGTATGGCGGACAGGGCCTGCCGGTGACGCTGTCGCAGGTGGTCGGTGAATTCCTGATTTCCGCCAACATGGCCTTTTCGATGTATTCGGGCCTGACCCAGGGAGCGATGGCGGCGTTGCTCGCGCATGGCAGCGACGCCCAGAAGAAGACCTACATCCCGAAGATGATGACGGGCGAGTGGGCCGGCACCATGAACCTGACCGAGCCGCATTGCGGCACCGATCTCGGCCTGTTGCGCACCAAGGCGGTGAAGCAGGCGGACGGCAGCTACAAGATCACCGGCACCAAGATCTTCATCTCCGGTGGCGAGCAGGACCTTACCGAGAATATCATCCATCTGGTGATCGCGCGCATCGAGGGTGCGCCGGCCGGCACGCGCGGCATCTCGCTGTTCGTGGTGCCGAAGGTGCTGATCAATGCCGACGGTTCGCTGGGCGCGCGCAACGGCGTGTCGTGCGGTTCGATCGAGCACAAGATGGGCATCCACGGCAATTCGACCTGCGTGATGAACTACGACAACGCCACCGGCTGGCTGGTCGGCGAGGAGAACAAGGGTCTCAACGCCATGTTCGTGATGATGAACGAGGCGCGGCTCGGCGTCGCCGTTCAGGGGCTCGCGCAGTCAGAGGTCGCCTATCAGAACGCCGTGACGTATGCGAAGGAGCGGCTGCAGGGCCGCGCGCTCACCGGCGCGAAGGAGAAGGACAAGGCCGCCGATCCGATCATCGTCCATCCGGACGTGCGCCGCACGCTGATGACCATCAAGGCGTTCAACGAGGCTGCGCGCGCCTTCGTGATCTGGACTGCGTTGAAGAGCGACGTCGCCCATCGCTCCGGCGACGAGAAGGAGCGCCAGGCGGCCGACGATCACATGGGGCTGATGACGCCGATTCTGAAGGGTGTGCTCACCGACCAGGGCTTCGCCAACACGGTCGCCGCGCAGCAGATGTATGGCGGCCACGGCTACATCGCCGAGCAGGGCATGGAGCAGTTCGTGCGCGATGCCCGCATCGCCATGATCTACGAGGGCGCGAACGGCATCCAGGCGCTGGACCTCGTGGGCCGCAAGCTGCCGCGTGACGGCGGCCGCGCCATCACCGCGTTCTTCACCGAGGTCGGCGGCTTCGTGAAGCAGCATGGCGGCGACGAGGCGATGAAGCCCTATGTCGGACCGCTCGCCGCCTCGCTGCAGCATCTGCAGCAGGCGACCATGTGGCTGATGCAGAATGCCTTGGCGAAGCCGGATAACGCCGGCGCCGCCTCCACCGATTACATGCACCTGTTCGGCCTGGTCGTGTTCGGCTACATGTGGGCGCGGATGGCCAAGGTGGCGCAGGACAAGCTCGCGGCCGGCAGCGCGTCCGAGCAGCACAAGACCAAGCTCGTCACCGGCAAGTTCTTCATGGAGCGGATGCTGCCGCAGACGGCGCTGCATCTGACGCGGGTTCAGGCCGGGGCGGATACGACGATGGAACTGGCCGCCGAGGCGTTCTGACGATGAGTGAAACGCGCACCCTATGGACGGGCGGATGCCAATGCGGCGCCGTCCGTTATGCGTGGCGGGCGCCGCCGCTTTTCAGCAGCATCTGCCACTGCCGTATGTGCCAGAAGGCATCCGGCCAGCCGTTCATGGCGCTGACCGGCGGCAAGGCGGAGGACTTGCGTTTCACGCGCGGCCAGCCTGCGATCTTCCGCTCGTCGAACTTTGCCGAGCGCGGCTTCTGCAAGGATTGCGGCACGCCGCTGACCTATGCGTTCGCGGGGTCTGGCGAGATCAGTGTCGCCGTCAACAGCCTGGATGACCCCAATCTCGCGCCGCCGACGCGGCAATTTGGCATCGAGAGCAAGGTGTCGTGGCTCGATAGCATTCACGCGCTGCCGGCGGAAACCACCGACGACTGGCTGAAGGACAAGAGCGGATCGCTGATCAATCATCAGCATCCGGACAAAGATTGATCAAACAAAAATCGCTTGAAACAATCGCCTGGGAGTGAACGCCGATGGAAGCCTTGTCTGTTCCCCGCCCCGCATGGATGACCGAAGAGCTGAGCCTGCTCGAGGAGCAGACGCGGCGGTTTCTGGCGAACGAGATGGTGCCGCATATCGAGCGCTGGCACGAGCAGGGCATGATGGACCGCGCCGCCTGGAACAAGCTCGGCGAGGCCGGGCTGCTGCTGGCAGGCATTCCCGAGGAGTATGGCGGCGCCGGCGGCAGCTTCGCGCACGAGACCGTGATCAACCGCGAGTTCGCGCTGGCCGGCATGGACCAGATCGGCGCGCCGCTGCATTCGGGTATCGTCGCGCCCTACATCCTCAACTACGGCACCGAGGAGCAGAAGAAGAAGTGGCTGCCGAAGCTCGCCACCGGCGAGCTGGTCGGCGCCATCGCCATGAGCGAGCCGGGCGCGGGCTCGGACCTGCAGTCGGTGCGCACCACCGCGGCGAAGTCCGGCAACGGCTACGTGCTGAACGGCTCGAAGACCTTCATCACCAACGGCCAGCACGCCAACCTGATCATCGTCGTCGCCAAGACCGACCCGACCCAGGGCGCCAAGGGCACCTCGCTGATCGTGGTCGAGACCGACGAGACGCCGGGCTTCCGCCGCGGCCGCAAGCTGAAGAAGCTCGGCATGGACTGGGCCGATACATCGGAACTGTTCTTCGAGGATGCCAAGGTGCCGGCCGAGGCGCTGCTCGGCACCGAGGAAGGGCAGGGCTTCTTCCAGTTGATGCGCGACCTGCCGCAGGAGCGCCTGATCGTCGCCACGTCGGCGATCGGCATGATCGAGCGCGCGCTGCGGCTGACCATCGATTACGTCAAGGAGCGGAAAGCCTTCGGCAAGGCGATCGTCGAATACCAGAACACCCAGTTCGAGCTTGCCGAGTGCAAGACCGAGGCGACCATCGGCCGCGTGTTCCACGACCATTGCGTCGCCCAGCACCTGAAGCGCGAGCTCGACACCGCCACGGCCTCGATGGCGAAGTACTGGCTGAGCGACCTGCAGAACAAGATCGTCGATCGCTGCCTGCAACTGTTCGGCGGCTACGGTTTCATGGACGAGTACCCGATCTCGCGCATGTATCGCGATGCGCGGGTGCAGCGCATCTATGCCGGCACCAACGAGATCATGAAGGTGGTGATCGCCCGCACGCTTTGACTGCGCATGATCCCGCAGCTGTCGTCAGCCTCGGGATCGTGTGCTTATGAAATTTCGCGTCATCAAGGAGACCGACGATGGCTGATGCCTTTATCTATGATCACGTGCGCACGCCGCGCGGCCGCGGCAAGGCCGACGGCTCGCTGCATGAAGTGACGGCGCTGGCGCTCGCGACCACGCCGCTGCGCGCGCTGAAGGAGCGCAACAACCTCAACGTCGGCGATGTCGACGACGTGGTGCTCGGCTGCGTCGATCCGGTCGGCGAGGCCGGCGGCGACATCGCCCGCATGGCAGCGCTGAGCGCAGGTTACGGCAACTCGGTGCCGGGCGTGCAGATCAACCGCTTCTGCGCCTCGGGCCTCGATGCGGTGAACTTCGCCGCCGCGCAGGTGATGTCCGGACAGCATACGCTGACCATCGGTGGCGGCGTCGAATCGATGAGCCGCGTCGGCATGCTGTCGTCGGGCGCGGCCTGGCCGATGGACCCGTCGATCGCGGTGCCGTCCTACTTCATGCCGCAGGGCGTGTCGGCGGACCTGATCGCCACCAAATACGGTTTCTCGCGCGATGACGTCGATGCTTACGCGGTCGAAAGCCAGAAGCGCGCCGCGCAGTCCTGGGAGGAGGGCCGCTTCGCTAACTCCGTCGTGCCGGTGAAGGACATCAACGGTCTGACGATCCTCGCCAAGGACGAATACATGCGTCCGGGCACCACCATGCAGTCGCTGGCGCAGTTGCAGCCGTCGTTCGTGCAGATCGGTGAGATGGGCGGCTTCGACGCAGTGGCGGTGCAGTCGCATCCGGAGATCGAGGCGGTCAACCACGTCCACCATGCGGGCAACTCCTCCGGCATCGTCGATGGCGCGGCCGCCGTGCTGATCGGCTCGAAGGAAGCGGGCGTGAAGGCCGGCCTGAAGCCGCGCGCCAAGATCCGTGCCTTCGCCAACATCGGCTCGGAGCCGGCGATGATGCTGACCGGCCCGGTCGATGTGACGAAGAAGGTGCTGGAGCGCTCCGGCATGACGCTGAGCGACATCGATCTGTTCGAGCTGAACGAGGCGTTCGCCTCGGTCGTGCTGCGCTATCAGCAGGCGTTCGACATCGACAGCGCCAAGATCAACGTCAATGGCGGCGCGATCGCGCTCGGCCATCCGCTCGGCGCCACGGGGGCGATGATCCTCGGCACGGTGTTGGACGAACTGGAGCGGCGCAAGCTCTCCACCGCGCTGGTGACGCTGTGTATCGGCGGCGGCATGGGAACGGCAACGATCATCGAGCGCGTGTAGTCCGGGCAGCTAAAGCCGGACGTGATCATGCGAAAGCAAGAGATTTGAGGCGAATACGATGAGCTACAAGAACTTCAAGGTTGAGACCGACGCCGACGGCATCGCGCTTGTCACCTGGGATTCCCCCGGCAAGTCGATGAACGTGTTCGATATCAGTGTCATCGAAGAACTCTCCGACATCGTCGAGAAGACCACGGTTGATACCGCCGTGAAGGGCGTCGTCGTCACCTCCGGCAAGGAGGCGTTTTCGGGCGGCGCCGATCTGACGATGCTGGATTCGATGCGCACCGTCTTCGCCGACCTGCTGAAGAGCAAGGGCAAGGAGGCCGCGAACGAAGCGCTGTTCAAGGAAGCGGGACGGCTGTCGCAGATCTTCCGCCGCATCGAGACCTGCGGCAAGCCGTGGGCTGCGGCGATCAACGGTCTCGCGCTCGGCGGCGCGTTCGAACTGGTGCTGTCGTGCCACTATCGCGTCGCCGCCGACAATCCGAAGACGCGGCTCGGTTTGCCTGAGATCCAGGTCGGCCTGTTCCCCGGTGCGGGCGGCACCCAGCGGCTCGGCCGCCTGCTGCAGCCGACCGACGCGCTGACGATCATGCTGAAGGGCGAGCAGCTCAAGCTCGACAAGGCGAAGGCGCTGAAGCTGATCGATGCGATCGTGCCGGCGGCCGACCTGATCAAGGCGGCGAAGGACTGGATCAAGGGCGGCGGCAAGGCGGTCGCGCCATGGGACGAGAAGGGCTTCAAGCTGCCCGGCGGCCCGGTTTACGGCAAGGCCGGCATGATGGTGTTCCCCGCAGCGAACGCGCTCTACCGCAAGGAGACGCAGGACAACTATCCGGCGGCGCGGGCAATCATGCAGAGCGTCTACGAAGGCCTGCAACTGCCGATGGACGCGGCGCTGCGGGTGGAGACGCGCTACTTCACCCACATCCTGCAGACCAAGGAGGCGGCGGCGATGATCCGCAGCCTGTTCGTGTCGATGCAGGAGTTGAACAAGGGCGCGCGCCGTCCGAAGGACGTGCCGCCGACCAAGGTGAGGAAGCTCGGCGTCATCGGCGCGGGCTTCATGGGCGCCAGCATCGGCTTCGTCTCGGCGCAGTCCGGCATCGAGGTGGTGCTGATCGATCGCGACCAGGCCTCCGCCGACAAGGGCAAGGCGCATGCGAAGGCGACGCTCGACGCCAACATCGCCCGCGGCCGCGGCACTGAGGCGGAGCGTGATGCGGTGCTGTCGCGCATCACCGCCACCGCCGACTATGCCGCGATCAAGGACTGCGACCTGATCATCGAGGCGGTGTTCGAGGATCGCAAGGTCAAGGCGGAAACCTTCGCCAAGGCGCAGCCGCTGTTGAAGGAGGGCGCGATCTTCGCCTCCAACACCTCGACGCTGCCGATCAACTCGCTGGCCGAGGAGTGGAAGGACCAGTCGAAGTTCATCGGCATCCACTTCTTCTCGCCGGTCGAGAAGATGATGCTGGTGGAGATCATCGTCGGCAAGAACACCGGTGACGTGGCGCTGGCCACCGCGCTCGATTATGTCCGGCAGATCAAGAAGACGCCGATCGTCGTCAACGACTCGCGTGGCTTCTTCGCCAACCGCTGCGTGCTGCGGTTCACCGCCGAAGGCCTCGAGATGCTGATGGAAGGCGTGCCGCCGGCGATGATCGAGAACACGGCGAAGCAGGCCGGCATGCCGGTCGGGCCGCTGTCGCTGTCGGACGAGGTCGCGCTGGACCTGGTGCTGAAGATCATGAAGGCGACGGAAGCCGACCTCGGCCCCAACGCCATCGATCAGGCGCAGAAGAAGCTCCTGGTCGAGATGGTCGAGAAACAGGGCCGCTTTGGCCGCAAGAACGGCAAGGGCTTCTACGACTATCCCGAGAAGGGCAAGGGCAAGAAGGCGCTGTGGCCGGGCCTCGGCGACCTGCAGAGCAAGAAGCTCGATCCCGACACGCTCGACGTCGAGGAGCTGAAGCAGCGTTTCCTTGTGGTGCAGGCGGTGGAGGCCGCGCGTACGGTGGAGGACCATGTGATCACCGATCCGCGCGAGGCGGATGTCGGCTCGATCCTCGGCTTCGGCTTCGCACCGTTCACCGGCGGCGCACTCTCCTACATCGACTTCATGGGCACGAAGGCCTTCGTCGCGCTGTGCCACGAGCTAGAGGCGAAGTACGGCTCGCGCTTCACGCCGCCGAAGCTGCTGCTCGACATGGCGGCGAAGGGTGAGACCTTCTACGGCCGTTTCGCGCCGAAGAAGTCGGCGGCATAGGCCCGTCTCTCCTTCTCCCCGCATGCGGGAGAAGGCTGGGATGAGGGCTGCGCCCGCATTTCTGCGAGGCACTCCATTCCTCATGGTGGTGAGGAGCCGCGCAAGCATGATCCCCGAAAAGTGCGAAGCGGTTTTCGGACAGGATCATGCTCAAACAAGTGCGGCGTCTCGAACCATGAGGCCACAGCGCGGACCTCATCCTTCGAGACGCGCGTTCCGCGCTCCTCAGGATGAGGATCGACGTCCCCGTCAGCGGGTCGGTGCGCAGCGCCGCCTAATGACAGAAATGACAGAGCGGTCGCGGATCAAGCCTTGATCAGGCCCTCGGCCAGCATCGCTTCCTTCACCTTCGGCCGCGCGCCGACGCGGTCGTAATAGGCCTTCAGGTTCGGGAATTGCGCGAGGTCGAACTTCATCGCCACCGCCCATCGCAAAATCGTGAACAGGTAGCCATCCGCCACCGTGAACTGGCTGCCCATCAGGTAGTCCTTGCCCGCGAGCTGTTCGCCGACATAGGTCAGCGTCTTGGAGATCTTGTCGCGGAAGAACGCCTTGGTCTCGTCGGACATGGCAGGGTTGAACAGCGGGCTGAACGCCTTGTGCAGTTCGCTGGTGATCAGGTTCAGCCATTCCTGCAGCTGATAGCGCTCCAGCGTACCATTCGCGGGCGCGAGCTTCTTGTCCGGCGCCTTGTCAGCGATGTACTGCACGATCGCAGGACCTTCCGTCAGCGTCGCGCCGCCATCGATGCTGAGGACCGGCACTTGGCCCTTCGGCGCCACTTTCAGATAATCATCGCCGCTTTCGGTCTTCTTCTCCCGGATATTGACCTTTACGAGATCGGCATTGAGGCCGGCCTCGGCGAGTGCAATATGCGGTGACAGCGAACAGGCTCCGGGGGAATAATACAGCTTCATGGGCGGTTTCCTTGTTGCTTGCTCGTTTCCATCTTGCGTTTTTGCGGCAAGATATTATATGCAATTGCATGTATATGCCGTGCAAGCGGATGCGTCAACGCCACTGCCGAGCACGACGCGTTGATCAGCCGAAGCCGCGCCGGGGAAGACGGGAGTCAGATGAAGCGCAAACCCTCAGCTGAGGCGACCGCCGCCTGGATACGCCTCGTGCGGATCCAGAGCCGGGTGTTGAGCGCGGTTGAGCAGGACCTGAAGAAGGCCGGCTTCCCGCCACTGTCCTGGTATGACGCGCTGCTGGAATTGTCGCGCGCGGAGTTCGGCTGCCTGCGGCCGATCGAACTCGAGAAGCAGATGCTGCTGCCGCAATACGGCTTGTCGCGGCTGATCGATCGTCTCGTCGATAACGGGCTGGTGGCGCGCAAGGTATGCGAAGTCGACAAGCGGGGCCTTGTCGTCGAGATCACGGAAAAGGGGCGCGAGTTGCAGAAGAAGATGTGGACCGCCTATTCGGCGGCAATCGAACGCCATATCGGCTCGAAGCTGTCGGATGCGGATGCGGTGAAGCTCGCGGCGCTGCTCGATCAGCTCGGCGTGTCTTGCGACGCCGTTACAGCGTCCCAGCGCGCAAAATCCGCTTGACCGTAATGCACCCGTCGCATTCGCCTGCGCGCGCCTGGTCTGCGCGGCGGCCGCTCCTCTGTTGCTCAATCCGTCGGGGCGTCTATAACGTCACGCCGCTTTCATCGCATGATCCCGAAAAGTGGGTACCGGTTTTCGGATCAGATCATGCGCAAACGAAGCATGATCCCGAAAAGCGGGTACCGGTTTTCGGATCAGGTCATGCGCAAGCTAATCAAATCGTGATTCATCCGGATCATGATTTAGAATGGGTTCTTCATGGCGCGTGACCAGATCGATATGACGCCGCTGTCCTCGCGCGATGAACTCGTCGCCTGGATCGCCGCCGGCGAGAAGCCGAAGGACCAGTTCCGGCTCGGCACAGAGCATGAGAAGACGCCGTTTCGGCTGAAGGATCATGGACCGGTGCCTTATGAAGGCCCGCAAGGCATCGGCGCGTTGTTGACCGGCATGCAGCATCTGCTCGGCTGGGAGCCGATCATCGAGCAGGGCAACATCATCGGGCTTTATGACGTGACCGGCGGCGGCGCGATCTCGCTGGAGCCGGGCGGGCAGTTCGAGCTGTCCGGCGCGCCGGTGGAGACGGTGCATCACACCCGCGCCGAACTGGTGGCGCATCTCGCGCAAGTGCGCGAGGTGGCGGCACCGCTCGGCATCGGCTTCCTCGGTCTCGGCATGACGCCGTCGTGGTCGCGTGCGCAGGTGCCCGTGATGCCGAAGGGCCGTTACAAGATCATGACCAACTACATGCCGAAGGTCGGCTCGCTCGGCCTCGACATGATGTATCGCACCTGCACGGTGCAGACGAATCTCGACTTCTCCTCCGAAGCCGACATGGTGAAGAAGCTGCGCGTGAGCCTCGCGCTGCAGCCGGTCGGCACCGCGCTGTTCGCCAATTCGCCGTTCACCGAAGGCAAGCCGAATGGCTTCCTGTCGTTCCGCTCCGAGATCTGGCGTGACACTGACAACAACCGCGCCGGCATGCTGCCGTGGGCGTTCGAGGACGGCATGGGTTACGAGCGCTATGTCGATTACGCGCTCGACGTGCCGATGTATTTCATCAAGCGTGGCGATACCTACATCGACGTCGCCGGCTCCTCGTTCCGCGACCTGTTCGCAGGCAAGCATCCGGCGGTGCCGGGCGAGCAAGCGACGCTGTCGGACTGGGCCAACCACGTCTCGACGATCTTCCCCGAGGTGCGGCTGAAGCGCTATCTCGAAATGCGCGGCTCCGATTGCGGCCCGTGGGAGCGGCTGCCGGCGCTGCCCGCGTTCTGGATCGGCATCCTGTACGACGACGCCAGTCTCGAAGCCGCCTGGCAGATGGTGAAGGGATGGAGCGCGGAGGAGCGGCAGCAGGCGCGCGACGATGTGCCGAGGCTCGGATTGAAGGCGAAGGTCGGCAACCGGACCTTGCTGGAGATCGGCCGCGACTGCCTCGATCTCGCCCGCGCCGGGCTGAAGCGGCGTAACCGGCTGGACCGCAACGGCCGCGACGAGAGCTACCACCTCGAACCGCTGGAGCGGATCGTGGCCGCGGCCCAGACCCCGGCCGAAGAGCTGCTATGCAAGTTCCATGGGCCGTGGAATGGCTCGGTCGATCCGGTCTATCGCGAATATGTGTTCTAGCTGCGCGGATTTGACCTTCGCTTCGGCTGCAACCGCCATGCGAAAGTCGGCCCGAAGCATCGCTCCATGTTTATGCGTATTTGCGATTCTTTGATTGCTTCGTGATTCTTTGATTGCAGCCTGTGCAGGCCGTGGCGGGCCCGTTCATCGACCGTACAGGTCGGCGGCGGTTTGATGGTCAAGGAAATCATTACGTCACCCTGGCCGTCTGCCCCTGGCCTTGATTGCTGGAAGTCATCGGATGATCCGTATCCGCCTCGCATCGATCCTCGTCCCGATCCTTGCGCTGCTGGGGATTGCTGCGTCCGGCAGCGACCTGCATGCGCAGGCGAACTTCGATCGGCCGGGCGGCGATTACCAGCGCGTGACCATCACCACCGGCGATCCGGCCGATTGCGCTCTGCAATGCGAGCGGGACCGCCGCTGCCGCGCCTGGTCGTTCAACTATCCCGCCGAAGGTGACGGCGGTTCGGCCACGGCCGCGTGCTGGCTGAAGAACACGGTTCCGCCGCGGGTGGCGAACACCAGCAGCGTGTCGGGGGTGCGCGGCGCCGGTGTGGTCGAGCGGCGGACCAATGATTTCGAGACTTCGATCGACCGGTTCGGCGGGGATTATCGTAGCTTCGCCCTGGCCGGCCCGCCGAACGGCGAAGCCTGCCGCGCCGCCTGCGAGAGCGATCAGAAGTGCCGCGCCTGGACTTATGCCCGGCCGGGCTACACCGGAAAGACCGCGCGCTGTTTCCTGAAGAGCCAGATCACGCCGCCGCGCCGACGGCCGGGACTGACCTCCGGGGTGGTCCGGTAACGGTCGGGCACGGCATGGCGAGTTGTGCGTGGAGCGGGTTGATCGCTTGGCACAAGCGTCATGCATCGGTCACCTCCGAAGTTCCGCGTCATGACGCTGTGATGAGGCTGTGCATTTGCGTGCGCTGTGTTCGTCGGAAAGTCTCATGGGTTCGGCCCTTTCGCCGGCGGCTCTGAGCTGCGGCCTGGTTTTTGCGGAGCGGCGGCAAATTTTATGCCTTCGCCGGGGTTATAGACGATAGCGCCTTCGTGCGGCCGTTTCCCGGCAGGCTGGGACCGGTTCGCGTCAAGACGTTAAGACACGCGTCAAGCCAATGCGTCAGGCCATGTTGGAGTCCTGCGTCTGATTGCGTCGGATGCAGGACAGTCGAAGCCCGTCAGACGAAAGGGAGCCCGCCATGCGACCTCTCCTTGCCACCGCCGCCCCGACGGCCCTGTGGACTGCTGCTGCCGCGCTCACTATGGCGCTGTTGACGTCCGCGGTGGCGCATCACGGCTGGGGCAGCTACGACGCTGCGCACCCGATTACTGTGGCCGGCCCGATCCAGTCGCTGAAATACGAGAACCCGCACGCCGAGATCACCGTGAAGGGCGCCGACAAGGTCTGGACGGTGACGCTCGCGCCGACGTTCCGCATGAGTACCCGTGGGGCGACGGCGGAGGTGGTCGCCGTCGGCAAGACCGTGTCGGCCTATGGCTATCCTTCGACGGTGACTCATGACGAGATGCGCGCTGAACGCATCACCGTCGATAGCAAGACCTACGAGCTGCGGTAGGCATGATCCGGAAACGTATGAAGCGGTTTTCCGAAAGATCATGCGCAAACAGAGCATGATCCCGAAAAGTGGAAACCGGTTTTCGGATCAGATCATGCGCAAACAGAGCATGATCGAAAGGTGAGAGCTGGTTTCTGATCAGATCATGTGTGGACAAACAATATCATGCGTTACCGGCAACGGGTGAAGCGATGAACGATGCCGCGCCAGCCGTCTTCCTCGCGCTCGAGGCGAGCGGCCTGGGCGCAGCGATCCGCCAGTCGAGCTGGGCCTATATGGCGGCCAATGTCGGTCACATCGTTTCGCTGATGGCGTTTGCCGGAGCGATCGCCGTGCTCGACCTGCGCATGATGGGCGCGTTCGCCGCGACCTCGCCGGGCTTCGTGCTGCGGATGGCGCGACGGGGCGCGATCATTGCCTTCGTCGGTCTCGTCGTCACCGGCGCGGTGCTGTTCACCGCCGAAGCGAGCCACGTCGTGCTCAACCGCGTGTTTCAGATCAAGCTCGGGTTGATCGCGCTCGGTCTCGTCAATGTGGTGCTGTTCGAATTGCTGGTGGCGCCGCGGCTGACGCATCTGCCGCCGCTGGCGCCGTTGCCGCGCATCGCGCGCGTCATTGCCGTCGCATCGCTGACAATCTGGTTCTGCGTCGCCGCCAGCGGCCGGCTGATCGCCTACTTCTGAGACGGATCGGCTAAGGCTCCGCCGGAATGACGGTGAGCTCCGGCCACAGGCTTTTCCAGCGAGCGGCTTTCTGGGCGTAGGCTTCGGCAGAAAAGTTCGGCGTGAGGTTCGGGCGCACGATCATGTTCGCGACGTCGTCGAAGGCATGCGGCGCGTAGACATCGCAACCTTCGTTTGCGAATCGAAGTCCGATCATGGTGTTGCGCGTGAGGAAGTGGTCGATGCCTTGCGTTGCCGAGCGAAGCTCCGGATAGGGGCGGCCGTGCTTCTCGCGATACCACAGGTGAACGCGCGCCTGATTGCGGACCTGGATGTCGATCCCGAGCCTGGATGCGGTCGGTCTCATGGCGCGGATGACCGCGTCTTCCGCATCCCATGATGGATCGGGATCGAAATAGAAGACGTCGTAATCGGCGATGCCGTGGGTGATCGTGCGGCCGGTCTGGACGTTCCAGACCGTCTGCACCAGGCAGCCTGAGACCAGCCACGCATCCGGCACGCGAAGGCGTGCCAGTTCGTCCAGGATCGCGGCGTTCGCCGGATTGCGGAGCGCCGTTCGAACGAAGCTGTCAGCATCCATTCCAGGCTCGCCGCAATTTCAACCTCAGCCGCCCGTGCCGCCGACGGTGATGCGGTCCATGCGCAGCGTCGGCTGGCCGACGCCGACCGGTACGCCTTGGCCGTTCTTGCCGCAGGTGCCGATGCCGGTGTCGAGTTCGAGGTCGTTGCCGACCATGGAGATGCGATGCAGATCGGTCGGGCCGTTGCCGATCAGCATCGCGCCCTTCAGCGGCGCGCCGATCGTGCCGTTCTCGATGCGGTACGCCTCGGTGCATTGGAACACGTACTTGCCCGAGGTGATGTCCACCTGCCCGCCGCCGAAATTGACCGCGTAGATGCCGTTCTTCACCGAGGCGAGAATCTCCTTCGGGTCGTGCTGGCCCGCCAGCATGTAGGTGTTGGTCATGCGCGGCATCGGCACATGGGCGTAGCTCTCGCGCCGGCCGTTGCCGGTCGGCTTCATGTTCATCAGCCGCGCGTTCTGCCGGTCCTGCATGTAGCCGACCAGGATGCCGTCCTCGATCAGCACGGTGCGGTTGGTCGGCGTGCCTTCGTCGTCGATCGAGAGCGAGCCGCGCCGGTTCTGGATGGTGCCATCATCGACCACGGTGACGCCCTTGGCCGCCACCTGCTGGCCCATCAGCCCGGCGAACGCCGAGGTCTGTTTGCGGTTGAAGTCGCCTTCCAGGCCATGGCCCACCGCCTCGTGCAGCATCACGCCGGGCCAGCCGGGGCCGAGCACCACGTCCATCTCGCCTGCCGGAGCGGGCACGGAGTCGAGATTGACCAGCGCCTGCCGCAGCGCGCCGTCGGCGGCATTGCGCCAGGCCTTGGTCTCGATGAAGCGCTGGTAGCCTTCGCGCCCGCCATAGCCATGGCTGCCGGTCTCCTGCCGGTCACCGGAGCCGGCGACGACAGCGACGTTCACCCGCACCAGCGGGCGGATGTCGCGATAGCTCTCGCCGTCGGGGCGGACGATCTCGACCACCTGCCAGGTGGCGGCGAGGCTGACCGAGACCTGCCGCACGCGCGGGTCCTTGTCGCGGACATAGGCGTCGATCTCGCCGAGCAGTTTCACCTTGGCCTCGAAGCCCGGCGCGTCGAGCGGATTGTCGTCGCCGTAGAGGCGGACATTGGTGCGGGCGGGGGCGGCCGCGAGCGAGCCGGTATAGCCCGCGCGCACGGCGCCGACCGCGTCGGCGGCGCGTGCCAGCGCCGGAATCGATACATCGGACGAATGGGCGTAACCGACCGCGTCGTTCTTCACCGCGCGCAGGCCGAACCCTTGCGCGGTGTCGTAGGTCGCCTGCTTCAGCCGGCCGTTGTCGAACATCAGCGCTTCGGACTGGCGATATTCGAGGAACAGCTCGCCATCGTCCGCACCTATCAGGCCGCGGGCGATCTCGGCTTTGACCTGGTCGCGGTCGAGGCCGGAGCGGTCGAGCAGGGATGTTGTGGCGGGATGGGTCATGATGGATCCTCGAGCAAAACCGGGTTGCAACACACCATCACCGGCCCGTCAGGACGGACGGCGCATGCGCGCATTCAACGCAAGATAAGTGTCAAAGCGGCCAAGTGCGAGGGGGCTTGTGAACCCTCGCCCCGCTTGCGGGGAGAGGGTGCCTGAGCAACGCGAAGGCGGGGGAGGGGCGGCGGCGTAAGGTTTGCCCCTCACCCGGAGACGTCGCTGTCGCTCTGTCTCCGACCTCTCCCCGCAAGCGGGGCGAAGTGGAAAAAGTCACGGCAACTTGTCGTAACCTTCGCCGATGCCGTTCAGGCTCAGCGGGAAGCCGATGCCTTCCTCAGGCGTCTCGAAGATGATGAAGGTTGCGGTCTTCGCGCTCCTGAGCTGGCCGAGCAGGTTGTCGTCCATCACCACCTCGGCGACACAGCCGTTCGGCAGGCAGCGGACGAAGCCGGCGCGGCCGACGTCCTTGTCGTCGAGCTTCAGTCCGAGACCGGACGGAAGCAGCACGCCGAGCGGAGCGACCACGCGCATCAGCTTGCTCTTCTGATCGGCGGTCTTCAGGATGATCACGGTCAGTCCGGCGTTGGAGCGGTCTTCCGCCACCACGCTCTGGATCAGCGCGCACTGTTCGCCCTGCGCGCCCGGTGGCGTGTCGCAGCGGATCTGCCAGTCGCCGGCCACCGCCTTGACCGCACCTTGGGCCTGCGCATCGCTCGCGCCGATGCCGAGCCAGCTTGTCGCCAGGCAGACCAGCACGGCCAGCGCCGTCAGTTTTCCGGAAACCCGGCGGAACCGGGGATGTTCAGAGGCGCCCATCGCGAGACTCTATCTTGTACTGGCCGCCCAAGACGCCGGCCGCGTGAATGATCGCACCGCTCCCGGATGTGCCGCCACCCGTCGCGTGGCTGGCCCGGAAGGACTCGAAACACATGATTCCAGTGCGGTTTTGGCCCGACACCGCCGTACGCATGGCCACATGACTGACCATGACCACGGCGCCGCTGCCGGAGGGGTCCACACCGGGCGGACAGAACGCCTCGTGGCGTCCGCCATCCGCCCACCGCCCAATGGACCCGTAACTGCGGCGTCTTGAAGGCGTCCCGCAACCGTCGGTCGCGATCGGGCGCGAATCAGGCCGTCGCAGCCATCCCATCACGGCCTATACCGTGCAAATCCTCAGTCAAGCAGAAGCTGCCGGTTTGCGGCTGGAAGATAAGGCGAATTACGCGCTGCGCTGCTCTGCGCGGGCGGCTGCGCTCCCCTGTTGCAAAGGGGGATGAGGTGCATTGCGGTGGCCTTTGAAGTGTGATTTGAGAGGCGGGATTCTTCGACGCGTTCTAAGCCGATTTTCGGCGCGGATTCGCGTTGTTGGGCGCGGTCGAGCGATAGCCTGCGCCAGAGCGTGGATTTTGAGGGAGCTTGGGCGGCATGAAGATGTCGATGAGGCGGATGGGCTTGTTGGGCCTCATGGGATTGGCGGTCACGGGATTGGCGATCGTCGTCCTGACTGGCGGCGCGGCGTGGGCGGCCCAGCCGGAGCCGTGGAAGCTTGGATTCCAGGAAGCGGCATCGCCGGTGATGGAGGACATCGTCTGGTTCCATCACTTCCTGCTCTGGATCATCACGGCGATCACGATCTTCGTGCTGCTTCTGCTGGTGATCGTGATCTTCCGCTTCAATGCGCGGTCGAACCCGAATCCCTCGAAGACCACCCACAACACCATGATCGAGGTCGCCTGGACCATCATCCCGGTGTTGATCCTGGTCGGGATCGCGGTGCCGTCGTTCCGGCTGCTGTTCTATCAGCTCGACGTGCCGAAGGCGGACCTGACCATCAAGGCCACCGGCAAGCAGTGGTTCTGGACCTTCGCCTACCCGGACAACGGTCCGTTCGAGTTCGATTCGATCATGCTGCAGGACAACCAGCGCAAGCCGGACCAGCCGCGTCTGCTCGCGGTCGACAACGAGGTGGTCGTGCCGGTCAACAAGGTGGTCCGCGTGCAGACCACCGGCGCCGATGTCATCCACGCGTTCGCGCTGCCGGCGTTCGGCGTGAAGATCGACGCCATTCCGGGGCGCCTGAACGAGACCTGGTTCAAGGCCACCAAGGAAGGCGTCTACTACGGACAGTGCTCGGAATTGTGCGGCAAGGACCATGCGTTCATGCCGATCGCGATCCGTGTCGTGAACGATCAGGCGTTCGAGGCCTGGCTCGCGGACGCCAAGAAGAAGTTCGCGTCAACACCGGATAACAGCAAGTTCGCGTCGGTCGGCGCGGTCGCCCAGTAACGGCGCCTGCGATCAGATAGCGATAGGACCAGAGTAGGTTCGAGGGACGAAGATAATGGCAAGTTCAGCGGCACAGGATCACGCACACGACGATCACGGCCACCCGACCGGCTGGCGCAGGTACGTCTATTCGACGAACCACAAGGACATCGGCACGATGTACCTGATCTTCGCGATCATCGCCGGCATCATCGGCGGCGGTCTGTCGATCGTGATGCGCATGGAACTGCAAGAGCCGGGGATGCAGTACTTCTCCAACGGCGGCATGTTCAACGTGTTCGTCACCGGCCACGGCCTGATCATGATCTTCTTCATGGTGATGCCGGCGATGATCGGCGGCTTCGGCAACTGGTTCGTGCCGCTGATGATCGGCGCGCCGGACATGGCGTTCCCGCGCATGAACAACATCTCGTTCTGGCTGCTGCCGGCCGCGTTCGCGCTGCTGCTGATCTCGATGTTCGTCCCCGGCGAGGCGGGCGGGCACGGCGTCGGCGCCGGCTGGACGCTGTATGCGCCGCTGTCCACCTCGGGCCATCCGGGGCCGTCGGTGGATTTCGGCATTCTGTCGATGCACATTGCCGGTGCGTCGTCGATCCTCGGCGCCATCAACTTCATCACCACCATCTTCAACATGCGCGCGCCGGGCATGACCCTGCACAAGATGCCGCTGTTCGTGTGGTCGATCCTGGTGACGGTGTTCCTGCTCTTGCTGTCGCTGCCGGTGCTGGCCGGTGCGATCACCATGCTGCTGACGGACCGTAACTTCGGCACCACCTTCTTCAATCCGGAAGGCGGCGGCGACCCGATCCTGTATCAGCATCTGTTCTGGTTCTTCGGTCACCCCGAAGTGTACATCCTGATTCTGCCGGGCTTCGGCATGATCAGCCAGATCGTCTCGACCTTCTCGCGCAAGCCGGTGTTCGGTTATCTCGGCATGGCCTACGCGATGGTGGCGATCGGCGGCATCGGCTTCGTCGTGTGGGCGCACCACATGTACACCGTCGGCATGTCGGCGGCGGCCCAGGCCTACTTCGTCGCCGCGACGATGGTGATCGCGGTGCCGACCGGCGTGAAGATCTTCTCGTGGATCGCCACCATGTGGGGCGGCTCGATCGAGTTCCGCGCGCCGATGCTGTGGGCGATCGGCTTCATCTTCCTGTTCACCGTCGGCGGCGTCACCGGCGTCGTGCTGGCGAACGCCGGTGTCGATCGCGCGCTGCAGGAGACCTACTACGTCATCGCGCACTTCCACTACGTGCTGTCGCTCGGTGCCGTGTTCGCGATCTTCGCCGGCTGGTACTACTGGTTCCCGAAGATGTTCGGCTACATGTACAGCGAGACGATCGCCAAGCTGCACTTCTGGGTCACCTTCATCGGCGTCAACATGCTGTTCTTCCCGCAGCACTTCCTCGGTCTGCAGGGCATGCCGCGCCGCTACGTCGACTATCCGGATGCGTTCGCCGGCTGGAACTACATCTCGTCGGTCGGTTCCTACATCTCCGGCTTCGGCGTGCTGATCTTCCTGTTCGGCGTCGTGCATGCGTTCGTGCGCAAGGAGCAGGCTGCGAACAACCCGTGGGGGCCTGGCGCCACCACGCTGGAGTGGACGCTGACCTCACCGCCGCCGTTCCACCAGTTCGAAGTGCTGCCGAAGATCAAGTAAAGCGAGAGACTGTCCGGCGCGGCCTGGTCCGCGCCGGATCTTGAGAGAGTGCCGCCTTGTCGATTGTCGATCATAACCCGATCAGCGTTTCGCCCCGGATTTCCGAGGCGACGGTCGGCGACTACATCGCGCTGTTGAAGCCGCGGGTAATGTCGCTCGTGATCTTCACGGCGCTGGTCGGCATCGTCATGGCTCCCGGCCACATGCATCCGGTGATGGCGTTCACCGCGCTGCTCTGCATCTCGGTCGGTGCCGGCGCCTCGGGCGCCCTCAATATGTGGTACGACCGCGACATCGACGCGGTGATGTCGCGCACACAGAAGCGGCCGATCCCGCAGGGGCGCGTCACCCCGTCGGAGGCGCTGACCTTCGGCATGACGCTGTCGTTCTTCTCGGTGTTCACGCTCGGCACGCTGGTCAACTGGTTCGCCGCCGGCCTGCTCGCCTTCACCATCTTCTTCTATGTCGTGATCTACACGATGTGGTTGAAGCGCTCGACCGCGCAGAACATCGTCATTGGCGGTGCCGCCGGTTCGCTGCCTCCGGTGGTCGGCTGGGTCGCGGCCACCGGCTCGCTCTCGGTCGAACCGCTGATCCTGTTCGCGATCATCTTCCTGTGGACGCCGCCGCACTTCTGGGCGCTGTCGCTGTATCGCACCGACGACTTCATCCGCGCCAAGCTGCCGATGCTGCCGGTGGTCGCCGGCCCCGCCGCAACCCGGCTGCAGATCCTGCTCTATACCGTCGTGCTGGTCGCGGTCGCGATCGCGCCGTGGCCGCTCGGCTACTTCGATCGTGCCTATGGTATCGTCTCGGTGATCTCCGGCGCGGCCATGCTCTGGCTCGCTGTGCAGGTCTACCGCAAGCGGGAAGGCGCCGCCGCCGAGCAGGCCGCGCGCAACCTGTTCGCGTTCTCGATCCTTTACCTGTTCGTGCTGTTCGCGACGCTGCTGGTCGATGCGCTGCTGCCGTTCGCGATGCGGCTGGCCGGCTGACGGATGGACGCGCAGGCGATGGACAACAACGACGACAGCGAGGGCATCGTCCTCACCGAGCAGCAGAAGCGCAGCCGCCGGCAGCGCTCGATTGCGATCGCGGTGGTGCTCGGCCTGCTGGTGGTGCTGTTCTTTATCGTGACGCTGGTGCGCGGCCCGGCCGTGCTGATCCGGCCGATCTGACGGCTTTTGTGAAGGTGGTTTGGGGACCATGACGGAAGCAGCCAACAACACGCCGAAGAAGGCGCCGCGCGTCGGCCGCGATGCGCTGGTGGCGAGCGTGTGCGGTCTCGTCGTCGCACTGATGATCGGCGCCTCCTACGCCGCCGTCCCGTTCTACAACTGGTTCTGCCGCGTCACCGGCTTCGGCGGCACCACCCAGGTCGCGACGTCGATGCCGTCGCAGACGCTGGAGCGCACCATCAACGTCCGCTTCGATGCCAACGTGATGGCCGGCCTGCCTTGGAAGTTCGAGCCGGAGCAGACCGAGATCAGCGTGCGGATCGGCGAGGTGATCACCGCCTATTACAAGGTCACCAATCTCGCCGCGCGTGCGACGCTCGGTCAGGCCGCCTACAACGTCACGCCGCTGACCGCCGGCATCCACTTCCAGAAGATCAATTGTTTCTGCTTCACCGAGCAGCGTTTCGGCCCTGGCGAGACGCGCGAGATGGCGGTGGTGTTCTACGTCGATCCGGCGATCATCGCCGATCCGGAGCACCAGGGCCTGAACACGATCACCCTGTCCTATACCTTCTATCCGTTGCGCGAGGAGCCGAAGCCGTTGGCCCAGGCGACAGACAAGCGGAACGGAAACCTGTAAACTTGCCAATACGCGGCCGAATCCCTAACCGGACCAGGCCTCGACGCTTACGGAGACGCCAAGATGGCCGACGCGCACGCCAAGCATCACGATTATCACCTCGTCAATCCGTCGCCGTGGCCGTTCGTCGGTTCGGTGTCGGCCTTCATCATGGCGGTGGGGGCGATCGGCTGGATGCATCACATGTATGCCGGCGCGCCGATCGTGTTCGGCGTCGGCCTGATCGGCGTGCTCTACACGATGGCCGGCTGGTGGGCCGATGTCATCCGCGAGGCCAATGGCGGCGATCACACCCGCGTCGTGCAGCTGCATCACCGCTACGGCATGATCCTGTTCATCGCCTCGGAGGTGATGTTCTTCGTCGCCTGGTTCTGGGCCTACTTCTCCTCGGCGCTGTTTCCGGCCGATATCCATCAGGTGGCGCGCGCGGAGCTGTTCGGCGGCGTCTGGCCGCCGAAGGGCATTGAGACCTTCGATCCCTGGCACCTGCCGCTGCTCAACACGCTGATCCTGTTGACCTCGGGCACCACCGTCACCTGGGCGCACCATGCGCTGCTCGAGGGTGACCGCCAGGGCCTGAAGTGGGGCCTGATCCTGACCGTCGCGCTCGGCGCGGTGTTCACCTGCGTCCAGGCTTACGAGTACAGCCACGCGACCTTCGCCTTCAAAGGCCACATCTATGGCGCCACCTTCTTCATGGCGACCGGCTTCCACGGTTTCCATGTGCTGGTCGGCACCGTGTTCCTGATCGTCTGCCTGCTGCGCGTCTACGCGGGCCATTTCACACCGAAGCAGCATCTCGGCTTCGAGTTCGCCGCCTGGTACTGGCACTTCGTTGACGTGGTGTGGCTGTTCCTGTTCGTCGCGATCTATGTCTGGGGCCATGGCCCCGAAGGCGCCGCGGCGCATGGGGCGGCGGCGGCGCACTGATCGCGGGCCGCAAACGAAACGAGAGGGCGGCTCCGGGCCGCCCTTTTCTTTTCCGCCTGGATCGTCACGGCGGGCTCACGGAGGCCGAAACTCATGACCGGCATCGCTCCATCCACGCTGTCGCAGGCGGTCGTCCGCGGCATCGCCTGCAAGTGTCCGCGCTGTGGCGAGGGCAAGCTGTATGCGGGCTTCCTCGCGCTGGCGCCGTCCTGCAAAGCTTGCGGCCTCGACTACACCTTCATCGATGCGGGCGACGGCCCGGCGGTGTTCATCATCCTGATTGCCGGCTTCATCGTCGTGTTCTGCGCGCTGATCGTCGAGGTGGTCTATCAGCCGCCGTTCTGGGTGCATGCGGTGCTGTGGGTGCCGCTGATCCTCGCCACCACGCTCTTGCCGCTGCGTTCGATGAAGTCGCTGCTGATCGCCCTGCAGTACCATCACCGCGCCCGCGAAGGCCGGTTGATCGATCGCGATGCGGCGCAGGCCCGTGATGAGTGAGACGGCCGTGCCCCGTCGTGGCCTTCTGATCCCGGTGCTGACGACGCTGCTGATCGTCGGCGCGCTGCTGTCGCTTGGCTTTTGGCAACTGTCGCGGCTTGCCGACAAGCGCGCGCTGATCGCCGCCCTCGACGAGCGTCTCGCGGCGCAGCCGGTGGCTTTGCCGCCGGTTACGCAATGGGGCGCGCTCTCGGCGCGGACGGACGAATTCCGTCGCGTCACTCTTTCCGGCGTGGTCGCTCGGGGGCAGCAGGCGCGGGTGTTCGCCTCGGTCTCACCGCTGCGCAAGGACATCACCGGCACTGGCGCCTGGCTGTTCGCGCCGGTGAAGCTTGCGGGTGGAGAGCAGGTCGCCGTGAATCTCGGTTTCGTGCCCGAAGGCGCGGCCGTGCCGGCATCCCAGCCAGGCGGGCCGGAAACGCTCACCGGCTATATCCGTTTCCCGGAGCAGGCCGGTTGGCTGACGCCGGTCGCCGACATGGCGAAGCGGCTGTGGTTCGTGCGCGATCCGGTGGCGATGGCGCAGGCGCTCGGCTGGGGGCCGGTCGCGCCGTTCTACATCGACCTGGAGGCTCCGGTTCCGCCCGGCGGCGTGCCGAAGCCGGGGCCGCTGCAGGTCCAGCTCAAGAACGACCACCTGCAATATGCCATCACCTGGTTTCTGCTCGCAGCGGCCGTGGCCATCGCCTTCGCGGTCTGGCTGCGCGGCCACCGGCGGGCATGACCGGAAGGTGCTGAAGTACCAGCGCGTGTCCTTGTGAAGTCCCAATCCTGCGGATAATGTGCCCGGCACCCGCGCCGTTGGCGTGTGCTCATATTTCCCTTTAATTATCAAAGCTTTGTGTGTATCGCGCAGGCTTTGGAGGATGTTCGGTGCGCTATATCTCGACCCGCGGGGAGGCCCCCGCGCTGGGCTTCTGTGACGTGATGCTGACCGGGCTCGCCCGTGACGGCGGCCTGTACGTGCCGGAAACCTGGCCGCAGCTCTCGGCGGAGGCGATCGCGGCGCTGTTCGGCAGGCCCTACACCGAGGTCGCGGTCGAGGTCATCCGCCCGTTCGTCGATGGCGAGATCGCCGATGCCGATCTCGCGCGCATGGCGAACGAAGCCTACGCGACCTTCCGTCATCCCGCCGTGGTGCCGCTCGACCAGACCGCGCCGGACCAGTTCATCCTCGAGCTGTTTCACGGGCCGACGCTGGCGTTCAAGGACGTGGCGATGCAGCTGCTCGCGCGGTTGATGGACCATGTGCTGGCCAAGCGCGGCGAGCGCACTACCATCGTCGTCGCCACCTCCGGCGACACCGGCGGCGCCGCAGTCGAGGCGTTCGCCGGCCGCGACAACGTCGATCTGTTCGTGCTGTTTCCGGACGGGCGCATCTCCGAGGTGCAGCGGCGGATGATGACCACCGCGAATGCCGCCAACGTGCATGCGCTCGCCGTGGACGGCACCTTCGATGACTGCCAGGCGCTGGTGAAGGCGCTGTTCAATCATCATCGCTTCCGCGATTCGGTCGCGCTGTCGGGGGTCAACTCGATCAACTGGGCGCGGATCGTCGCGCAGACGGTCTACTACTTCACCGCGGCGGTGGCGCTCGGCGCGCCGGCGCGGAGCGTCGATTTCACCGTGCCAACCGGCAACTTCGGTGACATCTTCGCCGGCTACGTCGCCAAGCGGATGGGTCTTCCGGTCGGCCGGCTGCGCATCGCCACCAACGTCAACGACATCCTCGCCCGCACGCTGGCGAGCGGCGCCTACGAGCTGCGCGACGTGCAGGAAACCTCCTCGCCGTCGATGGATATCCAGGTGTCGTCGAATTTCGAGCGGCTGGTGTTCGAGGCGACCGGCCGCGACAGCGCCATGGTGCGCGGGCTGATGGCCTCGCTCGGCCAGTCCGGCCGCTTCGTGCTGCCGGCCGGCGCGCTGGCCAGTATCCGCGAACAGTTCGATGCCGGCCGCGCCGATGAGGATGAGGTGAATGCGGCGATCCGCACCGCCTGGCGCGAGAGCGGCGACCTGATCGACCCGCATACGGCGGTGGCGGTCGCGGTGTCGGAGCATGCCGCGGCGACGCCGCATGTGCCGAACATCGTGCTGTCCACTGCCCATGCCGCGAAATTTCCCGATGCGGTGGAGGCGGCTTGCGGTGCGCGCCCGGCCTTGCCTGCCTACCTATCTGGGCTGATGACCAAGCAGGAAACCATCACGCGCATGCCGAACGACCGCGCCGAGCTGGAACGCTTCATCCTGAAGGCGAGTCGTGTGGCGAAGGCGCCGGCGTGAGCACCCCCGGCGTGAGCACCCATGGACACGAGGACCGAGTATGAGCGTTAAACTGACCACGCTGCCGTCGGGGCTCACCATCGTCACCGATGCGATGCCGCATCTGGAGACGGCGGCGCTCGGCGTCTGGACTGGCGTCGGCGGCCGCGACGAGCTCGCCAACGAGCACGGCGTGTCGCACTTCCTCGAGCACATGGCGTTCAAGGGCACCAAGACGCGTTCGGCGCGGCAGATCGTTGAGGAGATCGAGAACGTCGGCGGCGATCTCAACGCGGCGACCAGCACCGAGACCACCGCCTACTACGCCCGCGTGCTGAAGGCGGATGTCGGCCTCGGCCTCGACGTGCTGTCGGACATCCTCGCCAACCCAGTGTTCGAGGCGGAGGAGGTCGAGCGCGAGAAGAGCGTGATCGAGCAGGAGATCGGTGCCGCGCAGGATACGCCCGACGACGTGATCTTCGAGCACATGAACGAACTGGCGTTCCCCGACCAGCCGATGGGCCGCTCGCTGCTCGGCACGCCGGAGACGTTGCAGGGGTTCAGCGGCGATACGCTGCGCGGCTATCTCGCCAAGCATTATCGCGCTCCCGACATGGTGGTCGCCGCGGCCGGCGCGGTCGAGCATGAGGCGGTGGTCGCGGAAACGGCGCAGCGCTTCGCCTCGTTCGCAGGACCCTCGGCGCCCGCGCCGCTGCCGGCGAAGTTCGGCGGCGGATCGCGTATCGTCCAGCGTGATCTGGAGCAGGCGCATCTGACGTTCGGCCTCGAGGGGCTGCCGCAGAAGGACCCGGCGCTGTTCAGCCTGCAGGTGTTCTCCTCGATCCTCGGCGGCGGAATGTCATCGCGGCTGTTCCAGGAGGTGCGCGAGAAGCGCGGGCTCTGCTACTCGATCTACACCTTCCACATGCCCTATTCGGACACCGGCTTCTTCGGCCTCTATACCGGGACTGATCCGGACGATGCGCCGGAGATGATGGACGTGGTGGTCGAGCAGATGAAGGCGGCTGCCGACAGCCTGACCGAGGTCGAGGTCAACCGCGCCAAGGCGCAGATGAAGGCCGGCCTGCTGATGGCGCTGGAAAGCTGCGGCTCCCGCGCCGAGCAGCTCGCGCGGCAGGTGCTGATGTTCGGCCGCCCGCTCACCAACGAGGAGATGATCGCCCGGATCGACAATGTCAGCCTCGCCTCCACCCGCCTGGCTGCCCAGGCGCTGCTGGCGCGCAGCCGTCCGGCGGTGGTCGCGCTTGGGTCGGGCCGCGGCCTGGAAAAGGCCGTCCAACTGGCCGAGGGGTTGACGGACGCGCCGGTTCGGGCACGTTATCACTAGTGTCCCCAATCCGAAGTTCGCTGTCCTTTGCAGGACGCTCAGAGCGAACTTCGGACTCGATAAGGACACTACCAAGTCAGTGATTCCAGTGTCGTTTCTGGATCAGACATTCGCACGATGGACTTGCAGAAACGATGCTGCGAGTGTCTGATCCACGACACTGGCCGTTCGCACGGTTTCGCGCAGCCGATGGCCAGCGGGCGGGTCTCCGGCCTGTTTGACCGCAGGCCGTCCGTTGCGGTTTGAAACAGGCGGTTTGAACAAGGGTTTTGCAGGTGGCCCTGTTTGGATTGACATCGTCGGTGCCGCCGGATCTCGCGCCGCGCGGATACGGGCTGTTGCTGCGCCCGCCGCAGATGAGCGATTTTCCGCAATGGTCGAAGCTGCGCGAGGATAGCCGCGCCTTCCTCACCCCGTGGGAGCCGATCTGGCCATCCGACGACCTGACCCGCTCCGGCTTCCGCCGCCGGCTGCGGCGCTATGCCGAAGACATCGCCGCCGACCGCGCCTATCCCTTTCTGATCTTCCGCATGGCCGACGACATGCTGCTCGGCGGCGTGACGCTGGCGAATGTCCGCCGCGGCATCGTCCAGGCCGGCACCATCGGCTACTGGGTCGGCGAGCCGTTTGCCGGGCAAGGCTACATGACGCTGGCGCTGCGGGTGCTGCTGCCTTTCATCTTCAGCGAGCTGAACCTGCACCGCATCGAGGCCGCCTGCATCCCGACCAACGCCGCCTCCGTGCGCGTGCTGGAGAAGTGCGGCTTCGTGCGCGAAGGGCTGGCGCGTCGCTATCTCTGCATCAATGGCGTCTGGCAGGACCATTGCCTGTTCGGGCTCTTGAACGAGGATCTGCGGCATTAGCGGGATGAGATTTGGACGAATCATCCTCGCGCTTTAGCTCATTGTTTAAGCATGATCTTTTCGGAAAACCGCTTCACACTTTTCCGGATCATGCTTTAGCGCATCGGCCCGAGCCGTTTGCGCCTGTCCGGACAGGTCGATGCGCAAAGAGCACCCGAATGGTACGGATCGGGACAACGCCTGCCTTTGGCTCGCCGTTATTGCTTTGCTATAAGGCGGGCGGTGGGTAACCGGGGTTATTTCATGCAGCGCGAAGAGTGTTCGAGCCGGTTCGGCGCAGGCGTATCTCGTCTGCGCGGTGGGCTCTGCGTGGTGATGGCCGGGCTGCTGCTTGCCAATTGCGGCGGCTTCGGCGGCGGTGGCGGACCGTCGGTCGGCGATCGTTTCAGCCAGTTGTTCGGCTCTGGCTCGCCGGCGGCGAGCTCCAACGCCCAGCTTGTCGGCACACCGCCGGCTCCGTTCCGGGGCGGCAATGCCGGCGGCAGCGACGGTGGCGTGCAGGGGGCAGCGTTCCAGGATTGCCCGCCGGTCGCCATCCGTGAGGGCGCCTCGACGCTACAGATCGGCCTGCATGGCAACACGATCACCGACAACAGCGAGCTGCGCTATCAGGGCACCATCAGCCGCAACGCGCGCGATTGCACCGTGGTCGGCAACGGCCAGGTGAACGCCCGTGTCGGCATCCAGGGCCGCATCATCGTCGGCCCGGCCGGCGCGCCGGCATCGGTGGACGTGCCGCTGCGCGTGGCGGTGGTGCAGGAAGGCGTACAGCCGAAGACCATCGCGACCAAGCTCTATCACACCACGGTCGATCTCGGCGGTCAGGAGAACGTGCCGTTCTCCTTTGTCGCCGAGGACGTGACGTTCCCGACGCCGCCCAGCGAGGCGCTCGGCGCCTACGTCATTTATATCGGCTTTGATCCCGATGGGGCCCGGCCTGCGCAACCGCGCAAGAAGGGCCGCGCCGCGCGCTAACGCGTGGATCGTTTGAAATCGAAGCGATGTGGTGACGCGGTTTTCACCTCTCCTTCAAGGGAGAGGTCGGCGCGGAACGCCGGGTGAGGGTGTTACAGACGACCGAGAGGCTCGATCCCCCTCACCCCAACCCTCTCCCGCTGGGAAGAGGGCGCACGCGATCCACTTCAGTCTGAAACAATCACGATCTAAAGCGCGGTGAGCGGCGCCGCCGCGTCGTACGGCTTTACCCGGATTGCAGGACGACCGCGGCCCGCCCATCTCAGTGCGTATGCGAGGCTGAGGAGCATCCGTGCGAGATGAACCTTGAAGCCGCTCGCATAGGCCAGAAGTGATCAGGAGGGCTCCGGTCATGTTGGCGGAAATGTTTGTGCTGAAGCTGGAGGCCCTGTTGCGGGCGGCGACCCTGGCGCCACGTCCGGTGCCGGCGAACGAGCCGGAACTCATTGCCCTCGTTGATGGGCTCAGGGATGACCAACGGCGTCTGTCGCCACACCGGCCGGGGCATGGGTTGGCGCACGGCAGCGTCCCGGCTGCGCCGCGGTCACCACGTCGCTAAAGCATGATCCGGAAACGTGTGAAGCGGTTTTCCGAAAAGAGCATGCTTGAACAATGAGCTAAGGCGCGAGAACGATTCATCCAAATCTCATCGCGCTTGAGATGTCGTTGGATCACGGCGCCATAACGAAGCCGCCGCAAGCGAGCGGCATGCATCGATCAGGCGCGCTTGATCCACACGCCGTCGGGCCGCGCATTCCCAGGCAAAGAAAAAGCCGGCCCGAAGGCCGGCCTTTTGTTTCGTTATCCGTCGCGCGACGCGTGAGCGCCTGCAGGCTCAGTTGAGCTTCTGGCGGACCTCGGTGATCCCCTGCGCCAGCAGCGCATCGGCGGTCTGGCCCTTGACCGTATCCGACAGAATGCGGGACGCGGCGGCAACGGCGGCATCGGCGGCTGCGGCGCGAACGTCGGCGAGCGCCTGGGCTTCGGCCTGGGCGATCTTGGTCTCCGCCATTTGCGTGCGACGTGCGACGAACTCCTCCATCCGCGTCTTGGCATCGGCGGCGACGCGCTCGGCTTCCGCCTTGGCGTTGGCGACGATTTCCTCGGCTTCCTTCACCGCGCTCTCGCGCTTGGCGCGATACTCGGCGACGAGCGCCTGCGCCTCTTCCTTCAAGCGGCGGGCATCGTCGAGTTCGTTCTTGATGCGGCTGGCCCGATGGTCGAGCGCCTCGGCGAGCTTCTTGTGCACGCCGAGATAGGCGAAACCGGCGAGCAGCAGCACGAATGCGGCGGCGACCCAGAATTCAGCTTCGAACATCGGTCTATCCCTTCAGCGACGCGTCGACGGCGGCGTCCACCGCCTTCGGGTCCGGCGCGGTGCCGGCGAGCCGCTGCACGATCGCGGCGGCGGCATCCGAGGCGATCGAGCGGACGTTGCCCATCGCGGTGGCGCGGGTGGCGGCAATGGCCTTCTCCGCATCGGCGAGCTTTCCGGCAAGACGGTCTTCGAGTTGCTTGCGCTCCTCGTCGGCCTGCTTGCTCAGCTTGTCCCGGATATCGCTGCCGATCGCCTGCGCGTTGGCGCGGGCCGTCGCCAGCTCGGTCTCATAAGCCTTGAGCGCAGCATCGGATTCGCTCTTCAGCCGCTGCGCTTCCGCCAGGTCGCCATCGATCGTGCCCTGCCGGTTGGCGATGATGCCGCCGACGCGCGGCAGCGCGAACTTCGACACGATCACATAGAGCAGGATGAACGCGATCGCGAACGAGACGAGCTGCGATGCGAAGGTCTCGGACTGGAACGGCGGGAAACCGCCCTTGCCATGGGCGTCCTCGGTACCATGCGAGGTCCCGGAAGACGGAGTCGTCGCGGCATTCGCGGGACTGATCAACGCCATCGGCGCACCTTCTTAAAAAAATGAGCCGCCTGGCCGCGCGCGTGCGGCCAGGCGAGGCAAGATCATCAAACGGCGAACAGCAACAGCAGCGCGATCAGCAGCGAGAAGATGCCGAGCGCTTCGGTCACGGCGAAGCCGAAGATCAGGTTCGCGAACTGGCTCTGCGCGGCCGATGGGTTACGCAGCGCGCCGTTGAGGAACTGGCTGAAGATGTTGCCCACGCCGACGGCGGCGCCGCCCATGCCGATCGCCGCGATACCGGCACCGATGTACTTTGCTGCGACTGGATCCATTTTTTGCTCCTGTTTGGATGGGTCGATTGCAGAAAACGTGTGTGAAGGAATGCGCCCGGACCGCCTAGTGGCCCGGGTGAATGGCGTCGTTGAGGTAGATGCAGGTCAGCATCGCGAACACGTAGGCCTGCAGGAACGCCACCAGGATTTCGAGCAGGGTGATGGCGATGGTCAGCGCCAGCGGCAGCACCGAGCCGATCGCGCCGGCGATGCCCATCGCGCTCAGCGTGGCGACGAAGCTCGCGAACACCTTCAGGGTGATGTGGCCGGCCAGCATGTTGGCGAACAGACGCACCGAATGCGAAATCGGCCGCGAGAAGAAGGAGATGATCTCGATCAGCACGATCAGCGGCAGGATGTAGAAGGGGATGCCGCTCGGCACGAACAGCTTCAGGAATTTCAGGCCGTTCTTGTAGAAACCGTAGATCACCATCGTCAGGAACACGATCATCGCCAGGGCGAAGGTGACGATCAGGTGGCTGGTGACGGTGAAGGTGTAGGGAATGATGCCGATCAGGTTCGCCGTCAGGATGAACATGAACAGCGAGAACACCAGCGGGAAGAACTTCATCCCGTGTTCGCCGGCGCTACTGCGCAAGGTGTCGGCGACGAATTCGTAGGACAGTTCCGCCATCGACTGGAAGCGGGTCGGGATCAGCCGCTTGCCGGCGCTGCCGCCGATCATCAGCAGCGATACGAGGCCGACGGCGGCGAACATGTAGGCGGAGGAATTGGTGAAGGCGATCTCGTGCCCGCCGATATGGCCGAGCGAAAACAGCTTCTGGATTTCGAACTGGTGAATCGGGTCGGCCATCGCGTTGCAGTTCTCGTCTCGTGCGCCGGCATTCCGGCAGGTCAAATGTCGTCAGTCCGGCTTGCGGTTATCCAGACGCGCTGACTGCCTTGCGATCACACCTGCGGACCGCATCACGTTCATGACGCCGGCGGCGAAGCCGACCATCAGGAAGATCATGAGCCCCCAGGGAGACGTCGACAGGAAACGGTCGAAACCCCAACCGAGAAGCGCCCCAACGAGGACCCCGGCAACGAGTTCGGTCGAGAGACGCAACCCGATGGCCATGGCCGAGGCCTTGGCCCGTGTCGCTTGCTCCTCGTTTCCGGCTCGCTGTTCCTCAAGCTCGCGGTCGCCCCGAAGTGTGGAGAGCCGCTGACCGAGACGGTTCAGCCTTGCAGAGAGCGCGGCCTCGTCAGACGGCGGTTGGTCGTTCGTCTGATCTTTGCCAAGTCCTTCGCCTCGTGTGTCCTTCATGTCATCGACACCCGAACTAAAGCCTTGACGAGAAAAGAAAAAAGCTCCGCCACCCACAAAAGCCGCGCGGACCATACTGATCGCGCCATGCCAAGTCAAGATTCGTTGAATGCACAACAAATAGCTGATTTTGCTGGATGAATTGCATGTTGGGCGGGGCCCCTGCGAAGGTTGGTCACAGCGTTCTTTGGCTTTCTCGCGCGCATGTGCGGGTTTTCACGCCCGGCCCGTTCTTGCGCTGGCTGCGGTGCTCTGTTGGGATGCATGCAGGGTTCAATGCAGGGGTTTGAAGAACGGCAATGGCACGTCAGCTCGACTACTATTTCTCGATGGTTTCGCCATGGGCCTATATCGGCCATGGGCTGTTTTGCGATCTCGCGCGGCAGCACGGCTGCACAGTCAACTACAAGCCGGTGTTTCTGGGCGAGCTGTTCGCGGAGACCGGCGGTCTGCCGCTCGCCAAGCGGCATCCGGCGCGGCAGCGCTACCGGATGATGGAGCTGCAGCGCTGGCGCGAGAAGCGCGGCTTGGACTTCCACCTGCAGCCCAAGCACTGGCCGGCCGATCCGAAGCTCGCCGACGGCGTGGTGCTGGCGGCGATCGAGGCGAAGCACGATCCGGAGCCGTTCATGCGCGCCGCGTTCAAGAGCATCTGGGAGGACCAGCGCGACATCGCCGACAAGGATACGGTGATTGCGCTCGCCGATCAGGTGGGACTGCCGGGCGCCGCGCTGGTCGGGCGGGCCGATGCGCCGGAGATTGCCGCGGCCTACGAGCAGAACCGCCAGGATGCGATCGCTGCCGACGTGTTCGGCTCGCCGGGCTATGTGCTCGACGGCGAGGTGTTCTGGGGACAGGATCGGATCGAGCTGCTCGCCGACGCACTCGCCTCCGGCCGCAAGCCGTTCCGGTCCATCGCATGATCCCGAAAAGTGGGTACCGGTTTTCGGACCAGATCATGCGTGAAAGAGCATGATCCCGCTCCCGCAAGGGCGCGCAGCGAAAAGTGGCACTGGCTTTCGGATCGGATCATGCGCGTTGGGGCTGCGAGAACGAGGGAACCGGCGGTTCGCCGGGCGGTTTTGTCTCTGTCTGGCGGGCATTTCCGCGCCTATATGAGCTGCGATGGCAGGACGCGCGCTGCGCCCAACGGCAGCGGTTGCCGGACGGAGGTGATGCGATGCTGATGCGTTTGCGATCTGCGGCTCTGCTCGCCGGGCCGCTGGCGTGTCTTGGCCTTTGGTCCGGCGGTGCTGTGGCCGCACAGGCGACACCCGACAGCGAGAACGGCCGCTACAGTTTTCAGCAGACGGTGGATGGCGTGTTGCGGCTGGATACCCGCACCGGCCGCATCGCCAGTTGCCACAACCGGATCACCGGCTGGGCCTGCTACGCGGTGCCGGACGAGCGCGCCGCGCTGGACGCGGAGATCGGCCGGCTGCAGCAGGAGAACACGGCGCTGAAGGACAGCCTGAAGAAGGTTGCCGACGAGCAGGCGCGGTTCGACCGCGACATCGCCGCGCTGAAGGAGGCGCATGCACGGCTCGATGCGGAGCGGATGCGGCTGCAGGGCGAGCTCGACAAGCGCGCGCTGGCGGCCCCCGAACCGAAGATCGATGCGCCGCTGGCGAAGGAGGATTCGCAGCAGCGGGGCGTAGCGCGCGAGACGCAACGCGAAGCGGCCAAGGGCGACAAAGCCAACAAGCTCGAACTGCAGCTGCCGGACGATCGCGACGTCGATCGCGCGCTTGCGTTTCTGGAACGGGCTTGGCGGCGGCTGATCGACATGGCGAACCGGATGCAAAAGGATGTCTCGGGCAAGATCTGAGCGCTTCTCCCGAACGGCGGTCCAGAGCGGCCGGATCGACAGTTTCGCCTCGGCGACGCTGGCGATCGAGACCCGTGGTGAGAGCTTCGTCGACTTCACCCGCGAGGTGCGCGCCTTCGTCGCCGACAGCGGCATGGTGGCGGGCCTGGTCACGCTGTTCGTGCGGCATACCTCGGCGTCGCTGACGATCCAGGAGAATGCCGATCCGGATGTGCTGACCGATCTCACCACGGCGCTGCACCGGCTCGCGCCGCAGGGAGCCGGCTGGGTGCATGAGATGGAGGGGCCGGACGATATGCCGGCGCATATCCGCACCATGCTGACGGCGACGTCGCTGCAGATTCCGGTGGCGGGCGGCGAACTCGCGCTCGGCACCTGGCAGGGCATCTACCTGATCGAACATCGCGCCGCGCCGCACCGACGCGAGGTGGTGATGCAGGTTTTCGGTGTGCGGGCGTGAGCGATCGCCGCCTCCACGAGGGGTGCCGCAAGCGGCGCAAAGGTTTTTGCGGTGCAGCAACCGCTGTCCGGTTACTTTAGTTTCCGGCGCGCTGCGCGCAAAGCTTGCAAGACGGCGAGGGGCAGTGAACAATTGCCGCTGATTTTACGCAGTGGCGCGATCGAAACATGCTCCAGCTCAATAGACCCGCAAGGCAGATGACCTCCCGCACCCGTCTGATTATCGCCGACGATCACCCGCTGTTCCGCGATGCCTTGCGCGGGACGGTGACGCATGTGGTGCCCTCAGCGTCAATCGAGGAAGCGGGGTCGTTCGAGGAGCTGACCAAGCAACTCGAGCAGGACGGCGACGTCGATCTCGTGCTGCTCGATCTGTCGATGCCGGGGATCAGCGGTTTCTCCGGGCTGATCTATCTGCGCACCCAATATCCGGCGGTGCCGGTGGTGGTGGTCTCGGCCAGCGACGATGCCGAGACGATCCGCCGGGCGATGGACTTCGGCGCGTCGGGTTTCATCCCGAAGCGCTTCGGCGTCGAAGCGTTGCGCGAGGCGCTGACCAAGGTGCTCGCCGGCGACGTGTGGGTGCCGGCGGATGTCGATCTTTCCGGCGCCGCCGATCCGGACACCGCGCGCCTGCGCGACCGGCTGGTGACGCTGACGCCGCAGCAGGTGCGCGTGCTGATGATGCTGTCGGAGGGGCTGCTCAACAAGCAGATCGCCTACGAGCTGAAGGTGTCGGAGGCGACCATCAAAGCGCACGTCTCGGCGATCCTGCAGAAGCTCAATGTCGAGAGCCGCACCCAGGCGGTGATCGTCGCCGCGCGCATCGCCGGCAACCAGTGGCGGCGCGACGACTCGCGGGTGAGCTGATAGTATCTCGGCCGTCATTCCGGGCGTCGCGAAGCGACGAGCCCGGAATCCATAGCCCCGGTCTTCACGAGACGACAAGCGCATGGGTCTGTTCGCACACGGCCTTCAGGCACACTGCGCGTGCGATGCTTGGGATCATTCCCGTAACGCACGTCTTGTCACGAGTGCAGAAAGTACCATCAGCACAGGAGTTATGGATTCCGGACAGCCGCTGTGCGATTTCCGGAATGACGGGAGAGGTTGGCGATATGCCTCGTCACCCGCGCTTCATCCTGATCAGGATGAGAAGAAGCGCCTCATGGTGAGGAGCATCGCGAAGCGATGCGTCTCGAACCATGAAGCGAAGCGCTCTTGGTCATCGGATGGCCGCGCTCCATGAGGCGCGTGGCGCTCAAAGCTCACCACGCGTCATTCCGGGCTCGCGCGTGGCGCACAAACATCACCCCACGTCATTCCGGGGCGTCGCGAAGCGACGAGCCCGGAATCCATAGCCCCTGCGCTCGCGACCTGAAGGGGCTCTTCTGCGAAATGATCTCTCCTGCGCCGTGATAGCGCTGCCGTTCGACGTCACAACCGACATTCACTCCGCCGCGATCAGGCGCTGCTTGCACCACTGGCCGATGATCGCGCGCAGCGCCGCCGGCTTCACCGGCTTGTTCAGCATCGTGATCTGCTCGCCGCGCGCGGCCTCGCGCACCTTCGGGCTGCGGTCGGCGGTGATCAGCACAGCGGGAATGTCGGCGCCGTAGCGGTTGCGTAGGTCGGCGATCGCGGCGATGCCGTGGCCGCGATCGAGGTGGTAGTCGACGATGAGACCGGTCGGCCGACGCCCGTCGCGCTCGATCGCCAACATCGCCGAGATCGTATCGGGTCCGGCGACGATGTCGGCGCCCCAGCCGGTGATCAGGGTGCGCATGCCGTCGAGGATCGCCGGCTCGTTCTCGATCACGACGATCAGCGCACCCTGCAGCGAGGCGCGCGCGGCATTGATCGCCGGCGTCACCGCCGACGGGTTGATCGCGGTCTCGCTGACCGGCACGGTCACGGAGAAGTGCGAGCCGCCGCTGCGGTTCGAATCCAGCGCGAGGCCGTGGTTGAGTACGCGCGCCATGCGCTGCACGATCGACAGGCCGAGACCGAGCCCACGCGCGATCCGCGCGCCCTGGTCGAGCCGGTGAAACTCCTTGAAGATCTCCTTGCGCTTGGACACCGGAATGCCGAGGCCGGTGTCATAGACGTCGATCTGCAGCGACCGGCCGCGGCGGCGGCAGCCGACCAGCACCTTGCCCGTCGGCGTGTATTTGATCGCGTTGGAGACGAGGTTCTGCAGCAGCCGCAGCAGCATGGTCTTGTCGGACTGGATCGGCTGCGACGACATCACGAAGGTCAGATCGAGGCCCTTCTCGCGCGCCAGCGGCTCGAACTCGACCTTCAGTGAATTCTGCAGATCGGAGACGCGGAAGCTCGTCGGCGACGGCTTCAGCGCGCCTGCGTCCAGCCGCGAGATGTCGAGCAGCGCGCCGAGCAGCTGCTCGATCTGGTCGAGCGAGCCGTCGATGTTGCCGACCAGGCGCGCGTCCTCGCCGCCGATCTGTCGCTCCACCAGGCTCGTGACATACAGCCGTGCGGCGTTGAGCGGCTGCAGTAGGTCGTGGCCCGCCGCCGCCAGAAACCGTGTCTTCGACAGGTTGGCGTCCTCGGCATCGCCCTTGGCCTTGGCCAGCGCCGAGTTCAGCCGCGTCAACTCCTCGGTGCGCTCGCGCACGCGCCGCTCCAGCGTCGCGTTGGCGCGCTCCAGCGCCTCGGCCGCCTCCACGCTCTGGGTGATGTCGGAGAAGGTGACGACGACGCCATCCGGCATGCGGTTGGCGCGCACCTCAACCACCAGGTTGCGCTCCGGGAAGCGCTCCAGATGCGGCGTGCCCTCGGTGGTGTAGGCGAGCAGCCGCCGGTTGACGAAGTCGTCGTCGCTGTCGGCGTGCGCCACGCGCGGGCGGATGGTGTCGAGGATTTCTTCCAGCGTCACGCCGATATGCATGATCCGCGGCGGCAGTTCGAGGATCTCGCCGAACTGGCGGTTGGAGCAGATCAATTGGTGCTCGCGGTTGAACACGGCGATGCCCTGGCGCACGTGGTTCAGGGCGGTCTGCAGGATTTCCTGGTTGTAGTGCAGCGCCGCGTGCGCGTCGTCGAGCAGCTTCAACGCTGCCTTGCCGGAGACCGTGCGCTTGCGCAGCAACAGCGACAGGACGAGCCGCGCCGAGGCGACGCCGATCGCCGAGGCGATCAGATGCTCGGCGTGGCGCAGCAACTGGAAATCCGCCGCAGCCCCTCGTTCGAGCGAGATGCGGTTGGCCGCCGCGAAGCTTTCGAACGAGGTGCGGGTGCGTTCGGGACCGAGATACTGGCCGACGGTGTTCATCAGCTCGTCCACCGTTGCGGTGGTGCGCCAGCGGCGGAAGGTCGGCGCGGCGGGTGCAAGCCGGGTCGGCACGAACAGGTCCGCCTGCAGGTGCTCGATCGAGGATTGCTTGCGCGCCAGCGAGACGATCACGTAGGCGGTGATGTTGAGCGCGAGGCTCCACATCACGCCGTGCATCAACGGCGGCATGTCGAGGCCGAACAATGCCTGCGGCCGCAGCTCGACGATGCCGAACGGGCCGTTCTTCAGCACGTCGGCGCCGAGCAGGGCGGCGTCGGCGAAGCTCGGCAGAAACAGAGTGTAGGCCCAGATCAGGAAGCCGATGATCATGCCGCTCAGCGCGCCGAGCGCGGTGCCGCGGCGCCAGAACAGGCCGCCGAAGAAGGCGGGGGCGAATTGCGCCACGGCAGCGAACGAGAGCAGGCCGATCGAGGCGAGCTGGGCGCTGCCGGATTGGCGGTAGTAGAAGTAGCCCAGCAGCAGGATGCCGAAGATCGCCACGCGGCGGATCTTTAAGAGCAGCGTGCCGACGTTGCGGGTGTCGGCGGGGGAGGCCGCGGTTCGTTGCAACACCAGCGGCATGACGATGTGGTTCGACACCATGATCGCCAGCGCCACGCACTCGACGATCACCATGGCCGTTGCCGCCGACAGGCCGCCGATGAACACGGCGACGGTGAGCATCGGTGAGCCGCCGGCCAGCGGCAGCGCCAGCACGTACATGTCACTGTCGACCGCGCCGAACGGGAAGGTGACGAGGCCCGCCAGCGCGATCGGGATCACGAACAGGTTGATCGCAATCAGGTAGAGCGGGAACAGCCAGCGCGCCCGGCGCACTTCGACGTCGGAGGTGTTCTCCACCACGCTGACATGAAACTGCCGCGGCAGCAGGGTGATGGCGAAGAACGACAGCAGCGTCATCACCGCGAAGTTGCCCCAGGAAGGGGCATAGTCGATGGCCCGCTTCGCCTCGATGCTCTCGCTCGCGCGCTGCCACAGCTCGGCCGGCGAGAACATCCAGAAGGTGACGAAGATGCCGGCCGACAGGAACGCGAACAGCTTGACGATCGACTCGGTGGCGATCGCCAGGATCAGGCCGTTCTGGTGTTCGGTCGCGTCGATATGGCGGGTGCCGAACAGCACCGCGAACATCGCCATCGCGAAGGTGACGATCAGCGCCACGTCGCCGATCACGGGCTGGACCGTGGTGGCCGGGAGCTGGCCGGCGCCGAGCACCGTCTCCAGCGAGGAGGCGACAGCCTTGAGTTGCAGCGCGATGTAGGGGACCGAGCCGATCAGGGCGATGATCGCGACCGTCGCCGCCACCGCCTGGCTCTTGCCGTAACGCGCGGCGATGAAGTCGGCGATGGAGGTAATGTTGTGGGCCTTGGCGAGATGCACCACCCGCATCAGCAGCGGCGTGCAGAGGCCGACCATCAGCACCGGGCCGACATAGATCGCCAGGAACTCGATGCTCGTGCGGGTTGCAAAGCCAACCGAGCCGAAGAAGGTCCAGGAGGTGCAGTAGATCGCCAGCGACAGCGGGTAGATCAGCACGCCGGCGCGGCCGCGCGGCTCGCCGGAGACGCGGTCGCCATAGCTGGCGATCGCGAACAGCAGGCCGATGTAGCCGAAGGCGGCGACGATCACGACCCAGTTTGGCAGCATTGGCCGCAGTGTCTCCCAACGCGCACGATCCGGAAAAGGCGCAGCGGCGTTCCGGAAAGATCACACTCAACAAGGCGGCGGGAGCGTTGTCCCGCCCGTTCCGGTGACGTTAGCCCCCGGCGCGCCGGCCGGCGATTGGATTCTCGTCGGGGGGAGGGCTGGGTGGCCGGGCGGGAACCCGTCGCCGGATGCGTATTCGTACGGACGCAAGCGATGATGTTCTAACCGCCTCGAATCGGCTACACACGTATAGCGTGTGGTGGTTCCAGTTCTGCTATCGGAGATGGTGGCATGGAGCATATTGGTCGAAGTTCGTTTCAGCCGGGTCCGGCTCGCGAGATTTTCATCGTCGACGATGACAGCTCGGTCTGCGACGCCCTGAAGCTGCTGCTGGGCGTCGAAGGGTTCGGGTGCCGGGTGTTTCGGGACGCCGAGTCGTTTCTGGAGGCGCTGGACCACGAAAATCCGCTTTGCGTGGTGATGGACGTGCAGATGCCCGGGTATTCCGGTCTGGAGGTTCTGCGCATCCTGAAAGCGCGCCACTTCGAGGCGCCGGTGTTCATGATGTCCGGCCGCTCCGATATCGCGATGGCGGTCGAAGCGATGAAGACCGGTGCCTACGATTTCATCGAGAAGCCGTTCGCAGCGGGCATGATGATCGAGCGCATCCGCGCCGCGGTGGCGGCCCAGACCGCGCGCGACTGCGGCCGGGTCGATGGCATTCCGCAATTCGCTGAAGCGCGGCTGTTGACCGCGCGCGAGCGGGATGTGCTGTCGCTGATCGCCAAGGGCGCTTCCAACAAGGAAGCGGGCCGCCGTCTCGGCATCTCGCCGCGCACGATCGAGGTTCACCGCGCGCGCATCATGGACAAGCTCGGCGCCAAGAATGCCGCCGACCTGATGCGGATCGTGCTGATGAATGCGGGGCCGAAGACCCGCGGCCAGAGCGCACCGGAGGATATGGTCGCCGCTGATTGATGCCCTCAGCGGTGACGCAAAACGGCGGCGATGCGATCGCCGCCGTTTTTTGTTCAGCTCTGTTCGGCCGAAGTCGTTCTGGAATTACTCGGCGGCGAGCGGCTTGGCGTGCAGCGGCAGGCCGAGCTTCTCCCACACGTCCACCAGCGCCTCGGCCAGCGCATCGATCAGCCCGTCATCGTGATAGGGCGACGGCGTGATGCGCAGCCGTTCGGTGCCGCGAGCGACGGTCGGATAGTTGATCGGCTGGATGTAGATGCCGTGCTGTTCCAGCAGCAGGTCGCTCGCCTGCTTGCAGAGTTCGGCATTGCCGACGAATACCGGCACGATGTGGGTGTCGTTGGTCATCACCGGCAGACCGGCGGCGCCGAGCACCGCCTTCAACCGCGCGGCACGGTCCTGGTGCCGCTCGCGCTCCCAGTTGGAGGCCTTCAGGTGCTGGATCGCTGCGGTGGCGGCGGCGCAGACCGGCGGCGGCAGCGCGGTGGTGAAGATGAAGCCCGGCGCGTAGGAGCGCACCGCGTCGATCACGTCGGCCTTGGCGGTGATGTAACCGCCGACGCAGCCAAACGCCTTCGCCAGCGTGCCTTCGATCACGTCGATGCGCTGCATGACGCCGTCGCGCTCGGCGATGCCGCCGCCGCGCGGGCCGTACATGCCGACCGCGTGCACTTCATCGAGATAGGTCATCGCGCCGTAGCGCTCGGCGAGGTCGCAGAACTGCGCCAGCGGCGCCACGTCGCCATCCATCGAGTAGAGGCTTTCGCAGACGATCAGCTTGGCGCGGTCGGGACCGGCGGCGCGCAGCAGCTCTTCCAGATGTGCCGCGTCGTTGTGGCGGAAGATCTGGTACTCGCAGCCGGACTGGCGGATCCCTTCGATCATCGAGTTGTGGTTCAGCGCGTCCGACAGGATCAGGCAGTTCGGCAGCAGCTGGGCGATGGTGGCGATGCCGGTCTGGTTGGAGACGTAACCGGAGGTGAACAGGAGCGCCGCCTGCTTGCCGTGGAGGTCGGCGAGTTCCGCCTCGAGCTGCACCAGCGGGTGGTTGGTGCCGGCGATATTGCGGGTGCCGCCAGCGCCGGTGCCGATGCGGGTGGCGGTTTCCACCATCGCGCCGACCACTTTCGGGTGCTGGCCCATGCCGAGGTAATCGTTCGAGCACCAGATCACCACGTCGCGCTTGCCCTGCGGCGAATGCCAGTAGGCATGCGGGAAGCGGCCGGCGATCCGCTCGAGATCGGCGAAGACGCGATACCGCCGCTCGTCGTGCAAGCGGGCCAGCGCCTTGGTGAAAAAGCTCTCGTAATTCATCGCTTTAAACCCCGGCAACGCGGTTCCCGGGCCGGCGCCGAGCCTTGCGCTCGGGGGTGGCCGGGGCCGCCTCTGGAACGCTTTTAGATACGTTCCAGCGTCGCTGTCGAGGTCCAAATGGTCGCTTCACGTCGCCTTGAAACGCATGACGCCGCTGGCGTCGGTCTGCTTCATCAGTTCGCCGCGCGACAGCATGTAGTTGATGTGGGCGATCACCTCGCCGGTGGCGAAGCCGGCCTGGTGGGCGTCGAGCGGGCGGTGGAAGATCACCGGAACCATCTCCGAGGCGGTGAGCGCCTTGTCGCGGGTGGCGGCGGTGATCATGCCGCAGCGCTCGGCGTGGTGGTCGAGCAGTTGCTGGATGCGGATCTTGACGCCAAAGAACGGCACGCCATGGCCCGGCAGCACCAGCACGTCGTCGGGCAGGTCGCGCGCGAGCCGCTGCAATGAGGTGACGTAGGCGCCGAGCGCATTCGCCTCCGGCTCCATCGACCATACGCTGACGTTGGGCGAGATCTTGCTCAGCACCTGGTCGGCGGAGAGGAACAGCTTGTCGGCGCGCGACAGCAGCATCACCTGCTCGAGCGAGTGGCCGCCGCCGGTAAGCACCTCGAAGTCGCGCGTGCCGATGCGATGGGTGTCACCATCCTTCACGCGGAAGTAGGACGGCGGCAGGCCGGTGGTGCGCGTCAGGTAGTTGGAGCCGCGGCCGAGCAGCGCGTTGGCGGTCTCCTCGTTGATACCGTGGCGGCGGTAGAAGTCGGCCTGGTCGGCGAGCTGCTCCTCGGTGCGGCGGCTGTTGAAGTACATGCCGTTGAAGTATTCGGTCTGGCTCATCACCAGCGGGCACTGGGCGCGGTCGACGAGCCAGCTCGCGAGACCGAGATGATCGGGGTGCGAGTGGGTGATGATCAGCTTGGTGATAGGCGTACCCTTGAGCGGGCCGCTCAGCAGCTTGTCCCAGGTCGCCTTGGTCTTGTCGTCGCCGATGCCGGTGTCGACCACCGCCCAGCCGCCGTCATGGGCGATCAGGTAGATGTTGACGTGGTTGAGCTGGAACGGCAGCGCGAGCCGCAGCCACTGAACGCCGGGTGCGACTTCGGTCAGTTCGCCCGGTTGCGGCGTGGTCGGGTGGGGATAGACCAACGGGTCTGTGGTCGTTCCATGCATCTGATGTGGATCTCGCTATAGCGTTTCATCCGGCTTAGCGGTCCCGTCCCCCCTGCGCCAGCCGAAAATGAGGCTTCACCCATGCGCTGCCTACATGCGCTGACCGGTGGCGTTGGCCGTGCCAACGGTGCGGTGCAGCCGGTCGGGCCAACATTCGCGGCGAAAAGAGCGCCGAAGTGCGGTCTTCGCGCTGCGAATGGCCGGGAAGACAGTGAGGTTTTCCTGACTGTCAGGCGGCGCGGATCGCGGCAAGGAAGGTATCGATTTCCTGCCGCAGGCCGTCGGCCTCGCGGCGCAGCCCCTGCGAGGCGGTCAACACCTCGGCGGCGGCGAGGCCCGCATCCGACGAGGCCTGGCTGACGCCGGTGATGTTGGATGACACCTCGCTGGTGCCGGAGGCCGCGTGCTGGATGCTGCGGGCGATCTCGCGGGTGGCGGCGCCCTGTTGCTCCACGGCGGCGGCGATCGACGTGGTGACGTCGCTGATCGTGCCGATGGTTTCGCCGATATGGCGGATCGCGCCGACCGCATCGCCGGTCATCGTCTGCATCGCGGTGATCTGCGCGCGGATCTCGTCGGTTGCCTTGGCGGTCTGGTCGGCGAGGGTCTTCACCTCGGAGGCGACGACGGCGAAGCCGCGTCCGGATTCGCCGGCGCGGGCCGCCTCGATGGTGGCGTTCAGCGCCAGCAGGTTGGTCTGCGAGGCGATGGTCTCGATCAGGTCGATGACCGTGGTGATGCGGTTTGCCGAGTCGGCGAGGCCCTGCATTGTGGTGTCGGTCGTGCTCGCCTCCGACACCGCCTTGGTCGCGACCTCGGTGGAGGCGGCGACCTGACGGCTGATCTCGGCGATCGAGGAGGACAATTCCTCCGTCCCCGACGACACGGTCTGCACGTTGGCGGAGGTCTCTTCCGCTGCTGCGGCGACAGCGGTTGCGAGCTGGCTGGAGCGCTCGGCGCTGCCGGTCATGGTCTCGGCGGTGGCCTGCATCGTATCGGCGGCTGTCATCAGTGCGCCGAGCGCCGTCTGCACGGTCTGCTCGAAGCCTATGATGCGCGCTGCGATCTGCCGTGTGCGTTCGGCTTCCGCCGCGCGGCCTTTGTCTTGTTCGGTCGAGAGCGCCTGCGTGCGCAGCATGCTCGCGCGGAATACCTCGAGCGACTGCGCCATGTCGGCGACCTCGTCCTGCTGCCGGCTCACCATTGTTTCTGCCTGCAGGTCGCCCTGCGCAAGGCGCTGCATCACCCCACGCAGGTTGTCGATCCGGCGCAGGATGTTGCGGCCGACATAGAGCCAGACGAACAGCGCCGAGGCGACCAGCGCGGCGATTCCCATCGCGATCATCGCGATGATCGAGAAGCGGGTGAGGTTCATCGCGTTGTTGGAGCTTGCCGCGGTGCCGGTCTGCACGCCGTCCACCAGCTCCTTCACCGAGGCGGCAAGGAAGGCGTTGAAGCGGCGCGTGTCGCCGAGGATGCCTTCGCCGGTTTCGATCGTCTGCAGCTCGGCGCGGCGCAGTTCGAACAGGCCGTCGGCGCCTTCGCCGAGGGCGATCACCTTGGCCATGCCGTCGCGGATCAGTTGTGCGGAGAACAGCTCCTTCACCGTCTCCACCTTGGCGTCCATCCGCTTGCGGGTGGTCTTGAAGGCGGTCTCGAGCAGGAACAGCGTCTCGATGCGCGGCTCGGCCGCGGCGGTGCGCATGTCGCTGACCAAGAGGTTGGTGTCGGATTGCAGGTCGTTCAGCGCGTCTGCCATCCGTACTGCTTCCAGCGCTTCCTTGGCGCCGCTGGCGCTCATCAGCGCCGAGTTCATGTCCGAGCGCGCTTCGGTGATGGCGGTGTTGATGACGCCGAGGAAGGATTTGTGCGCGACGCCGAGCGCATCGGACAGTTTCTCGCGCTTGGCGGCGAGTTGCAGCCGTTGACCCGCGGCGGTGTTCAGCTCGCCGGTCATCGTGCCGATGTTCTTCAGCTTCTCCGCGATCGCTGTGACGATCGCGGGATCGGCGTTCAGCGCGCGCAGGTCGGCGAGCTTGGCGGCCGCCGCCTGGTCGGTCTCCTGCAACGCCTTCAATGCGTCCTGCCGCGCGCTTTCGCTGGTGGCGGCAAGCAAAGCGGGACTGCGCGAGGCGAGGCTTTCCGACAGCTCGGAAAGTTGCATCGCGCTGATCAGCCGTGGCACGTCGCGTTCGGTCAGCGCCTGCGTCATGTCGCTCAGGCGGCTGAGCAGCAGGCTCGCGCCAGCGGCGATGATCATGGCGGTGGCGGCGATGGCTGCGAAGGCGAGGAAGAGACTGCCGCGAATGCCGAAGTGGGCGCGACGTGGCGCTGCGGACGCGGCCTGCGTTTGATGGACACGCGCACGTTTGAACGGCCAAGCGATGACCTTGCCCCAAGCCATACCTTCCCCCCGAAATGACCTGATTTTCAACCGGTGCAGTATTGCGTTACCGAGTTAACAAAACCTGCCAAATCTCAACCATTGGGCCCATTCTGAGGCAGCGGTTCGGGATTGCGGTCGGTCACGTCGGACACCGTACGGTCCGGTTTCGCCCCATTTACAGGATCAAACGCGTCCGTTAACGGACGGCAACGGATGTGACGACGCCACAGCGCGTTGCCACATATCGGGCGTCATACGCCTCTGCAGGCCGCATTCACGCCCTGAAATGGTTCGGTTCGGCTGATGAACCGCCCCCTGCCGCGATGCGCAGTGCTCTGCCGCTGCCGCGTCTCCACACCAAAACATCTCAACAACATCGGAGAAACTGAATTGCGACGTTTGACGATCATTGAACTTGGCTGCCTTGGACTTGGCTGCCTGCTGCTTCCTTCGCTCGCGGTGACGGCGGTTGAGGCGCGCACGCGTGCGCCAGCCTTGGCGGCGGAGTGCAACATCTCGTTCGCGTGTGATGCGCCGGTGGCGAGTGGCGCCTCGCGCAAGGTGAAGGCGGTGCAGACCCGCGCCGTGCAGAGCGAGGTCGAGCTGGTGGAGCGGCCGCGCCGGGCGCAGCGCTCCCATCGTCGCGTGCGGCAGGCGCTGGCATATGCGCCCGCGGGCGATGACAGCCTTCCCATCGTGCGCGAGCGGGCGACAGGGCGCGGCGTGTCGATGTCCGGTATCGTGCCCGCGCTCGCCGCCAAGGTGGCACAGATCCAGGCGAGCTGCCCCGGTGCGCAGGTGATTTCCGCCGTGCGCCACACCCGCATCCGCGGCACCCGCCGCATGAGCCTGCATGCGAACGGCGAGGCGGTGGACATGCGCGGCAACCCGTCGTGCATCTATGCCCAGCTACGCAACTGGCCGGGCGGCTATTCCACCGACTACGGCCGCGTGCAGCACGTCCATATTTCGCTGTCGTCGAGCGGCCGCGAGATGGGCGTCCGCTTCGCCCATGGCGGCGGCAAGAGCCATCGCCATCGCCGGTACGCGCGGCGCTGACGCGGCCCGCTGACGATCCGGCAGGATCGCCGCGTGGCGCGTGTGTGGCAATGATGTCACGCCGCGCCGCGCAGCGATCCTCCGGCGCGTCGACTGCTTGAAACCTTTCGCCGCACCTCCCAAATCCGGACCCAGCGCGACGGTCCCGTTGCGCATCATGACCTGCAATCGTTGTGTTGAGCCGGTATGCGCCGCCGTTTCCTTCTCGTCCTGCCGGCCGTCTTGCTGTCTGCCGCCTGTTCCTTCTCCGGCATCGGAGAACCCGCCCCCGATCCCATGCCTGATACGGGCGACATGCGCGCTGCCTATGCGGCGATCCGTACCGCTTATGCCTCGTTCAAGCTGTCGGGCAATCCGGAGATGTCCGCCGTGCATCGCGTGCGTGGTGGCTATCTCGCCGAGTGGGCGATCTGCGTGCGCAACGACGATGCCGCCAAGCGCCAGCACTACACCTTCTATTTCAAGAACAAGAAGATCGCCGAGTGGCGGCTCTCGGTGCTGGTCGATGGCTGCGAGGAAGAACGCTACGCGCCGCTGCCACCAGGCTGATCTCGCCGCCGTGCGCGTGTCGCGCGAACGGGCGCACCGGTTCGCGTTACCGTGTCGAATCGAGAGGCCTGGCTTCGCGCCACCAGGTCTGTCTAGGCGGTGCCGCTGCCGGTAAAGTCGGCGATGACGTGCAGCATCGCCCGCAGCCCGTAGATCAGTCCGGCCTCATCCACATAGAAGCGCGGCGAGTGGTTGGACGCGGCGTTCTTGTCGTCGGGACGGGCGATGCCGACGTTGAAGAACAGTCCCGGCACCACCTGGCCGAAATACGAGAAGTCCTCGCTGGCGCTGCCGGGCACGTCGGCGAGAATCGTCCGCGCGCCGACGCGGGCCAGCGACGGCGCCATCCTCGCCGTCAGCGCCGCATCGTTGACCACCGACGGATATGACGCGCCGTCCCAGAACACCTCCGCCGAGCCGTTCATGCCGCGGGCGATGTTCTCGGCAATCTCGCCGATGCGTTGCTTGACGCGCGCGCGATGCCGCTCGCTGAAGGTGCGCAGCGTGCCCTGCAACTCCGCCTGCTCCGGGATGATGTTGTTGCGGTTGCCGCCACGGAAGGCGCCGATCGTCACCACCGCCGGATCGCGCATCACGTCGGTCTCGCGGCTGAGGATGGTTTGCAGCGTGGTGACGATGGTGGCGCCGATCACCACCGGATCGACGCCGCTCCAGGGCCGCGCGCCATGGGTCTGCTTGCCGCGCACGACGATGCGGAACATGTCGGCGCCGGAGGTGGAGACGCCGGGCCGGTAGGCGATCGTGCCGACCGGCGTCGCCGAGCTGACGTGCAGGCCGAACACCGCGTCCGGCTTCGGGTTCTCCATCGCGCCCTGTTCGACCATCACCTGCGCGCCGCCGCGCTGGCCGGGCGGCAGCCCTTCCTCCGCCGGCTGGAAGATCAGCTTGATGGTGCCGCGCAGGTCCTGGCGCCGGGCGGCGACCACCTCAGCCACCGCCATCAGGATCGCGACATGGCAGTCATGGCCGCAGGCATGCATCACGCCGACAGTCTCGCCGCCCCATTGCGTCTTCACCTTCGAGGCGAACGGCAGATCGACTTCCTCCGCCACCGGCAGCGCATCCATGTCGGCGCGCAGCGCGATCACCGGGCCCGGTCCGCCTTCGCCCTTCAGCACGCCGACGACGCCGGTGACGGCGACGCCCTCGCGCACCGTGTAGCCGAGCGACTTCAGATGCTGGGCGACCAGGCCCGCGGTGCGCTTCTCCTGGTTGCCGAGTTCGGGGTGGGCGTGGATGTCGCGCCGCCAGCCGATCATCTTCGCCTCGATCGCCTTCGCGGCTCCGTCGAGCACGCCATGAATCGGCCGGGCTGGTCCGGCGGCTGCGGCCGGGGCGGCTTGCGCCAGTGCCGCGACCGGGTGCAACAGGCCGAGCGCGCCGCAGGCGCAGGCCGCATGCAGCAGCGCGCGGCGGCTGGGGGTGGGATCGATCGCCTCGGCGACGAATGCTGGAGGACTCTGAGAGCGCCCGAACAGCCGCATGATCCAACCCCCTTTTGCCAACGTCCTTTGCGGATCGTCGTCAAATGGAAGCGCCAAATGCGCGTTCGCGCAAGGGCCGTCAGCGCTTGCAGTGCAGCGGAGCGTTCGGCGCCGGCGTGTCGTCGGGGCCTGCCGCGCCCGCAAGGTCGACGCCTGCGCCGGCGATCAGCACGCGCGCCGCTTGCGCGGCCTGCCGCGCCACCGACGGGTCGCCGCGTACCATCGCTCCGGCGATCGCGCCGTCCACCAGGATCGCAAGCTGCATCGCCAGCCCGTCGGCGTCGGCAACGCCGAGGGCTGTGAGGCGGTCGCGAAACCACAGCCGGCGCCCTTCCTTGAATTCGATGGCGATCGCGCGCGCGGCGCAATCCGCGTCGCCGATCTCGGCGACGGCGTTGACGAAGCGGCAGCCGCGGAAATCTTTGTTGGCGAAGTTCGCTTCCAGCCGGTCGAACGAGCGGAGGATCTGTTGCAGCGGCGGCAGGTCGGAGGATCGCGGCTCGTAGAAACCGCGCTTGAGATAGGCGGCGATCAGCGCGTCCTTCGAAGGGAAGTGGTTATAGAGCGTGCGCTTGGAGATGCCGGCCTTGGCAGCGATGGTATCGACGCCGGTGGCGCGGATGCCCTCGCCATAAAACAGCGCCTCGGCGGTCTGCAGGATGCGCTCCTGCATCGCCGGTTTCTGCGAACTGCGTTTTGCGATGGCTGTCATGTAAACAGACCTGTGTAATTCGCTTGACAGGGCGAGCCCGGATCGGAAATGTATTTGCACAGATCGGTGTAATCAAGCGAACGTTTTTCCAAACGCGCTGCTGCATGGGGAATAGCCTGCCTCGCGCGGGCTGATGATGCTTTCGAGGATTGGGTGGATGGCAGATTTGCGCGCGCTGCGGCCGGTGTGGCCGATCCTGCTCGGGGCGGCCTTGATGCTATCGCTGAGCCTCGGCCTGCGGCAGAGCCTTGGCCTGTTCGCCCCGCAGCTCACCCGTGATCTGGCGATCTCGATGTCGGATTTCACCTTCGCCATCGCCGTGCAGAACCTTGCCTGGGGCGTGCTGCAGGCGGTCGCGGGCGCGCTCGTGGTCAAATACGGCTTCCGGCCGCTGCTGCTCGGCGGCGCCGCGCTCTACGTGGTCGGCCTTGCGCTGCTCGCGAGCGCGCAAGGGTTCCTGCTGGTGCTGATCGGCGCCGGTGTCTGCCTCGGCATCTCGATGTCATGCACCGCGTCCGCGCTCGCCAACTCGGTCGCCTCGCGCGCGGTGCCCGCGCATGTGCGCAGCCTGGTGCTCGGTGGCGTCACCGCGGTCGGCTCGCTCGGTTCGCTGCTGGCGGCGCCGCTCGGGCAGGCGCTGGCCGAAGGGTTCGGCTGGCGCACCGGTGTCATCGGCTTCGCCATCCTCGCGCTCGGCATGCTGCCCGCGGCGTGGTTCGCCAGCAAGGTCGATGCGATCCCGCTGCCCGCCACCTCCGCGCATGAGATCGGCGGCACCAGTGTCGGCCAGGCGCTGCGCGCCGCCGCGACCCATGCGCCGTTCGTGGTGATGGCCTGCGCCTATTTCGTCTGCGGCATGCAGCTCGTGTTCCTGACGACGCATCTGCCGTCCTATCTCGCGCTGTGCGGCATGGACCCGATGCTCAGCGCGCAGGCGCTCGGCGCGATCGGCGGCTTCAACATTCTCGGCAGCTTCTTCTTCGGCTGGGCGGGCCAGCGCTGGAACAAGCTGGCGCTGCTCGGCATCATCTACATCAGCCGCTCGATCGTGCTGACGTTCTACTTCATCGCGCCGCCGACGCCGACCACCACGCTGATCTTCGCCTCGATCATGGGCTTCCTCTGGCTCGGCGTCAGCCCGCTGACGGCAGGCGCCGTGGCGGAGATGTTCGGCCTGCGCTGGCAGCCGATGATCCAGGGCATCGCCTTCGTCAGCCACCAGCTCGGCAGCTGCCTCGGCGCGTTCGGCGGCGGCGTGCTGTACGATGCGCTCGGCTCCTACACGCTCGCCTGGCAGATCGGCGTGTCGCTCGGGCTCACCGCCGGCATCGTGCAGATCGCCTTCGCGCTGTGGCGTCCGCCGTCGCAGTCCGCCGTGGCGATGGGGTAGCGCATCGGCCCGAAAAGCGTGTGCGGTTTTCGGACAAGCCGATGCGCAAAAACAAGGACGGGAGCGCCAGTCCGATGTGGCGAGACCGTCCGGCGCTCTGGCACCTCACATCGCCGTGCGCACAGCGGGTTCCGGCGGGGTATTTTCGTGGCATGACGAACTGCGCGCGGTTCCTCGCGTTGTGTTGCAAGCATGTCCACCACGAAAGGAGCAAGTCATGGCGCAAGCGGTGCAACCCTCCCAGATCAAGGAACATATGGACGTCATCGCCTCCGACGGCATGAAGATCGGCACCGTCGATCACATGGAAGGTCAGGACCAGATCAAGCTGACCAAGCATGATGCGGCCGATGGCAAGCATCACTTCATTCCGCTGAACTGGGTCGATCACGTCGATCAGAAGGTGCATCTCAACAAGGCCGCCAACGACGCGAAGGCGCAGTGGAAGGCGGCATGAGTCTCGCTGCGGCATCGCATGATCGTGTCTGAGAGCGCATGGCGCGCCTGATGCAGGCGGCAGCGCGTGGTGCGAAACAGGTGCGGGCATCCGTGCTTGGTCGCCACGGCGCGCGCCGCCTTCATCGTTTGCTCTTGGTCTCCTGGCCATCCCCTTCTGGCCATCATCGTTTTGCCATCGCGGGCGGCTTTGCTAAAGCATGATCCGGAAACATGTGAAGCGATTTTCCGAAACGATCATGCTTAGACAATGAACTAAAGCGCGAGGACGATTCGTCCAAATCTCGTTGCGCTTTAGAGCGTTTTCTAAGCAAAGCGGTCCGCGTCGCCTGTGGAGCGTCCGGTTCTCGCTCCATCGAGGCCGACATGTTTTGCCGGATCGGCTGCGCGGCGGCGAAAGAGGTGCGCGAAGAGGTGTGAATGGCCGGAATCGATTTGTTGCGGGCGTTGCTGAGCAACCGCGTGTTCGCGGCGGCGCCCGGATGGAACGACGACCAGTGGGGCTTTGCGGAATTCGCCTGTTCGCCCGCCGAATGCGCTGAGCTGTTTCAGCAGGGCCTGATCGCCGCCGTGCCGGTGACAATTTCCGACGAGGTGCTGGCGGCGCATGGCCGGGATCGCGAGCGCTGCGGCCCGATCACCCACGAGTGGCGGCTGACGGAAGCCGGCCGTGCGCGCGCCCTGCAAGCGGTGCGGCGAGACGCGTAGGCGTACGCGGCGCTCGCCGGTCATTCCGGCTGGATGCCGGCGCGCTCGATGATCGCTTTCGTCTTCACCCGCTCGTCCTCGAAGAACGCGGCGAGCTTCTCCTTCGCCAGGCCCGGCATCATGTTGGAGCCGCGATCGGCGAAGTACTTGATCATCTCCGGATCGGCGAACGTCTTGGCGAAGGCGTCGGCAAGCTTGTCGACGATCGGCTGCGGCGTGCCCGCGGGCAGCACGATGGTCGACCATGCGGTGAACACGGCGCCGGGGTAGCCTTGCTCGGCCAGCGTCTTCACCTCGGGCATGCCGGCAAGGCGCTTGTCGGAGGAGACGCCGAGCGCGCGCAGCTTGCCTGCCTCGATGTGCGGCGCCATCACGCTCTGATAGTCGAGCATCATGTCGATGGTGCCGGCGAGCAGGTCGGTGAGGGCGGGCGCGCTGCCCTTGTAGGGGATCTGCGTGAGCTTGATGCCCGCTTCCTTCTGGATCAATTCGCCGAGCAGATGCTGCGCCGATCCCTGGCCGACGGTGAAGTAGTTGATCTTCTCCGGATTCTTCTTCGCGTAGGCGACCATCTCGTCGAATGTCTTGTAGGGCGCGTCGGCGCGCACCACCACCAGCATCGGCGAACTCGACATGCCGTGCACGGGAATGAAAGCGGTCTTCGGGTCGAAGGTCAGCTTCTTGTAGAGGAACGGATAGGTGACGACGGCACCGTTCGAGGCATAGAGGAAGGTGTAGCCGTCGGGCTTCGCGTTGGCGACGTATTCGGCGCCGACGATGCCGCCTGCGCCGGGCTTGTTCTCGATCACCACCGGCTGGCCGAGCCTTTCGCCCAGCACCTTGGCGACCGTGCGGGCGCCGGAATCGGTGATGCCGCCCGGCGAGAACGGCACGACCCAGGTGATCGGGCGATTGGGATAGTCGTCGGCCAGCGCTGCGCCGGCCGTGATGATGGCGGCGATCGCCGCAAAGGCTGTGGTCAGCAGTTTCATCGGGGTCCTCCGGTCCGCCTGCGCGGCTCTTGTTGTCGTTCATGCTGGCGCGCGCCTGCGCGCACGTCAGTCATGCCCGCCCGCGCTGCGGCGGGAAAGTTCCGAGAGCGTTGCTTGGATGGTCGCCTTGCGAGCTGCCTGCGTGTCTCAGCAGTAGCCGTAGAAGCCGCAGGCGTAGGGCAGGCGGGTATAGGCGTCGGTGGTGGAGGAGTAATACGGCCGGTAGAAGTAGGCGTTTGGCTTGCCATAGTAGCCGTTGACCAGCGGCCGCACGTCGATCTCCGGCGCGAACACGCCGGGCACGTATTCGGTCTCGATCTCGGCGTGGCGGCGCACCATATGCGGCGCGGGTTCGGCGAAGATCGCGCCAAGGCGAGTGTGGGCGGGCATGTCCGCCGCCGAGGCGGTCGCAAGGCCTGCGACGGTCAGCACCGCCAGCGTCAGCACCGCCAGCGTCAATACCGCTGGCATCAATACAGGCATCAATGCTGTCAGCCTCAACGCGATCGGCCGCGACTTCCATGAAGATGCGAATCGCTGCATCGCCTGCTCCCTGATTCGGCAAGTCTCGTCCGGCGAGGCTAGCGGGTTTGGTTTACGAAATCTGAAAGCGGTGCGCGCGTCCCGGCGACCTCTGTGCGGCGCCGGATATGAGAGCGGGCGCGACCGTCCGGCCGCGCCCGCTCTTGTATGGCCGCCCAGGCGGGGACTATTCGGGCTTCAGATTCCGCTCGACCACGACCTTGCGATAGGTCTCGTACTCGGTCTTGATCTGCTCGGCGAACTCCGCCGGCGTGTTGCCGACGACGATCGAGCCGGTCTCCTCGAGCCGCTTGCGGATATCCGGATCGTCCAGCGTCTTCTTCGCCGCGTCATGCACCTTCTGCACGATCGCAGCCGGCAGGCCCTTCGGGCCGACGATACCGTAGAAGGCGACACGGTTGACGACCGGCACGCCGACTTCGGCGAAGGTCGGCACGTTCGGCAGTGTCGCGACGCGCTGCGGCGCGGCCACCGCGATCGGGATCAGCTTGTTGTCCTGGATGAACGGTAGCGACGACGGCAGGTTGTCGATGATGATGCCGACGTGGCCGGCGATCGCGTCGTTCAGCGCCGGGCCTGAGCCGCGATAGGGCACATGCAGGATCTTGGTGTCGGTCGCCGACATGAACAACTCGCCCAGCAGATGCAGGATCGAACCGACGCCCGAGCTTGCGAAGCTGTACTTGCCGGGGTTCGCCTTGATCTCGGCGAGGAAGCCCGCATAGTCCTTCGCGGGGAACGATGGATGCACCGACAGCACGTTTGGCGTCGCCGCGAGGTTGATGATCGGGGTGAAGTCGTTGATCGGGTCGTACGGCGTTTGCGGCTGGATCGCGGGCGCGGTGGCGATGGTCGAGACCGCGGCGATGCCGAGCGAGTAGCCGTCCGGCGTTGCGCGCGCGGTTTCCGCGGCGCCGACCAGACCGCCGCCGCCGCCCTTGTTCTCGATCACCACCGGCTGGCCGATGAACTGCGGCAGCTTCGATGAGACGATGCGCGCGACGATGTCGGTGGTGCCGCCGGCCGCGAACGGCACGACAACCTTGATGAACTTGTTCGGATAGTCCTGGGCGAAGGCCGGCGCGGCGAAGCCGCCTGCTGCCGCCGCGGCGACGCTGGCGAGGAAGCCGCGGCGATCAAACTCGAAACGCATGGGTCAAAGGTCCCTGTTGTTCGGAAGGTGGCGTGTTTCTTGGTTTTGATTGCGGCGCAACCTAATGGCTTTCGCCGGGGGTGGCCAGCGGCGCGCCGTCGCGGGAACCGGCGGGAAACCGGCCCGAGAATGTCGGCCAATTCGGCAGCGCAAGAGGCCGGCGAGCCCGGTCGCCGGGCGGGCTGGCATCCGCATCTCCAGGGCGCGATGGAACCTGTTCTTTGGCCGTTGGTACGCTAAACTCCCTCGGGGATCGGAAAGGGGATGGCGTCTTGACCGGTGGATTTGAGGAAATCATCGGCCGCATTTACGAGGCCGCGGTGATACCGGAGGTCTGGCCCTCGGCGCTGCACGAGATCGGCGAGATCAGCGGCGCGCGTGGCGCGATCCTGCTGACCGCCAATCCCGCCGGCCAGCGCTGGATTTCGTCGCCGGATGTGTATGAGGACATGGCCGCCTACGAGCAGGGCGAGTGGCACCTGAAGAACAAGCGCTTGCAGCACTTCCTGGCCAGGCAGCACGCCGGCTTCCTGCGCGACGTGGATATATTCCCCTCGTGCGAGGCGGTGCAGGAGGACCCGCAGATCAAGGAGTTCTTCCGCCCGCGCGGCCTCGGCTGGGGCGTCGGTACGACGATTCCGGTGCCGAGCGGCGATTTTCTCGTCGTCAGCATCGAGCGTGATTATGTGCGCGGCCCGATTGAGAACGAGGTCGTGCCGCGGCTGGATGCGTTGCGCCCGCACCTGGCGCGTGCGGCCTTGATGTCCGCGCGTCTGCACATGGAGCGCGCCAAGGCGGCGGTGGAGACGATCGGGGCGATCGGGTTGCCCGCGGCCGTGGTCCGGCGCGGTGGCGCGTTGCTGACGGCCAACGCGCAGATGCAGGCGCTGGTGCCGCATGTGCTGCAGGACGGGCGTGATCGCGCCCGGCTGGTCTCGAAACCTGCGGATGCCTTGCTGGCCCGGGCGTTCGCGGCAATCGAGGGCGATGCCTTGACGAGCGAGGTGACGTCGATTCCCGTCGCCGCCACCGAGCAGCAGCCGCCGATGATCGTTCATCTCGTCCCGGTGCGCGGGCTTGCCAACGATATCTTCTCGCAGGGGCGCGTTGTCATGGTCGTGACGCCGGTGATTCCTGCGCAGGTGCCGGGTGCGGAGGTGCTGCAGGGGCTGTTCGATCTGTCGCCCGCCGAGGCGCGGGTCGCGCGCGGGATTGGCGGGGGATCGACGGTGGAGGAGATCGCCGGTGCGCACGGCATCTCGCGCGAGACGGTGCGCACGCAATTGAAATCGGTGCTGTCGAAGACAGGACTCGGCCGCCAGGTTGAACTGGCGCAGCTGCTCGCGGGCAAATCGCTGCCGCAGGTGTAGCCGGCATCCGCATTCGTAACGTCATGATGCGGCGGCAGGGTGATGTTGGTCACGGTCCGAACCGCCGGCCCTGAGCGACATTCACCCCGAGACGCAGGCGATGATACGGACCATGACACAGAGCTACACGGTGATCTTGTTCGAACTGCGGGCGAACCGGCGTGAGGTGTTCGCGCCGGCCTTCGGGCGCTTCCAGTCGGTCCGTGAAGCCAGGACGATGGCTACGCTGCGGCTGGCGCTCGGCTGCCCGCGGGCCTATCCGGTCGGCTGGACGATCGTCGATGCCGACGGCCGCGCCATCGAGAGCTGGGTGCCGTGAGGCACGCCATGACGAAGCCTGGGGACCGACCGTGCGCGATTGATCATCGTGGAAGAGGCAATTCAGCCGACCGATGCGAGGCTGGTGCTGCTGGACAGGATTGAACTGTCGACCTCTTCATTACCAATGAAGTGCTCTACCACTGAGCTACAGCAGCGAAACCGCAAAATCTAAAAACCGATCGCGGGAATCAACGGCGGCTGGGTGCGCCGGACGCGGGCGATCCTTGCCATAAGGGGGCTGGAGACGCAAGCGCGGATCGCAGCCGTCGTGCGACGCCCGTCTTGCCGCGAACAGCTTGAAAGATCGGTTGAATTTCCCTTTTTCGGCTCTGGCTCCGCCGTTTTCTCTTTCCATGATGCTCAAAGCCATGGATGCGCGGCACAGGCCGGGCGTGACACCAGAGGTGAGAGCCCGTTTCCTTTGGCGTCCTCCCTGGCGTCCTTTTCCGTCGGCCGCCTCAGGAGGCGGCGACCGCGAGCCGCGCCAGATGCACCTTCGCCTCGGCGGTCGCGTTCTGCCGGGCGGCGAGCTTGAGCAGCACCTTCTTGATCCGCTCGGCGGAAAAATCCTGCTGCGCCAGCGCCATGCCGCGGTCGAACACCTCTGAGTAGCGCGCGATCAGGCCGTCGCGGAACTGGAAATGCCCGGTCCCCTCGAACACCACCGGCTTTCCCTCGGAGCCTGGCATGCGTGAGGTATAGCTGAAGCGGTAGCGGGCGTAGCCCTGGCGGGCATCGGCGAGGGCGCTGAAGAAGTCCCAGCGATAGTTCGTTCCGGTGTCGTGGAAGTGCTGCAGCATGGTGGCGATGGCGCCGCGGCCGGCAAATTCGCCGAAGAAGCCGTCGTCGTAGATGCCGTCGGCGGTGAACAGCGCGGTGAGGGCGCGGCCGTCATTGGCGGCGACGGCGGCGGCGAAGCGCTCAAGGATTTTCTCGAAAGCGGTCATGGTGATGGTCCTGGCTGGCTCTCGTACCCGGCGGCCAGATATCCTATCTAACGCCGCATGACGCCGATCATGGAACAGACCGACACGTCCGGCAATCCGGCCACCTTCATCATCCGCCCGGCGCGGCTGGAGGAGGCGGCGGCGATTTGTGCCGTGCTGCGCCGGTCCATCACCGAACTGTGCGTCGCCGACCACCAGAACAATCCGGACTGGCTCGATGAGTGGCTGGCCAACAAGCAGCCGGAGATCGTGGCGGGCTGGATCGCCGATCCGGAGAACTGCCTGCTGGTGGCGGTGGCGGGGGAGCGCGTGCTCGCCGCCGGCTGCATCAAGCGCTCCGGTGCCATCATGCTGAACTATGTCTCGCCGGATGCGCGCTTCCGCGGCGTCAGCCGGGCGATGCTGCGGGCGTTGGAGGCGGTGGCGCGGCGCAACGGCTGCCGGGAGGTGACGCTGACCTCCACGCTGACCGCCCATGATTTCTATCTCGCGGCGGGCTACACCGACCGCGACGATGCGCTGGCGCGCGGCGACTCGCCGCTGATGGGCAAGGTGCTTGAGCCGGACGACACGAACCGCCCCGCCGCTGGCGCTGCGCCGGCCCGCACGTCAGCTGCAAACGCGGCTCCCAAGCCCCCGGCACAATCCGATCGTCGCCAGCGGCTGGGTCAGGCGCTGCGGGAAAACCTGAAGCGGCGCAAGCAGCAGATTCGGGGCCGCGCCAGCCAAGGGGCAAGCCAGGAAGCCCGCGATGCTGCGGCGGAAGCCGCCGGGGTGGCGGTGCCGGAGCGCGACTGAGGCGGATGGACGGATCCCGTGGTCCGACAGCTTGACGAACCGATAACTCCAGGGTTATACGTCAATCAATAACCCGCTAGTTATTGATGTGGGTGGATGAAACCGAAGCAGAGCACCCTTTATGACGACGGAGGCCCACGATCGGCTGTTCAGGACGCTCGCCGATCCGACTCGGCGGGCGATCTTCGAGCGGCTGTGCCGCGGGGGCGAGCAGACCGTCGGTGCGCTGACGGCGCAGGCCGGGGTCTCGCAGCCAGCGGTGTCGAAGCATCTCGGCGTGCTGAAGCAGGCCGGCCTGGTGCGCGACCGTCATGAGGGCCGCCAGACCCATTACAGCGCACATCTTGGCGCCCTGGCGCCGCTGATCGATTGGACGACCCGGATGGCCGGTTTCTGGGAGAGCCGGTTCGACGATCTCGAGGATCTGCTGAAGAGGATGGATCAATGATCGAAGCTTCGACCGAAACCCGCGCCGTCGTGGTCGAGCGTGAGTTTGCTCATCCGCCGGAGAAGCTTTGGCGGGCGCTGACGCAGCCGCATCTGATCGAGGCGTGGCTGATGCAGAACGACTTCAAGCCGGCGGTCGGCCACCGCTTCAACCTGCGCGGCGAGTGGGGCGGCGTGCTCGATTGCGAGGTGCTGGCCATCGAGCCGCACAAGACGCTGGCCTACACATGGAATTTCACCCACGCCGACGCGGCTTACGATTTGCAGAGCGTGGTCACCTTCACGCTGACGCCGACGCGGACCGGCACGCATCTGCGCATGGAGCAGTCGGGCTTCCGGCCAACGCAGAAGCAGGCGTTCGGCGGCGCGAAGGCCGGTTGGCAGCAGTTCCTCGTCAAGCTCGACGCGTTGCTGGCGCGAACGGAATGAGCGCTGGCGCGTTGCGTGTCGGCAAGCGGTGAGAACGAGAAACGAGCAAGGAGGCTCGGTTGACCTGGACCCCATGGATTCGGCAAGTGCATCGCTGGTTGTCGATCGCCTTCACCCTGGCGGTGATCGCCAACGTCGTCGCGATGGCGCGGGGCGAGCCTCCCTTCTGGGTCGGTCTGCTGGCGCTGGCGCCGCTGGTGCTGCTGCTGCTCACGGGGCTCTACATGTTCGTGCTGCCGTATGCCGCCGCGTGGCGCGGCGCGCGGCATCGGGGCGGTTAGGGGCGCGCGATGGCAGGCAAGACACCGAAGGTTTCCACCAAGGGAGCTGGCAAAGTTGCTGGAAAGAAGACCGAGGTGAAGCCTGCGTCTGCCGCGCCGGTGCTGCTCTCCGGCGGCAATCCGCAGATCGCCAAGGGTGACGGCGACGCGCCGGTGCAGGCCTATATCGCGGCGATGCCGGGCTGGAAGCGCGATCTCGGCCGCCGTCTTGATGCGGTGATCGTGCGTGCGCTCCCGACCGTGCGCAAGGCGGTGAAGTGGAATTCGCCGTTCTATGGCGTGGATGGTGAAGGCTGGTTCCTCTCCTTTCACTGCTTCGCCAAGTACGTCAAAGTGGCGTTCTTCCGCGGCGCGCAGCTCAGTCCCGTTCCGCCCGGCACGTCGAAGCAGAAGGACGTGCGCTATCTCGACATTTACGAAGACGACGTGTTCGACGAAGCGCAGTTCGCGGCCTGGGTGAAGCAGGCGAGCCGCCTGCCCGGCGAGCGGATGTGAGCGCGCGAAGACGAGACAGGACGGCCATGACGAAAGCTGCGACCACGAGGGCGAGCGGCGCGAAGGCAAGCGGCGCCAAGGCAAAGACAAAGGTTAGCGCTGCGAAGGCGACGGGCGGACAGTCCGCATCGGCGCTGATCGATGCGCGGATCGCGGCGCTTGCGGACTGGCGCGGCGAGACACTGGCGCGCGTCCGCGCCATCATCCGGCGGGCCGATCCGGACGTGGTCGAGGAATGGAAGTGGCGCGGCATCCCGGTCTGGTCGCATGCGGGGATCATTTGCACCGGCGAGACCTACAAGGGCGCGGTGAAGCTGACGTTCGCCAAAGGCGCGTCGCTGCCGGACCCGACAGGCTTGTTCAATGCCAGCCTCGAGGGTAACACCCGCCGCGCCATCGATATCCATGAGGGCGAGACGATTAATGAAAAGGCGCTGACTGCGCTCATTCGCGCCGCCGTGACGCTGAACACGGTCAAGAAGGTCTGAGCCGCGCCCGGCCAGGTGCCCGCTGCTGGCGGAGGCCATCCGCTGCGCGGCGGGCCGGCAGCCTGAGAGGCGTTAACCCTTTTTTCGCCGTATTGCCCGGGAACCCTCTCCTCGGGTCTGAGGCGTGATCTGCGGCTCGCGGGGAACCGGGGCGGATCGGGCCAAAGATCAAGGGCCGTGAAGGGCGTTCGTCCGCTCCCTCGGCGCTCGGTGCGTTTTTCATCAAGAAAACGCGTCAAAACACATGTCAGAGCGCCGGTTCCGATTCCATCGGCAGCAGAAGGGCTCTAAGGCTTTCGCAACGCCTGTCGTGTAGACAAGCAGGCTCGTCTGGACCTCCCGGTGCGGGACGTCCAGGTTTGCTCTGGCGCAGATTTTTGGGGGCATCATGGACCGTATTCGCATCTCCGGCGGCAACCAGCTGAACGGGACCATCGTGATCTCCGGTGCGAAGAACGCCGCATTGCCGCTGATGACGGCGGCGCTCCTGACCGACGAGACCCTGATCCTCGACAACGTGCCGCGGCTTGCGGATGTCGCGCAGTTGCAGCGGATCCTCGGCAACCACGGCGTCGATATCATGACCAGCGGCAAGCGCCCTGGCGACAGCGAGTATCAGGGCCAGACCCTGCACATCTCGGCCAAGACCATCATCGACACCAAGGCGCCGTACGAACTGGTCTCGAAAATGCGCGCGAGCTTCTGGGTGATCGCGCCGCTGATCGCCCGCATGGGCGAGGCAACCGTGTCGTTGCCGGGCGGCTGCGCCATCGGCACGCGTCCGGTGGACCTTCTGATCATGGCGCTGGAGAAGCTCGGCGCGTCGATCCAGATCGATGGCGGCTATGTCATCTGCAAGGCGCCGCAAGGCTTGAAGGGTGCCGTCGTCGAATTTCCCAAGGTCACTGTCAGCGGCACCCACGTCGCGATGATGGCGGCGACGCTCGCCAAGGGCACGACGATTATCGAGAACGCCGCGCGCGAGCCGGAGATCGTCGATGTCGCCGACTGCCTGAACAAGATGGGCGCGAAGATTTCCGGCGCGGGCACCTCGCGCATCGTCATCGAAGGCGTGGCGAAGCTGCACGGCGCGCGTCACACCGTGCTGCCGGACCGGATCGAGACCGGCACCTATGCGATGGCGGTGGCGATGACCGGCGGCGACGTGCTGCTGTCCGGCGCGCGGCCTGAGCTGTTGCAGTCGGCGCTCGATGTGCTGGTGCAGGCGGGCGTGACCGTCACGCCGAACAACGAAGGCATCCGCGTCGCCCGCAACGGCGCCGGTATCAGTCCGGTGACCGTGACCACGGCGCCGTTCCCCGGCTTCCCGACCGACCTGCAGGCACAGCTGATGGCGCTGATGACCCGCGCCAAGGGCAAGTCGCGCATCACCGAGACGATCTTCGAGAACCGCTTCATGCATGTGCAGGAGCTGGCCCGGTTCGGCGCGCGCATCGCCCTCGATGGCGAGACGGCGATGATCGAGGGCACCGACCGGCTGCGCGGCGCGCCGGTGATGGCGACCGACCTGCGCGCCTCGGTGTCGCTGGTGATCGCGGCGTTGGCTGCGGAAGGCGAGACCATGGTCAACCGCATCTATCACCTCGACCGCGGCTTCGAGCGGCTGGAGGAGAAGCTGTCCGCCTGCGGCGCCGACATCGAGCGCATCAGCGGTTAACGCATCGGCTCGAAAAGTGAGCACCGGTTTTCGGACAAGCCGATGCGCGAGGAAAACGCATCGGCCCGAAAAGTGGACACCGGTTTTCGGATAAGCCGATGCGCAAGGAAAACGCATCGGCCCGAAAAGTGGACACCGGTTTTCGGATAAGCCGATGCGCGAGGAAAACACATCGGCCCGAAAAGTGGACACCGGTTCTCGGATAAGCCGATGCGCGAAGAGAACCTATATCTTAGCGCCGCGCGCGGCCCATCGCCTGCGCCATCCGGGTGAAGAAGTCCTGCAGCACCGCGATCGATTGGATCTGCAGGGTGGCGGCGAATTTCACGCCGGCGGCGTCGTTGCGCGCGGCCGCGTCGCGCAGCCCGCTCTGGATTTCGGAGAGCAGCACGCGCAGGTTGCCGTCGCGAAGGGTGCGGCGGGTGCCGATCCACGCTTTCTCCGCGTCCTTGGCGGTGGCGCGCACCGCCGCCCAGTCGATCTCCGTGGCGGACACGAGCACCGCGAGCCGCAACGCGGTGTAATGCAGCAGCGCCACATCGGACGGCATGCGGCGCATCTGCGGATCGATCGACGTCACCACGGTCTTGAAGGCCTCGGCGGCGGCTAGCCCGGTCGCGGTCAGGTCTTCCTTGGCGAGCGCGGTATCCATCGCGTTGCCGGCGCTGTCGAGGGCCGTATTGGCCTTGTCGTCGAGCAGTGGCCGCAGCCGCGGCTGCATCCGATGCGCCTCGGTCACGCCCGCCTGCACCGGAGCGATCTGCCCGCGCAGCGCCATCTCGATCACATGCCGGTAGGTTGCCGCCGCTTCGGCGATGGTATCGGCTGCGCGCATTGCCTCGCGATCGGGCCGGCCGCGGCCGCGCTGTTGCTGCTGCGCCAGTTGCGCGGCGTCGTCGGGCGCGAGGGCTGCGGTCTGCGCCCGAGTGGGCGCCGGCATCGCCAGCACCAAGAGGGCTGGCACGAGGATGGCCAGCGTCAAGGCTGCCGCCGACAGCCGCTTCATCGGTTCCTCCCGCATCTCCGCCTTCTGGCGCAGAAGACCGCGCCGGGCGATACCCGGGAGCAGAACGATCATAGGTATGCGCCGGTTCCCGGTCTGCGCGCCGTGCGCGGCTGCTCGCTCGCGGCGCAGCGCCCGGTGCGGCAGACTTGGGTCCGGATGCGGTCCGCTCTGGCCCGGCTCCTGCATGCGTGGCCGATGCCGCATGTGACGTTGAGAGGGTTGACGCCGTTTCCCGCGCACGCCATTGAGCGGTGAGCCGAATTTCCCCGGACCTTGAACGCATGCCGATCCGTCTCGACAGCCGCGCAGCGGATTTCCCAAGCCGTTTCGAAGACTTCCTGGGCCTCAAGCGCGAGGTCTCCGAGGATGTCGATACGGCCGTGCGGGCGATTGTCGCCGACGTGATGGCGCGCGGCGATGCCGCGCTGTTCGCGGCGACCGAAAAGTTCGACCGGCTGGCGCTGACGGCGGACACCGTACGGGTGCCGGCCGCCGAGATCGCCGCTGCCGTCACCGGCTGCGACCGGGCGACGCTGGACGCGCTGACGCTGGCGCGCGACCGCATCCAGGATTTCCACCGCCGGCAGTTGCCGAAGGACGATCGCATCACCGACGCGCTCGGGGTCGAGCTCGGCCATCGTTGGACGCCGATCGAGGCGGTCGGGTTGTATGTGCCGGGCGGCACCGCCGCCTATCCGTCGTCGGTGCTGATGAACGCGGTGCCGGCCGGGGTCGCCGGCGTGCCGCGCGTCGTCATGGTGGTGCCTGCGCCAGACGGCAAGCTCAACCCGTTGGTGCTGGCGGCGGCCCATCTGGGCGGCGTGTCCGAGATTTACCGCGTTGGCGGTGCGCAAGCGATTGCCGCCCTTGCCTACGGCACCGCGAGCATCAAGCCGGTGGCGAAGATCGTCGGTCCGGGCAATGCCTATGTCGCTGCCGCCAAGCGAATCGTCTTTGGCAAGGTCGGCATCGACATGATCGCCGGCCCCTCCGAGGTGCTGATCATCGCCGACAAGACCGCGAACGCCGAATGGATTGCCGCCGACCTGCTGGCGCAGGCCGAGCACGATACCGCGGCGCAGGCAATCCTGATCACCGACAGCGACGAACTCGCCGAAAGCGTCGTGGGCGCGGTCGCCGGCCAGCTCGCGACGCTGCCGCGCAAGGAGATCGCGACCGCCGCCTGGGACGGCTTCGGCGCCATTATCCGCGTCGCCGGCATGGACGAGGCGGCGCAGCTTGCCGATCGCATCGCCGCCGAGCATCTGGAGATCATGACCGCCGCGCCGGAGGCGCTGGCGGCCAAGATCCGCAACGCGGGCGCGATCTTCCTCGGCGGCCACACGCCGGAGGCGATCGGTGACTATGTCGGCGGCACCAACCATGTGCTGCCGACCGCGCGCTCGGCCCGCTTCTCCTCGGGGCTCGGCGTGTTGGATTTCATGAAGCGTACTTCGATCCTGAAGTGCGGGGCGGATCAGCTGCGCGCGCTCGGCCCTGCGGCCATTGCGCTCGGCCAGGCGGAAGGACTTCAGGCGCATGCGCGCTCGGTGTCGCTGCGTCTCAACATGCAATGAGCAAGCCCCCGCATAAGCAGGACAGCACCAGCCGCATCGTCGCGGTGACGCTCGACGAGGAGTCGATCGGCCGCTCCGGGCCGGACATCGAACACGAGCGCGCGATCGCGATCTACGACCTGATCGAGCAGAACCTGTTCCAGCCCGAGGGCGATCACGTCGGACCCTTCACGCTGCGTATCGGCATCACCGGCAACCGGCTGATGTTCGACATCCGCCGCCAGGATGGCCAGCCTGTGATCGTGCATCTGATGTCGCTGACGCCGTTCCGCCGCATCGTGAAGGATTACTTCATGATCTGCGACAGCTACTACCAGGCGATCCGCACCGCGACGCCGGATCGCATCGAGGCGCTCGACATGGGCCGCCGCGGCATTCACGACGAAGGCTCGCGCACGCTGATGGAGCGCCTCGACGGCAAGGTCCGGATCGACTTCGAGACCGCGCGCCGCCTGTTCACCTTGATCTCGGTGCTGCACTGGAAGGGGTAAGCGCATGCCCCCGAAAAGTGGGTACCGGTTTTCGGATCAGGGCATGCGCCCAGAAACCATGCCCCCGAAAAGTGGGTACCGGTTTTCGGATCAGGGCATGCGCAGAAGCGTCACGGCATTGCCTTTCGCTTCTCGTCATTCCGGGGCGCGAAGCGAGCCCGGAATCCATACCCCCTGTCTTCATGAAAGCAGGGAGTATGGATTCCGGACAGCCGCTGGCGCGGCTTCCGGAATGACGGCGATGGTCGGCGTATGCGCAAGCACGACAAGATAGACGACATGCCGTCGCGCGCGAAACATCCGCAAGCGGTGCTGTTCGCCTGTGGCCTGAACAGCGTGCGCTCGCCGATGGCGTCGGCGTTGATGCGCTCGATGTTTCCGGCGATCTACGCCGCCTCCGCCGGCGTGCGAAAGGGCGAGCTCGATCCCTTCGCCGTCGCGGTGATGGAGGAGATCGGCCGCGACATCGCCCGGCATCGGCCGATGACGTTCGAGGAGCTGGAGGACTGGGAGGGGATGAATTTCGACCTGATCGTCACGCTGTCGCCGGAGGCGCATCACAAGGCGCTGGAGCTGACGCGCACGCTCGCGGCCGACGTCGAATACTGGCCGACGCCCGATCCGGTCGGCCTCGACGGCTCGCGCGAGCAGCAGATGGAGGCCTACCGCGCCGTGCGCGATGGATTGATGGAGCGCATCCGCCATCGCTTCGGGGGCGGCGCCCGCGGCGGGGCGTAGTGCGCCGCGCTCCTATAACGCGCTTCCGACAAGACCGATAATCGTCGGCCGGCAGGGCGATACGCTGACGCCGGTGGTTACAGCGTATGCTGGGCCTGGCCGCATTCCTTGCAGGTGAATTTCACCCGCGTCTCGCCGCGCTCCGCGGCGACCCGGTTCGGCGCGCCGCACTTGCCGCACTTGGTCTCGATCCGGGTTTTGCCCTGCTTGATGGCGACGGTCTTCTTCTCGAGCGCCTCGCGGATCAGGCGTTCGGTCTCTTCGCGCATCGCTTGCTTGGACATCGGTTACACCAGCCGGCTGAGTTGGTCTTCCGTTACGATCCGCTCGATGTTTCCGGTCTTGCTCTTGATCCGATAGCGCAGCCGGCCGTCGGCTTCGATCGGCATGCACCGGACGATGGTATAGACCTCGGGCTCGCTGCCGCCGCCGGTGCGGCCTTGCGGTCCGCGGCTCTGGTGGTGGACTTCGTCGTCGATGGAATAGGTATGGGACATGAGCGTGCTTGTAGCCGGGAAGGGCGGGCGGAGCAATCGATGGAACGTGGATTCACCCACCCTGCCTGACCCGGCTGGCAGGATTGTGGTCGGAAGACGATACCAGGATGACAGCAGCCGCATTGCGGCGGACCGCCGCCGTTGTTCCGGCATTCGGCCGAGGCCCGCCCAAATGCCTTGCGTTTTCCGGCCCGGCGCGATACGGCCTTGGTATTCGATTTGTTAGCTCTGCCTTGTTGATTGCGCCTGAAGGCCCGTTCCCGAGACATCGCTGAGATTGAATGGGAACCTGCGCGGAAGTCGTGCAGGGGTGAAGACGCATCGCGTCAGGAGAGTGAGCAAAATGGCGACAGGTATCGTCAAGTGGTTCAATGCCACCAAGGGTTTCGGTTTCATTCAGCCGGTGGACGGCGGGGCCGACGTGTTCGTGCATATCAGCGCGGTTGAGCGCGCGGGCCTGAACGGGCTCGGCGAAGGACAGAAGGTGTCCTACGATCTGAAGACCGACAAAATGCGCGGAAAAACGAGCGCCGAGAATCTCGCCCTGGCCTGATCGGCGCGGGCGCATCTCAGCGATCGACTGACATCGTTGTCGATACACAAAACCCCGCCGGGCCCGGCGGGGTTTTTCGCATGCGCTTCTTGATGCTTCGGCTTTAGCCTTTGGCGGCGCGCTTTGCGGGTTTGGCCGGCGGTGGATTGTCCAGCCGTGCGGCGCGGTCGGCCGCTTCCTTCGCCAGTCGCAACGCCCGCAGACGAATGGTGTTCTGGGCAACGAAGGCTTCGCGGGCGGCGCGCTCCGCCATGGCGCTCTTGCCCTCAGCCGCCGCGCGCAGGCGCTTCTCCGTCACACTTTCTTTTGACGAACGTCCGGCGGGTGCCTTGTTCAAAGAGTTCAAAGAGGTCTCCTGCAACGATGTCTCGTTCAAAGGTGTCTTGCTCAAAATGAGTCCCTCCGCATCGCGCGTGGGTGCGCACCCTCGATATAGGAACGATTTCAGATATTTGTAGGGTTGACGGGCACATCCCCGCCGGGCCGCGGCGGTATCGTTGTCGGGAGCTTGTCCGACAAGTTCCTGCCTTGCGTTCCGGCTGTGCAGCCCTGCAGCGCTGCGGGCGCGGGAACTGGCACGAGACCTGCTTATTACATTCCGGTTGGGATGTTCGCCGCGTTGCTGCGCTGACGGATTCCTCGGCGGCGTGCAGGTCAACGCGTGCGGGGAAAGGTCAAACCGATGATGCTCAGATCCTTGACGCTGGTTTCGGTCTCGTTGCTGTGCGTGGGTATGGCGCTGGCGCGTGATGATGGCCGCTATGCCGGCACCAATCCCGAGCTGAAGAAGTGGTTCGACAGTCTGGCGAGCGGCCGCGGGCCGTGCTGCTCCGATGCCGACGGCTTTGCCGTCTCGGACGTCGATTGGGAGAGCAAGGATGGGCATTATCGGGTTCGTCTCGACGGGCAGTGGCTCGACATTCCCGACGACGCGGTGATCACGGCGCCGAACCGGGTCGGTCGCACCATGGTCTGGCCGATCAAGTATCCGGACGTGATCGTGATCCGCTGCTTCATGCCCGGCGCGATGATCTGATCAAGTGCAAGGATTCAGGTGCAAAGCATCAGGCGCAAGGATTCAGGTGCAAGGCTTCCACAATCTCCGCCGTCATTCCGGGGCGCGAGCAAAGCTCGCGAGCCCGGAATCCATAGCCCCGGTCTTGATGAGACCACAGACGCGCATGCCCTTCACGCGCATCGCCTTCAGGCGCACCTCAGCTTGCGATCCCTGGGTAAAGATCGTCCCAGTTCGGGTTGCTCTCCTCGATGAGCCGGACCTTCCAATCGCGCCGCCATTTCTTGAGCTCTTTCTCTCTTGCGATGGCAGTCGGCGCATCATCGTAGATTTCAAACCAGACAAGTTTGCTGACGCCATAGCGTTTGCTGAAACCGTCCGCATAGCCCGCCTTGTGCTCATATCCCCGCCGGACGAGATCGCTCGTCACGCCGAGATACAGCGTGCCGTGTTTTTTGCTCGCCAGGAGATAGACGTACATCGCAGGCACAGGGATATCGCAGACACAGGGGATATGGATTCCGGGCTCGCGCTACGCGCGCCCCGGAATGACGACTGAGCGTGCCGCTCTTTCTTACCACGACTTTGTTGGCCGGCACCAACCGGCGTCAACCTGTCGGCGCCGTTTCGCGTGAGCGGCCCGGATTGTTTGAGATGCGCGCGTGACGTCGCTGCACCTCCACAACCTCACCGTCATTCCGGGGCGCAGCACTCCGACCCCGCCGCCGTCATTCCGGGCTCGCTACGCGCGCCCCGGAATGACGGCTGAGCGTGTCGCTCTTTCTTACCACGACTTTGTTGGCCGGCACCAACCGGCGTCAACCTGTCGGCGCCGTTTCGCGTGAGCGGTCCGGATTGTTTGAGATGCGCGCGTGACGTCGCTGCACCTCCACAACCTCACCGTCATTCCGGGCAGCATTCCGACCCCGCCGCCGTCATTCCGGGGCGCGAGCAAAGCTCGCGAGCCCGGAATCCATAGCCCCGGTCTTGATGAGACCACAGACGCGCATGCCCTTCACACGCATCGCCTTCAGGCGCGTCTCAGCTTGTAGGTCTCGAGCAAAGCAACGGCGCGCGATGTTTCCTTCTCGCGGAGAGAGGCAACAGACACAGCAGGCCATCACGGGCACAGGGGATATGGATTCCGGGCTCGCGCTACGCGCGCCCCGGAATGACGACAAATGTGTTGATGCGCCCACCGAGCTTGCTGCCGTTGTTTCGAACTCGTGGGTTTCGCTCGCGCCCCGGAATGACGGCCGGGTTGTCGACAGGCCGCGTCACCAGTTGCTACTCCTCATCCTCATCCTGAGGAGCGCGGCACGCGTCTCGAAGGATGAGGCCCGTGGGGCAAACGCATGGGACCTCAGCAGCGCCTCGGCGTGCGTGCCGCCACGAGTGGTTTGTTTGCCGAGCGACTTGACATTATTCCTAAGTAGGATGATATTCCGAGCATCCCGCTCACCGAGGGGCGCTGTTGAGAGGCGTCTTGAAAGCGGAGCGGGATGCGGCGCCTGCGCCTCCGGTCACGCAGCCGGAGTCCCGGGAGGCTGAGGTTGCCCCGTCCGCCGCCACTATGGGCGGATGCCGCTTGCGGCGTGGGACGGAGCGGTCCAACGGCGGCGAAAGCCGCCGGAGCGCTGAACGTGTTCGCGCGAGCCCTGACCGGCCGCGCAGCGCGCGATGCGTCTCCCGCTCCCGAACAGCACGGGTCCTCGGCATCTCAAACGCCGCAAGCGGACGGGTGAGCGCGGCCGCGCCAGCCTGTCTGCGGTGGAGCGCCGCAAGGCGTTGCGCCGTCCGGCCACCGGTCCTCGCAAGGCCGGCGTCCAGATGGCGAGACTAAATCACGGTTGCGCCTTGCGGCGCTCCGCACCCCTCGTCTGTCGCGAGGGGCATGCCCCCGCGGACCTCGCGGGCAAAAGATTGCGGCGCACCCCGCGCCGACCAAACAACAGGGGCGATGGCGCGCGCCACGTTGACAGTGCCACCGCGCGCCGCGTTTTGCGCAGCACCGCCTGCCAGATACCGCCTGCCAAACGTCGTCTGCCGGCCACCCAGCCGTGCACCCGAGGAGGTCCCCACAAAGCCGCATAAGACGCTTCATAAATCGCCGCAATTTGTGTATCGCATCCCTAAACCTGTTCCGCTCCTTCCGCTTGCCGGACTTCAGCACCAGAGCCTTGATCCCTGCATGATTGGCCGTCCCAAACTCGTTCTCGCCTCCGGTTCGCCGCGCAGGCTCGCGCTGCTCAACCAGGCCGGCATCGAGCCCGATGCGCTGCGCCCGGCAGAGGTCGACGAGACGCCGATCCGCGGCGAGCTGCCGCGCGCCTGCGCCACGCGGCTTGCGCGGGCGAAGGCGGAGGCGGCGCTGCGCAACGTCAAGCTCGACGGCGAGCTGCGCGGGGCCTTCATCCTCGCCGCCGACACGGTGGTTGCGGTCGGCCGGCGCATCCTGCCGAAGGCGGAACTGGTGAACGAGGCCGAGCAGTGCCTGCGGCTGCTGTCGGGGCGCAACCATCGCGTCTACACCGGCATCTGCATCGTCACGCCGAAGGAGAGCTTCCGCCAGCGGCTGATCGAAACGCGGGTGCGCTTCAAGCGGCTGACCAACGAGGACATCCAGGGCTACATCGGCTCGGGGGAATGGCGCGGCAAGGCGGGCGGTTACGCGGTGCAGGGCATCGCCGGATCATTCGTGGTGAAGCTGGTCGGCTCCTACACCAACGTTGTCGGCCTGCCGCTCTACGAAAGCGTGACGCTGCTCGGCGGCGAGGGCTATCCGATCCGGTTCGGCTGGCTCAATGCGGGCGGGGGCCTGTGAGGCCGGCTGCATGGTCGGGGCGCGTTGCCGTGAAACCGGGTGGCGGATCGATGGTTATCGATGCGCGTCCCGGGTTCGCGGGGCTGCGGCAGAATGCGTCATCCGGATCGGGAGGTGATGATGGCAGATCAGGCCACGCCACGCGGCAAGCGCTGTCCGATCTGCGGCAAGCCTGCAGTGACGGCGTTCCGGCCGTTCTGTTCGGATCGCTGCAAGGACATCGACCTGCATCGCTGGCTTGCTGGCGCTTACGCGATTCCGGCCGCGAGCGACGACGAGGACGAGGACGGCAAGTCGTCCGGCGGTTGAGCGCGCTGCACGCGCCGATGCGGCGGTGCGGGATGGTGCGTGTTCCGCGAGCTCCGCAAGCATTGATTTTTCGCGCGCCCTCGGCAAAAATTTTTCGCAACAGACCTGAACAATCAGGCGTGGCACGTCGCGTGCCGGCGAGGACATGCCCATGATCAACCGTTTCATGATCAACCGCCGAACCGTTTTGGGTGCGGTCGCGTCACTGGCCGCGCCGGCGCTGCTGCCGCGGCGCGCTGATGCGGGCGCCTGGCCGTCGAAGCCGGTGCGCATCGTCGTTCCGTTCACCACCGGCGGCGCGACCGACCTGATCGCGCGCGTCATGGCCGCGCGACTGCAGGAAGTCTGGGGCCAGCCGGTCACGGTGCAGAACATTCCGGGCGCCGGCGGCAACGCCGCGGCTGAAGAGGTGGCGAAGTCTGCGCCCGACGGCTCGACGATTTTCATCGTCGGTCCGGGGCAGGCGATCAACAAGTTCATGTACGCGTCGTTGCGCTACGATCCGGTTGCCGACTTCGCGCCGGTGACGCAGCTGGTGGAGCAGCCGAACGTGATGGCCGTGCCGATCACGTCGCCGGTCCGCTCGGTGCAGGAGTTCATCGCCTACTGCAAGGCCAATCCGGGCCAGGTGCGGTACGCATCGGCGGGCGCGGGCACGACGTTGCATCTGTGCGGCGAATTGTTCAACCACATCACCGGCGTCCACATGCAGCATGTGCCGTATGCCGGCTCACAACCGGCGCTGAACGATTTTCTGCCTGGTGGCGTGATCGACGTCATCTTCGACAACGTCGTCTCGATCCTGCCGCAGGTGCTGACCGGCAACGCGCGCGGGCTCGCGGTGACGACGGCCAAGCGCATCGCGGTTGCGCCGAAGCTGCCGACGCTGATCGAGCAGGGCGTGCCGGGCTTCGATGTCGCGTCATGGTTCGCCTTCTTCGTGCCGGCGAAGACGCCGCCCGGCGTGGTGGACGCGATCTACAAGGATTCGATTGCCGCGCTCGCGCACGAGTCGGTTAAGCCGAAGCTGCAGCAGCTCGGCTGCGAGATCATCGGCTCGACGCCGCAGGCGCTCGGCGCCTATCTGAAATCGGAAATCGAGCGCTGGGGCCCGGTCATCATGGAGGCGCATATCCGGCTCGAGAACTGAGCGCCGCCTGCGCGCGGCCGAGAAGTTTCCAAGAAGATTTCAAAGACCCGATCAATCGGGCTGCGAATCATCATCAGCGCTGCGGTGGCATCGCGCAGCGAATTCGGGGAAACGTCCAATGCTCAATCGCCGTCACGTCATCGGTCTCACTGCGGCCTCGCTCGCCGCGCCCTCGGTTCTCGTCTCGCATGCGTTCGGCGCGGCCTGGCCGTCGAAGCCGGTACGGGTGATCGTGCCGTTTCCGCCGGGCGGCGCGACCGACGTGACCGCGCGGCTGGTCGGCAACCGGCTGCAGGAGGTTTGGGGCCAGGGCGTGGTGATCGAGAACAAGCCGGGCGCAGGCGGCAATATCGGGGCGGAAGCCGCCGCGCGCTCGGATCCGGACGGCTACACGCTGTTCATCGTCGGTCCGGGGCAGGCGACCAACAAATTCCTCTATCCGTCGCTGAGCTATGATCCAGTCGCAGACTTCGCGCCGGTGTCGCTATTGATCCTGCAGCCGAACATCATGTGCGTGCCGAATTCGTCGCCGGCGAAGTCGGTGCAGGAGTTCATCGCCCATTGCAAGGCCAATCCCGGCAAGGTCAGCTACGCCTCGTCCGGCAACGGCACCTCGCTGCATCTCGGCGGCGAACTGTTCAAGCGCCTGGCCAAGCTCGAGATGACTCACGTTCCCTATCGCGGCGCGGCGCCGGCGCTGAACGATCTGATTCCCGGCCGTGTCGATGTGATCTTCGACAACGCGCCCTCGATCCTGCCGCATGTGCAGTCCAACAGCGTGCGTGCGCTCGGGGCGACGACGGCGAAGCGGATTCCGGCGCTGCCGCAGTTGCCGACGATCGCCGAATCCGGCGTGCCGGGGTTCGATGTGGCGTCGTGGTTTGCCCTGTTCGTGCCTGTGAAGACGCCGAAGGACATCGTCGCCAAACTCAATGCCGACATCCGCGCGGCGCTGGAGCATCCGTCGGTGAAGCCGCGGCTGCTCGACCTCGGTGCGGAACCGGCGGGATCGACGCCTGAGGAACTGGCGCAGCACTTGAAGCGCGAGATGGACAAATGGGGGCCGGTGATCACCGAGGCGAAGATCCGAATCGAGAATTGAGCCCGCCCGGCCGTCTCGGCGGCGCATCCGGCGCGACGATTCTGTGGAGGCGCCGGGCGCGCTTTTTCCTCCGGGGAAAATCCGTCAATGACGACAAGGCCTTGGATGGATCGAGAAGGTTGCGTGGGACGGCTGGACAGCGCCGCGCGCTGCCCCTATAAACCGGCGCTCTCACCTTCCTTCGGCGCTCGCCGGAGGCCGGATGCCCAGGTAGCTCAGTTGGTAGAGCATGCGACTGAAAATCGCAGTGTCGGTGGTTCGATTCCGCCCCTGGGCACCATTCGTTAAGACCTCACGCACACATCCGTTGTCTGTCGACCTGCCTGCTGGCGGGCGCGGCCCATCGCGCCTTCGACGCCGATGATCCGGCCAGCGGTGATGCGCCGATCGTCTTCGTGCGATCGATCGGCAGGATCGTGGAATTGTCAGCGGCACGGGTTTGCGGTCTTGCCCCGACTTGGGCGCGCGATTGCGGCTCGCGGCATCGTGAGCTTTCCAACACCAATGCCGGCGCTGACGATCTCACGCGAACGCGGCGACACACCATCGCGTGCGGAGAGGCACCGGCGGCGTTTGCTGTGGCAGGGACCGGCGCGGCTGACCTGTGTCGTCCGTGACGCATTCGCCGCGCGCCGAGGCGTTCGCTGGATCGCTCGATCCATCGCTGAGCGAAAGCTGTCGATGGTCGGCTGCGAGCGATGAGATCGCCGCTCGTGTGAGCGGATCGGCGTCGAGCACGCTCATCGCCGGCGGATGCGCAATCTCGAGGCAGCAGGTTCTTTCGCGGCGACACGGCTTGCGAGATTGTCTTGCTATGGTGCAGATCTTCGATCTGCGGTGGTCTCCGGCACCACCGTCTGCGCAAGCGGAAAGCCGTGAAGCCGTCTCAGAGGAAAACATTTCCATCGGAGTGGATTTCGTGTAATTTTTTCTCTCCGTTGGTGGAGCTGGCAACCGAGAAAATCTTCTTTAGAAAGCTGTATTGACAAGCAGGGACGGCCGCGAGACGGCATTGCCGTGCGCCCGTCGAGGGCGTTTCCGAACAGGCCTTTGACCCCTTCAACGCGAGGCATGGACCGACATCTGCGGATCGCAGATGTTTCCCGTTTTGTCCGCGTCATGTCCTGGAGATGACCGTGCTGAAATCTTTCGTCCCGCGCCGTGCCCTGTTGGCCGCATCGCTCGCCATGGCCGCAGCGCTTGCGTGCCCCGCCATTGCCGCCGCGCAGGAGGGGCCGGTCCGCATCGGTTTGCTCGCGCCCTTGACCGGTACTGGCGGTCCATACGGGCAGGAAGAGGAGCAGGCCGCGCGCGCCGCGGTCAAGATCATCAACGATGCCGGCGGTGTGCTCGGCCGCAAGCTTGAGCTCGTCGTTGCCGACGATGAATCGCAGCCGACCGCGGGCGTCGCTGCTGCGCGCAAACTGATCGACGTGGACAAGGTGGTGTCGATCGGCGGCGTCTGGAGCAGTGCGGTGGCGCTCGCGATCAAGCCGATCGCGCTCGAAAGGGGCGTGCTGCTGAGCACGGTCGGCTCGGCCGACGAAATCACCGATGGCGACAACAAAAATCTGGTCTGGCGCTTCCAGACCAACGGCAAGAGCTGGGGCGAAGGCTTCAGCAAGGCGATGGTGAAGGACGGCGTGAAGTCGGCCTCGATCCTGGTGCTGCAGACGCCGTTTACCCAGAGCACCATCCAGCCGTTCCGCAAGGCCTTCACCGAAGCCGGCGGCAAGGTGCTGGACGAGGTGTCCTTCAATGCCGGTCAGCCCTCCTACCGCACCGAAGTCGAACGCGTCTTCGCCAAGAAGCCCGATGCCGTGTTCGTCGCCGCCTATATCAATGAGCTCAGCGCGATCGCCAAGGAGGCGTTCCGTTCCGGCTATGAGAGCAAGATCTACGCGTTCGGCAACGCCGCTGGCAGCAACGGCCAGTTCGTCAAGAATGTCGGCGCCAATGTCGCCGAGGGCGTGATCTGGACCCAGCAGGTCCCGGTCGGCAAGTCGGCCGCCTACAGCCGCTACCTGAAGGAGATCGGCAAGCCGGAGGGCACCATCATGACCTTCGGCGCGCAGGTGTTCGACCAGATCGTGCTCACAGCGCTCGCCATCGAGAAGGCGAAGAGCATCGATGCGACCAAGTTCGGCGGCGAATTTCCGTCGCTCGTGAATGGCGATGGCCCGTCGCTCGGCGATCCTGCCGAGGCGTTGAAGGCGCTGCGCGAGGGCAAGCCGTTCCGCTATTCCGGCGCGGCGTCGGACTTCCGTTTCGCCCAGAATGGCGACCAGACCAATCTGAGCTACGGTCACTTCGTCATCAAATCGGGCGAGAGCAAGCTGCTCGGCGAGATCCGCTGAGGCGATGCTCGAGGCCAACGACGTCAGCGTGGTTTACGAAGGCGGTTTCAAGGCGCTCGATGGTGCGTCGGTGAAACTCGCTGCCGGTGCGGTCACGGGCCTGATCGGCCCCAACGGCGCCGGCAAGTCGACGCTGTTCGGTGTGCTGGCCGGAGCCGTGCGGCCCGCCCAGGGTAATGTGCGCCTGGCCGGAGAAACGGTGACGCATCATGGCCCGGTGTGGCGGGCGCGCCGTGGGCTGGCGCGGACCTTCCAGCTCTCGCGCGAGCTCGCGAGTCTCTCCGTGCTGGAGAACGTTCTCGTCGCCGAGCCGCAGATGCGCGGTGAGCGGCTCGTGTCGCTGCTGCTGGCGCGCCGTGCCGTGAGACAGGAGGAGGAGGCGGCGCTGGAGAAGGCGCGCGCACTGCTCCAGCGTGTCGATCTGTGGAAGCTTGCGAATGCGCCGGCCGGCACGCTGTCCGGCGGGCAGAAGAAGCTGTTGGAGATCTGCCGGGCCTTGATGCTCGACCCGCGCATTGTGCTGATGGACGAGCCGAGCGCCGGCGTGAATCCGACGCGGATCGGTGAGATCGTCGCGTTCGTGCAGGCGTTGCGGCAGGAGGGAACGACCTTCGGTCTGGTCGAGCACAACATGGGCATGGTCCGCGCGCTCTGCGATCACGTCTATGTTCTCGCCGAGGGGCGGGTTCTGACCGAAGGCCGTTTCGACGAGGTCATCACCGACGCGCAAGTCGCTTCGGCCTATCTGGGCGCCCAGGCATGACCGCGCCCGCTGCTGGATTGGAGTTGCGCGAAGTGGTTGCCGGCTATGGCGGGCAGCCGATTCTGCACGGCGTCAGCCTCTCGGTGCAGCCGGGCGAGACTCTGGTGGTCGTCGGTCCGAATGGCTCCGGCAAATCGACGTTGATGAAGACGGCTGTCGGATTGCTGCGGCCGATGTCCGGCGCCGTGCGGCTTGGTGATGCCGACGTCACGGCGCTCGGCGCTCCGGCGCGCGCCGCGCGTGGCCTCGCCTACGTGCCGCAGGAAGCCAACGTGTTCCGCAACATGACCGTGCTGGAAAATCTGCACGTCGGTTACGAGTTCGTCGCGCCGGCGAAGGGGGCGGCCTTTGCCGAGCGGCTCGATGCGGTGCTCGCGCTCTTTCCCGAGATTCGCGTCAAGCTTCGCAGCACCGCGGGTCATCTCAGCGGCGGTCAGCGGCAGATGGTGGCGATGGCGGCGGCGCTGATGCCAGAGCCGACGGTGCTGGCGCTTGACGAGCCCTCGGCCGGACTGTCGCCGCGCAATGCCGAGTTGCTGTTCGAGGTCATCGGTCGCGTTGCTGCATCCGGCGTGACGATGCTGATCGTGGAGCAGAATACGCGGCTCGGTCTCGGCGCTGCCGATCACGGTGTCGTGCTGGTCAACGGCAATGTCCGCCTGGCTGCGCCTGCGGCGACGGTGCTCACCGATCCCGACATCCGCCGCCTCTATCTGGGGGGTGCCTGATGGGCCAGCTTCTCGTCAACGGCCTCGTCACGGGCCTGTTGCTCGCGCTCCCGGCGCTGGCGCTGTCGCTGACGTTCAGCGTGCTGCGCTTCGCCAATTACGCGATCGGCGCCTATCTCACCTGCGGGGCCTATCTCGTCTATGTCGGCAACGTGATGCTGGGCATGCCGCTCTGGTTGGCCGCGGCCGCCGGTGCGATGCTGTTCGCCGTGCTCGCGGTCGTGATCGACTGGCTGGTCTATCGTCCGCTGCGCGACCGCTCCGGGGTGACCCTGCTGGTGGCCTCGATGGGCGTCGCCATCGCGCTGGAGAACGTCATCCGCTTCTTCGCCGGCAATTCGCCGCGCGCCTATGATGTCGCCGTCGCCCGGCCGATCCGGATCGGCGACATCCGCCTCAATTACGAACAGCTGACCATCCTGATCGCGGTGATCGCCGCGCTCGCCATCGTCTGGATCGTGTTCCGCTTCACGCGGCTCGGCCGGATGATGCGCGCAGTGGCCGACAATCCGGATCTTGCCGCCGTGCGCGGCATCACGCGGTCACGGGTGGTCGCCTGTGTCTGGCTGATCTCGGGGACGCTGGTGGCGCTGTCCGGCGTCCTCGTCGGTCTCGACGCCAATGTCGAGCCGCAAATGGGCTGGACCTATCTGCTGCCGGTCTTCACGGCGGCGATCCTTGGCGGGATCGCCAATCCGATGGCGGCCGTCGCCGGCGCGTTGACGCTCGGCATCGCCGAGGAGCTGGCGACGCTGGTGATGCCGGTGCACTACCGGATGATCGTGACGTTTCTCGTGATGGTCGCGCTCCTGCTGTTGCGGCCGTGGGGTCTGTTCGGCACGCGCCAGGTGACGAAATGACGGTCTATCTGATTGCCACGCTCACGGTGGTCGCCATCGCCGCGCTCGTCGGCCTCGCGCTCAACCTGCAATGGGGCATGGGCGGGCTGGTGAACTTCGGCCTGTTCGGCTTCTACATGCTCGGCGCCTATATCGCCGGCCTGCTCACGGTGCAGGGCGTGCCGCCGCTGTTGGCGCTGGCTCTCGCCATGATCGGCGTCGCCGCGCTCAGCGCCGTGAGCGCGCTGATTTCGGTGCGGCTGTCGGAGGATTATCTCGCCATCGTCACGCTGGGGTTTGCCGAGTGCTTGCGGCTCGTCATCAGCTATGAGGGCTGGCTGACGCGCGGCATGCTGGGCGTGGCCGGCATCGAGCGGCCGTTCCAGGATTGGTGGCCGCGCGGCTTCGCCGACACTGGCTTTCTCATCCTGGCGCTGCTCGCGGTGCTTGCCGTCTATGCGGCGCTCCAGGGGCTGGCGCGTTCGCCGTTCGGTCGGCTGGTGCGCGCCACCCGCGACGATCCCGGCGTGGTCGAAGCGCTGGGCAAGTCGGTGCTCAATGTTCGCGTACGGGTGTTCGCGGTGGGCGGAGCCATTCTCGGCCTCGCCGGCGCATTGCATGCCTTCTACTACACCTATATCGATCCGACGCAGTTCGGGCCGATCATCACCGCCTACGGTTTCATGGCGGTGGTCGTCGGCGGCCGCGGCAGCAATCGCGGCGTTCTGGTCAGCGCCTTCACGCTGATCTTTCTGCTTGAGGGCAGCCGTTTCCTGATCGACTATGTCCCCGGCCTCGGCGCGTCCGAACTCGCCGCGATCCGCCTTTTCGTCGTTGGTGTCGGACTGATCGTGCTGCTGATCTTCAAGCCCGACGGCTTTGGCCGTGAGCCGCGCTCGGCGCTCGCAGACAAGTCATCCTCGCGTTTCTGATTATCCAGGAGTTTCATCATGGCTCGCGTCACCCTCCGCCGCAGGGACGATCTTCCGGAGCACCTCAAGCCGCTGTGGGATCGCATGACCGTGTACGGCCCGTTCGAAGGGCAGGCCGGCGCGATGGCCAACCGGCTGCCGATCTTCGAGCACATGTGGCGCCTCCTGACCCAGCTCGCCGACGACGGGGTGTTGCAGAAGCGCTATCTCGAACTTGCGATCGTCGCGACGTCGCTGGTCAATCAATGCGAGTTCTGCGTCGCCCAGCACTCGCCCAAGCTCGCAGTGGAGGGGATCTCGGCGGAGGGGGCCGCCAACCTGCTCGACTGGGAAAAGCATCCCGAACTGACCGAGGTCGATCGGCTGGTGGTGGAATATTCGATCGCCGTGACGGCGAACTGGAATCGGATTCGCGATGCCATGTTCGAGCGGCTGCGTGCGCATTTCAGCGAGGCACAGATCGTCGAGCTGACGTGGCGCATCGCGCTCTGCGGCGCATTCAACCGTTTCAACGACGTGCTGCAGGTCGAAGTCGACGTTTGAGCGCGGTCGGCGCTGTTGTGGCGTGCGTCAAGCCGGCTGCCGATACTGCGCCGCCGGGTGGCTCACCGGTAGCAGGGCCGCGGCGTTTGCAAACAGTTTCTCGCGCAGCGTGCCGTTGCGGTAGGCGGTCTTGTAGAGGCCGCGCGATTGCAGCTCCGGTACAACGAGATCGACGAACGCCGCGAGCGACTCGGGCGCGACCAGGCGGACGAGGTTGAAGCCGTCGATGTCGGTCTCGCGCGCCCAGTCGGCGAGTTCGTCGGCGACATCCTGCGGCGAGCCGACCACGAACGGCGCCCGCGCGCCGGCCGGGCTCAACGAGGCGAGATCGCCGATCCGCATCGGCACGTCGCTGCGCTTGGTCAGATTTTCCACCATCGACTGGATGGCGTTGCTCTCGACATATTGCAGCGCCTGGTCGGGCGCGAATTGCGAGAAATCGATGCCGGTCCAGCCCGACAACAGCGCCAGCTGGCCACGCTGATCGACATGACGGCTGTACTCCTCATGCAGGTCCCTGGCCTCGCCGCGGGTTGGCGCGACGATGATGTTGAGCCCTGCGAACAGCTTGATGTCGTCAGGCGCGCGTCCGAAATCCTTGGTTGCCAGGCGGATCGCCCGCACCGTCTCGGCCAGCATCGGCTTGGTCTGGCCGTTGAGGAAGATCGCTTCGGCGTGTTTCGCCGCGAAAGCGCGGCCGCGCTTCGATGCGCCGGCCTGATAGAGCAGGGGTGTTCGCTGCGGCGAAGGCTCGGACAGGTGGATGCCGTGGACGCGATAGTGCGGGCCGTCGTGATCGATCGCGCGCACCTTGGCCGGATCGGCGAACGTGCCGCTGATGCGGTCGCGTCGCACCGCGTCCTGGGCCCAGCTGCCTTCCCAGAGTTTATAGACGGCGGTCAGAAAATCGTCGGCGACGTCGTAGCGGTCGTCGTGGGCGCGGCTTGCGTCGAAGCCCATGCCGCGCGCGCCGCTTTCGAGATAGCCGGTCACGATGTTCCAGCCGATGCGCCCGCGCGTCAGATGGTCGAGCGTCGAGAACCGCCGCGCGAAGTGATAGGGGTGATCCAGCGTCAGATTGGCCGTGATGCCGAATCCAAGATGCTCGGTGACCAGCGCCATCGCCGAGACGACCAGTGTCGGGTCGGCATTGGGAATCTGGACGCCATGCCGGAGCGCGGTGTCGGCGCCGTCGCCGAACACGTCATAGACGCCGAACACGTCTGCGAGAAAGATGCCGTCGAGCAGCCCGCGTTCGGCCGTCTTCGCGAATTCGACCCAATAGTCCAGCGTGTTGTAGTTGATCGATGCATCGCGGGGATGGGACCACAACCCGGCCCAGTTGTGGCCTGGCGCGGTCATGTTGAACGCGTTGAAGCTGAGTTCTCGTTTCGAAGTCATCCGTTTCCGACGGTGTGAGGGACATCGGTCGCGCTGCGCGCACCGATGCCATAGCCCAACAGCCGGTCCTGAGGAAGCCTGCCGGGCGGGAAACGGAAACAGCTAGCGAGGAAGGCAATTCAGGGCTCGCGTCGGCAGAACGGGCATCCTGATATGCGCCGCGGGCTTCGAGCGTGGGAAGCTCGTAGGCAGGACTTTCTTGTTGCCGAGCGGCTAGCGCTCATCCGCTGACGGCTTCGCAGCGCCGACCCAGCGCTTCATCGCAGCATAGGTGCGGAACTTGGCGGCCTCGCGCAATGCGGATTGCCGTGCATCGCCGTCGGCGAAGGATTCGGCGCGCTGCTCCAGCCGCTTCACCTCGGCCTCGATCTGTTCGGCGGTTTGATATTCGACCTTCGGGCGTCGCTTCATAGGCGATCTCCTCTTAGTTCATGCCAGCGTCAGACGCACGCCTTCGACGCGGAGCTCCTCATATGCGGACGCCAGCATCGTGCGATCACCGGCGCGAGGCGTCCTTGTATCCCGGCGGATCGTTGCCGCGGTTCTCGCGGCTGACCTGTCGGGCGCGCTGCGCATCGATCGGCTGCTCCTGGCCCTTTTCGTCGCGGACGATGCCTTGACTTTGATCGGCTCGATCGCGATTGCGCGTGTCCGCTGCTTCCGAGCTCCCGCGGAAGGATTCGATGATGCGTCTGAAAAAGTTCTTTGCGGGCGCCATCGGCATCGCACCGGGTTGGAAGTATTCTTACGCCGCGGTCCATGCATCCATGCGTCAGACCAGCAGCTTTTCGATCCGCACCGGCAGCTTGCGAATGCGCACGCCGGTTGCGTGATAGACCGCGTTGGCAACGGCGGCCGCGGTGCCGACGTTGCCGAGTTCGCCAATGCCCTTGACGCCGACCGGGTTCACTGCATCGTCGGTCTCGGGCACCAGCAGCACGTCGATGTCCTGGATGTCGGCATTGACCGGAATCAGGTAGTCGGCCAGGTTGTCGTTGACGTAGCGGCCGAGCTTAGGATCGATCTCGGTCGCCTCGTGCAACGCCGATGCTATGCCCCAGATCATCGCGCCCATGTACTGGCTGCGCGCCGTGCGCGGATTGACGATGTGACCGGCGGCGAAGGCGCCGACCATGCGCGGCACACGGATTTCGCGCGTCAAGGCATGCACGCGCACTTCGACGAACTCGGCGCCAAGCGCATACATCAGCTTTTCGCCCTGGGAACCGCCGCCGAGGCTCGGTTTGCCTTCGTACAGCTTCTTGATCGCGTCCGCAGGTGCGCCCGGCGGAACGAACTCCGCGTATTCCTCGATCGCACCGACACCGAGCTTGCGGAAGCTCTCCTCGTACCAGTTGCTTCGTGCGGCCTGGCCGACGGTGACCGCCTCTGCTCCGGCGCCCGCGAGCTTGCCACGGATGGCATCGCAAGCCTTTGTGACGGCCGAGCAGGCGCTGGCGGTCGTATTCGATCCACCCGCGACCGGCGCAGGTGGCAGCTCGCTGTCGCCGAGCTCCACCTGGACCGCGGAGATCGGGATCGCCAGCCGCTCGGCAGCGGTCTGGGCAACGACTGTGTAGGCACCGGTGCCGAGATCATGGGCCGCGATCTGGACCAGCGCGTGCCCGTTCGCCTGCAGCTGCACCCGCGCGGCGGCGGCGCCCACATGGGTCGGATAACAGGCGCTGGCGCAGCCCCAGCCGACCAGCCAGTCGCCATCGCGCATCGAGCCCGGCTCCGCCGACCGCGCCGACCAGCCGAACCGTTCCGCCGCCTGATCGAAACAGGTCATCAACGAGCGGCTGGACCACGGCTTGCCGGTGGCATCGGTCATCGAATCGTTGATCCGGCGCAATTCGACCGGATCGAGCTTTAGTTCGATCGCGAGCTCGTCCATCGCGCTTTCCAGCGCGTAGATGTAAGGCACGACCGGCGGTGAACGCATGAAGCCGGGCGTGTTGCGGTCCGCATGCACCACCGAGACCCGCGTCTTGATCGCGCCGAACCCATAAAGGCGCGCGCTGTCCTCGGCACCCGAGACCGAATAGGGGTCCGGCCGCGATGTGATCTCCCATCCCTCATGGCTGAAGCTGACGATCTTGCCATCGCGCTGGGCGCCGATGCGGATGCGATGTTTGGTCTCCGCGCGATAGGTCTGCGCCGTGAAACCCTGGTCCCGCGTCATGACGAGCTTGACCGGCCGATTGAGGCGCCGCGCCGCCAGCGCGACCAGCGCCGTGCGCGGTGACTGCTGCGCCTTTGAGCCGAACGCGCCGCCGACGAACGGGCTGACGGCATGCACCCGCGCGGGATCGATGCCGAGCCGCTCGGCGGTGCGCGTCTTCAGCCCGTAAACAAACTGGCTCGGCTCGTAGACCACGAGCTTGTCGTCCTGCCAGACGCAGGTGGTGGTGAACAGTTCGATCGGATTGTGGTGCTGGGTCGGCGTTTCATACTCCAGGTCGAGCTTGACCTCGGCCGCCGCATAGGCGCCGTCAGCGTCGCCGGCTTGCGGCAGTCCTTCCTGCTCGGTGATGTCGTCGACGGTGACGCCAGGCGCGCCGAACGTTGCGCTCGGCGTCTCGCTCTCATATGCGGTCTCGATGCAGTAGGCGCCTTCGCGGGCTGCCTCGAAACTGTCCGCCACCACCATGGCGATGATCTGGCCATCGTGCCGAATGTCCGGTCCGAGGTCCTGAATGGACGTGGTCGGTCCGCCGCCACCCGCTTCATACTTGATCGATTTCAGATCGCCGGTGTTCTCGTGGGTGAGGATGTCCAGCACGCCGGGCACGGCCCGCGCGCGATCCAGTGTCATGGCGGCGATCCGGCCCTTGGCGATCGCGCTCGTCACCAGAAACGCGAACGCCGGCCGCGTCACCGGAAAATCCGAACCGTAGCGTGCGGCCCCCGTCACCTTCAGCCGGCCATCGACCCGCGGTTCGGGATTGCCCATGTTGTTCAGCGGAGCCGGAGCGGCGCGAGGCATGATCAGATCTCCATCGCCATCGCCTGTTGCAAGGCCCGTATCAGCGTGCGCTTGCCGAGGTCGATCTTGAATGCGTTATGTCGTCGTGGCTGAGCCGCCGCAAAGGCAGCGTCGGCCGCGCGGCGGAACAGGTCGTCATCGGCGAGCTGACCGGCGAGGATCGCCTCGGCTTCGCGCGCGCGCCACGGCATCGCCGCCATGCCGCCGAGCGCGATCCGCACCTGCTGTAGCCGGTCGCCGTCGCGGTCGATCGCCACCGCCGCCGACGCCAGTGCAAATTCGTAGGATTCGCGATCGCGGATCTTCAGGAACAGCGATCGTCTGGCGAAGGGGCTGGGCGGAATCCTGAACCCGCTGATGATCTCCCCGGCGGCGAGATTCACCTCGAGATGCGGTGTGGCACCGGGCGCGCGGTGCAGCTCGGCAAAGCGAATGCGGCGTTGTCCGGTCGCGCTCAGGATATCGACCGTCGCATCGAGAACCATGAGCGCCTGGGCGAAATCGCCCGGATAGGCCGCGATGCATTGATCGCTGGTCCCGAGCACCGCGTGGGCGCGGTTGAAACCTTCCAGCGCCGCGCAGCCTGAGCCTGGCTTGCGCTTGTTGCAGGCCTCATACGAGGTGTCGCGAAAATAGCTGCAGCGAGTCCTCTGCAGCACGTTGCCGCCGAGCGAGGCCATGTTGCGAATCTGCGGCGAAGCGGCGAGATCCAGTGATTGAGAGATTACGGGGAATTGCTCGCGGATCTGGATGTCATCGGCCGCTTCGGACATTCGGATCATTGCGCCGAGATAGAGTCCGTCGCCGTCGAGCCGAATTTCGCCAAGGTCGGAGGTGTCGAGCGCGTTGATGTCGATCACCTGCTCCGGCTGCATCACGTCGAGCTTCATCAAGTCGAGCAGGGTCGTGCCGCCTGCGAGAAATTGCGTATTCTCCGGCGCGGTCTGGGCGGCGAGCTGGGCGAGCAGCGCATGCGGATCGGCACTGGCGCGGTGGAATTCGAAAGCACGCATGTTACGTCTCTCCCATCCGCGACTTGGCTTGATTGATCGCATCGACGATGTTCGGGTAGGCCGCGCAGCGGCACAGATTGCCGCTCATGTATTCGCGGATCGCGGCGTCCGACCCGGCGTGGCCTTCCTTGACGCAGCCGATCGCCGACATGATCTGGCCCGGGGTGCAGTAGCCGCATTGAAATGCATCGTGATCGATGAACGCCTGCTGCATTGGATGCAGCTCGCCGTCGGTGCTCAGCCCTTCGATGGTGACGACGGCTGCCTCCTCGAGGCTGGCCGCGAGCGTCAGGCAGGACAGCACGCGGCGATCATCCACCAGAACCGTGCATGCGCCGCATTGGCCGTGGTCGCAACCCTTCTTCGTTCCGGTCAGGCCAATGTGTTCGCGCAACGCGTCGAGCAGCGTGGTGCGGATATCGATGCCGAGCTGATAATCCTGTCCATTGACGCGCAGCATAACGGGATGGGCGTGTCCGTTCTGCGGCGCCGGGCTCATGGTCTGCGGTTGCGCCTGCGTGCGCTCGAGAAGCGATGCTGACATGGTTGAAGCCACCGACGTAACGAGGAAGCTGCGGCGGTTCCAACCGCCGAGGTTTGAAGACGGCACGCGTCCTCACTTTCCCTATGCGTCCAAGACGCGGAACTCGCGCTGCGCATAGCATTGCTTTCGGATACTCTTCGCTCAACGCACGCTGGATGGGTCCGTTCCAAACGCGTTTCAGGGCGCCCTGCCATCGATAGCGGGCGCCCTGATCGTCGAGGGATTTTTACTCGGCGGCTTCGGCCATGGCCTCTGCGTTGATCGCTTCCTTGGCGAGTTCGGTCAGCGCTTCGTCGGTCGCTTCCTCTTCGGCGAGGGTTTCCTTGAGGATTGCGACGGCATCGTCGAGCCCAAGCTCTTTCGCCCAGGTGATAAGGGTTCCGTAGCGGCAGATCTCGTAGTGTTCCACGGCCTGTGCGGAGGCAAGAAGGCCCGCGTCCAGCGCCGGCGAGTCTTCGTAATCCTCCATGATTTCCTTCCCTTCCTCGATGATGCCGAGGATCGCCGGACAGGTCTTGCCCTGCGGCTTGGCGTCGATTTCGGCGAAAACCTGCTCCAGCCGTTCGACCTGCGCTTCGGTTTCGGCGCGGTGCTTGTCGAATGCGGCGCTCAGTTCCTCGCTCCGCGCGGCCTTAGACATTTTCGGCAACGCTGTGAGGATTTTCTTCTCGGCGAAATAAACGTCCTTCAAGGAATCATGAAACAGATCTTGCAGTGTCTTGACCTTAGGCATGGCGAACTCCCTTCGTATCTTGAGATGTCGTCAGAACACGCCAGAAACTGCAAAGTTCGATCCAAGCGGCAAGAATGGTCGTTTCCTGCTTGCTGTATATGCCGCATGAGCGCCGTGGGAACGTGTCGCCGCGGACGTGGTTGATTTGGGTTGCAAACCGAGGAGAGGGTCCATGGCGAGCGAACGAAAGGATCATCCGACCCATCGCGGCGATCGCGCATGCTCACCCGCTGACGCGCAGCCGGCGAGCGGCCTTACGACCGATGTGGGAGAAGGGGAGGCGTTGAACGATGGCGTTCTTGATCCGGCCGAGCCTGGTCATCCGACGCCGGAAGGGCTTGAGCGAAAGCGGCAAGGACCGCTGAACAAGACCTCGGGCCGGCGACCTGATCCCGATGCGGCATGAGATTGGTTACCGATGCCGGCCGTGTGGCCGCAATTGAGCGCCTTCTAAGCGCCTTGAATTAAGCGCCTTCAATTCAAAATGTGATTTTCTCTTTGCGGCGCGGCGATCGCCGTCGGACCCGCGGCGGGCGCGACGGAGGCCGAAGCGTGAAAGGGCGCAGCAGCCGCTCCGTGATCGCGCCGATCGCGAGCCCCGCCGCGACGTCGCTGACCCAATGGGCGAGCAGGACGACGCGGGTGGTGACGAGCAGACCGCTGAGCGCCCACGCGATCCGCCGTTGACCTCCCGGCAGCAGAGACGCTGCGGACGCCAGTGCGCCGATATGGACAGCATGTCCGGATGGGAAGGCATCGAGCCGGCGTCCGGACACCGGAATTCCATTCTTGTGGCCGATCGCGGTCTCGCGATCCGGCCGTTCCTGGTTGACGAGCTTTTTGAGCACGTGCGGCAGAACCGTACTGACGATCGTCGTCGCCAGAATGTGGTCGCCATAGCGCCGCTGGGGCGGATCGCGCCGGCGGCTGTGGAGCCACCAGGCGACGGCGGCTGCAAAAAGTACATGCTCGTCCGCGCCCCAGGTGAGCGTCTCAGTCACATTTTCCAGCGCTGCGTTGGTGTGCCGCGCGATCGTCTGGGCCACCCGCCGGTCGAGTTCTGTCGGCTGCACGGTGAAGAGCGCCATCGCACCTCCGGCTTTTTCGTTGCGCGTCTGTTGAGGAACTCTCCAAGCGTACAAAGGTTCTGTTTGGCGGAGGCTGTATGGAACTTGGACGCAAGCTGAAACTGGCACTCGATGAAACTCGTTTGCTGATCCTTGGCGCACAGGTGCTGTTCGGGTTTCAGTTCGAGGGCGTGTTTCAGGAGCTGTTTCCTCATCTGCCGGGTTACGCCAAGGCGGTGCATGGCCTCAGCCTCCTGCTGCTGCTGGTGACGATCGGCTGTCTGATCGCGCCATCGCTGTGCCATCAGATTGCCTATCGCGGCGAGGCCCGCGAAGGCGCGTTGCAGACCGCGACGTTGTTTGCGGCGGTTGCGCTTGCGCCGCTGACGCTCGGGCTTGGTGCGTCGGCGTTCGTGGTGTTCGATGCGATCGCAGGCTTTGCCGTAGGCGTGATCGCAGCGACCGGATTCGTGGCGGCCGGCGGCTTTCTGTTCTACGGGCTGGGCCTCGCGTTGATGCAGGCCGGAGGAGGAGCCATGCCGGAGGAGGAAGGATCGACGCCGCTCAAGACCAAGATCGAGCAGATGCTGACGGAGGCGCGGGTGATGATCCCCGGCGGTCAGGCGTTGCTGGGCTTTCAGTTCATCGCGACCTTGACGCGCTCGTTTCACGAGCTGCCGAGCGGCTGGCAGTATCTGCACGCGCTCGGTCTCTGCGCGGTGGCGATTGCGGTGATGTTGCTGATGACGCCGGCGGCGCTCCATCGCATGGCCTATCGCGGCGACGACAATGCGGCATTCCTCCGGATCGGATCGCGGCTCGTCATCGCGTCGGCGCTGCCGCTGGCGATCGGTATCGCACTCGATATCGCAATCGTCTTCTACAAGATCACGGATAGCGATGCCGCCGCCTGGACGGCCTGTATCGCCGCGCTGATCGTTCTGATCGGCCTTTGGTATGTCTATCCGCTGCAGCAGCGCGGTTTGATCGGCGCATGGACATCCCACACGCCCGAGGCCGAGCATAAGACGGTCCAGCATTGACGCGTGATCGCCGAAGATTTCTGAATTTGGGGATTTCTGAATCTGAACATCTCAGTGTCTCTTGGCAGACCGTTGAAGCCGGCGATCCATTCTTTCGAAGCGCTGTGCTATTAGCGGGGCCACCTGTTTCGCTGGGCAACGATCGGATACGTCAATGGCACCGGATGACGTGAAGCATGTTGTGATCGTCGGCGCTGGCTTTGGTGGCCTCGAGGTTGCGCGCCACCTTGCGGAAACGAACCTCCGCATCACGATCATCGATCAGCGCAATCACCACCTGTTCCAGCCGCTGCTCTATCAGGTCGCAACCGCATCGTTGGCGACGTCGGAAATCGCCTGGCCCGTTCGGTCGCTGCTGCGGACGTACAAGACCGTGACGACGCTGCTCGGCACGGTCGTCGGAGTGAACGCCGACGCCAAGACGGTGCTGCTGGAAGACGGCGAAGCCATCGTCTTCGACATCCTGGTGCTGGCGACCGGCGCGCAGCACGCCTATTTCGGTCATGACGAATGGGAGCCTTACGCGCCGGGCCTGAAGACGATCGAAGATGCCACCGCGATCAGGCGCAAAATCCTGTCCGCGTTCGAGCGCGCAGAGCGTGAACCGGATCCGGCCGAGCGCGCCAAATTGCTGACATTCGTCATCGTCGGCGGCGGGCCGACCGGTGTGGAGCTCGCGGGAACGATCGCCGAGCTGGCGCGCGATACGTTGCGAAACGATTTCCGCAACATCGATACCAGGAGCGCACGCGTCGTGCTTGTCGAGGCTGGTCCGCGGCTGCTCGCGGGCTTTCGCGAGAGCCTCTCCGCTTATGCGCAGCAGGCGCTCACCCGGCTTGGCGTGGAGGTCAGGCTGCAGCAGCCGGTCACGAATTGCACCGCCGATGGCGTGGTGATCGGTAGCGAAAACCTCGCTGCCAAAACCATCCTCTGGGCGGCTGGCGTCGCAGCGTCGCCCGCGGCCAGATGGTTGCAGGCGGCGGCCGATCGTGCCGGGCGCATCATGGTGCAGCCTGACCTTACGGTCGCGGGGCATCCGAACATTTTCGCGATCGGCGATACCGCTCATGTCACGACGGCGGAGAAGACGCCGGTCCCAGGCATCGCGCCCGCGGCGAAACAAGAGGGGCGTTATGTCGCCGAGACGATCAAGGCGCGGTTGCGCGGCGGTCCGACGTTGCCGCCGTTTCGCTACAAGGATGCAGGCAGCCTTGCGACCATCGGCAAGCGGGCCGCAGTCGTCGATTTCGGCTGGATCAAACTGACCGGGCGTCTCGCCTGGTGGCTGTGGGGATTGGCGCACATCTATTTCCTGATCGGCGTCCGGCATCGTCTGACCGTCGCCCTGAGCTGGCTGTGGATCTATGTCACCGGCCAGCGCAGCGCCCGCCTGATCACGCAAGGCCGCACGGCTCCCGCGCGGGATAAGACGCAGGCGTAAGGCAAAAGCGTTTTCTTGGTCTGCGGTCACTCGACTACGAACGTGCTCATGTGCGAATGAATCTAGAGCTCGGGCAGTCGTTTGAAACATTTATGATGTCCGCTACTTATGGACATGAATCTTCTTTGTGCATCTGAGCTTCTGTTGTTTGAGAATCGAGGAGTTTCGAGGCTCGATTTGTGAGTGCAGCATAAGTGCACGTCACAATGGAGGGTTCGATGCTGGTCTCGCTAACGACAAAGCGTTTCAGTGCACCCCAGTCTGAGTTTGCTCCCGGTCCTGCTCCATTTCTTGAATGGATAAAAGTGGATCGACTCGTTGTCGATGATGTCTATCAACGTGAAATCGGGAGACGGGGGACGATCAACGTTAATCAGATTGCAGAGTTCTTTGATTGGTCGAAATTCGCGCCAGTCATTGTTGCTCCAGTGGAAGGAGGCAAGTTTGCTATTGTTGATGGCCAGCATCGCACGACAGCAGCTATGTTGCGTGGCTTGGAGGAGGTCCCGTGTCAAGTCGTACAGGCAGATCGTGCACAGCAGGCGGCTGCCTATGCGGCGGTGAACGGCAGCATTACGAAGACGACTGCTCAGCAATTGTACCACGCCAAATTGGCTGCAAAGGACGCTACTGCTCTGGCTCTTGCTGCGGTTTGTTCGGCTGCTGGGGTCGAAATTCTACGCAAAAATCTCGTGCGATCTGACATCAAGGTCGGGCAGACTTATGCTGTGACAGCTCTTAGTCGATGCCTTGCAATCTATGGGCGCGATACACTCATCACTGCTCTGCAGTGTATTACTCAAACTGCGGATGGCAATCCAGGCTTCGTGAGGGCAACTATCGTCGAGGCTTTATGTGAAGTCTTGCACAACGTTCCAGAATGGAGAGATTCGGGCAGCGTGCTTCTGACAACAATGGATAAGTTCAAGTTTGCTGACGCTTGGGATCAGATCGCGGCAGGGCGCGATAAAATTTTCCCCGCAACAGCGGGCAAACTGATGGTCGAGAAAATCAGGAAATTCCTCACTCGACGGATGCCTCCTTTGCACGATAAGGCGGCATGATCAACTGGGCCAAAGCAGTAGCTTCCAGGTTGCTTTGGCCCAGTTTTCAGAGGGGATGTATTCGCGGGCTCTACGGGTTGTTTTGCAACTAGCGTTGAGCCGAGGGGAGGGTTGGTTCGCTGCGGCGGACGTTACGGTACGAGCCGGACCTAATGGCCGCACCGCTTGAAGGTTGATGCAGGCGCACGGTCTGCGAAGAACGATCAGGCGGAATTCCACCGAGCGGGCGTGTTGCGATCGGCGGGAATCCCCACCGTTATTCTGCAAAATCCACGACATCTCTAGCGTTGACAGAGGAAACCCGGCGCGCCAATCGGCTACGCGGCTGGCACGAGTGTTGCTGACCAGTCCCCGGCACGCGTGCCCGGAGCCATTTCCAGACCGTTTGATCTTATGTTGCAGTACTCCCAGTCCTACACGGGCAGTGCGTTCTCTCTCCGCCGCCTGTATCGCAGTGCGCTTCAACACTGGCTCGATGGGATCGAGCGCGGTTGGTCGATACCGCTGCTGCTGGTCGCCTTCGTCGCGACATGGGTGGTGGTGCTGATGCTGGCCTATAGCAATGCGGGCCTGCATCCGGACGTGCTGGAGACCTGGTCGCTCGGGCGGGATTTCGCCTGGGGTAGTGCTAAGCATCCGCCGCTGATGGGATGGATCGCGCGGGCCTGGACGGCACTCTTTCCCCTCACCGACTGGTCGTTCCAGCTGCTGGCGATGACCAACGCCGCGGTGGCGTTGTGGGCCGTCGACCTCACCACGCGGCGTTTCGTCAGCGGCGACAAGCGGGTGATCGTGCTTTTGCTGTTGATGCTGTTGCCCGCCTATCAATTCCATGCGCAGCGCTTCAACGCCAACTCGGTGCTGCTGGCGACGTGGCCGCTGGCGATCTACTGCTTCCTGCGCGCGTATGAGACGCGCGGCATCGGCTGGGCCGCGCTCAGCGGCGCGACCGCCGGGCTTGCGATGCTGGGAAAATACTACTCCATCTTCCTGATCGCGAGCATGGTCGCTGCGGCGCTGCTGCATCCGCAGCGGCGACAATATCTGCGTTCGGCCGCGCCATGGGTGACGGTGCTCGCCGGATTGGCTGTGATCGGCCCGCATCTCAGCTGGCTCGTGGCATCCGACTTTCCGCCGTTCTCCTACGCGATGCGGACGCATGGCGGCCTCGGCCTGTCGGGCGGCGCCAGCAAGGCAGTGATGTTCTCCGGCGGCGTGTTGGCCTGGCTGGTGATTCCGGTCGCGGCGTGGATGCTGCTAACCCGCTCGCGGATCGAGACGGCGCTGCGTGACCTTAGCAACGCCGACGGAGGATTGCTGCTGCTGTCGCTGGTGCTGCTCGGCACGCTGCTGATGCCGGCGCTGGTGGCGATCGTCCTCGGTACCAGCATGCCGGCGCTGTGGAACCTGCAAGGCTTGTTTCTGGCGGTGGTGGTGCTCGTCTGCACGTCGCGGGTGACGGATGTCCGGGAGCCGGCGATCAAGCTGACGACCGCGGTGTGCCTGTTCTCGCTCGTCATGATCGTGGCCGCGCCGCTGCATGCCTATGTCCGCAACGATCATCCGTTCAAGGAAGGCCGCTCGTTCTACAAGGGAGCGACGGCGGAATTGGTCCGGCGCTGGCGCAACGAGACGCGCGCGCCGCTGCTCGCGATCAGCGGCAATGACGATCTGGCGCTGGCGGCGGCGTTCTATGCCGAGGATCATCCCTATTACAACAAGATGTTCAATGTCGGCGGGCTGTCCACCAGCATTCCCGGCTGGGCATACAATGACGGCTGGGCGGCGATGTGCTTTGCCACAGACACCTTCTGCGTGACGTGGATCGAGAAGATGGCCGCCGCCGTCGATCGCCGGTCGGTGAGCGTCGCATTCGATGTGCCGACCGAGTATCTCGGTCAGGCGGGCGCGACGGCGCGCATCCAGGCGATCATGGTGCCGCCGGAGACCAAGCCGCAGGACGAGCCGGACAACGACGACGATGATGACATGGTTGAATACAGTTCGCAGCGCCGGCCGCAGTGATTCGACGAAGACGCCTTGGCGTTGACGCTCGATCCGGGTCTCTTAGTTCTTGGTCCTGCGCGGTGACGCCTTGGACGTGCTGCCGCGCATCAGCGCGTCGAGCACGGCCGTATTCCATTGCTGACGGACGCTGTCGAACAGCGCGAAGTCGTGGTCGAACTGCCAATAGGCCCACGGCCAGCCGAGGCTTTCGGCGGTGCGGGTGACGAAGGTGAGATAGCGCAGGCGATCGGCGAGCGGCGCGGCCTCGTAGACGCTGAACTCACCGAGATAGACCGGCCGGTTCTCCGCCTTGCCCCAGGCGGCGATCCGGTTGAAATCCTCCGTCAGCTTGCGGCGATCGGCATCGCTGCCCCAGCGAATGTCGCGGAGTGCCGCCAGCTGCGGCGACCACGGCGCGCCCTGGTGGGTGAACGGGAACGGCGCATAGTAGTGGATCGTCAGAATGATATTGCGATCGTCCTTCGGCAGTTGCGGGTGCTGGATCGCGGTGGTGTCGTCGGAGCTGATGGCGGCGACGATGACGGTGCGGTTCGGATTGGAGCGGCGGATGATCGCCAGCAGGCGTTGCGCGAGATTGCTCCAGGTCTGCGCCGGCATGTTGCCGCCGGGCTCGTTCAGCAGCTCGAAGATGAGGCTAGGATGCTTGCCCGCGTAGCGCGCGGCGATCTGCTCCCAGAAGGCGACGAGCTTGGTCTCGCAGGCGGAGATGCGCATCTGGCATTCGCCGTAGTCGTGTTCGTCGAGCACGGGGATGAGGCCTGCGTCGATGGTCTCCCAGATCACATCGTCGAGCCGCACCAGCACGGCGGGATCGATCTTGTTCTCGGCGTTCATGTGCTTGAAGGCGAAGAAATTGATGCGGACATGCTGAAAGCCGGCCTGACGGATCTGCCGCAGGTTCTGCATCCGGAACGGCGCATCGACGCCGCCCTCCCAGAGGCCGTCATAGCCGAGGATGTTGATCCCGCGTCCGAGCTTCGCCGCCTGTTCGAAGGCACGGTCCTGTGCGAGACAGGTGCCAGTGGCGAACAGGCCGAGACAAAAGATGAGGATGGCGGTCCAGCGTGCCCGGGCGCGGCCACCTGTGCTGTCGCGGATCGTCCGAAACGTCACGGCATTAGTTCCCTGCAGCCGGCTGTTTGCCCGCAGCGTCGCACGGCCGCCGGGTGCCTTTGAGCGAGAGGACATGATCATGGTTACCGGTGGGTTAATCCGCGTTGGCCGGCTGCAAAGACGCGCTGGTAACCCGAGTTTAACCGCGACTGTTTACGTTTCGCTAATTGCAGTCAGTGGCGGAACGCGTGTCATGTCCGGCGGGCAGGTGAGCACGAACCCGAACGGGTCGTGGCGGGAATCCATGCCCGCGATCGATCGCGCGCCAGGCGATGTCGTGGCTGCATCGTTATCTCCGCCGCGCATCGGCGTTTGCGACATCCTGTTGGAGCCCGGCCTGCTGTTTGCGGTCGTGCGCGAAGAAGGCAGACGCCTCGCTTTGATATTCCTCGGCGTGTTCCTGGCGGGTGTCGGCCTGTGGACGGTGTTGCCGGCGAAGTATACGGCCACTGCGCTGGTGATGGTCGACCCGCGCGAGCAACGCATCACCAGGGATCCCGGCGTTCTGCAACCTTACGGCAAGGATGCCTTCGCGCTGGAGAGCCTGGTCGAGATCGCCAAGTCCGATGGCTTCCTCGATACGCTGCTGTCGCGGCCCGATTTCCGGCGCATCAAGGAGTTCGCGCGCTATCGCGACGTGTCGGAGCTTCTCGATCACATGCATCGCGCGCTGACGATTTCCCGCCGCGGGTTGACCTACGTCATCGCGGTGACCTTCACGGCAAGCACGGCAGCCGATGCCGCCCAGGTCGCCAACATGGTGGCGAGCGCCTTCGTCAAGAGCCAGAGCGCTGTGCCCGCGGAGGTCGCGGGGGACGCTACCGCCTGGCTCGGCGAGCGGACGCGCAGCCTGCGCGAAGCTGTGCAGAAGTCCGACGAGGCGATCGCCGAATACAAGAGCCGGCGCAAGCTGGCCGACCTCGATCAGCAAACGACGATCCGGCAGCAGCAGATGGCCGATCTCACCCGCAAGGTTGCGCAGGCCCAGTTGCAGGCGGAAGCGGCGGACGCGCGTTACAGCCAGGCGCAGCGGGAGATCGCGACGGGTGAGGGGGCCGGGTTGCGATCGGAACTGCTGGAAACGCTGCGGCAGCAACGCACTCAGCTCTATGACACCATCGCGCAAAAGCGCGCGGTGCTTGGCGGTCGCCATCCCGAGCTCATGGTCCTCGATCAGCAGCTCGCCGAGATCAACCGGCAGATCGCACGCGAGAGTCAGGGCATCGTGACGCAGGCGAAGTCCGATCGCGATACCGCGCAGATGCATCTTGCGTCGCTGCAACAAGAGCAGAAGCGCCTCGAAGACCAGCTGATTGCCGATGAAGAGGCGTCGCCGGAATTGAAGCAGTGGCAGATCGAGGCCGCCGCGAACCAGACGATCTTCAATCAGTTCCTGGCGCGCTTCAAGCTGACCAGCGAATTGCGTTCACTGCGCGGCGCCGAAATCAGCCTCGTCTCGGCGGCCGAGCCGCCTGCGCGTTCGACCGCACCGCCTGCGCGGATGATACTGCTGATCATCACGCTTGCGGCGGCGACGCTGGCACTGATGGCGGTCGTGCTTGGGCGGTCGTCCCAGGATGCACGCTGACTGAGGCGCCAGCGGATGAAGGCTGCGCGCCCCGCTGCTGCAGGGCGCGTTCTCTCCTGGCCGTACTGATAGACGCCAGGCTTACTGATAGACGAACGTCTGATCGTTGAGGTCGATCGCCGGGAATTCATCCTTCTCGGCCCAGTAGTCCTGGGTGTGCTGCCATTCGCGCTTGTCGCCGCGCTTCGGCAGCAGGTGCATGTCGCGCATCAGATAGCCCGGGTTGAAATTCTCCGGATCGATCCACGACAGCACCGGCATATCCTTGTCCTCGGGACGCAGCGCGACCGTCACCGACTTGGCCTGCTTGTTCTTCATGTGCGGCAGCAGGCGACAGACGAAGTCGGCGACGAGGTCGGTGCGCAGCGTCCAGCTCGCGCGGAAATAACCGAACACCCAGACGAGGTTGGGGACGCCGGTGAACATCATGCCGCGATAGGTGACGGTCTCCGACCAGTCGAGCGGCTTGTTGTCCAGGGTGAAGGCGATGTCGCCCATCACGCTGAGATGGAAGCCGGTCGCGGTGATGATGATGTCGGCCGTCAATTCCTTGCCGGACTTCAACAGGATGCCGTTCTCGGTGAAGCGCTCGATCTCGTCGGTGACGACCGAGGCCTGACCGCTCTTGATCGCCTGGAACAGGTCGGCATCCGGCACGAAGGCGATGCGCTGCCGCCACGGCCGGTACTTCGGCGTGAAGTGCTTATCGACATCGTAGTCGGGGCCGAGCAGGTTGCGGATGTTGTTGAGCAGGTCCTGCCTCACCTTCTCCGGCTTCTCGAACGAGGCGCGGGTGAAGGCGTCCTGCTCGTACAGGATCTTGCGGCGGACGATCTCGTGGATCCACTCCTCGTTGACCTGCAGCTTGCGCAGCTCCTCGGCGAGCTCGATGGCATTGCGGCCGGTGCGGAAGTAGGTCGGCGAGCGCTGCAGCATGGTGATGTGGCTGCACTTGCCGGCGATCGCCGGCAGCAGCGTCGCCGCGGTCGCGCCGGAGCCGATGACGATGATGGTCTTGCCTTCGGTCTTCAGGTTCTCCGGCCAGGTCTGCGGGTGGACGATCTGCCCCTTGAACGCGTCCATGCCCTTCCACTCGGGCGTATAGCCGTGGTCGTGGCGGTAGTAGCCCTGGCACATCCAGAGGAAGTTGCAGGTGAAATACAGCGTCTCGCCGGTGTCGGTGCGCTGCGCTTCCACCGTCCACAGATTCTCGACGCTGGACCAGTTCGCCGACAGGATCTTGTGCTTGTAGCGGATGTGCGTGGCGAGGCCGTTCTCCTCGATCACCTCGCCCATGTAGGACTTGATCTCGGCGGCGGTGGCGATCGGCGGTCCGACCCATGGCTTGAAGCTGTAGCCGAAGGTGTGCAGGTCGCTGTCGGAGCGGATGCCGGGATAGCGATGGGTCAGCCAGGTGCCGCCGAAGCTCTCCTGGGTTTCCAGCACGACGTAAGACAGGTCCGGAAGCTGTTTCGTCAGTTGATAGGCACTGCCGATGCCGGAGATGCCGGCTCCGACGATCAGCACGTCGAAGTGCTCAGCCGTTTGGGGCTTGGAGGCCGTTTTGGGTGCGGTGCGGATTGCCGTTGCAGTCATGTGTTCTGATCTTCTTCCGGTTCCGATGGTGGCGCGACGAGCCGTCGCTCATGCCGCTTACAGGTACACGGCATTGAGCAAGGCGACACCCGCTTGTCTATAGGAGCAGGTCTGCGTCGGTCAAAAATGGGTGTGACACGGTTTTCGACAGGCGAAACTGCTGCGCTTGCGGCAGGAACACCCGTTAAAACAGAGGTGAGAGCCATGCTTTGGCCGGCGGGAGCATGCCGGCCGCGGCTTGAAACGTTATTTCGCGACTTCCTCCAGCACTCGCTCGGACTGATTGATGCCGAAGCTCTTGATCAGGATCGCCGGCAACAGCGCCCCCGGGATGACGATGAATAGAATCCAGCCGAGATGGTTTGGGCCGAGTTGATACAGCGGCCCGAGCGAGGTGACGCCGGCCCAGGCGCCGAGATGGCCGAGGCCGTCGGTCCAGGCGAACGCCGCCGAGCGGATGCGCGTCGGGAACGCGATGGCGGTGTAGTTGTACATGTTGAACAGGAACAGCGCCGTTCCGATCCGACTCAGGCAGATGCCGATGATGAACACGGCGGGGATCGGATAGAAATACATCATGATCCAGCCGACGGAGAACATGAGCGCCGAGACGAACAGCACGGTCTTGCGCTCGACCCGCTCGCCGAGCCGCGCATTGATCAGGAAGGCGAAGAAGGTAACGACCGCTGCGGCCATCAGCAGGCGGAAGGCGAACTCCGCGTCGGCGCCATGGTCGACCATATAGACATACATGAACGCGCCGGACCCGTAGACGATGCCCGGATAGGCGAGCAGCCAGCAGACCAGGATCAGGATGCTGCGACCGCGGTATTCCGGATTGGTGAGGATCTCGAGCAACTGTCCCTTGCCCGCGCGGCCGATGATGCGCGGCGTCGGATCCGGCGCGGGCAGCGGTCCCGCGATCGCTGTGACCCGCCGTTCGAGATCGCTGACGACGCGATCGGCCTCGTCATGCCTGCCGTGGGTTTCGAGCCAGCGCGGCGATTCCGGCAAGCGGAAGTACAACAGCGGCAACAGCACGAAGGCCTGGATGATCACGCCGAGCCAGACGAATTCGCGCCAGTACTTCGGCATCATTACGCTGGCGACGCCGGCGATCAGCACACCGACGATGGCGGTGGAGGCCTGCGCCGTCAGCATCGTCCTGTTGCGCACCGCATGCGACGACATTTCCGACAGGTAGACCGCATGCGTTGCGACAATGCCGCCGACGCCGAGCGTCGACAGCACCGAGAAGATCACGAGCGGCACGAAGCTCGTCACGAACGCGAATGGCCACAGGCACAGTCCGGCGAGCGCGGTGGAGAGCAGGATTGCCGGCCTGCGGCCATAGCGATCGGCGACGAAGCTCATCAGATAGGTGCCGATCAGCACGCCGAGGCCGACCTGCAGCGCCTGGATCACCGCGTACTGGTTGTTGGTGATGGTGCCGAGCGGGCGCCACACGAAAGGATAAAGCCGCGCGCCGATGCCGTCGGTATCGACGACGATGAAGCCCCAGGTGATTTCCACCAGGATCGCGAGTTCCCACTGCACGCGCGTCAGCGGCAAACGATCGATGCGGCTTGAGATTTGGTAGCCGTCTGATTCCAGTTCGGCGGCAGGCAAAGCTTGGGCCTGACCTTGTACGGTCATGTGTCTCCCCCAGCAGTTCTTTTGCGTCACTGGAGAGCGACGGCCAGCGCGCTTCTTTCTTGATGAAGGAACTAAATGCTTGGCGTGAACGCGTGACAAGCGAAAGCATCGGAAGGCAGCCATGCCGTTCGTCGGGTTTCGAATTCACTGTTGCTGACGGCGCTTGCGCGCATCGTGTCGCGGAGCCACTGATGAAAACGGATCGTGGAATCGAATGCGATGCAGCGATTGCGGTGCAGGATAAATTGTCGGTGCGAGGTGTGGGGGAACGCGAGGTGTGGAGGAATATGTCAGGCCGACGAAGGTGGTCATGCTCGGCGCGCGGAATCGATTCGCGCGCCGAGGCTTTTATGTCCTGTCTATGTCCTGTCGCGTTGCGCCGTGTCAGACCACGTCGGTTACAGGCTGCAGGTCGATGCCGAACGTCTCGAGGAACTTCGACGTCATGACATAGAAGCCGATCGAGAGTTGAAGCTCGACCAGCGCCGCAGGCGTAAGCTTCGCGGCGATCGCATTGAAGGTCGCGTCGGTTGGGCGGTGCATCGTCACCACCTCGTCGGTGAAGGCGAGGGCCGCCCGCTGCACGTCGTTGAAGCAGGTCGCGGCCTTCCAGTCGTCGAGTGCGGCGTTCTGCTCGTCGGTGACGCCGACGCCCTTGCCGATACGCTTGTGGGCGACGACCTCATACGGCGCCTCGCACAGGATGCCGGTGCGGGTGATCGCAAGTTCGCGCACGACCGGATCGAGTTCGCCCTTGAAGCGGATCGCATTGCCGAGGCGGCAATACTGTTCGAAGTAGCTCGGCGAATGCGCCATCATCCGGAAGATATTGGCATTGCGGTTCTTGCCGAGAATCTCGCGGGTGCGTTCGCTTGCCTTGGCGGGGTCGCTGTAGTCGATGCGGGCCATTGGGCCTCCCTGGTTTTTCTTCGGATAGAGGTCCGGTTCTTACCCGCAGCACGCAGCGATTGGAAACGGTTCCTGCTGCGGCCGGTGAGCGCGTTTTCGAACGAAGCCCGCTCCCCGGCGTGATCCGGCTGGCATCAGCACGTGCGCAGAAAAACGCGCCGCACAAACGCAAGCCTCCGGTTCTCACCAGAACCGGAGGCTTCAAGCGATCAGCTTACGATCAGCGTTTGCACTTCTCGTTGCCGGGTGGGCAGGCCGGTCGGGCTGCCGCGGCCGGCTGCGGCCGTGGTGGTGGCGCCATGTGTGGCGGCGGCGCGGCCATGCGCGGCGGGGGCGGCGGTGGTGCTGCCCGGGGTGGCGGAGGAGGCGCCATCCGTGGTGGCGGCGAGGGCGCAGCCATCCGCGGTGGCGGTGGCGGCGCGACGCGCGGAGGTGGTGGGGCGATCCGCGGCGAAGGTGGGGTCGGCGTTGCCATGCGCGGCGGTGGCGCCGCGCGGGGAGCCGGCGGCGTTGGCGCGGGCCGGACGATGTTCGGCGGCGGCATGTTGGCCGGCGCATGCGCGACCGGCGGCGGTGTCGGACGCTGCATCGTCTTCGGGCCCGGCGGAGGTGCTGGTGGCTGCGGCGGCTGTCCCGGAGGTGGCGTCGATGCGACGGGCCGTCCACCCGCACCCTGCTTCGGCGTCTGCATGCCCGGCAGCGGTTTGACCGCAGGGCTGACAGACGCTGCGCCCGGCTGGGCTGGTTGCGCTGCTGGTCGCTGGCCTGGTTGTCCAGGCGCCGGCTGTCCATGACCCGGCGGGACGTTGGCAATGTTGGCCGCGGGCTTGGCGCCTGGGGCCGTCGTCGGCGGCGTGGCGGCGGATGGCGCCGCGCCCGGCGCGGGCGGTGCGCCCGGCGGCTGCTTCTGCATCGCAGCCGGATTGGTCGCGGCCGGCTTGCTTCCAGGCGGTACGTTCGGAGGCAGCGATGTCTGGTTCGTTTTCGGCAGCGGCTGGCCGCCCATTCCCGGCAGGGCGTGGGCATTGGGTGTCACCGCATTCGGATTCGGCGGCGCCGTCGCGGAGCCCGGTGCAGGTGGCGCCTGCTTCTGCATCGCGTTCGGCGGTGCTCCCGGCGGCAGCGAGGTGGGCGTGGCGCCCGGCCCGGGCGGGCGCTGCTGCCGCATCATATTTACTTTCTGCATCGCCGCAGGCGGCAGCGCGGCTGCGGCGGCGGGCAGGGCAACGGCCGCCGCTGCTGCGGCCGCCGCGGTCGCGGCCTTCAAGCCGCCGCCCGCGACAGGAGGCGCTCCGGGCGGGCCGGGCGGATGCTCCACCGGCGCCGGATTGTTGATGACGGTGTTGATGACCGTCGTGTTGTGGATGTTGGCGAAGATGATGTTGTTCGGTGGCGGCGCCACATAGGCCGGCGCGCTGACATAGGTCGGTATCGGCACGAAGGCGGGGGTCGGCAGCACGTAGATGCCGACCGGTGGCGGCGGTGGCGGCAGCACGACGAAATCCGGCGGCGGCGGTGGCAGGAAGAACACCGGCGGCGGCGGTGGCGGGGCGAAGGCGAACACCGGATCGTCGAAGGCGAGCACCGGGCGATCGACATAGACGATCTCGTCCGGTGGCGGTGGCGGCACGTCATAGACGATGCGCTCGTAGGATGGCGGCGGCTCCAGCGCGGCGGCGAGGATCGCCAGCCGGCGGCGCGCATCGGCCGCGTGCGGCCCGCGTGGATAGCGGTCGAGATAAGACCAGTAGGCGGGCGGCGTATCGGTGCGATAGGTGCGGCGCCAGACGATGGCCTCCCGCCGCGCGGCGACGATGGCGCGCACGCGCTTTGCCAGTGGATCGCTCGGATAGGCAGCGAGGAAGTCCTCGTAGCCCTGCATGGTGTCGCGCTCGACTGCGGCGACGAACGCCTCCCGTGCGTCGAACTCGCGAATCGGCTTGCTGCGCAGTGCAGCACTCTGGTCCTGCACTTGCGGCGCATCCGGACCACGCTCGAAGAACACGAACCTGCCATCCAGCTTCTCCGCATTCCATGGAATCTGCGCGCCCTTGGTAACGTCGGTGACGCGCAGGCGCACCCGGTCGAACACCTCGGGCAGCGTCAGCCCGCCGGTGCGGATCATCTCCGCCAGGGCCTGGGCATAGGCGCCGTAGGGCGGCGCGCCCTCGGGGGCGACCGTGCCGGGCGCGGCGTTGAAGGCGATCAGTGTCTTCGGGTCAGGCTCCACCAGCGCGAGTCCGCCGGCCAGCGGCTGGCCGTCCTTGGCGAACGGGTTGGCGCGGGCGGCATCGAGGACGACGATCGATGCCTTGAGCGGCAGCGCGGCGAGCTGGCGCATGTAGTCGGACACCCGCAGCGCCTCGACCGGCACGTCGGTGTCGCGGGCGATCGCGGCGTCGGTGGGGGCGAAGTAGTTCTCGCCGGTGAGCTGCATGCCGTAACCGGCGAGATAGACGAAGGCGACGGTGTCGGGGCCGGAGGCTTGCGCCTTCTGAATGAAGTCGCGGAACGAACGCCGCAGCGTTTCGCCATCGAGATCGCGGGCGCCGACCACATCGAAGCCGGCCGCCTGCAGCGTCTGGGCGATCAGGCCCGCGTCATTGGCGGCGGTCGGCAATGGATCTTTCTGGTAGGCGGCATTGCCGACGACGAAGGCGATCCGTTTTTCCTGGCCCTGGGCATGCGACGATGTCCATGCTCCGGAGCCGACGATCACCACGAGTGCAAACAGGATGCGCCGCATCATGACGATGTTTCCCTGTCCTGATGAAATGGCAGCGATCAGAGGCGGTCGCGCCTGAACGTTGTCTGAATGATAACTGCGAACGAAGGCCGCCAAAATAAGGCGGAATGCGTCGATTCGCTCGCGCAAACGCTTGCTGGCGACGGCGTTGGCGCTTTGCCGCCAAGTGGAAGACGAGGAGGTGGCGAACTTCCGCCACTTGGCGACCGAGCTGAGCGCGTGTCCGGTGCGGATCGGGAATAAGCCGCGGCCTCAGCGTTTGAGGATCGTGCAGATGCCGTCGGTTTCCGGCTCGGCGGCATTGCGGCGTCGGGCGTGCTGAAGCTGATGCGTAGCTTCCGCGTCGCATCGACCAAGCCGATGGTCCACTCTTCTCATAGAGAGGCCAGGCGGTGATCTCGCCCATGATCGGAAACGTCTCTCGCATCCCTTGGCGACAGCGATCTCCGAGCCGCCGATGGTCAGCTCCGGCTTGAAGATGATGCGACAGCGCTTCTTGCTGGATTTGTCGATAACGTCCCAGGCTCCGGACACACCACTCGTCAGCGGGCCGGCTCCATGAGTGAAAAGTGTGTTGGAAAGGTCGGGAAGAGATCGTTTGGAAGATAGAAGCCGGGGAGAATGGTGCCCCTGGCCGGAATCGAACCAGCACTCCTTGCGGAACTCGATTTTGAGTCGAGCGCGTCTACCAGTTCCGCCACAGGGGCATTCGCGGGACGTGCATGCTGATCCTGGACGGATTGGCGGCGCAGCCCCTCGAAGCGGGCGGACTATAGCGGCCAGCCGGTCGCGGTCAACGCCAAAGGCTGCCGGCCGGGCCCCGATCCGGGAATAAATCGCGCACGGGCTGAGTCTCTCTCGGTCAAGTTTTGGACCGGCGAGGCTGGCGATGCGCGGCCGCGCTTGCGGGTGCGGAGACGATCGCGCCTGTGACGATCGCGGGATATCACGCGATCAGCTGGCGCGATGGCGGAGCGACCTATGTTGCGGCGTCGGACTTGCCGGAGGCCGATCTCACCGCGTTCCAGCGCGCCTTCGTTGCCGGGCTGCAAAGCCTCTGATCCGTCGATCCGTCGGCCGGCTTGCGTTTCGATCCGCGCGGCCGGGAGGGCACACACCCAAGCGTTCGTGAACGACCCCTGCCTCGACAGGTCACAGGGGTCGCGTTACCACGCTGAAAACGGAGTGAATGCCTTGCTGATGCAGACCCACCCGCCGAGGTTCATCAACAGCGGTTCGCGCGCCGCCGCGCAGGCCGCCGGCACGATCGCGGCGATTGCCATTGCCACGCTTGGCGGGGCCCTCTTCTTTGAGCATGTGCTGGACATCAAGCCTTGTCCGATGTGCCTCGAGCAGCGCTACGCCTATTACCTCGCGATCGTGCTTGGCGCCGTGCTGGCGCTGTCGGCGCAGCGGTTGCCGCGCGGCGTGGCGGTGGCGGGGCTCGCGGTGCTGGCCCTGGCGGCGTTCGCCAACATGATCTTCGGAGCGTTTCATGCGGGCGTCGAGTGGGGATTCTGGCCCGGACCTGCGACCTGCAGTGGGCCGGTCAGTGATCTTGGCAGTGCGGGAAGCCTGCTGCAGCGGCTCGATACCGTGAAGGTGATCCGCTGCGACGAGGTGCAGTGGCGCTTCCTCGGTCTCTCGCTCGCCGGCTACAACGCGCTGATCTCCGGGTTGATGATGCTGATCGCCCTTTGGGGGATTACGCGGACGCGCGGCCACGCGGCCTGACGTCAGATCTCGTTCTCCGGGATTTCCGTCGATTTCGGCGCCACCGTCCGCACCACCAGCGGCATCAGCAAGGACACGCCGATGAAGCGGAACAGGTGGTGGGCGCTGATGAAGATCGGGTCGAGGTGCAGGGTCAGCGCGACCGCCATCATCACGTCCATCGCGCCGGGCGCGAACGCCATCGTCGCGTCTTGAACCGGCACACCGGCGAGCCAGATGGTCAGGCCGAGGAAGGCGACCATCAGCACCAGCGCCACCACCAGCGAGCCGATGCCGGCGGCGAGATAGCGCAGGAACGCATCGAGGCCGATGGTCGCGAAGCGGGTACCGACCATCGAGCCGATGCCGATCATCGCGGTGTTCACCACCCACAAGGGCAGGCCGCCGTGAACGATGCCGAATGCATGCAGCACGCCGGAGCCGATCATCGCGCCGAACATCCAGCCGCCGGGGAATTTCATCCGATAGAACAGATAGCCCGAGGCGAACGAAACGCCGACCAGGAGTGGCAGTGACGCGGTGTCGGCGACCGCGAGCCGGCCGGCGCCGGGTCCGGTCACCGACAGGCCGGCGAGCGCCAGCCCCATCGGCAGGAACACCGCCAGCAGGACGACCCGCAGCGTCTGCACGATCGCGACGCCCGCCTGGTCCGACTTGGTTTCCAACGCCATCGCCACCATCTGCGACAGCGCGCCGGGGGCAGCGCCAAGCAGCGCCGACAGTGCACTCCAGCCGTGGACATACCGCAGATACAGCATCGAGCCGAGTGTGACGCAGACGGTGCCGATCCCGAGCAGCGTCAGGCTGATCGGGTAGGTCGTCATGCCGTGCATCATTTCCGGCGTCGCCACCGAGCCGAGGGTGATGCCGAGCGTCGCGGTCGTCACATGCATCAGCGGCTGCGGCATCGCCAGCGGCCGGCCCGCCAGCGCCAGGATGGCCACCGCCAGCATGGCGCCGGAGAGGAACCCGGCGGGCAAGCCGAGCCAATGGAAGATGGTGCCGCCACAGGCGCCGATCGCCAGCGCTTCGGCGGTCCGGACCAGCGCGATGCGTCGGCTGGAGGCGGCGGTGGAGGAGGAAAGGGGCTGATGCAAAGCCGTGCGTCGTCCGGTCGGAGGGCGCGGGCCATTCAGCCGCGCAAACTGTCGGACCGCAAATTACTGCTGTGCAGCAAACGAGGGAAGCGCGGCAGGCGCATGCCTACATGCCGCCGCAAACAGGGGAGCGCCGGCTTGTTCCGGCAGATGGACGAATCCGCCAGCCGCATCTGCTTGCGTTGACTTCAGTGGTGTCGGTAAGGCCGGACAGGAACAGCGCGGCCGTTATGCCGCGCGCGTACGCCGCGGAGCCGTCACACCGTCTGCGAGACGCGTGCGCTCGAACAGTCGTCGGCGGATTCACCCTCGGCAAGCCAACCTCCGCAGTGGACGCAGATCGCGACCGCTTTGATGTCCTCGCATTGGATCGCGAGCGGCGCACGGTCGTCGCGCCGCCGGAATACGAGGACATTGCTTCGCGCGTCTTGCTGTTTGGATTTTGCCGCCATTTGAACCCTCAATCAGATCGTGCGGCAGCATGTCAGCAACGTCGTACCGGTTCGTTCAGGGGAACGCTCGAATTTTAGCATTAACGAACGCCTGGATTCTGCGACCGCGCTTACGAAACGGCAACGCCTATGGCGGCGGCGACAGGAACCCTTTGATCCAGCACTGGTGTTGCGGATCGACTGTGGCGAACGTCGCGCTTGCAGCGTATTGCGTGACGCGCGAGTCATCTGAAATTTTTTGAGTCGCGTAATTGTGCGGGTGTGAATCATTTTGCATGCGCAGGGCGCGCCACGTTCTTGAGTGCAAGAACCACGTCTTTCAGGCCGCGGTGTAAGGGCTTGTCGCGGCGAATCACCAGTGCGAGCGTCCTGTGCAGCTTCGGCGTGAGCGGGCGCACGATCAGCTCCTTGCGATGTTTCGCCTGCTGTACGGCCATGCCGGGCAGCACGGCGCAGCCGAGGCCTGCGCGCACCAGTTCCTTGATCGCCTCGACGCTGCCGAGCGACATCACCGGCTTCAGCGCGATGCCGCTCTGTCTGAACCAGTCATCGGAGATCCGCCGCGTGTTGCCGCCGGGCTCGAACAGCAAAATGGGAAGCGCGGCCAGCGCCTGCGGCGTGAGCCGCTGTGGCAATTGCATCGTCCGCGGTGCGATGACGACGAACTCGTCGTCGAGGACCGGTGTGATCTCGAGCATCCGGCCCGCGGCGGGCAGCGTCACCAGCGCGACGTCGATGCTGTTCTCGTCCACGGCCTTGACGATGTCGGCGGTGTTGCCGGTGGAGACCGTGATCTGCAACGCAGGAAATTTGCGCCGCAAGTCGCGCAGGATCGGCGGCAGGAGAAAGATGCAGGCGGTGGCGCCGGTGCCGATCCGCACCCGGCCGGCTACGCCCTTCGCGTGGCGCGCGACCTCCTCGATCGCGCGCGCGCTCAACGCGTCGATCTCGCTCGCATAGCCGGCGAGCGCGGCGCCGGCGGCGGTCGGCTGGGCGCGGCGGCCGATCCGTTCGATCAATCGCACGCCGAGCCGTTGCTCGAGCTGACGGATCTGCAGACTGACCGCCGGCTGGGTCAGCGATAATCGTTCGGCGGCGGCTGAGAAGCTGCCCAGTTCGAGCACGTCGAGGAAGGTGCGCAGATAGTCGAGGTTGAGCGACTTCATGCATAAGAAAGTCTCATGCCAAGCATAATTTGTAAAATCTTCCTTTATGAGTCTGAACGGCTACTTTTGAACGCGAACCATAAAGGACGCTGGCCGAGGCCCTTGGAACGTTGGACCATGCTGTGGCGCCTGCTTGCCCGTCTGCTGCACGAGGCTTCGCAGGACTGCGCGTTGCGTATGCGTGACGACCGGCTCCTGAACGATGTTGGCTTTGTCCGGCGCGGCCGGCATATTGAACGGATCGAGGACGGCATCGCAATGAAACCGGGATGGAATGCGGAGACCGGACAGCGTGCGGGCGTGAAGTGCGCTGCTGGCGCAGCGCCCCAGGTGCGTGACGCGCAGGACGCTGACATGGCTGCCGTGCAGGCGATCTATGCCCATCATGTGCTGCATGGTCTGGCGACATTTGAGCTGACGCCGCCGTCGCGCGATGAGATGTTGGAACGCCGCGCCGCGGTGTTGAGGCAGGGGCTGCCGTATCTGGTGGCTGAGCTGGATGGGCAGGTCGCCGGCTACTGTTACGCATCGGCGTATCGGCCGCGGCCCGCCTATCGCCACACTATCGAGGATTCGATCTACGTGGCCGAGGGCTTGATCGGGAAGGGGGTCGGCACGGTGCTGTTGACGCAGCTGATCGCGCGCTGCGAGCAGGGGCCGTGGCGGCAGATGATCGCGGTGATCGGCGACAGCGGCAATGCCGGATCGATCGCGCTGCATGCGGCGCAGGGATTCCAGCCGGTCGGCACGTTCAAGTCCGCCGGGTTCAAGTTCGGCCGCTGGGTCGACAGCGTTTTGATGCAGCGGCCGCTCGGGCCGGGCGATACCACGCTCCCTGACGACACCGGGACATCGTCCGCCGCGTCGGTCCGGTGAGATGATGCGGCTGCGGTTGTCGATCGTCATTCCGCTCGGCATCACCCAGACGCTGGCTTGGGCCTCCAGCTATTATCTCCCTGCGATCCTTGCCGGTCCGATCGCGCGCGACCTCGGCCTATCGGAGACGTGGTTGTTCGCGGCGTTCTCCGCGGCCCTGGTGTTGTCCGGCTTGCTTGGTCCGCGCGTTGGTCGCTGGATCGATCGCTCGGGCGGCCGGCAGGTGCTATCGCTCTCCAGTCTGGCGTTCGCTTTGGGCCTTGTCCTGCTCGGCGCATCGCAGACGGCGTCGATGATGGCGCTGGCTTGGCTGCTGCTCGGCGTAGGCATGGGGCTTGGTCTTTACGATGCCGCGTTCGCGGCCCTCGGGCGCATCTATGGCGACACGGCGCGCGGACCGATCACCGGCATCACGCTGATCGCTGGCTTCGCCAGCACGGTCGGCTGGCCACTCAGTGCGCTGGGGCTCGACATGCTCGGCTGGCGCGGCACCTGCTACGGATGGGCGCTCGCGCATGTGCTGATCGGTTTGCCGCTCAACCTGCTGTTCCTGCCGCGCACGGATGCGAAGCCGGTGCCGATGACGTCGAACGTCAAGCCGCACATCGCGATCGACCGGACCATGCTGCTGCTGGCGATTGCCTTCGCTGCGGCCTGGACGGTGACATCGGCGATGGCGGCGCACCTGCCGCGCATCGTCGAGGCCTTCGGCGCGTCGCCGGCGCAGGCGGTGTTCGCCGGCGCGATGATCGGTCCCGCGCAAGTCGCCGCGCGCCTGCTCGAGGCCAGCGTGCTCAGCCGTTATCATCCGGTCGTTTCCACGCGGCTCGCGTGTTTTACGCATCCGCTCGGGGCCGCCGTGATCGCGCTGTTCGGCGGCGGTGCCGCGGCGGTGTTCGCGCTGCTGCATGGCGCCGGCAACGGCATCCTGACGATCGCGCGCGGCACGCTGCCGCTGGCGATCTACGGTCCGGACAATTACGGCTACCGGCTCGGCCTGCTGGGCGCGCCCTCGCGCATCTGCCAGGCGCTCGCGCCGCTCGGCTTCGCCCTCGTCATGGAGCGGATGGGTGGCGCGGTGCTGATCGTGTCGTCGGCGCTGAGCCTGATCGCGCTCGTGACACTGCTGGCGGTGCGGCGGTCGGTGCGAACAGGTGAGGTTTGACGGTGTGCTGCCGTCGCGTTGTTCTCCAGTGCGGTACGAACATCGGCTCGGTCGCATGCAGCGATCGCGCATGCCGTCGCGTTTGGGGACATGCGCTTTGTCGCGCTTGATCTTTTCGTCGATCGTCTGATTGTGGGAGCGATCCGCTGCGCTCTGATATGATTGTGTAGGCCATGATGACGTCTTCGATCTCCGCCACCCCGCAACCGAACCATGCGAGCCTGCCCGGCGTCAGGCTGTGCTATCGCGACAGCGGCGGCGAGGGTGTGCCGCTCGTCCTGCTGCATGCCAACACCGGCACCAGCCTGAGCTGGGAGCCACAGTTCGCGGCATTCACGGCGGCGGGCTATCGGGTGATCGCCTTCGATCGCCGCGGCTGGGGCGGCAGCATCGCCGATGCCGCGAGCGGACCGCAGCCCGGCAGCGTCGCCGAAGACCTCGCCGCCCTGGTCGATCATCTGCGGCTGCCGCCGTTCCATCTGCTCGGCGTTGCCGGCGGCGGCTTCGTCGCGCTGGACTATGGATCGTGGCGGCAGCAGACCTTGCGCAGCCTGACCGTTGCCGCCAGCACCGGCTCGTTCAGCGAGCCCGAGATGGAGCAGGTGCGGCAGAACCTGATGTTTCCAGGGTTCTACGACCTGCCCGAATTGTTCCGCGAGATCGGCCCGTCGTTCCGTGCCGCCGAGCCGGAGCGCACCGCCGCCTGGGCCCATGCGCAGGAGCAGGCGCGTCAGCCCGATGCGCCGGCGCAACCGCTGCGCACGCCAAACACATTCGCCAAGATCGCGCAGATTCGCTCGCCGATGCTGGCCATCACCGCCAGTGCCGACCTGTATGCGCCGCCGACACTGATGGCGCGATGGCTGCGGCACATTCCACAGGCGGAGGTCGTGGCGATCGCCGACGCCGGGCATTCGGTGCCGATGGAGCAGCCGGAGCTTTTCAACCGCGCAGTGCTGGATTTCATCGGCCGCCACTAGAGCGCGATGAGATTTGGATGAATCATTCCCGCGCTTTAGCTCACTGTTGAAGCCTGATCGTTTCGGAAAACCGCTTCACACTTTTCCAGATCATGCTTAGCCATTTCGGCAAAGTCGCCCACTGCAGATGACGGAATGTGAGATTGTGCTGGCAGCGCGCGTGAGGCGCCGCACTGCGGCTCTCCGGCTGAGCGTTGCTCAGCGCGTCATGCGGCGAGCCGATGTGGGGTGTAGGATGCGAGGCGAGTATCCGTGGCGATGGCAGCCGCGCGGGATCACGGATCGAGCTCGGTGTCCCAGTAGAGATAGTCCATCCAGCTGTCGTGCAGGTAGTTCGGCGGGAACAGCCTGCCGTTGCGATGCAGCTGATGCACCGTCGGCTGGTAAGGCGCTTGCGTCGGGAACATGTGCGCCTGTTGCGGCGTCATGTTGCCCTTCCTCAGGTTGCACGGCGAGCACGCGGCAACGACATTCTCCCATGTCGTCTGGCCGCCCTTCGAACGCGGAATGATGTGATCGAAGGTCAGGTCGCTGCCGTCACCGCAGTACTGGCAGGAAAACTTGTCGCGCAGGAAGACGTTGAAGCGCGTGAAGGCGGGATGGGTCGTCGGCTTCACGAACGACTTGAGCGAGACGACACTCGGCAGCAGCATCTCGAACGACGGGCTGCGGACAGCGTGATCGTAATTGGCGACGATGTTGACGCGGTCGAGGAACACCGCCTTGATGGCGTCCTGCCAGGACCAGAGCGAGAGGGGGTAATAGCTGAGCGGACGAAAATCCGCATTCAGCACCAGTGCCGGGAATCCACTCGCCGGATGTCCGTGGTGTGACACGTGCACGTTCAAGTAACGCTCCAAACTCCTTTGAGATTCGGAAGCAATTCCTTAAGCATAGTCTACAAGGACCGTGACATGCTTGTGAAGAGGGTTCGGGCGCCGGCCCGAACTCTATTCACGGGCCGCGGCAAAGGCGCGTGCGAGAAATTGTCCGCCGAGCCGCAGTCCTTCTTCATCGATCCCATGGCCAATGCCGTGGGACATATGGGTTTCCGGTGTGATCCCGAGTGTCTTCAAGCCGGTTGCGGAGAATTCCAGCGAGGCAGGCGGAACGACCTCGTCCATATCGCCATGGATCAGCAGCGCCGGTGGTCGGCTCGTGACCTCGGCCTGCATGGCGGCGAAGTCGGTCTGATTCGGCGCGGTCAGCCGCCCGGAATAGCCGACGATGGCGAGCGGTGGAGTGCTCCGGCGCAGACCCACATGCAATGCCATCATCGTTCCCTGGCTGAAGCCGACCAGGGCGAGCGCCGTTGGTGGCAGTTGGTGCCGTTGCAACGTGTCGTCGAGGAAGCGATGCAGGACGGGGGCGGCGGAGGTGACGCCGTTCCAACGGGCGGCGGGATTGCTGCGGTCGATCGCAAACCACTGCCGGCCGATCGGCATCTCCGCACACGGCTCGGGAGCATCCGGAGAGATGAAAGTCGCATCCGGCAGCAGCGCGCGCCATGCGTAGCCGATGTCGATCAGGTCGTTTCCGTCGGCGCCGTAACCATGCAGGAACACGACGAGCTGTCGCGTCGTGCCGGAGAGTGGCGGGATGCTTGGGCCGTCCAGGCGGGACCGTTCAGCGTCCATGACGTGCGGCTCCTTTGCGAGGCTTCTGGGATGTTGCGAACTTCGCCGGTTTGCGCGTTGCCGCGGATGAGGGCTTGCGCGTTTTCGCAGCCGTTCGCGCCTTCGTGGTGGCCTTCGCCGGAGCTGCGGGCCTGACCTTTTTCTCCGGCGGCATCGGATCGAATCCGGACGCCTTGACGACTTTATAGTAGCTCCAGAACAGGTGGGCGGCGGCGCCACGATACGGCCGCCAGGCTTCGCCGAGGGTTGCCATCTCCTTCACCGTCGGCCGCGCGCGCAGGCCGAGGCCGATCCGGACCGCCTCCTGTATGGCGAGGTCTCCCGCGGGCCAGGCGTCGCCATGGCCGAGGCAGAACAGCAGGTAGATGTCGGCGGTCCATGGACCGATGCCGTGCAGCTTCGTCAGCGCCGCGTGCGCCGCGTCTGCGGGCGCGTCGGCGAGGGCTGCGAGATCGAGGCGGCCTGCGGCGATCTCGCCGGCGATGAATTTCAGCGTCTTGATCTTGGCGACGGAAAGGCCCAGGCGGCGCAGCTTGTCGGCGCGGGCCTGGCGAATGTGGTCGTGGTGCAACTCGTCATAGGCCTCCACCATCCGCGCCCAGATCGCGGCCGCCGCGAAGGTCGAGAGCTGCTGGCCACAGATGGTCGAGGCGAGGCCGGCAAAACCTGGCGCGCGGCGGCGCAGGGCAGGCGGTCCTGCCGCTTGCAGCACCATCTCGAAGATGGGGTCGAGCCGGCGATCCTGGCTGCGGAGCGCCTGCAAAGCGCGATCGAGATCCGCCTGGGTTTCGAGGTGGAACGGCATGGCGGAGGGTTGCTGCGACGTTCGGTTCGGATTGTTGTGCAGTCCGTCTTGCATGATGAACTTTCACGGGAGATGGATTGCCGGGTCAACCCCGGCAATGGCAGATGAGGTGTGACAGCGGCGTGCCTGTCACCACGAGCGAGAGCGATGCCACCCGTTTTCCGTTTTGCACCGAGCCCGAACGGCTATCTCCATCTCGGCCACGCGCTGTCCGCGCTGCTGAACTTCGAGGCCGCGCGTGCGTCGGGCGGCCGTTTCCTGCTGCGGATCGAGGATATCGACGGCGCGCGCAGCCGCGCGGACTACGAAGCCGCGATCTATGAAGACCTCGCCTGGCTCGGCATCGCCTGGGAACAGCCGGTGCGGCGCCAGTCCGAGCACATGTCCGTTTACGGCGAAGCGGTGCAGCGGCTGCAGCAGGCGGGGCTGGTGTATCCGGCCTTCGAGAGCCGCGCCGACATCACACGCCTGGTGGCGGAACGGGAACGACAGGGGCCATGGCCTCGCGATCCCGATGGCGCGCCGCTCTATCCCGGTGCGGCGCGAACGATGGATGCGGATGCGCGTGCGGCATTGATCACAAGCGACGCGCCCTATGCGTTGCGGCTCGACACGGCGGCAGCGGTGGCAAGAACGGGACCGCTCTCCTGGCAGGAGCAGGGCACGGGTCCAGCCGGTGAGACCGGTACGATGGTTGCCACGCCCGAGCGCTGGGGCGACGTGATCGTCGCGCGCAAGGAAACGCCGACGAGCTATCACCTGTCGGTGGTGATCGACGATGCCCTGCAGGGGGTGACGCATGTGATTCGCGGCCAGGACCTGTTCTGGTCGACCAGCGTCCATCGCCTGCTGCAGGGATTGCTGGATTTGCCGGCGCCGCTGTATCGCCACCACCCACTCGTGCGCGACGAGCATGGGCGGAAGCTGTCGAAATCGACCCATGCGACGTCGCTGCGTGCGTTGCGTGCTGCGGGTCTCACCGCGGACGATATTCGTGCGCGGATCGGATTGCCGCGTGCGTGACTCGCGAGCGCGCTTCGTGCCAAGGTGCCGCCGGGCAGGGTGACGGATGATAGCGAAGCGACAGACAGGACGCGCAAGGGCAGGGCAGGGGTCGGCCATGCCGCGCAAGCGCACGCCGGGGCACTCCGGCGCGCGGACAGTGCCGCCGTCCAAGCCGTTTCGAAAGAAGACATCTGGAAAAAAGACGCCACGAAAGAAGGCGCTCAAGAGTCCTGCAAGCAAGAACAAGAGCCTCACTACCAAGAAGAAGACGCTGCACGCGCCGGTGAGCGGGCGAGGATCGTCGGCGCAACTGCCGGTGATCGAGGCGGTGCTCGCCACCTTTGCGCATGAGGTGCGCACGCCGCTGACCGGCGTGCTGGCGATCAGCGATCTGCTTGCGACCTCCGACCTCGGCGAGCGCGAGCGCCGCTGGGTCGAGACCATCAAGGCGAGCGCCGAGCACCTGTCGGCACTGGCGACGCTGTTCGTCGATGCGGCGCGCAGCAAGGCGTCTGCACTGACGTTGCGCCATGACGTGTTCGATCTGCGCGCGCTGTTGCGGACCGCAGCCGATTCGCTGGTTGGCCGCGCCGCGGCGAAAGGTCTTTCGACCACCATCGCGGTCGCCGAGGATCTGCCGCTCTTCGTGCTGGGCGATGCGGTGCGGTTGCGGGCGGCGCTGGAGAACCTGATCGACAATGCCGTGAAGTTCACCGCCGCCGGCGCCATCGTCATGACCGTGCATCGCGCCCGCGCGCCGAAAGGCAAGGCTGGCATTCACTTTGCGCTGGCCGACTCCGGCATCGGCATTTCCGCCGCCGAGCTTCGCCGCCTGTTCCGCCCGTTCTCGCAGGCCAACGTCTCGATCGCGCAGCGGTTTGGCGGGGCCGGGCTCGGTCTGTCGTCAGTGCGGCAGCTCGCGCGTGCCATGGGAGGCGATGTCACCGTTGCGGCTCAGCGGACCGGCGGTGCCGTGTTCACGCTCACGGCGATGCTGGACCTCGCGCCGGAGGCCGAGGATGCAGCCGATGACATTGCATTCGAGTCGCCGCGGGCGCTCCGCATCCTGTCGGTCGAAGATAATCCGTTCGGTCGTGTCGTGCTGAACGCCATTCTGCAGGAACTCGGGCACCAGACCGAGTTCATCGGCCGCGGCGAGGATGCGGGCGATCGCCTGGCGCAAGGCGGTTTCGATCTGGTGTTGATGGATATGGTGCTGCCGGGGATTAACGGCGTCGAGGCGATCCGACGGATTCGCGCCCGGACCGGAGGGTTAGGGCGCATTCCGATCATCGGCGTGTCGGGGCGCGACAGCGACGAGAAGCCGGCGCTGGCTGCGGGGGCCGATGCTTTCCTCCTCAAACCGGTGTCACCGCGGGCGCTCGCCCAGACGGTGGCCAGAATTCTGCGCAGTCGTCATGCATCTGCGATACCCCGGTCATGATGACGGCAGCTTGAAGGCGGAATGCGGGCATTTGCGAGTCGCGGGCTGAAACAATTCCAATCGGCCGGCCGAAACAGCCCGGATTGTGCCTTGCGGCAAGCGGGTGCATGGGCCACCATGACCCAATGTCACGTTATCTGATATCACGTCATCTCCAGTCGATTGGACGACAAGCATGCAGCCGCAACGGCGTTTTTGTCTCGTGCTTGTCAAACCCTCGCATTACGACGACGACGGCTACGTCATCCAATGGATGCGCTCGCCGATCCCCTCCAATTCACTAGCGGCGCTATACGGCATCGCCCAGGACTGCGACGAGCGGGCGGCGCTCGGCGCCGATGTCCGCATCGAGATCCATGCGCTCGATGAGACCAACACCAGGATCAGGCCGAAGCAACTCGCCCGCATGATCCGCGCCGCCGGCAGCGGCATGGTGCTGATGGTCGGCGTGCAGTCGAACCAGTTTCCGCGCGCGCTCGATCTCGCCGGCGCGCTGCGCGATCTCGGCATCGACGTCTGCATCGGCGGTTTCCACGTTTCGGGCGTGCACAGCATGCTGAAAGGGGTCGATGCGGATCTTGATCGGGCGCGCGCCATGGGCGTGTCGTTGTTCGCGGGCGAGGCTGAAGGACGGCTCGACGAGGTGCTGCAGGACGCGATGGCCTCGAAGCTCAAGCCGCTCTACAACTTCATCAACGACCTGCCGCCGATCGAGGGAGCGCCGATCCCGTTGATGGCGGCGCAGCGGGCGCTGCGCACGGCCGGAGGCGTCACCAGCTTCGACGCCGGGCGCGGCTGTCCTTACCAGTGCTCGTTCTGCACCATCATCAACGTGCAGGGGCGCAAGTCGCGCCGCCGCTCGCCGGACGACATCGAGAAGATCGTCCGGGTCAACTATGCCCAGGGCCTGCGCAGCTTCTTCATCACCGACGACAACTTCGCCCGCAATAAGGATTGGGAGGCAATTCTCGATCGCCTGATCCATCTGCGCGAGGTGGAGAAGCTCAACATCGGCTTCATCATCCAGGTCGATACGCTCTGCTACAAGCTGCCGAACTTCGTCGCGAAATGCGCGCGGGCGGGCGTGCGCCGCGTGTTCATCGGGCTCGAGAACATCAACCCGCAGAACCTGATGGGAGCCAAGAAGAAGCAGAACAAGATCACTGAGTACCGGCAGATGCTGCTGGCCTGGAAATCCGCGCGGGTCATCACCTATGCCGGTTACATCCTGGGCTTTCCCAACGATACGCCCGAGTCGATCATGCACGACATCGACGTGATCAAGCGCGAGCTGCCCGTCGATCTGCTCGAGTTCTTCTGCCTGACGCCGTTGCCGGGCTCGGAGGATCACCAGACGCTGGTGCGGGCGGGTGCGCCGCTCGATGCCGATTTGAACCGCTACGACACCAATCACGTCTGCACCACGCACGCGAAAATGTCGGCGGAGGAATGGCACCGTGCCTACCGGATGGCATGGCAGCGCTACTATACGACGGAACACATCACGACGATCATGCGCCGCGTGGCCTCCAGCGGCGGCAATGCCAGCAACGCGCTGTTCTTGATCACCTGGTTCAAGGGCAGCATCGACTTCGAGAACATCCACCCGCTCGAAACCGGATTTCTGCGGCGGAAATTCCGCAAGGATCGTCGGCCGGGCCAGCCGCTGGAGCCGGTCTGGCGGTTCTATCCACGTTACTACGGCGAGACCGCGGTCAAGCTGGTGCGCTGGGGTGCACTCTATCTACGCTTGCGCAAGATCTATCTCGGCATCAAGCGCGACCCCAAGCGCTTCGCCTACACCGATCTGGCGATGACGCCCTGGAGCGAAGACGACAGCTCCGGCGAGTTGTTCTCGAGCGAGGCGGCGAAGCTCTATGTCGGACAGCAGCGGCGGCTGCAGGACATCCGCGCGGCCTCCGGCCAGGCCGGGGTCTTGCCGGCGTCTGCGCGGGCGGCGCCGTGACCGCGCAACGCGCCTATGTCGGCTTGCTGTCGCTGTCGGGCAGTTTGGTCTTCATGATCGCGGCGTTGAACTCGCCGCCATAAACGAAGATCGAGGCGATGAAATACAGGAACACCAGCGCGATGATGACCGACGCGAGACCTGCATAGGTCGTCACGTAGTTGTTGGCGAATTCCTCGAGATATTTGCCGAACAGGGTGCCGGAGGCGAGCGAGCCGACGATCGTCAGCAGGATGCCGGGCACGATGTCACACAGTTTGCGAGTCCCTGCGGGCAGCCACATGTGGACGATGAACAGCGCGACGATCATCGACAGCGTCGCCAGCCCGAGCCGCGCGAAGGTGATGAACGACTCGTTGATTTCCATCTCGATCGGGAAGTAGTGCCGCGCGGCGGCGATGAGCAGCGGCGCCAGCACGATCAGGAAGGCGAGCGACAGCAGCGACACCGCCGCGAGCAGCGTATAACCGATCGATTCCAGCCGCAGCCAGTACCAGGCCCGCGTTTCCACCACGCCATAGGCGCGGTTCAGGCCGACACGCAGGCTCTCGACCCCGTTGGAGGCGAAGTAGATCGCCAGGACGAGGCCGATGGTCAGCACGCCCCCCTGCGCGCGGGTGAGGACGTTGTGAATTTCGCCGGCGATGGCATTGGCGACGCGCTCGGGCCAGGTGTCGAGGATGAGCTCGGCCGCCTGGTCGGCGAGCTGCGCCGAGCCGAAGAAGCCGGCCAGCGCCGTGATGACGATCAGAAACGGAAACAGCGCCATCAAGGCCGACAGCGCGATGTGGCTGGCGATCGCCCAGCCGTCATCGATCAGGAACTTTTCGAAGGCGTGCATCGAAACGCGATAGATGTAGCGGACGTATTTCACGGCCGACTCGCCCGCATCGTTCCAAGGTCCTTCCCGTTCGGAAGGCCCTCGCGACGCCATTCGCGGGCCTTCGACTTCGATATGTGCCACGCCTGTCCATGCAGTTCAGACGTGCAGCCGCTCCGCAACGGCCGATCCTAACCCGGAGCCGCCTGCATGGCGACTCGGCAATCCAGATGTTAGATAGATTGAAAGAGGATATGGTTGAATCGGCATGGCAGGTTTTCTGAGCAACTTTCTGGTCCCGGTCGCGATCGCTGCGGTTGCGGTGGTGCTACTGCTGGGGCTGCTCAACATGATGCGCGGCGGCTCGCCGGACACCTCGCAGCGGCTGATGCGGCTGCGCGTGCTGTTGCAGTTCGTCGCGATCATCGTGGCGATGGCCGCGCTGTGGGCGATGGGGCGCTGACGCGGCGGCGTTGGCGTCGGGTTGCGAGCGGGAAGGCGAATATCCGGGAGATGACGTGATGGTGGTCCTCAATCGCATCTATACCCGCACCGGCGATGACGGAACGACAGCGCTGGGCTCCGGCGAGCGCCGGCCGAAGTATGACCTGCGCGTTTCATCATATGGAACTGTTGACGAGACCAACGCGGCGATCGGCGTCGCCCGGCTGCATATCGATGCTGCGTCCCGGCTCGGCACGATGCTGGCCGCCATTCAGAACGACCTGTTCGATGTCGGCGCCGACCTCGCAGTTCCCGACCGGCCGGGCAAGGCCGAGCGGCTGCGGATCGTGCAATCGCAGGTGGACCGGCTGGAGCGCGATATCGATGAGCTGAACGCGAACCTGGCGCCGCTGACCTCGTTCGTATTGCCCGGCGGTCATGCCGGGGCGGCGTATCTGCATGTCGCCCGGACGATTTGCCGCCGCGCCGAGCGGCTGATGGCCGAACTTGCGGCGCGCAGCGACGAGCCGGTGAGCCCCGCTGCGCTTAAGTATATGAACCGTTTGTCTGACTTTCTGTTTGTCGCCGCCCGCGCGATGAACGATAACGGAAGGGCGGACGTGCTGTGGGTGCCCGGTCAGAACCGTTGAGGCTGGAACGCCCCCAAACCGTCCAAAAAACCCCTTTGCCGCGTTGACCGCGCTAGACGGGGCCAGTAGGTTCCGCGCCCATCAGCCACCATTGCCATGAAGACGAAAGGGGACCGATGAAGGTTCTTGTGCCAGTGAAGCGGGTCGTTGATTACAACGTTAAAATCCGCGTCAAGAGTGACGGTTCGGGTGTTGAGCTCGCCAACGTCAAGATGTCGATGAACCCGTTCGACGAAATTGCCGTTGAGGAAGCGCTCCGCCTCAAGGAGGCCGGCAAGGCGACCGAGGTCGTCTGCGTTTCGATCGGCCCGGCGCAGTGCACCGAGACGATCCGTACCGGTCTCGCCATGGGCGCCGACCGCGGCATCCTGGTCAAGGCCGAGGGAACCGTCGAGCCGCTCGCGGTCGCGAAGATTCTCAAGGCCGTCGCCGACGAAGAGAAGCCGGGCCTGATCATCCTCGGCAAGCAGGCGATCGACGACGACTCCAACCAGACCGGCCAGATGCTGGCCGCGCTGCTCGGCTGGTCGCAGGCGACCTTCGCTTCGAAGGTCGTGATCGACGGGTCCGACGTGACGGTGACGCGTGAGGTCGATGGCGGTCTGCAGACCGTGAAGTTGAAGGGGCCGGCGATCGTCACCACCGACCTGCGCCTGAACGAGCCGCGTTATGCGAGCCTGCCCAACATCATGAAGGCCAAGAAGAAGCCGATCGGCGAGAAGACCGCCGCTGACTACGGTGTCGACCTGACGCCGCGTCAGGAAGTCCTGAAGACCACCGAGCCGCCGGGCCGCAAGGCTGGCGTCAAGGTCAAGGACGTCGCCGAGCTTGTGTCGAAACTGAAGAATGAGGCCGGGGTTATCTGATGGCTACGCTGCTGATTGCCGAACACGACAACGCGTCGGTCAAGGACGCGACCAACAAGGCGCTCACGGCGGCTGCGGCACTCGGAGCCGACGTCGATGTGCTCGTCGCCGGACAGGACGCCAAGGGCGCGGCCGATGCGGCCGCCAAGCTCTCGGGCGTGAAGAAGGTGCTGCTCGCCGACAACGCGCTCTATGCGCACGACCTCGCCGAGCCGCTCGCCGCGCTGATCGTCTCGCTCGCCGACAAGTATGACGCGATCGTTGCGCCCGCGACCTCGCGCTACAAGAACGTGATGCCGCGTGTCGCCGCATTGCTCGACGTGATGCAGGTGTCGGAGGTGATCAAGGTGGTCTCGCCGGACACCTTCGAACGTCCGATCTATGCCGGCAACGCGATCCAGACCGTGAAGTCGAACGACAAGAAGAAGGTCATCACCGTTCGCACCTCGACCTTCGCTGCGGCCGGCAACGACGGCAGCGCCACGGTGGAGAACGCGAACGCGGCGGCCGACCCGGGCCTGTCGACCTTCGTCGGCGAGGAAGTCGCCAAGAGCGATCGTCCCGAGCTCACTTCGGCGAAGATCATCGTCTCCGGTGGCCGTGCCATGCAGAGCCGCGAGAACTTCACCAAGTACATCGAGCCGCTCGCCGACAAGCTCGGCGCAGGCGTCGGTGCATCGCGCGCTGCGGTCGATGCGGGTTATGCTCCGAACGACTGGCAGGTCGGCCAGACCGGCAAGGTGGTCGCTCCGGAACTTTATATCGCCGTCGGCATTTCCGGTGCGATCCAGCATCTCGCCGGTATGAAGGACTCCAAGGTGATCGTTGCGATCAACAAGGACGAAGAGGCGCCGATCTTCCAGGTTGCGGATTACGGCCTGGTCGCGGACCTCTATCAGGCAGTGCCTGAATTGACGGCAGAGCTGGCGAAGGCCGGCAAGTAACCCGCCCCGCTCCACCCTCGGACGGATCCGGAGGGTGGGTGCGGCGGTACGATAGGGCATCCGGTCCGACGTGACCGGATCGCCACGCGAAGACGGCATCGGGCGGATGACACATTCCCGCCCGGTGTTAAGATCGGGGCAGCAGGGCGACGCGGGACGGCCCCGCCTTACGAAACCAAACGGACGGCCATGAACATCAGAAAAGTCGGGGTAATCGGCGCAGGCCAGATGGGTAACGGCATTGCCCATGTCGCGGCGATGGCGGGGTACGACGTCGCGCTGAACGACGTCGCCGAAGATCGCGTCAAATCGGCGCTCGCGACCATCGAAGGCAATTTGAAGCGTCTGGTGGTGAAGAGTGCGATCACTGACGAGGCGCGCAAGGCGGCGATGGCACGCATCGCGCCGGCGACGAGCCTCGATCAACTCGCCGACTGCGACCTCGTCATCGAGAGCGCGGCTGAAAAGGAAGAGATCAAGCGCAAGATCTTCCATGATCTCTGCGCGGTACTGAAGCCGACTGCGATCATCGGTTCCAACACATCGTCGATTTCGATCACGCGCCTGGCGGCGACGACGGACCGCCCCGAGCGCTTTATCGGCATTCATTTCATGAATCCGGTGCCGCGCATGGAGCTGGTCGAACTGATCCGTGGCATCGCCACCGAGGATGCGACCTTCGAGGCATCGAAGGAATTCGTCACCTCGCTCGGCAAGCAGATCGCCGTCTCGGAGGATTTCCCGGCGTTCATCGTCAACCGCATTCTGCTGCCGATGATCAACGAGGCGATCTACACGCTGTACGAGGGCGTCGGCAACGTCGAGGCGATCGACGCGGCGATGAAGCTCGGCGCACATCATCCGATGGGGCCGCTGGAACTTGCGGACTTCATCGGCCTCGATACCTGCCTCGCCATCATGCAGGTACTGCACGAGGGACTCGCAGACTCTAAGTATCGCCCTTGCCCGCTGCTCGTGAAGTATGTCGAGGCCGGCTGGCTCGGCCGCAAATCGCAGCGCGGCTTTTACGACTACCGCGGCGAGAAGCCGGTGCCGACCCGCTGACGGTTGCGGCGTGGTGTCCCGTAAAGCGGGCTGCGAGGATTCGTTAACTGCTGCCCGCTAAAGCATGATCCGGAAACGTGTGAAGTGGTTTTCCGAAAAGATCATGTTTAAACAATAAGCTAAAGCGCGAGGATGATTCATCTCAATCTCGTCGCGCTTTAGTGTCGGAGACGGAGATCGCTTATGGATGTCGCAGCGCTCGCAGCAAGCTTGGTCACGATGCAGGCCGGGGCAACCCAGCAGGCGGTGGCAACACGCATGCTGAAGATGAACCTGAATGCGCAGGCGGACGCCGTAAACGTGCTGCTCGGCACGCCCGCGGCAACGTCATCGGCCAATCTCGCAACCGGCGTCGGCGGCAAGCTCGACATGTCGGTGTAAGTGCATTCGGGGAGGCCCGAATGACCGACCAGCGCTCCATCCTCGTTCGTATCTCGGGTCGCGTTCAGGGTGTCGGTTACCGCGACTGGACCCGGCACAAGGCCGCGAGCCTTGGCCTGTCTGGTTGGGTGCGCAATCTTTCCACTGGCGAGGTCGAGGCGGTCTTCAGCGGTCCGGCGGAAACCGTCGAGAGGATGCTCGCGGCATGCCGGCGTGGGCCGCCGCTGGCGCAGGTTGACGCGGTCGCGATCGTTGGTCCGGCCGAGCCCGTGACGGGCCCGTTCTCCGTGCGCTTCTGAGACATACGCACCCGAGACATACGCATCCCAGACGTATGCGCCGAACCATCTCGCCGCGTTTCAGCCGCGGGGATAAAAGGCGAGGCGCAACTCCGCCGCAGGGCGCGGGCGGAGTTCGCCGGTCAGCACGACCACGTCGGAACACGTCAATAGGGCTTGTCGCCCTGCACGGTGACGCGGAAGCCCGAGCGCGTATGCGGCCAGTAGTCCCACATCGCGCGATGCTGGGCGCAGCGGTTGTCCCAGAACGCCAGCGAGTTCTCGCGCCAGCGGAAGCGGCACTGGAACAGCGGATGCGCCATGTGTTCGTAGAGATAGCGCAGGATGCCATCGCTCTCGTCGCGCGGAAGGCCGACGATGTAGCGGGTGAAGCCGCGGTTCACGAACAGCGCCTTGCGTTTGGTGACCGGATGGATGCGGATCACTGGATGCTCGGCGCGGGGGTAGACCGGGCGGTCCTTGACGCCGAAGTTAGCATAGGTGCCGCGATAATTGTCCTCGCCGTCATGGACCGCGGTCAGACCTTCGAGGTACTGCTTCATGCGATCGGAGAGCGCGTCGTAGGCCGCGTACATGTTGGCGAACAGCGTGTCGCCGCCCTTCGGCGGGCAGGTCTTGATGTAGAGGATGCTGCCCATCGGCGGCGCCTCGTCGCAGGACACATCGCTGTGCCACCCCTCGCCGTTGGCGCGCGGCGAATTCCTGTCGGCGTGGATGATCATCAGCTCGGGATGGTCCGGCGCATGCGGCGCGGCCGGATGGATGTGCAGGTCACCGAACATGCGGCCGAAGGCGAGGTGCTGCTCTTCGGTCAGGTGCTGGTCGCGGAAGAAGATGACGAGGTTCTCGGCAAGCGCGCGATGGATTTCGTCGGCCGCTTTGTTGCTCAGCGGCTGCGACAGATCGATGCCGCCGATCTCGGCGCCGATGATCGGCGTCAGCTTGTCGACGGTGAGCGTTGCATAAGGCGCTTCCTCGTCGACGATGTGCTTGTAACGGGGGCCGGGGACCCTCTGCATACCTGTCGCCATTGCCATTCCTCCCTGTTGCCTCGCGGGCTTGGACGGCGGATTGTGCGGCAGGAGAGCGTCGGGGCGCCAGCCGGATACGCAATTTTTCCGTATTACGGAATTGGCTCAGTTCAGTCGGTTTGCGGAAACAGCGACATGAAGGGTCTGGCCTCTGCGACGGCGCGGGCGAAAGACGGACGCTGCATCAGCCGCTCGAAGTAGACGGCAACATGCTTGTGCGCGGTTTTGAAGGGATGAACTTTCTCGGCATAGAACAGCGCGGGTGCGGCGGCGCAGTCGGCCATGGTGAAGGTATCGCCGCAAGCCCATGGTCGTTCGGATAGCTCCCTGTCGAGTTGCGCATAGACGCCGGAAAGCCGTTCTCGCGCTCGCGCCACGCCGAGCGGGTCTTTCTGGTCCGCTGGACGCAGCCGGTTGCCGACGATCGCCTGCATCGGCTCGTTGACGTAGAGATCGAAGAAGCGATCGCGCAGGCGGACGTCGAGCGCCGCCTCCGTATCGTCCGGGATGAACGTCGTCTTTCCCGGATAGAAGCGCTGCAGATACTCGATGATGACGCTGGTCTCCGGAATGATGCGGCCGCGCGCATCGTCTTGCAGCACCGGCATCTTCAGGATCGGCCACAGCTTGGCGAACTCCGCACGCGCGGAGTCGCTGCCGAGGTCGATCAGCTTCTGGGTGAACGGCGTGTCGTTCTCGTAGAGCGCGATCAGCACCTTCTGACAGAACGAGGAGAGCGGGTGGGCGTGCAGCGTGAGCGACATAGATGACTCCCGAATGGATGTGCGGGGATCGCAGCTCGTCGGCTGCTGTTCGAGCCGACGGCGAAGCGGATGCGGGCGGCCGTGGCCGACAGCTCGAGCCCCTTGGTCAGGCAGGGGCGTAGCGCAGGATCACCGCACCGTTCGACAGCGGCCTTGCATCGAGCCGTCGCAATTTGGCGGTGCGGCCCGGCTTGAACAGGGGTGTGCCCTTGCCGAGGAACAGCGGCGTTACACAGATGCGGTACTCGTCGATCAGCCCCTCCTCGGTGAGACCCGCGGACAGATCGGCGCTGCCGAAGATGAAGATATCCTTCGGAATTTCGCGCTTCAGCCGGACGATCGCATCGTTCACCCCGCTATTGATGAGCTGCGTATTGGTCCAGCCCGGCTGCGTGAGGCTGCGCGAGGCGACGTATTTCGGCAGCGCATTCATGAAGTCGGCGATCTCGCCGGTTTCGGTCGGCCAGTGACTGGCCATCAGCTCGTAGGTGACGCGACCGAACAGCAGCGCACCAGCGCTCCTTCCCTGCTCGATCGACAGTTGCTCCAGATCCTCGCCCCAGAACGCGTTCAGCCAGGAGATGTCGCGACCGGGCCCTTCCATGTAGCCGTCGAGCGTCACCAGATTCCACATGATCAGCTTGGCCATGAGCACTCCTTTACTGATTGCAATTTGCAACTGGTTGCAAGGTATCGAAACCGATGCGAAAATGCAAGCAGTTTAATTTGCGAAGCGCAGCAGAGCTCTGCGCGCAGAGAAAGCAGCGATGAACGAGCAGATCCGATCTGGATGTCCGATCAATCTCACCCTGGAGGTGCTCGGCGACAAGTGGAGCCTGCTGATCATTCGCGACATGATGTTCGGCAACCGCCGGCATTTTCGCGAACTGTTGACGAAGTCGGAGGAGGGCATCTCCTCCAACATACTGGCCGATCGCCTGAAGACGCTGACGGAGCAGGGCATCATCACCCGGGCCGACGATCCGACCCACAAGCAAAAAGGCATTTACAGCCTGACCGAACGCGGCATCACGCTGCTGCCGGTGCTGGCGCAGATGGCGGCGTGGGGACGCAAACACCTGCCGGTGACGGAGGCATTGTCGATCCGCGCGCAGCTTCTGGAGGAAGGTGGGCCGAAGCTGTGGGCCGAGTTTCAGGACGAACTGCGGGAGACCCATCTCGGCATACGGGCGCGCAAGCGAAAAGGGCCGACCGTGTCCGAGACGTTGCAGAAGGCCTATGAGGATGTGGTCAGGCGCAAGGCGCAGGCGGGCTGAACGCGTCTTGCCGCCCATCAGTCCCGTAACGCCAGGGCGAACAGCGCCGTCGCCGTCAGCGCGGCAACCGTGCGAACGTGATTCCACCAGACCCAGTCGGACAGATAGCGGGTCCAGACCTGTCGGCCCTGCGGACTGTCCGGTCCGACCTTGGCCAGCGCGTCGTTGAGCGGGACGTTGCAGCGCATGGTCACCAGGAAGGTGCCGAGGCCATAGCTGAGGCCGCCCGCCAGCGCAAAGATCGCGCCGGTCTCCGGCAACCGGAACAGGGCGGCAAGCGCGATCCCGATCCCGAGTGCGGCCGTGCCGACGAAGATCGCGAGGAAGATCGGATTGATCACGACGACGTTGATCGACTGCATCGCCGCGATGGCGGCCGTCGGTGCGATCTTCGCCAACGCCTTCATAATGAAAGCCGAGAAAGCGAAGAACGTGCCGGCGATCAAGGCTGCTCCGAGCAGGGCGGCGAAGACTGCGATCGCAAACAGATCCGCCATGTCGTCCTCCGCTCTCTCGTCGCGCCAGCACCACGATAGCTTATTTCTTGCGCCGGTAATTGGCCGTCATGAAGTGGTTCCAGGTGCCGTCGGCGCCGAGCACCTGGGATTTCATGATCCGGTGATCGTCGGACACCCACTCGACGATATCCTGATACTTCGCCAACGTGCCGTCGCCTGCGAAGCTTGGGCCCTCGCTGTCGAGCGTGAGCACCCGGCCGTTGGCGTCGAGCGTGCCGTCATAAAGCCAGAGGTTCGGCATCAAGGATGCGATGAAGGTGCCGACGAAACGGTTCTTTTGCGGATCGAAGCCGAGCGTGATCCGCGACACCGCATGAGCGTTGCACGGCGTTTCGCCTTCGCCTTCGCCCAAGACCCACAGATCGCCGATCGGCTTGACCTGCTCGATGCTTTTGGTCGTCACCGGCGGCTCCCCGGGGGCCATCACGCACTCGGTCTCGATCTCCCAGGCGCCGACCATGCGTTGCAGCCACTGGTGCTCCTTGAGCGGTGTCGGTGTCATCGCGTCCATAACAATCTCCTTGGTTGGATGGGATTCGTGGGTGGTGGAGGTGATTGCGGTCGCCGCACCCGCACCGGGTGGCCGGCGAACGGGTTCAATCGCGAAACGGAATGAGGGCACGCACCCGGGCATCCCGCAGCCAGAGTCCGCCCCAGATCAGCAGCGCCAGATAGACCCCGAACAGGGTGTGCGTGAGCAGCGGGCTGTCCGCGCGCACATGCACGTAGATCGCGCCGCCGATGTAGCCGGTCAGCAGGATCGCGCCGAGGACGGACGTGCGCGGCACGGCATAGAGGAGCGTGCAGGCGAGCGTCAGCACGCCCAGCGTCCGCGCGAGATGGGTTGGGATGCCGAGCTGCAGCGATGTGTCCGTGACCACTTGCAGCGGGACGAGCTTGATGGCGCCGTCGAACAGCAGGAACATTACGACGAGACCGCTGATGATGCGGCCGGTCCAAAGCGCGCCCGACGAAACCTGCTGGTCGCGCAGGGGCGGGGAGGAAGGTTCGGCGATGACCGTCATGGGGGTGCTCCTTGTGTCGGGGCCGTCAGGCCAGAGCTTGTGTCAGATAGCTGTCGAGCTGCTCGAAGGTGCCGGCAAAGCCCTGCTGCATCGACGGGAACATGCCGAGGAAGATCTCGTACTCGGCGTCGGTCGGATCAACCGGGCCGCCGCGCAAGGTCAGCGCGGTCTGATCGCCTGTTTCGGTCAGCGTCAGCGTGTTGTGGACGCCGAGCGGCCACGTCTCGCTGAAGGGGGCGCGGATCACGCTGCCGGCTGCGTCGGCAAACGAGGTGACGAAAACAAGCTTTTCGGGCGCGGTCACCTCGCGATAGACGAAGCGGCCGAACATCGCCGGCGCTCCGCCGAATTCCATCGCATAGTGGAAGATGCCGCCCGGCCTCACGTCGAGGGCGATGACGCGAAGCGTGCATCCCTTCGGTCCCCACCATCGCGCGAGCGCATCGGCGTCGGTCCACGCCCGCCACACTTGCGCGCGCGGCGCGTTGAAGGTTCGCGACACGACGAATTCCTGGCGCGCATCTTGGAGTGTTTCGGTTACGGACATGGCGACTTCTCGATGGTGGATGTCATACGGGCTTCGGATGAATCGGATTCCGCACGGCGCGCGGATGGCGGGCGCGCCGCGCGGAGGCGTGTCACTTCGGCGGCAGCGGCGCGTGCATGATCCAGCGGTGGTTGAACGGATCGATCACCCCGGCAAAGCGGCCGCCCCAGAACATGTCCGCGGGCTCCGTCATCACCCGCGCCCCGGCGTCGGCGGCACGCTTGAAGGCCGCGTCCAGTTCCGCCGGCGTCTTGAAATGCAGGGCGATCGCCACGGGTGAGGAGGCTTCGCTCGGCGGCGCACTGGAAGCGTCGTATTCGGGGAAGGCGTCCGACATCAGCACGCGTCCACCGTAGATGGAGATGTCGGCGTGCATCAGCCGCTTGCCGTCTTCGGCCGGCAGGCGCGCATTCTCAGTGGCGCCGAAAGCCTTTGCGTAAAAGGCGATCGCCTCGTTCGCCCCCTTGACGGTGAGATAGGGGGTGATCGGCGGCATGTCGTTTTGATCGGCCATGGTCTGGTCCTTTCGATGCGAGATCAGGTGCGTTCGGCGACGAGGGTTTCGAGCAAGGCCGCGAGCCGGTCGAAAGTTTCGTTGGCGCCGTGTTCGACACCGGAGTTGAGATGCGCGTCGCGATTGTCCTGGTTGGCATGCTCGACCACGGTGTGCAGCCGGGTCTTGCTGGCCTGCTCGGTCAGCGTCATCGTCACCAGGGCGTACGGCGTGATCAGGTTAGTGGTCTCGTAACGCTCGGTGTGAACGATCCGCTCGGGCCTGACGATCTCGCGATAGACCCCGGTCATCGTGTGGTCGACGCCGTCGGCCCCGCGCATGGTGTAGCGATACGTTCCGCCGACGCGCAGGTCGATGTCGCAGACGGCGAGGGTGAACTGCGCACAGCCGTACCAGCGCCGGACATGATCGGGATTCGTCACCGCCTCCCACACCAGGTCGCGCGGCGCATTGAAACTGCGGCTCAGCGCAAATGCACGCTCCGACGGGGTGGTGATGAACAGGGTTTGATCATTTCTTGCGTCCATGAGGTCTCTCCTTTGCTGATGGTTTGCGCGCCCGCTTCCCCGTCGTGCTCGTCTGTATCCCGGTGAGAAAATCCTCGAGCCGGTCGAGCCGCTCCTCCCAGAACTGCCGGTAGCGATCGAGCCAGTCGTCGATGCCTTTCAAGGCTTGCGGCTCGATCCGGCATGGGCGCCACTGGGCCGCGCGGCCACGCGTGATCAGGCCGGCATTCTCCAGCACCCGCAGATGCTTCGACACCGCCGGGCCGCTCATGGCGAATGGCCTTGCGAGATCGTTGACCGTGGTTTCTCCCATCGCCAGCCGCGCCAGGATCGCACGCCGGGTCGGATCGGCGAGGGCTGCGAAGGTCCTGGTCAGGCGGTCGGGCATGTTCATAGAACCAATCGGTTAAATAACCTTTTGGTTAAGTACAGGCCTGCGCGTCCGGAGTCAACCGGCAAAGCGCATGCGGCCCGTTCTTTTTGCGCGTTCTCTGTTGCGGCAGGATGGCAAGAAAAAATGCCCGTGCGGCGGCACGGGCATTTGCAGGCAAACGATGGTCTGGCTCGTCAGCTGTCGATGCTGACCTTGAAGCCGCCGAAGATCATGCGCTTGCCGTCGAACGGCATGGCTTCACCGGCCATCATCTTATCGAGACGCGGGTCCTTCATCACCTTGGCATTGACCCGGTCGCGATGGGCGCGCGACTTGTAGACGATGTAGGAGAAGAACACGGTTTCGCTCGGCTTCAGCTTGACGCTGCGCGGGAACGAGGTCCATTTGCCGACCTTCACGTCATCGGCAATACACTCGCGGAATTCGAGCGCGCCATGCTCCTTCCAGACCTTCGCAGCCTTCTTGGAAATTCTGAGATAGTCTTTCACTTTCTTCTTCGGAACCGGAACGATGAAGCCGTCGACGTAAGGCACCAGATGTCTCCTTGCTTACGGGGGTGATGAAAGGTTCAGCCGGCTGCGGCATGGCAGCACGACGCACTCTTCGGACTTTCGTATTCGTCGTTGCGCTTGACCCAATCCATGATCGTGGTCTCGTTGCGGCCCTTGGGCGTGATGTCGAGATAGATGAACGCGCCGATCACCTCTTCGTTGCCGCGCGCATAGGACGAATAGGTGTGAAACACGTCGCCGCTTGCGTCCTTGTAGAACACGCTGAGGCCCGGCAGTTCGTCGAAGCCCTCCACCAGGTCGTAGTTGTAGTCGACCTTGCCTTGCGCGAGCTGGTCCTTGGTGAAGGAGACATGAAAATCATAGTTGAAGTCGCTGTTCCAGGACGAGACCCAGTCGGCGCTCCAACCGAGGCGTTTCTTGTAGGCGAGCAGTTTCTCCAGCGGCGCGCGGGAGACGCGGACATAGGACACGTCGTGATTGCGCAGGTGGACCAATGCGCCCTCGGCATGGTCCGCCTCGAGCGAGCAACTGGCGCAACCTTGGTCCAGGTCGTGCCGCCACATGAAGTGATGCACGATCAGCTGGCTGTTGTTCCCGAACAGCTCGGCCAACTCCTTCTGCCCGTGCTCGGTGTCGAAGACGTAGGTCTTGTCCAGCTTCACCCAGGGCAAAGCGCGCCGCTCGGCGGCGACAAGATCGCGCATGCGCGTCAGCGCCTTCTCGTTCTTCAGATGGGCCTTGCGGGCGGCGAGCCACTCGTCGCGGGATACGATGGCATGTTGCATGGTCGTCAACTCCCTTGAAAGATCCCAGCCCGTTTCGTCGGTCTCGGTGTTTGGCGTTGCGTCGTGTGGGTGCGGCCGCGCTGCGGCTTAGCGTTAGGCCGCCGCCGCCGGGAACGGATCGCGCCACGCCGCCAGCGCGTTCAGCCGATCGTGCCAGCGCACGATCTCGGGGAATTCATCGACCGGGATTTTCGCCCGTTCGGCATAGGGCAGCGTGACCGCCACGGCGAAGTCGGCGATCGTCAGCGCATCGCCGAGCAGGTAGCGCCTGCCGCGCAAATGATCGTTGAGGACGCGGCCGTACTGGCGGAACGCGGCGGTGGCTTGCGTCACCGCTGCGGTGTTGAGGTCGCCGAGGGCAAACTGTGGCTTGATGATGTACTCGAAATACAGGTCGCCGGTATGGCGGGAGAAGTGCTCCGCATCCCAGCTCAGCCAGCGCAACACCTCGACCTGCTTGCCGCCGTCGTCGGGCCAGAGGTCGGAGGATGCGGCGCGGGCGAGGTAGGCCATGATCGCGTTGGCCTCCCACAGCGTCGTGTCGCCATCCTGCAGCACCGGGACCTTGCCATTGGGATTGAGCGCGAGAAAGTCCGGGGTCTGGTGCTCGCCCTTGCCGAGGCGGATATGCACATAGGCGAGGGGAGCGCCGACATGCTTCGCCAGTGCGCACACCTTTCGCGGATTCATCGTCACGTCGTAGTAGAGCTTCATGACCGTGCTCCTCGTCGGATGCGTCAGGCAAACATCGCTTCCAGCTTGTCCATCGATCCTGTCCAGCCGCGGGTGTGGCCCGCCTTCGTGGCCTCGTCGAACAGCTGCTCATGCAACAACGTCAGCAGGGTGTGATCGCCCTCGCGCTTCAGCGTGACGGTGACGAGCGATTCCCGCTCCGGCGTCGTGTACCAGGCCCAGCTGAAGACGAGCCGCTGGTTGGGCACGACCTCGCGATAGACGCCGCCGACCCGGTGGTACTCGCCGTCCTCGCTGTTGAAGGAGACCTGGAAGCTGCCCCCGGGGCGGACGTCCATCGTCGCCTCGACAGTGTCCTGCAGCACCACGCTCGGTCCGAACCAGCGGGCTATTTTTTCCGGTTCGGTCCAGGCGGCGTAGACCCTTTCGGGCGCGGCGTTGAGCCGCCGTTGGAGGGTGAGGCTGGGTTTGACGGCTGCGGGAGCGGCTCGCATGGATCGTCCTCTTCGAGAAATGCAACGAGCTTGTCGAGCTTCTCATTCCAGAAGCGCGCGTAGCGATTGAGCCAACCGGCGGCGGCCTGCATGGCGGCGGCATTGAGGTTGCAGGTCACCTTCCGGCCGATCTTGGTGCGGGTCATCAGCCCGGCATCGGTCAGCACGTCGATGTGCTTCATCACCGCCGGCAGCGACATCGCGAACGGCTTCGCCAGTTCGCTGATCGACAGCCCGTCGGTCGCCTCCAGCCGCGCCAGCAGCGCGCGCCGGGTAGGATCGGACAGCGCCGCAAACGTCTTATCGAGCGGGTCGGCTTGATAGTAAACCATACGGTTAAGTATAGACCCGGCATCGGCCGCGTCAAGAGAGCCGCAGGATCACCGCAAGCCGGCATGGCCCGCGCGACTGAAGCGGGAACCCGAACCTCTGGACGTCAGCCGCCTGTCATGCGGCGGCAGCCGCGAAACCGTCCCACGCAAGCATCGCGTTGTCGGCCACGGCGAGCAGCGATTTGCGTGACGCGCCATCGCGCGCCAGGATCGACATGCCGTGCTGGACGCTCGCATAGAACGTGGCGATGGCGCGCGCGTCGGCTGTGACCGGCAGTTCACCCGCGGCGATGGCGCGCTCGATGCGCTGCCGCAGTTGCCGTATGTTGCCGGTGCGCTGCTCGCGCAAGGCTTCGCAGACCGCGGCGTTACCCTCGTCGGCGTTGAGCGCGCTGAGCACGATCATGCAGCCGCGCGGCTTGCCGGGCCGCGAAAAGCTCTCGGCACTGGCACGCAGCATGGTGGCGATCGCTTCGCGCGCGGTCGGCGCCTGATCGAGGCCGGACCAGATGTCACAGCCCTCGCTGCCGCTGTAGAGTGCGACCGCCTCGCGGAACAGGTTCTCCTTGCTGCCGAACGCGGCGTACAGGCTCGGCGGATTGATCCCCATGGCGCGCGTCAGATCCGCAAGCGACGTGCCGTCATATCCCTTGGCCCAGAATACAGTCATCGCCTGCCGCAGCGCGGCCTGCCGATCGAAACTGCGCGGGCGGCCCCGTTCCGCCATGATCGTTCCTTTCTGTAATATTCAATAAATAAATCTCTTGACCTCGGCTGACAAGCGCATCATCTGTTTATGTATCGATTGATACATAAAAGGAGAGGCCGATGTCTCGTCTCGAAAACAAGGTTGCACTGGTCACTGGCGGTAGCCGCGGCATGGGGGCGGCAATCGCCCGGCGGCTGGCGAAGGATGGTGCCAATGTCGCGGTGACCTATGTGCGTGCTGCGGACAAAGGGCGTGGAACGGTCGCCGAGATCGAGCGCGCCGGCCGGCGGGGTCTGGCGATCGCGGCCGACAACACCGATCCCAAGGCGGTGCAGGCTGCGGTGGAGCAGACCGCGGCGACCTTCGGCAGGCTCGATATCCTGGTGAACAACGCAGGCATCTTCGTCGCCAAGCCGATCGATGCGCTGACGCTGGAGGAGTACGACGAGACGCTCGCGGTCAACGTGAAGTCCGTGTTCGTCGCATCGCAGGCGGCCGCACGGCACATGCGTGAAGGTGGCCGCATCATCACCATCGGCAGCAATCTCGCCGCACGCGTGCCGGGCGCAGGGCTCAGCCTTTACAGCCTGAGCAAGGCGGCGCTGGTCGGTCTCACCAAGGGCCTTGCGCGCGATCTCGGACCGCGCGGCATCACGGCCAACATCGTCCAGCCGGGCTCGACCGACACCGACATGAATCCGGCCAATGGCGATCACGCGGATGCGCAGCGCAGCCTGATGGCGATTCCGCGCTTCGCCGAACCCGGCGACATCGCCAGCATCGTCGCTTGGCTCGCAAGCGAGGAGAGTCGCTTTGCCACCGGCGCGGCCTTCACCCTGGACGGCGGCGCCAACGTATGAGCGGCAGTGCCATAGGCACCGCTGCGCCGGACCGAGGTTCGCCGACGCTGGCCATTGCCGTGCTTGCCGTCGCGATGTTCATGGCGGTGACCACGGAGTTCTCCGTGGTCGGGCTGTTGCCGGTGCTGGCCCGCGACTTCGACATCTCGCTGGCCCGCGCCGGCTGGTTCGTCACCGCATTCGCGGTCGCGGCCGCCGTGCTGGGGCCGCTGCTGACCATGGCCGCCTCGCGCTACGCGCCGCGCCGTGTCCTGGTGGTCGCCGTCCTGGTGTTTGCGCTGGGCAATGCGGTTGCGGCGCTGACACGAAGCGGCACGGTGGTGCTGGCCGTACGGATCGTCCAGGGTGGCCTGCTGCCGGTGCTCGCCAGCATCGCCATTGTCAGCGCAGCGCGGCTTGCGGGGCATAGCCGCGAGGGCTGGGCGTCGGCGCGTGTCAATCAGGGGGTGGTCGCGACTGCGGTGCTCGGTGTGCCGCTGACGGCAATGGTCGCGGAGCGGCTCGGCTGGCCCGCGAGCTTTGGCGGGCTGGCGATGCTCGGGCTTGTCGCCGCAGGGCTGATCGGAACGCTGTTCCCGCGGCTTGCAGGCGATCCGCCGGCATCGTCACGGGCCGCCGTCTCGCTCCTGGCGCGACCGCGCTTTCTGGCGCAGCTTGCGTTGGCCGGTGTCCTGTTCACGGCGATGTTTGCGGCTTACACCTATATCGCACCGCTGTTGTCGCTGGTCGGAACGCTCGATGGCGTCGCTGTCGGTTGGATGTTGATGTTGTTCGGCTTTGCGGGCGTCATCGGCAACGCGATCGCGGGACGGGTTGCGCGTTCCGATCCGGTGCGCGTCTCAGCGATCGGGTCCGGTGCGCTCGCGCTGGTCATGACGCTGCTGCCGTCGGCGGGCGGGCATCGGCTTGCGCTCGTTGTTCTCGTCATCGTCTGGGGAGCGGCCCACACCGCTGCGTTCGTGTTCTGTCAGGTCGGCGCCATGGTAGCCGGACGCGATGCACCCGCCTTCGCGATGGCGCTGAACATCTCCGTCTGCAACCTCGGCATCGCGCTCGGCGCGCTTGCCGGCGGCGCGGCGGCGGATCGTTTCGGCACAGTGGCTGCCGGTTATGCGGGAGCGGCGTTGGCGGTTGTCGCCGTGCTTGTCGCCGGCGCGATCATCATCGTCCGGCCGCAGGCCGCCCTCAGCGGCCGAGAGCTGCCTTCACCAGATTGACGGCATCGTCGCTGGCCCATTCGGCCGGCCCGGCCAGGGTGCCGATCTCGCAGCCGTTGGGGTCGATCAGCAGCGAGGTGGGCATGCCAAAGGCCTTGCCGACCATTTTAAGATCTTGGAAAACCTTTGCTTTCTGGTCGCTGAAATAGCCGAGCGCGGTGATTCCAGTCTCCTTCAGGAAGCTTTTCGGCTTGTCGAGGTCGCGGGTGTCGATGTTGACCGCCACCACCTCGAAATCGGTGCCGCCGAGCTTGGCCTGCAGCGCATCGAGGGCGGGCATCTCCTTGCGGCACGGCACGCACCAGGTCGCCCACAGATTCAGCAGTACGGTCTTGCCGCGCCAGTCGGACAGCTTCTTCTGGGCGCCGGAGCCGTCCTGGAAGGTCAGGTCAGGAACCAGCAACGGCTTGCTGGCGGGAGTGACGGCGGCGACTTCGCCCTTGGCGAAGGGGGCGACCTTGCGGGCCAGATCGAACGAGGCGCGGCAGACGGGATCGCCTGCATTGCGCGTCAGGCCCTTCATCCCGTATACCCCGGCCACGCCAGCAACGATGCCGACAGCGAGAGCGCCCGCAACGATCGCAACCCGGCGCGATGCTGAACGCGGTGTTTCGGGAGTCTGGCCGTTCACTGTCATGATCGCTGTCGTGCTCGCTTTCGGTTGAGCGTTACGGGGATGCTGGCATACGGTTTAGCAGGTGAGGCGTGAGCAGCAAATTATGAGCAACAAGATGTGGGGTGGCCGCTTCGAGGGCGGTCCCGACGCGATCATGGAAGCGATCAACGTCTCCATCGACGTCGATCGCCACCTCTACGCGCAGGATATCGCCGCGTCGAAGGCGCACGCCGCAATGCTGTCCGCCCAGGGAATTATCGCGGCGGACGATGCAAAAAACATCGCCCAGGGTCTAGACACGATTCTGTCAGAAATCACGCAGGGAACCTTCACGTTCAAGCGAGCGCTGGAAGACATTCATATGAATGTCGAGAGCCGGCTTGCGGAGCTGATCGGTCCCGGCGCGGGGCGCCTGCATACGGCGCGGTCGCGCAACGACCAGGTGGCGACCGATTTCAAGCTCTGGGTGCGCGACACCATCGATGCGCTCGACACAGCGCTGGCCGAGTATCAGCGGGCGCTGGTGGAGCGCGCGCTGGAGCACGCCGACACGGTGATGCCGGGCTTCACGCATCTGCAGACCGCGCAGCCGGTGACCTTCGGCCATCATCTGCTGGCCTATGTGGAGATGGCGGCCCGCGATCGCGGCCGCTTTGCGGATGCGCGCAAGCGGCTGAACGAAAGCCCGCTCGGCTCGGCGGCGTTGGCGGGGACATCGTTCCCGATCGACCGCTTCGCCACGGCGAAGGCGCTCGGCTTCGATCGGCCAACCGCGAACTCCCTCGACGCGGTGTCGGATCGCGACTTCGTGCTGGAGACGTTGTCCGCGGCGGCGATCGCTTCCGTACACTTGTCGCGCTTCGCCGAGGAGATCGTGATCTGGACCTCGCCGCTGGTCGGGCTCATCCGTCTGTCGGACAAGTTCACCACCGGCTCCTCGATCATGCCGCAGAAGCGTAATCCGGACGCCGCCGAACTGGTCCGGGCCAAGACCGGCCGCATCATCGGTTCGCTCAACGCGCTCTTGATCGTCATGAAGGGGCTGCCGCTCGCCTATCAGAAGGACATGCAGGAGGACAAGGAAGGGGCGATGGATGCGCTCGGCGCGCTGGCGTTGGCGATCAATGCGATGACCGGCATGGTGCGCGATCTGATCGCCGATAAAGCGCGGATGGAGCAGGCGGCGGGTGACGGCTATGCGACGGCGACGGACCTGGCCGACTGGCTGGTGCGGACGCTGAAGATGCCGTTCCGCGAGGCACATCACGTCACCGGCCGGATCGTCGCCAAGGCGGCGGAAGCCGGCGTCGCCCTCGATGCCCTGCCGCTGGCCACCATGCAGGTGGTCGAGCCGCGCATCACGGCGGAGGCGCTGGCGGTGCTGTCGGTGCAGAGCTCGGTCGCCAGCCGGACCAGCTTTGGCGGCACGGCCCCGAAAAATGTCCGTGAACAAGCCGAAGCCTGGCGCAAACGCCTGGAAAATGACGCGATTTCCCGGTGAAGGGAAGCTCGGACGGCATTTTCGGGGCTCGCTATCGCAGCGCAACCTTTGTATGGTGCCGCTGCAACTTGGGGATTTTGGCGTGAGTGGCATGGTGGGATCCGGAAAGCTAGCGCTGGTTGGCATGGCGCTGATCGCGCTCGCGTTGGGCGGCTGCGGCCGCAAGAGCGGTCTTGACCTGCCGCCCCAGGCGGCCGCGCAACCGGCAGCGGCTGGCGACACGGTGCAGGCGCCGCGGTCGTCGAATCCCTTGAGCGTGTTCGACACGGAAGACGACGACAGGCCGGCTGCCGCTCCTCAAGGGCAGAAACGGCGTATCTTCCTCGACAATATTCTCGACTAGACACTCTCGGCTGGACATTCTCGACGCGATTTCGATCGCTCCAGAACCTTACAAGTTCGACCATGCACCATTTCGACTACCGCGACGGCGAACTGCACGCCGAAGGGGTCAATCTGAGCAGCCTTGCGCGCACCGTTGGCACGCCGTTCTACTGCTATGCGACGGCGACGCTCGAGCGGCACTACCGTGTGTTCGCGGAGGCCTTTGCCGATGTGAACGCGGTGATCTGCTACGCCATGAAGGCGAATTCGAACCAGTCGGTGCTGAAGACGTTCGCCCGGCTCGGTGCCGGCGCCGACGTGGTCTCGGGCGGCGAATTGAAGCGGGCACTGGCGGCGGGCATCTCGCCGGACAAGATTCTGTTCTCCGGCGTCGGCAAGACCGCATCCGAACTGCGGATGGCGCTGGAAGTCGGCATTCTGTCGATCAACGTCGAGTCGGAAAGCGAGCTTGCGCTGCTGTCGATGCTGGCCGCCAACGAAGGGCGCACCGCGCGCATTTCGCTGCGGGTCAATCCCGACGTCGATGCCAAGACGCACGCGAAGATTTCGACCGGCAAATCCGAGAACAAGTTCGGCATTCCGCTCAGCCGCGCGCGCGAGGTCTATGCCCGCGCCGCCAAGCTGCCGAACATTCGCGTCACCGGCGTCGACATGCATATCGGCAGCCAGATCACCGATCTGGAGCCTCTGGAGAATGCGTTCACCGTGCTCGCCGACTTCGTGCGCGTGCTGCGCAGCGACGGGCATGCGATCTCGCATATCGATTTCGGCGGCGGGCTCGGCATTCCCTACCATGCGGATCGCGAGGCGCCGCCGGAGCCGAAGGCCTATGCGGACGTGGTCAAGCGCGCGGTGAAGGGCCTCGATTGCACGCTGCTGTTCGAGCCGGGCCGTTTGCTGGTTGGCAATGCGGGCATCCTGGTGACGCGCGTGCTCTACATGAAGCCCGGCGAGGCGAAGAACTTCGTCATCGTCGATGCGGCGATGAATGATCTGGTGCGGCCGACGCTGTACGAGGCCCACCACGATATCCTTCCCGTGCGGCAGCCGCCGGCGGGAACGCCGATGCTGATCGCCGACGTCGTTGGTCCGGTCTGCGAGAGCGGCGACTACATGGCGCAGGATCGCAGCATGCCCGAGCCCAAGGAGGGCGACCTGCTGGCGATCATGAGCGCGGGCGCCTACGGCGCGGTGCAAGCCGGCACCTACAACACGCGCGCGCTGGTTCCAGAAGTTCTGGTCAATGGCGCCCAGTATGCGGTGGTGCGGCCGCGGTTCGAGGCCGAAGACATCATCGCGCTCGATCGCGTCGCGCCCTGGCTGAGCAACCAGTAACCCGCACAGCACGAATCACCGCAGCATGCCGCCGTCGATCGGGATGACCGTGCCGGTCACGTAATCCGACAGGTCGGTGCAGAGGAACTCCACCACCTTTGCGCAATCCTCCACGGTGCCTTGGCGACGCAGGGCGATGCGCGCGGCGGGATCGCGATTGGCGCCAACGCTTCCCGGAATGACGATGGCCATGATCCGCCCGGTGGCGATCGAGCCGGGCGCAATGCAGTTGGCGGTGATGCCGAATGGACCCAACTCCTGCGCGAGATAGCGCGTGTAGTGGGCGATCGCGGCCTTGGCCGCACCATAATGCGCATAGCCGCCGTCGCGCGATGGGCTCAGTCCTGCGGTGGAACTGACCGTGACGATGCGGCCCGAGCGCTGTTCCTTCATGTGCGGCGCGACCGCGTTGACGAAGTAGACGGTGCCGTAGAGGTTCATGCCGACGACGAGATGCAGCAGCGCCGGATCGAGCGTGCTGGCCTTGGTTTCGACCGGCTTGCCGCGCCCGCCGCCGGCATTGCAGACGAGGATATCGATGCGGCCCCACCTCTTGGCGACATCGGCGACCATGGCATTCACCGCGGTTTGATCGTTGGCGTCGAGTTCGTAGCCCAGCGCGCTGCCGCCGGCCGCCTCGATCTCCGCCACCGTGCTTTCGCCGGTCATGTCTTTCGCTTCGGCTTCGAACTCGGCGTAGGATTTCAGGCTGAGGTCGCAGAGCGCGACCTTCGCGCCGAGCGATGCGAGCCTGCGTGCATAGGCGCGGCCCAGTCCGCGCGCAGCTCCGGTGACGATGGCGACCTTGCCGTCGAGCTTGCCCATGAATTCCCCCGATGTCGCTTGTTGTTGTGAGCTACCTGTAGCAGGCAGCGCCATCCGTCAGTGTTGCGAAATCGGGTCAGTCCCTTGCGTATCGGACAGGACGCCTACGCGTTGGGCTCGACGTCGAGCCGCGCCACCCACCCCTTCAACGCAGCGTTCGGCGCGGGATAGCGCTCCAGCACCTTCGGATCGTGTCCCGGCACGATGTGCTTCACCGACGACGCGAGCGCCTTCAGTTTGCCGTAGCCGGCGATCGCCTCCTCGGCGTTGTAGGTGATCGGAAACACCTTGTTCTGCTCGAAGTGCTCGTAAAGATGGATGCCGTCGGAGGCGAGCACGACATCGCCGCGGGCGGTCTTCACCCGCACCGCCTGCAAGCCTTTCGAATGCCCGCCGATGTGATGCACGGTGATGCCCGGCGCGACCTGGTCCTCGCCGTCGTGAAACGTCATACGTCCGGCGTACACCTTGCGCACCAGCGCCGTGACATCGTCCGCTTCGAAGGCAATCCGCATCTTTTCATCGCACATGCAGCGCCCGGTGGCGAACGCCATTTCGCAGTCCTGCAGATGATAGCGGGCGTTCGGAAAGGCGTCGTAGTTGCCGGAGTGGTCGTAGTGCAGGTGGGTGATGATGACGTCGTTGACGCGGTCGGGGGCGAAACCCGCCGCCTTCAGCGCCTCCGGCACGGGCTTCAGGATCGTGCGCTCGCGCCGCTTCGCCATCGCTTCGTCGAAGCCGGTGTCGACGACGACGATGCGATCCTTGTTGGCGACCGCCCAGACGTAGAAATCGAGCGGTTGCGATGGTTCGTGCGGGTCACCATCGATGAAGTTCAATGCCGCGCTGCGCGGGCCATGGTGGGCATATTTGACGGCAAAGACTTCGTAGGTATCGCTCATTGCTGTCGCCCCCGCGCGCTACTTGGATAGGCCTTGCGGCTTGATGCCGTTGACCTCGACGCCCGCCGCCTTCTCGATCGGCTTGATCGCGGCGGTGAAGTCGGAGTCCGGTCCCATCTCGCGGATCACCGTCTCCCAGAGCCGGCCGACGGCTTCGGCCACCTCCATCGACAAGCCCATGCCTTTCATCTCTTCCAGGCACAGCCGCACGTCCTTCACCATCAATCCGGTGGCGAAACCGAAATCGAAGGTGCGCGGCAGCACCGACTTCGGAAACTTGTCACGGCTTGCGGTGTTGAGGCCGGAGCCGGCGTTGATCACGTCGATCATCACGTTCGGGTCGAGGCCTGCCTTGACGCCCATCACCACCGCTTCCGAGGTGGCGACGATCGCGGTCGCCGACAGGTAGTTGTTGGCGAGTTTCATGGTCTGGCCGGCGCCCGGCTTCTCCGAGATGAAGAACACCTTGCCGATCACGTCGAGCGCGGGCTTCAGCCGATCGAACTCCGCACGCGGGCCAGACACCATCACCGCCAGCGTGCCTTTCTCGGCGCCGCCGACACCGCCGCTCACCGGACTGTCGATCTGCACGATGTTCTTCTGCGCCAGAAGGTCGTGGATTTTCACGGCCATTCGCGAGCCGGTGGTCGACAGATCGACCAGCCGCTTGACCCGCTTGCCTTCGATCACGCCGTCCTTGCCAGTCGCGACCGCCAGCGAGATGTCGAGCGACGGCAGGCTCGCCATCACGGTTTCGGTGCGGTCGGCGACGTCCTTCGGCGAACTCGCCGCCTGCGCGCCAAGCGCGACCAGCGTGTCCACCGCTTCGCGGCGGGTGTCATAGACGGTCAGCGTATGGCCGGCCGCGACGAGGCGGCGGGCCATGGGCAGGCCCATCTTGCCGAGGCCGATGAATCCGATGTCCATGGGTCTTCTCTGTTTCTTGTTTGTTTGGAGGGTTGGATTGGCTTGCGCTGCCGACAAACCTGACGGTCAGGCTTTCTCGAGCTCGGCGAAGGCTTCGCGGGCAAGGCGGAAGCTGTCCACGGCCGCGGGCACACCGGCATAGATCGCCACCTGCATCAGGATTTCGCGGATCTCATCCTTGCTGACGCCGTTGGTCAGTGCCCCCTTGATGTGCAGCTTGAACTCGTGCGGCCGGTTCAGGATCGCGATCATGGCGATGTTCAGCATGCTGCGGGTCTTGCGCGGCAGCTCGTCGCGGCCCCAGACGGCGCCCCAGCAGTATTCCGTCACGAGCTCCTGGAACGGGCGGTTGAAATCGTCCACGTTCTTCAGCGCGTTCTCGACATACTGCTTGCCGAGAACGGCGGTGCGGACTTCCACGCCCTTGTCGAAAGTCTTCTTATCCATGTGACGTTTTCCTCCTGTGTTCGTGGTGGTTTGGGCCGCGCCGAACTTAGGACGTCTTGCTGCATCCGTCACGCATTCGTGAAACTAAGAGCTTGATCGCGGTGACAAAAACGTTCTGAGAGGCAGAATTGACGATAGGATCGTTCCGCCCAGCTGGTTCCCCATGCTGTCGTATCGGATGAATTGGTGTGGGGCCGATCGGCGTCGGGCGGGATTGCCGCAGTGTTGGCCGTGCCTCAGCGTCGCCACCGTGTTAGGCTTTGATTGTCGGTGAGCCCTTCCGGCGAGCCAAGGAGAGCGCATTGAACGGCCGCAGTCCTGATCCCGCCAAGACGCCGGCGCCAGCCGATCCGCTGGCGCGCCTGCAGCTCGACCAGGCTCTTCGGCGCGCGACCTATGCGATCGCCTGGGAGCGGCTGTGGCCGATCCTGGCGCGGCTGCTGACGGTCGGCGGTCTGTTTCTCGCGGTCTCGTGGGCCGGACTCTGGCTGGCGCTTCCGTCGGTGGCGCGGGTGGTGGCGCTCGGCCTGTTCGCGGTGCTCGGCATCGCCGCTCTCGTCCCGCTGATTTGGTTTCGCTGGCCGAGTCGCAACGAGGCCCTGCTGCGGCTCGATCGCGGAACGGGCGTCAGGCATCGGCCTGCGACGGCCTTAACCGACACGCTGACCTCGCAGGATCCGCTGACGCAGGCGTTGTGGCGCGAGCAGCGCGAACGCACGCTGGCGTCGATCAAGCGCATCAAGGCCGGTTTGCCATCGCCGCGGCTGGCGATCCACGACCCCTGGGCGTTGCGCGCGCTGGTGATCGTGCTGATGGTGGTGACGGCGATTGCCGCCGGCGAAGACCGCCGGGCGCGGGTGGCGGCCGCATTCGACTGGAACGGTGTGCTGGCAACGGCCAATGCGCGCCTCGATGCCTGGGTCGCTCCGCCGGCCTATACCGGCCGGCCGCCGATCATCCTGACGGCCGCTGCCAACAACCCCGCGCATCCGGCGGCTGCGGATCAGGGCGTGCTGTCTGTGCCGGCCGGTTCGACGCTGGTGGTGCGCGCGAGCGGGGGGCGGCTTGATGTCGCAACCACGGGCGGCATCGCCGAGTCGGAACCGGGCGACAAGCCGCCGCCGACCGGCACCGAGGAGCGCCGCTACACCATCACTGCCGACGGTTCCGTGCATGTGCGCGCCCCGTCGGGGCTATCCCCATGGCGGTTCGCTGCAGTTGCCGACAAGGCGCCTTCGATCTCGCTCGCGAAGGACCCGGAGCGGCAGGCGCGCGGCTCGCTGCTGATGTCCTACAAGCTCGAGGACGATTACGGCGTCACCGAAGCGCATGCGACCTTCATCGCCCGCAACACCGAGCCGAGCGCTGCCGCACGCCCGCTGTTCACGCCGCCGGACTTCCCGTTGGCGTTGCCGAACGCCCGCACGCGCAACGGGGTTGGTCAGACCGTGAAGGATCTGACCGAGCACCCTTATGCAGGCGCCGATGTGACGTTGACGCTGACCGCCAAGGACGAAGCCGGCAATGAGGGGCGCAGCGCGCCGTTCGAGATGCGGATGCCGGAGCGGCTGTTCGTCAAGCCCCTGGCCCGTGCCCTGATCGAGCAGCGTCGCAACCTCGCGCTCGACGCTAACAAGCAGGACGACGTTCGCGAGGCGATCGATGCTTTCATGGTCGAGCCCGAGTTGTTCACGCCGGAGCTCGGCCAGTATCTCGGCCTGCGCACCGTCTACGATCAGATCGAGCGCGCGAAGTCCGACGACGATCTGCGCGAGGTGGTCGGCAACCTGTGGGCGCTGGCCGTCACCATCGAGGACGGCGACATCAGCGACGTCGAACGGGCGCTGCGTGCCGCACAGGAGGCGTTGCGCCAGGCGCTCGAACGCGGCGCTTCCGACGAGGAGATCAAGAAGCTGACCGAGCAGCTGCGCGCGGCGCTCGATAACTTCATGCGCCAGCTCGCCGAGCAGCTCCGCAACAACCCGCAGCAGCTCGCTCGCCCGCTCGATCCGAATACGCGCGTGATGCGCCAGGACGATCTGCGCAACATGATCGACCGCATGGAGCGGCTGTCGCGCTCGGGTGACAAGGACGCCGCGCGGCAACTGCTCGATCAGTTGCAGCAGATGCTGGAGAACCTGCAGATGGCGCAGCCCGGGCAGGGCGGCGACGACGAGATGGAGCAGGCGCTGAACGAGCTTGGCGACGTGATCCGCAAGCAGCAGCAGTTGCGGGACCGCACGTTCCGCGAAGGGCAGGACTCGCGGCAGCAACGGGGCCGGCGCGGCGACCAGCAGAACCCGCAGAACGGGATGGGCGATCTGCAGCAGGATCAGCAGGCACTGCGCGATCGGTTGCAGAAGCTGCTCGACCAGATGGCGAAGCAGGGCATGGGTCCGCGCCAGCGCGGTCAGGGGCAGCAGGGCCAACAGGATCAGCAGGGCGAGCCGGGGCAGCAAGGCCAGCAGGGGCAGGGCGACGGGGATGAGAGCCTCGGCGATGCGGACAGCGCGATGGGCGACGCCGGCGACCAGCTCGGCGATGGCAACGCCGATGGTGCGGTCGGCTCGCAAGGCCGCGCCCTGGAAGCCTTGCGGCGCGGCGCGCAGAATCTCGCGCAGCAGATGCAGCAGGGCCAGGGCGACGGCAATCCGAACGACAACGGTCCTTCCAACCGCGCCGGCCGGCAGCAGAACAGCGGCGCCAATGCCGATCCGCTCGGCCGGCCGTTGCGCGGCCGCGAATTCGGCGACGACCTGACCGTGAAGATTCCGGGCGAGATCGACGTGCAGCGTGTGCGTCGCATCCTTGAGGAGCTGCGCCGGCGCTTCTCCGATCCGCAGCGGCCGCAGCTCGAACTGGACTATCTCGAACGACTGCTGAAGGATTATTGAGGCTGGCGAGCGCTCAGGCGGCGCGGCGGGTCGCGAGCGCGTCGGCCACGGCGGCGCGGATGTCGGCCACTGCGAACGGCTTGGTGACGACGTCATGCACGATCGCGTCGAGCCCGGAGGCGCGCTCGCGCTGGTCGGCAAAGCCGGTCATCAGCAAGATGGTCAGTTGCGGGAAGTCGCGGGCAGCGGCGAGCGCCAGCGCGATCCCGTCCATCACCGGCATCTTGATGTCGGTCAGCAGCAGGTCGTAGCTGCCGTCGTCGCGCAGCAGGATCTCCAGCGCCTCAGCGCCGTCTTCGGCGGTGGTGATGTCGTGGCCGTCCATGGCAATCGCGCGCCCGACCAGCAGGCGCATCGATTCCTCATCGTCGGCGATCAGAATGCGAGCCATTCAAGCACGTCCCGAAGCGATGTCGCGTTTGTTGAAGAAGCGGACGACGATGTTGCGCGCGTCCGCAGGCGGCGAGGCGAGGCGCGAGCGGAACGCAAGCCGTTCGCCGGGTTGCAGCACCGTCTGTTCGAGCACCGTGTTCCAGGCGTAGATGTCGGCGCCGCGCTCGTCCTGCACCACGAAGCGCAGCCGCGGCAGTTCGACCGGTTTGCGCGCCGTGGCGGCGATCTCGCCTTCGATGACGAAGACGCGGCTGCCGTTCACCATCTCCGCCATCACTCGGACGTCCTGGAAGGCCAGGTCGCGCAGGTTGACGCCGAGGCCGATGCTCTGGAAGAAGGCCGCCGTCTGCGGCATCAGCCGGACCACGTCCTTGCGCCAGATCAGCAGCGCCACCGCCAGCGCGGCCATGGCGCCGACCGCCATCGGCGGGGTGATCCGGAAACGTCCGGCTTGGCGCGATCCGAACGTGAATCTCCGCAGCGTCCAGCCGCCGGCCCGGGGCGGGCGCGGACGGACAGCGGCGTCCTGGTGGGCGAGCACGGTCCAGTTGTGCTCGGTCGTGCCGGTGTCGGCAATCGGCGGGCTGTCGATCCGCGGCACCGGCGCCTCGTCGGCCGCTCCGGTCCGGAAGGAGATCGCGTCGGCAGGGGAACCGCCGACGGAGCGGAATCCGTCGGCCGCGGCCATCGCCTCGATCCGCATGCCGTCATCGATGCGCGCGTGCCAGGTCTGACGGCAGCGGACGCAGCGAACGGTCCGTCCGGCCGGGCCGAGGGTTTCCGGGGCGATGTCGTAGGAGGTCTCGCAATTCGGGCAAACGATGGTCATGGCGCTGCGTAAAGCCGATTCGTCCTTAAGGTGCCGGCAAGCTATCAGCCGTCTGTTAACGAATCGGAAACCATAACGGCCGCAAAACCGCTATGGATGGATGGCGCAGAGGGGACCGGGCGATATGCGCCGGCCGCCTGCTGCATTGGAAAGCCATCTTGTTGCGTTCGTGTCACGTCGAACGGAGCTGACTCATGGTCCGGTTCGAGAATGTCGGTTTGCGCTACGGGCTCGGCCCGGAGGTGTTGCGCGACCTCAGTTTCGAGATCAAGGCTCAGTCGTTCCAATTCCTGACCGGCCCTTCGGGCGCGGGCAAGACCTCGCTGCTGCGCCTGTTGTTCCTGTCGCACCGGCCGACCCGCGGATTGGTCAACCTGTTCGGCCACGAGGTGTCGCGCCTGAACAAGGATGCGATCGCCAATCTCCGCAAGCGGATCGGGATCGTGCTGCAGGACTTCCGGCTGCTCGACCATATGACAACGTACGAAAACGTCGCGCTGCCGTTCCGGGTCATGGGACGCGAGGAATCGAGCTATCGTCGGGAAGTGATCGACCTCCTGCACTGGGTCGGGCTCGGCCATCGCATGGACGCATTGCCGCCTATCATGTCCGGCGGCGAGAAGCAGCGTGCGGCCATCGCGCGGGCGGTCATCGCGCGGCCGAACCTGCTGCTCGCGGACGAGCCGACCGGCAACGTCGATCCGACATTGGCAAGACGGCTGCTGCGTCTCTTTATCGAACTGAACAAATCCGGGACCGCGGTCGTGATCGCCACCCACGATATCGCGTTGATGGACCAGTATCCGGCCAGGCGCATGGTGCTGCACGAAGGACGGCTGCATATCTATGAGTGAGATGCCGTTATCCAGGCCGCCGCCGCCGATGGGGCCCGCCTTCGAAGCGGCGCCGGGCCGGCCGCTGCCGCCGACCACGCGCAACATGGCGCCGATCGTGCCGCGCGCGACGATAGCGGGCCGCGCGTTGATCGCCGTGGTGGCGATCATGACATTCCTTGCGTCGGTGACGACCGGCGCGGTGCTGCTGGTGCGCGCCGCCGCCGCCGAGTGGCAGTCGGACATCGCGAGCGAGATGACGATCCAGGTGCGCCCGGCGGAAGGGCGGAATCTGGATCGCGACGTGCGCACCGTGGTCGATACGGTGGCGGCGACCGACGGCATTCTCGACGTCCGCCCGTTCACCGAGCAGGAATCGGGCAAGTTGCTGGAGCCGTGGCTCGGAACCGGGCTCTCGCTTGGCGATCTGCCGGTGCCGCGGGTGATCGTCGCCCGTGTGGTGCCCGGCGCTTCGCTCGATCTCGCCACCTTGCGCAGCCGGCTGGCGCAATCGGCGCCCTCGGCGACGGTGGACGATCATCGCGCCTGGATCGAGCGCATGCGGACCATGACCAACGCCATCGTCCTTGCCGGGCTCGGGATCCTGGCACTGGTCATCATCGCCACCATCATTTCGGTGTCGTTCGCGACGCGCGGCGCAATGGCATCGAACCGGCCGATCGTCGAAGTGCTGCATTTCGTCGGCGCCGGCGACCGCTACATCGCCAATCATTTCCTGCGGCATTTCCTGCGGCTCGGTCTGGAGGGTGGCTTGATCGGTGCCGGCGCCGCGGTGCTTCTGTTCGGCTTCGCCGAATCGATCGGCAGCTGGTTCTCGGGGACGCCGGTGGGCGATCAATTCGCGGCGCTGCTCGGAACGTTCTCGCTGCGGCCGTCGGGCTATCTGGTACTGGTGCTGCAGGCGGTCGTCATCGCCATGATCACGGCCTGGTCGTCACGTCATACCTTGCTGGCGACGCTGGCGGAGATCGACTGACGCTTGACAATTGTGCCCCGGCAAGGCCCGATTTTGCGCTAATCTGGACCAAACGAGGATAATCCGCCGAACATGTCACTGGATGCCGGTCAGCCAAGGAAGCGCTGGACGCTGATGCCGCTGTTGCGAGGCGCGCATGTGCTGCTGCGCGTGATGGCGGTGGCCGTGGTCGTCGTTGCCGGTGGCTTCTTCTGGTTTCTGGCGCAGCTGGAGTCGGACGAGGCGCAGCCGAAGTCGAAGGCGGACGGCATCGTCGTGCTGACCGGCGGTTCGTCGCGGGTCTCGGATGCGGTGGAGCTTCTGGCCAACGGCTACGGCAAGCGGCTGCTGATCTCCGGCGTGCACTGGTCCAACGGCGCCGGCGAGATTTCGCGCTCGCTGCCGGACAACCGCGCCTGGCTCGCCTGCTGCATTGATCTCGATTATTCGGCGGTCAACACCCGCAGCAACGCCACCGAGACGCGGCGCTGGGTGCAGGAGCGCGGTTTTCGCTCGCTGATCGTCGTCACGTCGAACTATCACATGCCGCGTGCGCTCAACGAGCTGTCGCACACCATGCCCGATACGCAGTTGATCCCGTTCGCGGTGATCGGCGAGAAATGGCGCGATGAGCCGTGGTGGTCGAGCGGCGCCGCGGCGCGGCTGTTGCTGACCGAGTACGCGAAGTTTCTGGTCGCGGGCTTGCGGATGCATCTCGACGACTGGCTCGACCCGCCGGAGTTCTCGTCAGGCGACGGCGTGACGCAGAGTCCGGTCGTAAGCTCGCGCAAGCCGGCTTCCGGCGTCGCCAACTGACGGGCTCCGATGGTCGCCATCTTCTTTCGATCGCTCGCCTTCAACGTCGGATTTTATCTGTCACTGCTGGTGCACATGGTGCTGGCGATCCCGTCATTCGTGCTGCCGAAGCAGGTGCTGTTCGAGCTGGCGAAATCGTGGGCGCGCAGCATGATCTGGATGCTGCGCGTGTTCTGCAACATCAAGGTCGAGTATCGCGGGTTGGAGAACATCCCGCAGGGGCCGCTGCTGGTCGCGGCCAAGCATCAATCGGCCTGGGAGACGATCGCGCTCCTGCCGCTCTTCCGCCAGCCGCTGTTCATCCTCAAGCGTGAACTGACCTGGATTCCGCTGTTCGGTCTGTTTCTGCTGAAGGGGCAGATGATCCCGGTCAATCGTTCGTCCGGCGCCCGCGCGCTCTCGAAGATGACGGAGCTCGCGCGGCTCCGCGTGCGCGAGGATCGGCAGTTGATCATCTTCCCGGAGGGCACGCGGCGCCCGGTGGGAGCCGAGCCGCGCTACAAATTCGGCGTCGCTCAGGTCTATGTGGACTGCGGCGTGCAATGCCTGCCCGTGGCGCTGAACTCGGGATTGTTCTGGCCGCGCCGCACGTTCATGCGCTATCCGGGCACGATCATCGTCGAGTTTCTCGAGGTGGTGCCGCCCGGTCTGTCGCGCGACGACTTCCTGGCCCGCGTCAGCGCGGCGATCGAGGCTTCGACGGCGCGGCTGGTGGAGGAAGGCCGAAGCGAGCAGGCGCGGCTGCTGGGCGCCCTCGCACCCCGCAGCGAGCCCGTCACGGAGAAATAGTCTCGTTGTGATGCACCGGCGTCTGCTGCCGCAGGGCGGCGGCAAGGCGATGCAGGTTGGCGTCGACATAGCCCTCGCGCTCCAGCGCGGCGACGGTCTCGATCACGTAATCGGTGTTGGCGCCGGAGTGCCCGTGTCCCTGCCGGATCAGGTGCAGCTGCTGCTCGGCGGACAGCCGCCCGGCATATTGGACGTGGCTGCGGTCGGTGACATAGACCAGCGCGCTGACCCGCTCGCGCGGGTCCGAACCGAGCCACACCGTCCGCAACACCTCGCGGTAGACGCTGGTCACCTGCTCGCGTTCGCGCAAATAGGCAATGGTCGCCAGCCGCTCCTTCTCCGCCACGCGGAAGGCAACGCCCTGGCAGGCGCCGCCACGATCGAGGCCCAGCACCAGGCCCGGTTTCTCGGCGGTGCCGCGATGGACGAAGGAGTAGATGCACAGCGAGCGATGCTCGCCGATCAGCTTGGCTTGCCGCTTTTCCAGATAGTCGAACCCCGGCCGCCACATCAGCGAGCCGTAGCCGAAAATCCACAGATCGCCGTGCGGAAGGTCCTGTTCCGGGACGGTTTTTGCTGTCATGACGGACGCTTAACAGCAGTCCTCCGGCGGTGCAACGCTCCGGCGTGATCGCAATTTCGGCACAGATTGCGCCGACAAGCGCTGTAAAGACGTCGTCTCAACATAAGGGTTTCCATGGCAGATTATTCCACCCCACCCGTCAGGCGCTCGCGCTGGCCGCTGTTCGTGATGCCTGGGTTGCTCGTCCTGCTCGGCATCGGCTGGAGCGGCTTCTGGTTCTACGCGTCAGGGCAGGTCGGGGCCCAGTTCGACCAGTGGCGCGCCCGCGAGGCGCAAGCCGGCCGCGTCTACAACTGCGGCAAGCTCGGCGTCGGCGGTTATCCGTTCCGCTTCGAGGTCACCTGCGACAACGCCAATGTCGAGCTGATCTCGCAGACCGCGAGCCGCAAGCTCGGCAAGGCCGAGCTGAACCAGATTCTCGCCGTCGCGCAGATCTATAGCCCGCAGCGCCTGATCGCCGAGTTCACCTCGCCGCTGACGTTGACCCAGGAGGGCGAGCAGCAGGCGCTGATCCTCAGCTGGAAGGAATCGCAGGCCAGCGTCTACGGCCTGCCGCAGTCGCCGCAGCGCGCGTCGTTCGTGATGGATGATCCGGTGCTGGAGCGCAGCGCGGGCGCGGTGCGCACGCCGTTCGGCCGTGCCAAGCACATCGAACTGCACGGCCGGATCGCCGAAGGCTCAGTCGCCGACAATCCGGTGCTGGATGTGGCCTGGCAGCTCGTGCAGGCGAGCGCCGATGCGCTGCATCCGGTGCTCGGCGAGGCATTCGACATGACCACCCAGGCGCGGTTGCGGGGTCTGAAGGATTTCCGCCCGAAGCCGTGGCCGGAGCGCTTCCGCGAGATTCAGGCTGCCGACGGGCGGATCGAGGTCGTGCAGTCGCGCTTGCAGCAGGGGACGTTGCTCGCGGTCGCGACCGGTTCGCTCGGGATCTCGCCGCAAGGCTTCCTCGACGGTGAGCTGCAGATGACCGTGGCCGGTCTCGACAAGATCGTGCCGGCGCTGGGACTCGACAAGATTCTCGAGCAGGGCGTGCCGCAGGCGACGCTGGATCAGCTTGCGCCGGGGCTGAAGGCCGAGCAGGTCGACAGGGCGATGGGGGCGCTGGACAAGATGATCCCTGGGCTCGGCAATCTCGTGCGCCAGAAGGCGCCGGCAGCATTGCAGGCCGGCATCGGCATGCTCGGGCAGAAGACCGAGTTGGAGGGGCGGCCCGCGCAATCCTTCCCGCTGCGCTTCAGCGAGGGGGCCGTCTTCCTCGGGCCGATCCGGTTCGCGCAGAGCCCGGCGCTGTTCTGAGCGGGCCCTGCGCCATCGGTCTCAGGACTTGCCGTCGTCCTTCGGCGGCAGGTGCGGATGCGGGCGGCCGAAGTCGGCGCCCGCCGCATCCTGACCGATGTTGACGATGCCGCGACGGATCGCGCGGGTGCGGGTGAAGTGATCGAACAGCGCTTCGCCGTCGCCGCGGCGGATCGCACGGGTCAGCTTCGACAGGTCTTCCTGGAATTCGCCGAGCATTTCCAGCACGGCGTCCTTGTTGTTCAGGAACACGTCGCGCCACATGGTCGGATCGGAGGCGGCGATGCGGGTGAAGTCGCGGAAGCCGCCGGCGGAGAATTTCAGCACTTCCGATTCGGTGACGCCTTCGAGCTCTTCCGCCGTACCGACGATGGTGTAGGCGATCAGGTGCGGCAGGTGGCTGGTGATGGCGAGCACCAGGTCGTGGTGCTCGGCCGTCATCGTCTCCACATTGGCGCCGAGCGCCTGCCAGAACGCCTTCAGCCGCTCCACCGCCTCCGGTGCAGCTTGCTCCGACGGTGTCAGAATGCACCAGCGGTTGACGAACAGTTCGGCAAAGCCGGCATCGGGACCGGAGTGCTCGGTGCCGGCCACCGGATGCGCCGGGATGAAGTCGACCGTATCGGGCAGATACTGCGCCATGTCCTTCAGCACGGCGGTCTTCACCGAGCCGACATCGGACACGATCGCGCCGGCTTTCAGATGCGGCGCGATCTCCTTGGCGACCGCGCCGCAGGCGCCGACCGGCACGCAGGCGATCACCAGATCGGCATCGTTAGCGGCTTCCGCGCTCGAGCCGGCGATACGATGGCCGAGGCCAAGCTCCGCCGCACGTTGCCGGACATCGGCGGATGCGTCGGTGGTGACGAGCTCCGTCGCAAGTCCGAGCGCCATGGCGCCGCGGACGATCGACGAGCCGATCAGGCCGAGGCCGATGATCGCGACGCGGTTGAACAGCGGCGTTCTCGTCACTCAGGCCCCCACGAATTCGCGCAGAGCCGCAACCACGAGGCGGTTCGCCTCCTCGGTGCCGACGGTCAGACGCAGCGCATGCGGCAGCTTGTAGTTCTTCAAGGCACGCAGGATCAGCCCGCGCTTGGTCAGGAAGGCGTCGGCATCGTCGGCGGTCCTGCCCTTCTCCTGCGGGAAGTGGATCAGCACGAAGTTGGCGACGCTCGGCGTCACCTTCAGCCCGAGCTTGCTGATCTCTTCGGTGAGCCAGTTGAGCCACTGGTCGTTGTGCGCGCGCGCCCTGGCGATGTAGTCGGTATCGGCGAGCGAGGCGATCGCCGCCTGCATCGCTGGCGTCGAGACGTTGAACGGCCCGCGGATCCGGTTGACCGCGTCGATCAGGTGGCCGGGACCGTACATCCAGCCGACCCGCAGCGATGCAAGCCCGTGAATCTTCGAGAACGTCCGGCACATCACCGTGTTCTCGGTGGTGGCCACGAGTTCGATGCCGGCCTCGTAGTCGTTGCGCGAGACGTACTCCGAATAGGCCGCATCGATCACCAGCAGCACATGCGGCGGCAGGTTGCGTTGCAGCCGCTTCAATTCATCGAACGGCACGTAGGTTCCGGTCGGGTTGTTCGGGTTCGCGACCCAGACGATCTTCGTGCGCGGCGTGACGGCGGCGAGGATCGCATCCACGTCGGTCACGAAGTCCTTCACCGGCACGACGATGCTCTTGCCGCCGTTCGCCATAGTGGCGATCGGATAGACCAGGAAGCAGTGGTCGGTCATGATCGCTTCGTCGCCCGGCCCGAGATAGGTGTGGGCGAGCAGGTTCAGCAGCTCATCGGAGCCGGCGCCGCAGATGATCCGATCCGGATCGAGGCCGAAGCCCTTGCCGATCGCCTCGCGCAAGACCCGGGAAGAGCCTTCCGGATAGTCCTCAAGATGGGCCGCACAGTCCCGGTACGCGGCGATCGCCTTTGGCGAGGGGCCGAGTGGGGTCTCGTTGGCGGACAGCTTGTAGACTTTGGCGACGCCCGGAGCTTCGCTCTTGCCCGGAACATAGGGGGCAATATCGAGAACGCCAGGACGCGGCATCGGACGGGACATGGACTTGAACTCCGGACTTGCTCTTGAAGGCGCAGGGCCTCGACATCGGTTGGGTTATGAAAGCGGTCTGTCGGCAGCGGTCAGACGTGTCGATGGACGCCGTTGGCCGGCACCCTATAGCGGCTCGCATGGCTGCCGACGAGGGCACTCGAGCGCAACGAGGCCCCCGCTCCGATCAGGGCTGATTTCAGCCGTTCCAGCCCGTCGGGCGTGGTGATGGAGACGAGCAGCACGGCACCGTCGAAAGCGGTATCGGGCACCGCCACCACTTCGGCGATCGGCGAGATCGCGCGGGCCACCTCGGCGCTCCAGCCGGACACACGGATCGAAACCATCTCGACCTCGGTGACGAAGGCGTCGTCGGCGACCCGCGAAATCACGAACACCGGCAGCGCGGCCGGATGGTCGGCGCGCTCCAGGAACGGCAGCCGGGCGATGATCTTCGGCGCGTTCGCAGGCTCGAGCGCGGTCCACCATGCGGCGCGACTGTCGGTCGCCGACACCAGCGCGAGATCGCCCTTGGACTTTGCGACAGCCTCGACCGCGGCCGCGGCGCTGAAATGCGGCACGAACGGCACGGTGAAGCCGAAATGGAAGCGGGCGGAATCGCGCATCGCCGAGTCGCCCGCAGACAGGTCGGCATGCATCGAGAACGGCGCCTGGACATAAGTGAAGGTGGAGATGATGACGCGCCAGATGCTCTCGACCGTGTCAAGCGGCAGCATGCCTTTGTGGCGCTCCACCAGCCGGCGCATCATGCCCGCCTCGCGTGCGGGGCGGAAGGCGGAGCCGACCTCCTCGGTCTTCTTCACCGCGATCAGGCGGTCGATGATCTGGCCGCGCTCCATCAAAAGACCGTGCATCGCCTCGTCGATGCGATCGATCTCCTGGCGCAGGTCCTGCAACGAAACCTGCGTGTCCTGCTGTTGAGGCGCGGGGGCCGGCGATTTCGACATGGAAACCCTCAAAAGCGCGGCAATGGCGTCGGAGCCCGAGCCGCGCTGGCCGCATTGATAGGAAAGACGGACGGCGAAAGCAAAGAAAACATTGATAAATTTACGCCGGACGGAGGCGGCGGCACCCGCTGCGCGCGCGGGCCTTGCCTTGACGCGGTGGCGGACGAAGACTAAAACCCTAACCCACTCCGTGGTCATTTGAGCCGGCCGGCTTGCAGCCACGTTAAATAACTCGCTAAACAGGCCGGGGAACGTGATCCCGGCCGAACCTCCCGTTCAGGCCGGTTTTTTATTGGCTTGGCGGGGGCTGACGACGACAAGGGTGCGCGCCGGATGGCGCGACCACCCCCGAAGAGGCCGAGATGGTGACTGTGCAGCCGTTACCGAGTTCGAGAGCGACGCCGCGTCGCGAGGCGGACGATCCGTCGTCGCTGGTGATGACGTTCGGGCCCGATCAGCCGCTGCAACTCGACTGCGGCGTGGCGCTGGCGCCGTTTCAACTCGCCTACCAGACCTACGGCACGCTCAATGCCGACAAGACCAATGCCATCCTGATCTGTCACTGGCTGACCGGCGACCAGCATGTCGCCAATGTGCATCCCGTCACCGGCAAGCCCGGCTCCTGGGACGTGATGATCGGTCCCGGCAAGCCGATCGATACCGACCGCTATTTCGTGATCTGCTCGAACGTGCTCGGCGGCTGCATGGGCTCGAGCGGGCCGTTCTCGACCAACCCGAGCACGGGCGAACTGTGGGGCCTGGATTTTCCGGTCATCACGATCCCCGACATGGTGCGCGCGCAGGCGATGCTGCTCGATCGCCTCGGCATCGACACGTTGTTCGCCGTCGTCGGCGGCTCGATGGGCGGCATGCAGGTGCTGCAATGGGCGTCCGCCTATCCGCAGCGGGTGTTCTCGGCCTTGCCGGTAGCCTGCAGCACGCGGCATTCGGCGCAGAACATCGCCTTCCACGAGGTCGGCCGTCAGGCGGTGATGGCCGATCCGGACTGGCGCGGCGGCCGCTATTTCGCCGAAGGCATCGTGCCGCGTCGCGGGCTGAGCGTCGCTCGCATGGCCGCGCACATCACCTACCTGTCGGATCCGGCGCTGCACCGGAAATTCGGGCGGAAGCTGCAGGATCGGGCGATGCCGACGTTTTCGTTCGATGCGGATTTCGAGGTCGAGAGCTATCTGCGCCACCAGGGCTCGTCGTTCGTCGATCGCTTCGATGCCAACACCTATCTCTACCTGACGCGGGCGATGGACTATTTCGACATCGCTGCCGATCATGACGGGGTGCTGGCGGAGGCCTTCCGCAATACGCGGACGCGATTCTGCGTGGTGTCGTTCACCAGCGACTGGCTGTTTCCGACGTCGGAGTCGCGGGCGATCGTGCATGCCCTCAATGCCGGCGGTGCGCGCGTGTCGTTCGCGGAGATCGAGACCGACAAGGGCCATGACGCGTTCCTGCTCGATCTGCCGGAGTTCTTCGACATCGTCCGCGCCTTCCTCGAATCCGGCGCGGCTGCACGCGGCCTGCCGCGGAAAGGGTGAGGCGATGGCGGTGACCGAGACGACTGCGCTGCGCGAGGCAGCGGCGAAGGCCGGCGCGACTGTGCCGCCGGCGGACGCTGCGCAGAAGCCGCACCGCGCCGACCATCTGCTGGTGGCGGCAATGGTCGAATCCGGCTCGCGCGTGCTCGATGTCGGCTGCGGCGACGGTGATCTGCTGCGGCTTCTGGAGACGCGCGGCGTCGATGGACGCGGCATCGAGCTGTCACGCGAGGGCGTCAACCGCTGCGTGGCGAAGGGGCTTGCCGTCATCCAGGGCGACGCCGACACCGACCTTGCGGATTATCCCGACGATGCCTTCGATTATGTGATCCTGTCGCAGACGCTGCAGGCGACGCGGCAGCCGCGGGTGGTGCTCGAGCACATGCTGCGGATCGGCCGGCACGGCATCGTCTCGTTCCCGAATTTCGGCCACTGGCGGATGCGGCTGCAATTGCTGTTCAAGGGCCAGATGCCGCGCACCGACAATCTGCCGGCGAGCTGGTACGACACCGCCAACATCCATTTCTGCACGATCAAGGATTTCGTGCAGCTCTGCGATGAGATCGACGCGTCGATGGACCGCGCCGTCGCGCTCGACGGCTGGGGCACGCCGCTGCGCCTGAACGCGCCGTGGTGGTTCTGGAATCTGTTCGGCGAGCAGGGCGTGTTCCTGCTCAGCCGTGCCGGCAAGATGCGCTAAATCGTGATTGTTTCAGACTGAAGTGGATCGCGTGCGCCCTCTTCCCAGCGGGAGAGGGTTGGGGTGAGGGATCGAACCTCTCGGCCGTGAGTGACACCCTCACCCGGCGCGCCGCGCGACCTCTCCCTTGAGGGAGAGGTAAAGAGCGCTTCACCATATAGGTTCGATGTCAAGCGATCATGCTAGGCGCGCACCGATCGTGGATCGCGCGGCGGCCAGTGCCCGGCCTCGACGAGGCCGATGAAGCGGTCGAGCGTCTCGTTGAACAGCGACGGCTCTTCCAGGTTCAGCACGTGGCCGGACTTCGGGAACATCGCGAGGCCCGAGGCCGGGATCGTCTTCTTCAGGAAGAGGCTCGGCGCGACGCAGTGATCGTCCTCGTCGCCACAGATAATCAGGGTTGGCGTCGGGATCGTCCGGATGGCATCTTCCAGGGTGTACATGGATGGCCGTCCGCCCTGGAAGCTGCGCATGGTGTTGCCCGAGCCCCGCGAGTCGTGGCGCGCTAGCGAATCGTAGAAATCCTTGTGGCCGCGCGGGTCTTTCAGCAGGAACGGAATACGGCTCGGCGCTTCGCGGGTCGCCTTGGCGACTTCGGTCGCGCCGATCGAATGGTACTGGTCGGCATTGGCCTGGCATTGCTCGCGATAGGCGTCGAGAGCGGCGAGATCGGAGCCCGAGCCGACGCCCGCGAGCGTCAGCGATCGCGCCCGCTGCGGCGCGTTGATGCCGATCTGCAGCGACGAATACGCGCCCATCGACAGCCCGACGAAATGCGCGGTGTCGATCTTGAGATGATCGAGCACGGCGAGCGCGTCGCTGTAGAAATGCGTGTAGGTGTAGACCTCGTGCGAGGCAGGCACGTCCGACGGCGTATAGCCGCGCGCCGAATAGGCGATGCACCGGTGCCGCCGCGAGAAATAGCGCATCTGCGGCTCCCAATTGGTGTGGTCGGCCGCGAACTCGTGCAGGAAGATGATCGGCGTTCCGGAGCCTGCCTCCTCGAAATAGAGCCGGACGTTGTCGCTGCTCGTGGCGTAGGGCATGGCCGTCTCCCTTGATGTTTCTTCTTGACGTTATGGCGTGACGTTCATCGCTCCATGGGGGCGATCAGGCTGACGTTCGACTGCGCGATCGTGTTGAGCGGCTGGCGATCCATGTCTGTGTCATGGGATTCGGCCCGCTCCAGAGCTCAGATCAAGGCGGGTTCGCTTTCGGCGATGGCGTCGCCTATGGCGATCCGGCCGTCGGCGATGACCTCCGCATAGATGCCGCAGTCGGCATGGTCGAGCGCGCGCATCATCGTCTGCGGCAGATTGAGGTCACGGGCGCCGGTTTCCGGATCGACGTTGACGGCGGCGCAGCGGACGATCCGCTTGACCACCGACAGCCTCGCGTCGCCGATCGCCAGGGTCTTGCCGAGCAGGTCGAATTCCGCCCACGCCGGCCAGCCGCGGACGTAGAGGTTGGCGCGAAAGCGGCGGGGATCGACCGGCTGGCCGACCAGGTCTTCCAGGGCGGCTACACTTGCGAGATTGATGATCGAGACCACCTTCTTGGCGACGTCCGAGAAGCTATGCTCGCCGCCGCTGAGCACCTTGGGCGGGCCCTTCAGGTCGCCGGCCGAATAGCTGGCGAAGAACGCCTCGATCGCCGCCCGGCCCTCGGCCGTTTCCAGGTTGCCGCGCGCGGCCTCCGCACCGTCGTGGTGGACGGTCAGGACGCGGCTGTCATCGTCGAAGCGGGTGCGCAGCGCAGCCAGCCGCTCGTTTCGCATCAGCATCAGGAAATAGGCCTTGGGGAAATACTTCGGATCGGCCGGATCGAACCCGCTCGGTCCGTTTTCGATGGCATAGGCGCGGTCGTTCGGCAGCGGCCGGCCCTTGGTCAGGGCGACGGCGTCGAGCGGTTCGGGCGTCAGTCCCTTCACCGGATAGCGGTAGATGCTCTGGATGGTGGCTTGCGCGATCATGGCTGTTTCTAGTCGTTCCTGACGTTCAGGGCCAGCGCGGCGATGTGGTGCCGGCGTCAGCCAGGCCGGACGGGCTTGGAGCTTACTCAAACGCGAGCGAATTCGAAAACCGGGCCTTCAAATTCCTGCGATGCCATCCCACATCACTCACAAGCCGGGCCCAGACGGGACGGTGACGGCCGCGCCGGGCTGACGGACATCAGCGCCGGGCGTGGAAACCCAATGACGATGCGGGTTCCGTGCTTTCGGGGCGGACTCGCAGGCCGAGGGAAGGGCAGTTTTTATGAATATAGAAAAGTACACCGAGCGTTCGCGCGGCTTCATCCAGTCGGCGCAGACGCTGGCGACCCGCGAGGGCCACCAGCAGTTCACCCCACTTCACATCCTCAAAGTGTTGCTCGACGACCCGGAAGGGCTCGCCGGCGGTCTGATCGACCGCTCCGGCGGCAATTCGCGCGCCATCCTCAAGGCGACCGAAGATGCGTTGAACCGCCTGCCGAAGGTCTCCGGCAGCGGCGCGGGTCAGGTCTATCTGGCGCCGGCGACCGCGCGTCTGTTCGATGCCGCCGAGAAGGCGGCCGAGAAGGGCGGTGACGGGTTCGTCACGGTCGAGCGCCTGTTGCTGGCGCTGACCTTGGACAAGGATTCGGAGGCCGGTCAGATTCTCACCAAGGGTGGCGTCTCGCCGCAGAACCTCAATGCCGCGATCAACGCGTTGCGCAAGGGCCGCACGGCGGACAGCCCGACGGCCGAGAACGCTTATGACGCGCTGAAGAAATATGCGCGCGACCTGACGCAGGCGGCGCGCGACGGCAAGATCGACCCGGTGATCGGCCGCGATGAGGAGATCCGCCGCACCATCCAGGTGCTGTCGCGCCGGACCAAGAACAATCCGGTGCTGATCGGCGAACCCGGCGTCGGCAAGACCGCCATCGTCGAGGGCCTCGCCCAGCGGATCGTCAATGGCGACGTGCCGGAGAGCCTGAAGGACAAGAAGCTCTTGTCGCTCGACATGGGCGCGCTGATCGCCGGCGCGAAGTACCGTGGCGAGTTCGAGGAGCGGCTGAAGTCCGTGCTGCAGGAGGTCACCAGCGCCGAGGGCGGCATCATCCTGTTCATCGACGAGATGCACACGCTGATCGGCGCCGGCAAGGCGGACGGCGCGATGGATGCGTCGAACCTGCTGAAGCCTGCGCTGGCGCGTGGCGAGTTGCACTGCATCGGCGCAACCACGCTCGACGAGTATCGCAAGCATGTGGAGAAGGATGCAGCGCTCGCGCGACGCTTCCAGCCCGTGTTCGTGTCGGAGCCGACGGTCGAGGACACCATCTCGATCCTGCGCGGGCTGAAGGACAAGTACGAGCAGCACCACGGCGTGCGCATCACCGACAGCGCGCTGGTGGCGGCCACAACGTTGTCGAACCGCTACATCACTGATCGCTTCCTGCCGGACAAGGCCATCGACCTGGTGGACGAGGCGGCGGCCCGGCTGAAGATGCAGGTCGATTCCAAGCCTGAGGAGCTCGATTCGATCGATCGCGAGATCGTGCGTCTGCGCATCGAGCAGGAGGCGCTGAAGAAGGAATCGGACGCGGGCTCGAAGAGCCGGTTGCAGAACCTGGAGCAGGAGCTGGCCGAGCTCGAGAAGAAATCGGCCGACCTGACCTCGCGCTGGCGCGCAGAGAAGAGCAAGCTCTCGGATGCGCAGAAGCTGAAGACCGAGCTGGATCAGCTGCGGATCGAGCTCGCCAATGCGCAGCGCAAGGGCGAATATCAGCGCGCGGGCGAATTGGCCTATGGCCGCATCCCCGAGCTCGAGAAGAAGCTCGCCAGCATCGAGGCCAACGAGGACAAGGGCGCCATGGTGGAAGAGGCGGTCACCGCCGACCACGTCGCCCAGGTCGTCTCGCGGTGGACCGGCGTGCCGGTCGACAAGATGCTGGAAGGCGAGAAGGAGAAGCTGCTCAAGATGGAGCACCAGCTCGCCAAGCGCGTCATCGGTCAGGCCGAGGCCGTGAAGGCGGTTTCGACCGCGGTACGCCGCGCGCGCGCCGGCCTGCAGGACCCGAACCGGCCGATCGGCTCGTTCATGTTCTTAGGTCCGACCGGCGTCGGCAAAACCGAGCTGACCAAGGCGTTGGCCGAGTATCTGTTCGACGACGAGACCGCGCTGATCCGCATGGATATGTCCGAGTACATGGAGAAGCACTCCGTGGCTCGGCTGATCGGCGCGCCTCCGGGCTATGTCGGCTACGACGAGGGCGGCGCGCTGACGGAAGCCGTGCGGCGCAGGCCGTATCAGGTGGTCCTGTTCGACGAGATCGAGAAGGCGCATCCGGACGTGTTCAACGTGCTGCTGCAGGTGCTCGACGACGGTCGCCTGACCGACGGTCAGGGCCGCACGGTCGATTTCCGCAACACGCTGATCATCATGACGTCGAACCTCGGCGCCGAATTCCTGGTCAACCAGCCGGAAGGCGAGGATACCGAGGCGGTGCGCGATCAGGTGATGACGGTGGTGCGGGCGAGCTTCCGCCCCGAATTCCTCAACCGCGTCGACGAGATCATCCTGTTCCACCGCTTGCAGAAGAGCGAGATGGGCAAGATCGTCGATATCCAGATGAGGCGGCTGTCGAAGCTGTTGGAGGAGCGCAAGATCGTGCTCGACCTGGAGCCGGCTGCGCGCGACTGGCTCGCAGAGAAGGGATGGGACCCGGCCTATGGCGCCCGTCCGCTGAAGCGGGTGATCCAGCGCAGCGTGCAGGATCCGCTGGCCGAGTTGATCCTTGCGGGCGACGTCAAGGACGGCGAGACGGTGACGATCGATGCCGGGCGCAGCGGCCTCAGCTTCAACGGCGAGACCGTCGCGCACGCCGACGACGATACTTTCGAGCGGCAGGCGACGGTCAAGGCTGCCGTCGGCGGCAAGCGCACCAAGCACTGAGCTTGCGATGTTGCCTGGCTGAAACAACGACGGGTGCCCGTTTCCGGCGCCCGTCGTCATCTACGGCCGCCCACGCGGGCGGCCTATTTCTTCGTTAGCTTGTAGATCGCGTTTTCGACATCCAAGGAGACGTAGATCGCACCCGAGGCGCCGACCCCGACGCCGGTCGGAATGTTGGTCGGCAGGCCGCCCGGCGTTGCGGCAAGTCCGATCGGCAGGTTGCCGGCCAGTTCGGTGACGGTGCCGGTTTGCGGATCGATCGCGACCACGCGCCTGGCGCCGACCTCCGCGACGATGAGCCTGCCGTCCGGCGCGAGCGCGATCCCCTCCGGTGCCTTCAACTCCTTCGCCACCACGGTCTTGGTGCCGCTCGTCAGATCGACCCGCGACACCTGGCCGGCGAACGCCTCGGTGAGGTAGACGCTGTTGTTCGGCCCCTCGACCAGGCCGATTGGTCCGGCCAGGTCGCCGATCACGGTCTTGCGGTCCTTGCCGTGCGCGCCGCTCGCGCGCACCAGCGACTTGGTGCCGAGCTCGTTGACCAGGATGCTGCCGTCGGCGAGGCGGATCGCATCGTGCGGCGCCTTGAAGTCGTGCAGCATCTCCAGCGTCTTGTGGGTCTTGCGGTCGATCACCTGCACGGTGCCGGTGAACCAGCTCGACAGCACCACGACGTCGCCCCTCGCCGTGGCGCTCATCGGATATTCCAGCACGGTGCCGTCGGCGTGCATGCGCGCCGGTTCGCTGACCTCGCCGGTGTCGCCGTTGATCGTGCGATAGGCGAAGACGTCGGCGACGTAGACGGTGTCCTTCGCCCCGTCGGATACCACGGCGATGCCGCCCGGCAGCGCCAGCTTGCCGATGATGATCTGCTTGACGGCGCCCGTCGCCGGATCGATCTCCTGGATGCCGTTGTCGGCCATGTTGGACACGAGAATGCGGTCGTTCGCATCGATGGCGAGATTGTCGAGCGACGCTTTCAGCTGCGCCACCACGGTCTTCGCGCCGGTCTTGGGATCGACGCGGACAAGCTGGCCGACAGCGGTGTCGACCACCCAGAGGTTGCCCTTGGAATCGAAGTTGACGGCGGCCGGGACCTTGAAGCCGTCCGCCACCACCGTCAGCTCGGGCTTGTCGACATCGACCTTGACCACCTGGCCCTTGAACCACAACGGACCGTAGAGCAGGCCATCGGGGCCGAACTCGAAGCCGTTCAGGCCGCCCATCTTGTCCATGATCTTGCGTGGCGGCTGCGTGCCTTCGACGTCGATCTCATAGAGCGCATCGCCGAGGAACACCTGGGTCGCATACAGCCGGCCATCCTTGCGGAAGGCCAGCGAGTTGATGCCGGGCAGGCCGGACGCCAGCTTTTTCACTGGCCCATTGTCCTTGCGGGCGTAGATGTCGCCGATCAGGAACGCGGTCCAGGCCATCGTCCCGTCGGGGGCGAAGGCGATGTCGTCGGCCATGCCCTCGGGCGAGGGGACGGCGATTTTCGCGGTGCCGGCGGCGCGATCAACCTCGTACAGCGCGGCGCCGGCGACGCTGCCGGCGAACAGCCGTCCGCTCTTGTCGATGCCAAGGCCGTGCACGCCATGGAAGGCCGAACCCGGCACCAGCCGGGTCGCTTCGTAGCTTTGCGCAAGCACAGGACTGGAGGGACTAGCGAAAGCCGCAGCAGACAGCGCCGCGCAGAACGTCAAACAACGCACCATCGGCAATCCCATCGGCAACTCCATGGGCAACCTCCCGGAAGGCTTGTTTTCGTTGGCCGAGTATTCGCGCGCGCTGCGGCGATGGCAAGCCGGATCGCAGCGCGAACGGGCTCACGCCGCTGCCAATCGCCGGCGGCGCGGAGTCGCTAAGACCCTTATGGAGGAGGACTCAGATCAGCGCGGCGTGATGCTGCGGGTGATCGGCGTATCGGCCTGGCCTTGTGCCAGGCGCGGGCTGCTGCCGCGGTTGTTCATGATGCCTTCGAGGCGATCGCGCTCCTGCTCGAAGGCGGTGAGCATCGTGCCTTCGAGCGAGCGGCCGCGCGGCAGGCGGACGCGCATCGGATCGACGAAGCGGCCGTTCACCAGGATTTCGTAGTGGACGTGAGCGCCGGTCGAGAGGCCGGTGGAGCCGACATAGCCGATCACCTGGCCCTGGCGGACGCGCTTGCCGACTTCCATCCCCTTGGCGAACGCGGACATGTGGCCGTAGGCGGTCTCATAGCCGTTCGGATGCTTGATGCGGATGTATTTGCCGTAGCCGCCTTCCCAGCCGATCTTCTCGATCGCGCCGTTGCCGGAGGCGAAAATGGGGGTGCCGTAGCCCGTGGCCCAATCGACGCCGGTGTGCATGCGGGAGAAGCCGAGGATCGGGTGACGGCGCGAGCCGAAGCCTGAGCGCATCGTCGCGTTGTTGACCGGCTTGCGCACCAGGAATTTCTTCGCGCTCTTTCCGGTCTCGTCATAGTAATCGACGATGCCGTCGTCCGGCGTCTGGAAGCGATAATATTTCTTGGTTTCGCCACCGACCGTGAGCGAGGCGAACAGCACTTCGTTCTTGGCGTCGGGGGTCGGCGTTTCGTCTTCGCCGGCGAAGAAGACTTCGAACGAATCGCCGGCCTGCACCCGGCGCTGGAAGTCGACGTCGTAGGAATAGACGCGAATCATGTCCTCGATGACGGGCGCGGGGACCTTGTTGCGCAGCGCCGTCTCGTAAATGCTCTGGTAGAGGCGGATGCCGGTGCCGTCATCCTCCTCGTCGTCATCGGTGCTCGCTTCTGCCGTGGCCGTCGGCATGTTGAGGCTGGAGACATCGACATTGACGTATTTGCCGAGGTCGGAGAGGGCGACCACCGCCTCCACGGCGGTTTCGTTGGCGATCACGACGCGGCAGGCCTGCGGCTTGCGGCCTGGCCCCGGCGGCATCATCAGGATCCGCAGTTTCTGGCCTTCCTTGAGGCCGCCGTCTTTGCCGCGGGCGCCGAGCTGGGCCACGATGGCCTTGATCTCTTCCGGCGAAGCGCCCTGATCGCGCAGAATGCTGGCGACGCTTTCACCCTTCTTGACGAGATGGACGCGCTCGGTGGACGGGTTGCCGCCGGTGACCTGATCCTTGGTCTTGCCGAGCAGCGTCACGTTCTCCGGCACCACCCGTGCCTCGAAGCCGGCGTAAGGATCGATCTGACCTTCGGCCGCGTACGCCATCCGCATGTCGGCAGGCGAGGCGGCCGCGGCATAACGGACGCCCGAGGTGCTGCCGTTGTTGCGCCAGTTCGAGGCCTCGCGCACCCGCATGACGACATCGTCGATCGCAATCGCGGTGGCGATCTTCGCCTTTGGCAGCAGCGGCGCGAGATCGCGCGTGACGAACGAGACTTCGGCGTCGGGCTCGGCGCTCTCCGCGCTCTGCTGCTCCTCGCCGGAGGCCGACGACGGCGAGCCGACATCGGTCAGCAGCCGCTGCGCATTGAAGGCCGGGATCTTCGACGACAACTCGCTGCTGGCAAGCGACAGGTTGCCGGAAATCCTGATGAAGGGACGCACCCGCATGATGTCGCGGTTGCCGGCGCGGGCGACCGTCGAGACCCGGATCACCTGGCGCGCGGCGGAGCTTTCGCTCGGCGGCGGCAGCCGGTCGGTCTTGCGGGTGGTGCCGCGCTCGTTGGCGCTAAAGGCGCCGCGCAGCGCGCCCTCCAGACGTTCAGGCACGTGCGCGAAGGTGGTTTCGCCGTCGAGGGCTGTGAAAACGGCGCCGCCAATCAAGGCCGCGCCGCAGAGACCGGTCAGGATCGTGCCGCTGAACCACTGCACCGACACGCGGCGGCGGTCGATGAAGGTCGCATCGGTGCCGTTGACGGAGAGCGGCGGCTCATGACCGAGATCGATCGTCCCGGTTGCCGCGCGTCCGTGGTTGCCCCCGCCTTGCGTGCCGTGGCTCAAACCGCCATCCCCTTCAACAACCCCATCATCGTCTGCCCCGTTCTTCTCCGAGGAGAAGGGCGGGGCCCACAAGTAGACCGGGCGCCTGCATCAAAGCAAATCATTCACGCCGGCCAGTATCGCTGGCCGTGGACGACCGCCTCTCGATGTTACGCGACCCCTCCGGACGCAAGACGATCGAACAAAAAGGTGCGCAGCGCCATGACGACCTCGTTCGACTTTGCGATTTTCGACATCATGCGGTGTGGACAACCA